>CANFXC010000151.1 GCA_947450765.1 Comamonadaceae bacterium | reverse complement strand
TTACCTGATTCGATACCCCCCGAAACACCATGAACAACGATTTTTTACAAAACCTCCGCAGCATTTGCGGCGATGCCCATGTCCTGACGGACGGCGACCTGCAAGCGTGGGAAATGGACTGGCGCAAACGCGCGCGCGGCAAAGCGCTGGCCGTTGTGCGCCCCGCCAACACCGACGAAGTGGCGCGCGTTGTCAAAGCCTGCGTGGCAGCCCAAGTGAGCTTGGTGCCGCAAGGCGGCAACACCGGCTTGGTGGTCGGCTCCATCCCCGACGACACCGGCCAACAAGTGGTGCTGAGCCTGCAACGCCTGCGCGCAGTGCGCGAGATTGACCCGGCCAACATGACCCTCACCGCCGAGGCTGGCTGCATTCTTCAAAGCCTGCAAGACACCGCGCGGCAGGCCGGCTTTTTGTTTCCCCTGAGCCTGGCCGCTGAAGGCAGTTGCACCATCGGCGGCAACCTCGCCACCAACGCGGGCGGCACGCAAGTGCTGCGCTACGGCAACGCCCGCGACTTGTGTCTGGGCCTCGAAGTTGTCACCGCGGCTGGCGACATCTGGCACGGTCTGTCGGGCCTGCGCAAAGACAACACCGGTTACGACCTGCGTGACTTGTACATCGGCAGCGAAGGCACCTTGGGCATCATCACCGCAGCCACTTTGAAGCTCTACCCTTTGCCCGCAGCCGGCCTCACGGCCTGGGCTGCCGTCGGCTCCATGGACGATGCTGTGGCGCTGCTAGGCATGGCGCACCAGCACCTAGGCGCGGGTCTCACAGGCTTTGAAGTGATGGGCCAATTTGCGCTCAGCTTGGTGGCGCAACACTTCAGCCAACTCAAAGTCCCGCTGTATGAAACCTCTGCATTCTGCGTGCTGCTCGAATGCTCAGACCAAGAGTCTGAAGCTCATGCCCGCGTGCAGTTTGAACACCTGCTGGAAGCCGCGCTTGAGAGCGGCTGCGTGAGCGACGCCGTGGTGGCGGAAAGCTTGGCGCAAGCCAAACAACTCTGGCATGTGCGCGAAAGCATTCCGCTGGCCCAAGCTGAAGAAGGCCTGAATATCAAACACGATATTTCCGTGGCGGTCTCGCACATGTCGGAGTTTGTACGCAGCACTGACGCCCTGCTAGAACGAGAAATTCCGGGCGTGAGACTGGTCAATTTCGGTCACTTGGGCGACGGTAATTTGCACTACAACGTCCAAGCCCCCGTCGGCAGCGACGGCCCGGCTTTTCTGCGCGACTGGGAAGACCAGGTCAACACCTTGGTGTATGAATCAGTGCAGAAATTTGGCGGTTCGATTTCTGCCGAGCACGGTGTCGGCAGCCTCAAAGTCGAGAAGCTCGAAATTCACAAATCCCCGGTCGCGCTCGGCCTGATGCGCGCGCTGAAAACCGCGCTGGACCCGAACAACATCATGAATCCGGGGAAAGTCCTGCGCATATAATATGCGCATGTTTGATGGAGTCTGACCATGCTTAACTTTACCAACGCAACCAAGAAACCGACGAATCTTTCGCTCAACTCGAAGGTACTGGAGATGGCGCGCGAGATGGGGATGAACGTCTCCCAAACCGTCGACACCTTGCTGGCGGCAGAGGTTCGCCGTTGCTATTGGCAAAAGTGGAACGAAGAAAACAAAGACGCAGTGGCCGAATACAACACACGCATTGAGCGTGATGGTCTACCTTTAGCCAAGTACCGGACTTTTTGACCTTGGCCCGCTTTGACGTTTACACGCACCCCGATGCCGCTGCACGCAAAAACACGCCCTACCTTTTGGACATTCAGAACGAATACATCGACAGCTTGGCGTCACGCATCGTCATCCCGCTGCGACCTGCCGCCTTGTATAAAAATCGTTTGCGCGATTTAAATCCTGTGTTCGATATTTTGGGTAAACAAGTGGTTCTTGACACCGCATCTATGGCTGCGTTCCCAGCACGAGAATTGAACAAGTGCGTCGCCAACCTGCAAGAAAAAACCGAAGAAATCGTTGCGGCTCTCGACTGCATTTTTGGATCCTACTGACATGACACAAGCCATCCGCTCCCAATACGAAGACTTCATGCGCCACGTCGACACGCACGGCGTCTTCAAGGCTGACCGAACCGGCACCGGCACCAAGAGCGTTTTTGGGTACCAAATGCGCTTTGACCTCAACGAAGGTTTCCCGCTGGTGACCACCAAGAAGGTTCACCTCAAATCCATCGTCCATGAGCTGCTGTGGTTTCTGCAAGGCTCCAGCGACAACAACTGGCTCAAGGCGCGCGGGGTTTCTATCTGGGACGAATGGGCGCGTGAAGATGGTGACTTAGGCCCCGTCTACGGCGTGCAATGGCGCAGCTGGCCGACACCCGAGGGCGGTCACATCGACCAGATCGCCGAGGTCATCAAAACACTCAAGAGCAACCCGGATTCGCGCCGCATCATCGTCAGCGCTTGGAACGTGGCCGACCTGTCAAAGATGGCGCTGATGCCCTGCCACGCGTTCTTTCAGTTTTACGTCGCTCCCTCAGAAGTGCCCGGTCAACCCGGCAAACTCAGCTGCCAGTTGTACCAGCGCAGCGCTGATATTTTTCTCGGTGTGCCCTTCAACATTGCAAGCTACGCGCTACTCACGCACATGGTGGCGCAGCAGTGCGGCTTGGCGGTGGGCGACTTCATTTGGACCGGCGGCGACTGCCATATTTACAGCAACCACCACGAGCAAGTGGCGCTGCAACTGAGCCGTGAACCGATGGCCTACCCGACGCTGAACATCAAGCGCCAGCCCGCGTCTATTTTTGATTACGAGTTTGACGACTTCGAATTTCTGAACTACCAGCACCACCCCGCCATCAAAGCGCCTGTGGCGGTTTGAGCCAGCCGTGACGACACCCCGCATCAACCTGATTTTTGCGCGCTCCGCCAACGGCGTGATCGGCAAAGACAACAGCATGCCCTGGCACTTGCCGGAAGACCTCGCTCACTTCAAACGCCTGACGCAAGGTTGCCCCGTCATCATGGGCCGTAAAACGTGGGACTCGCTACCGCCGCGCTTTCGGCCGCTACCGGGCCGCAGCAACATCGTCATCACGCGCCAAGTTGACTGGCAAGCGACAGGCG
>CANFXC010000150.1 GCA_947450765.1 Comamonadaceae bacterium | reverse complement strand
CGCCATCATGGCTGTAACGGTGCGAAAGGCCTGACTGAGTGCGAAGGCACTCACCAAGGCCAGCAAGGTCAGCCAGGGAACGGCGGCTACAGATTCAGCAGTAGATTGAGGTGAGGCGGACATGGCAGGGACAGTAAACGGGATAAGGCTAACGACGGCACCCCTCTAGCGTACTGTATCGCTGGTATTGACTGGTTTTAACCAGAATAAGTGGTGGTTTTGAATGAGAATGGAGGTCTGGATGACCCTAGCGCGGCGGCCACCCGAAAATGAAGGGAGCTGTCTCTGATGGGATAAGCGCTCGCTTCAATCAATTCGCCCAATAGCAAAGTAATTTTTAAGACAATAGCAAAGTAAATTTAAGAAAAATGGTAAAGTAATATTTTTTGAAATATCAAAGTGAATTTATGAACCCATCACGTGGCAAGTCAAAGGGCAACCCAGCCCTCGCAGCTGCACTGAGGACACTCAAACGGCTTCAGGAAAAGCACCACGGCGTTGTCGAAGCCTCGGACCTCAAGGATGATGAGCAGCGCACCCTGTTGGTCGACACGGGTTTTTTGAGACCCGTGATGAAGGGTTGGTACATCTGTGGCAGCCCGAGTGACAACGAAGGTGACACCACAGCTTGGTACGCGTCCTTTTGGGCCTTCGTTTCAGGCTACCTGGGCAAGCGCTTTGGCAAGCGCTATTGTTTGAACCCTGAGGCATCTCTGATGCTTCACACAGGCAACACCACCGTGCCCAGGCAAGTCACGTGCGTTACGATCGACAGCGGCACATCCAAGGTGGATTTGCCCTTCGACACCTCACTGCTTGTCTATCCTGACAAGAATCGGGTTCCCAATTCACGCGTGAATGTCCGAGACCTGCAAGTCTGGCCCGTCGCTGAGGCCTTGTGCTTGGTCGGGCCTTCATTCTTCGTGAATAACCCACGTGAGGCGGAGATCGCGCTGGCGACCATCCGTCATGCGTCAGAATTACTATCGACGCTGCTGGAGGGAGACAAGATGGTTACGGCTGCGGGCCGGTTGGCCGCCGCATTCGAATTTGTCAAACGTCCTGACGAAGCCGAGCACATTCAGAAGGCCTTCGCCAAGTTCAAAATCACACTCAAACTGGTCAATCCCTTTGAATTGCCCGAACCCACCATTGCTCCCAGCAAGGAACGATCTCCCTATGTTTTGCGCCTGCGCTCGATGTGGGCCGGATGGCGTCAGGATGTCATCAATGCCTTCCCACCCGCGCCGGGCATCGAGAAACAGAGTGCCGACTATCTGGCGCGGGTCGACGAACGCTACGTCTCTGACGCCTACAACTCCCTGTCCATCGAGGGTTATCGCGTCAACGACGCGTTGATCGAGCGTGTGGCACGCGGTGACTGGAATCCAGACGGCGACCCAGAGCAGAACAAAACCAAAGACGCGCTAGCGGCGAGGGGCTATTACCAAGCTTTCCAGGCGGTCAGGGAGAGCATTGGAAAAGTACTGGCAAACGACAACGCCGGTCTCGTGGTCAAGCGTGATCACCACGACTGGTACGCCGAGCTGTTCGGCCCATCTGTGAGCGCTGGCATCGTCGAGGCCAGTCAACTCATCGGCTATCGGCGTGGCCCGATCTTTATTCGCAACTCACTGCACACGCCACTGCCCAGCCAGGCCCTGTTGGATTCGCTGGAAACGCTGTGGGACTTGCTCGAAGCAGAGCCTGAGGCCAGCGTGCGCGCTGTGCTTGGACATCACCTCTTCGTCTTTATCCATCCGTACTACGATGGCAACGGCCGTATCGGCCGCTTTCTGATGAACACGCTGCTGGCATCCGGTGGTTATCCGTGGACGGTGATTCGAATGAGCCGGCGAGATGTCTACATGAAGGCACTGGAGGCTGCGAGTGTCAAAGGCCAGATCACACCATTGGCCGAGTTCATCGCTCAAGAGATGCAAGAACCGGTGACACATGCCTGAACCGATTTGATTAAGCCAGCTTAGTCAAGCCAACGGCACCAAATTTTGGACATCGGCAACAGCCGCCGGTGTGAATTCACGGCTGTCACTCTATCGGTCCTATCAAATATGCACCCATTGCAGACGCAAAAAACTTGAACCGATTGAAATCTGACACCGTGAATTTACGGTAGCCACTTCAAAATGAGTAAAAAGGTGACCGACGGAATAAGTGCACCCTCCAGAAGAAAGAGCCATTCGAGAGCGTTGAGTTGACTGCAAACACGACGCACTATACAATTGCTATATACATTTTCTAGGGGGATAGACATGTCTATTGGCAGTGTTTTTGTGAACAATCGCACCCAGGCCGTACGCCTTCCTTTGGACGTGCGCCTACCCGAGGGAACCCAAAAGGTAGAAATACGCGTCAGAGGCAACGAGCGCATCATCTCTCCCCTCGGCCAAACTTGGGACAGCTTCTTTGTTAATGGTCCCCATGTTAGCGACGATTTCCTGCCCGAGCGCGCCAGCCAACACCAGTCGGAGCGGGAAGCGCTCTGATGCTGCGCTACCTGCTCGACACCAACATCGTCATTTACGTGTTGAAGCGGCGACCCCTGGAGGTGCTATCCACCTTCAACGCAAACGCCAGTCGCATGGCGATTTCCTCCATTACTCTGGCCGAACTCTTGCACGGCGCGGAGAAAAGCAGCCGGGTGAGCGAGAACCTGTCTGCCATCGAGGACTTTTGCAGCCGCTTGGAAGTTCTCCCCTACGGCGCCAAGGGTGCGCAGCACTATGGCGCCATTCGTGCCGCCCTGGAAAAACTCGGCCAGCCCATCGGAGTGAATGACATGCACATTGCCGGTCACGCACGCAGCGAAGGTTTGGTGCTGGTGACGAACAACATGTCAGAATTCGTGCGTGTGCCTGGGCTCGAAGTGGAGAACTGGGTCCACCCTGGCCAGTAAATCACGGGCTGACCGCGCATGGGTTCGTTGACGGCGCTAAGATTGAACCAGTCATAAAACAGATTTAAATCATGCGCCTGATAATTGTTTTACCCAGCCTGATGCTGATGATGGCCGGTTGTTCAACGCAAGCGTGGTACGAGGGATTCAAGGGTGCGGCGGAAAACGACTGCTACAAGCAGCCACCCGGAGCCATCGCAGACTGCCTGTCGCGAGTAAACAAAAAGTCCCATGACGATTACGAGAAGGAGCGCTCTTCAAAGT
>CANFXC010000149.1 GCA_947450765.1 Comamonadaceae bacterium | reverse complement strand
TGCTGCTGGCCATTGGCCACGCCTTCTGCGTAGGCGGTTTGGCGATGTGTTTCGAGCGCCGCTTCGGTCAGCGCCAAAGTAGCGGCCTCAGTGGCTTGCGCCGTGTCGACGTCTTCTGCCGGCAACGCTGCGTCGGCCACGCTGGCGTCGGCGCCTTCTGTGTTCTCGTCCCCCGGCGGTGACCAGGTCTTCACGACCTGCACACCGAAAGACTGCAAGGGCCGGTCTGACCAAGCCTTGCGCACAAAGCCGCCGTGGCCGGCGGTCGGGTGCAGTAAGTCCAGAGGCTGCCAAACCCGCGCGGTGCGCGGACCCGTCTCGCCCAAGCCGGGGCGATCAGACAAAGTCATCGCCTCCGCCTAGCACCAGGTCGCCTGCATCCGATAGTTTTCGGGCAATCCGCATGATGGTTTTCTGGGCATCCTCGACGTCGGCCAGTCGCAACGGGCCTTTGGCCTCCATGTCGTCGCGGAACATGCCGCGCGCGCGCTCGGACATGTTGCCAAAGAACTTGTCTTTGACAACGTCGCTCGCGCCTTTGAGTCCGATCATCAACAGGTCGGGCTCGACATTGCGCATCAGCACCTGAATACCTCGGTTGTCCACACCCGTCAGGTTCTCGAAGGTGAACATGTTGTCCTGGATCTTTTGCATCAAGTCAGGGTCAAGCTCTGACAGACCACCCATGACCGACGCTTCGAGCTCGGTCTTGGTGAAGTTCATGATCTTGGCTGCGGCCTTCAGGCCACCAAAGCTCGACGACTTGGCCGACGAATTGTTGGAGAACTGCTTCTTCATGATGGCCTCGAGCTCTTCCATCGCAGAAGGCTGGACCGTCTCAAGATTGGCCACGCGCTGAATGATCTCTGCACGCGTCTCGGATGGCAAGAAATTCAGCACGTCAGCCGCTACCGAATGTTCCAGCACCGACAAAATAATGGCGGTGACCTGCGGGTGTTCGCCGCGGATCATCTCGGCGATAGAACGGGCGTCCATCCAGCTCAAAATTTCAAGACCTTTGCTGCCCTGGCCCGGCATGATGCGGCCCAGCACTGAGGCAGCCTTGTCGTCACCCAGCGCCCGCTTGAAGACCTTTTCAACATAGTCGGTCGTGCCCAGACCCAGATTGGTCTGCTTTTTAATCGTCGCCACAAACTCGTCGAGCACGGCGTTGACGGCCTCTTGCGACAGGTCGGACACCGACACCATCGCACCGCCCAAGGCCTGGACTTCTTTCGGGTTCAAAAACCGGATGATCTCAGCCGCCTGTTGTTCACCCAGCAGCAGCATCAGCACCGCCGCGCGTTGCACGCCGGTCATCTCGCTGAGCTCACGCTCCAGGGCTTCATTTGCCGCCAACTCGGCGTCTGTGAGGACGACTTCTTCCTTTTCAGCCATAGCGTTCTCCTGTCAGCCTCAGCCGGCCTTGATCATGTTTTTAAGCACGCTGGCAACGCGGGCGGAGTCTTCGGCCACGATCATGCGCACCAAGGCCACCTTGTCGTCGTAGGAGTTGGCGGTGTCCAGCATTTCGAGCGAGATGTTTGATTTCTTCGGCTTCAGCTTGGCTTTGAGTTGCTCCAGCGTTTCGCCCTCACCCAATTGGATGGCGTTCATGTCGGCAGCACTCAATTCGCCATCCGGCAAAGGCTGCGTCTGTTCAAGCAACAGCGTGGCGGCGGCTTCTTCAGCAGCTTTTTCGCGACCCAGCAAATACATCACGGCCGGACGCACAACCAACAGCAAGAACGCCACAAACACCAGCCCGATCACACCGCTCTTGATCTGGTTCATCAGGACTTCGTCCTTGTACCAAACCACGCTCATGTCATACACCGGCTCAATTTCAAAGCGCGCGGGGATCACGGTCACCACGTCGCCGCGGGCCTCGTTAAAGCCGACCACGCTGCGCACCAGACTTTGCATGCGCTCCATCTCTTCTGGCGTGTACGGGTTGGCTTTGGCCTCAGGGGTTTCGCCTTTGTCGTTCTTGGGTTGTGGCGTGGGCTGGCGTTCGTTGATGACCACGGCCACGCTCAGACGCTCCACGGTGCCGGTCGCGCTCGTCACATGGCGTACTGAACGGTCCAGTTCGTAGTTACGGGTGGTCCGATTCGTCAATACGCTTTTTTCTTCAACAGCGGGTTTGGCCGCTGGCGCGCCGGTATTGGGGGCGGCAGAAGGTGCTGCCGGCGGCGTGTTTGACAAAGCACCCGGTATGCCGGCGGCCTCTTTGGTGGTGTTGCGGTCTTCGCTGAGCACTTCGGAGCGGGTCTTGGGTCCTTTGTCGCGGGTGTCATAGTCTTCGGTCGTGACTTCGGTCTGACTGAAGTCCAGCGACAAATTAACCTGCGAACGCACGTTGGTTTCACCGGCAATCGGCATCAGGATCTGGTTCACGCGCTGGCGATACACCTCTTCCATTTTTTGTTTGTGCTGGGTTTGCGCAGCCGTCAGACCGAGTGCCGTGTCCGTTGACGAATCAGTGATGAGCTTGCCAAGGTTGTCGACCACGGTCACGTTGTCCGGGGTCAGCAGCGGCACGCTGGAGGCCACCAAATGCACCACCGCCTGCACTTGCGTTGGCGTCATCATGCGGCCGGGCTGCGGCGTCACCACCACAGACGCTTTCGGCGGCGTGCGGTCGCGCACAAAGGCTGACTGCTTGGCCAGGGCCAAGTGAACCCGCGCCGACGCGATCGAATCAATTTGCAAAATACTGCGCACCAGCTCTTGCTCAATCGCGGCGGTGTAGCGCACCTGTTCCATGAACTGACTGGTCGTCATCGACGACTGGTCCTTCAACGAGTCCATGCCGCTCTGGCCGGTTTTTGGCAAGCCTTTGGAAGCCAGAAAAATACGCGCTTCGTGGTAGCGCTTGGTCGGCACCGTGATCTGTCCGTTGGTGGTGTCCAAAATTGGATTGAAAGCCGCTGTTTTCAGCGCGTCAAAAGCCAGCTGCTGGTCAGCCTCCGTCATGCCCGCCACGATCGGCCGGTAGGTCGGCGCATTGACCGCTGTGTAGACCGCCACAAACAACAGCAAGATGATCGCCAGCACCATGAAAGGCAGCGCCTTTTTGACACTCGGCTGCATCATCGTCTGGTTGATGATGGCGAAAGGGCCGGAGCCTGTCGTCACCATCGCACCGGTGCCGCCGGCGTTGGGATTGGCAGCGTCAGAGGGGTTGGCGCGCA
>CANFXC010000148.1 GCA_947450765.1 Comamonadaceae bacterium | reverse complement strand
GGCGAAAAACCGAGTCACTCCAAAGCTCCTGGTAATTTCCCAGTCCGACCCATGCCAGCGAGGCAGCACCAAATTGCCAATCAGTGAACGACATGACCGCCACGATGCACACGGGGATCACCAACATCAGCAGGATAAGAACGGTGGCTGGCATCAGCAGCACCGCAGTGTGGAGCGGATTGACTCTCATAACCCTGCCTCAGGCTGCCGCGTTCATTAAACGCGCAAGGTGATCGAATGCGCGGCGCTGACCATCACCGTCGAATATATGAATTTCATCAAAAGGCACCGAGACTCGCAGAGCCTGGCCGACCCGAATTGCTTCGGTGTTGGAGGGGAAGCAAAATACGATGGACTCTTCAGTGCCGCTGACCTGGAGTGATGCAATTTGCTCCGCGCCGGTGAACTCCACGCTCACCACAGTGCCTTGAACTTCAAGCCCATCCTCGAGGTCCAGAGACCCCGACTGGGGCCTGAATGCTATCCGGCAAGATCCTGGCTTGCCATGCGAATAGCCGAGTCGGCAGTCTTGCGCCCATACGCCTCCATCGGCTCGAACATCTCCATCTAGTAAATTGATTCGTGGTGCCCCAACAAATCTGGCGACGTCAAGGTTTGCAGGTCGGTTGTAAATTTCCTCGGGTGTTCCGAGTTGCAAAATACGTCCCTCGCGCATGACAGCCACACGGTCTGACATGGACATGGCTTCATGCTGGTCATGGGTGACATAGATGAATGTCACCCCCAAGTCGTCGTGAAGCTGCCTGATTTCCGCCCGTAGCGCTTGGCGCAAGTTGACATCAAGGTTGGACAGTGGCTCGTCAAATAGAAAGACGGCAGGGTGTCTCACCATGGCGCGTGCAAGTGCCACGCGCTGGCGCTGACCACCGGACAGTTGTGCGGGCTTTCTTTCCCATAGAGCTTCAATGCCGAGGCTCTGCGCTACTTTGCGGGCGTTGACCTCAGCCTCCGCTTGTATCTGACGGGTTTTTGCAGAAAAGTACTTCGCACCCGGCAGGCGGCCCCAAAAATTCAGGCCGCGCATCAGCAGTGGCGTGCAAATATTGCCGCCCACAGTCATGTGCGGGTAAAGCGCATACGACTGGAACACCATGGCGCAGTCACGCTGACTAGGTGACAAGGCGAGCAGGTCGCTATCGCCCAGCCGAATCTCCCCTGAGTCGGGTTGATCCAGTCCCGCAATCAATTTAAGCAGGGTGGACTTTCCACAGCCGGAAGAGCCCAACAACGTGAGGAATTCACCGTCCTTGACGGTCAGGTTGAGTCCTTTGAGGACCTTGGTGCTGCCGAATTGTTTGGAGAGTCCAGAAATATGAATGTCAGGCATTGCAAGCTTCCTTTGTGATGGTCAGGTGGCTTAGGACCCAGTCCGTGAGCTGGTCGTAGGTGGAGAAACTTAAAACGTTCGGCAGCAGATCGCCGGGTTGTTCTGCGTACCCTCCCAAGTGAGCCGCGAAGCGAACCTGTGACAGTTCGGCACAAGTCGCATCTAGGCCGGAGTCCCCTACGTACAAGGCTTCTGCGGCTGATATCTCCATGCGTTCCAGAGCCATTTGCAAAGGGTCTGCGGCTGGTTTTGGACGGGCTGCGTCACCCATTCCGACGATGGTGTCAAACATGCTTGAGATGCCAGCTTGTGCCAACAGAACCTCGGTCGAGGCCCGGTCCCGGTTGGTGCAGATGCCCAGCTTCAAGCCTTGAGATTTGAGTGCCATCAAAGCTTCCTGCACACAGGCGTACAGTGGTGCCTTTGGCAGCCATTGGCTCGTGTACGTGTTTAAGAATTCGTTTTCCAGTTCAATCGCCATGGCAGGATCCACGGCAGTCGTTTGCAGGGCGATGGATTTGCGGAACATGGGCTTCAAACCTTCGTTGAGCGCGATTCGCATGTGTGCCGCCTCAACAGCACTCAGTCCAGCCTGCACGAGTGCGCTGTTTGCGGCAGCTGAAAGTGATGGCAATGTGTCAAACAAGGTGCCATCTACATCAAAAATCACTGCTCTAATTTGTACTTTTATGTTCATAAGATCAATGTTACGAACATAAGATGACTCTTTAGTGACATTGTTTTGGTTTTATTTAATTTTTTATGTTCGTTTGTGATCGTATTGACATCTAATCAGATGAATCTAAAAAGGGGACAAACATGCTCAAAGCCGCTCGTCACAAGGCAATAGTTGCTCTGCTCCAGAACGGAGGAGTTGTGGAGGTCAATGCATTAGCCAACAGGTTCCAGACTTCGCCCATTACGATTCGGCGTGACTTGATCGAACTCCATGAGCGTGGATTGGTTGAGCGCACACACGGGGGTGCGGTCTCTGGGGAGGTTATTGCTGAGGGCTGGGCGCGCTACGAGAGCATCAGCTACGCGGAACGCGAGCGCGAGAATTTTCGAGAAAAGCGGGCAATCGCTGAGCTTGCTGCGCAGCATGTCACCGATGGCGATTGCATTTTGGTCAACGCTGGTACGACATCAAGGCATTTTGCTGAGGCCTTGAGGGGTCACCAAAATCTGCATGTCGTCACGAACGGATTGACCGTTGCAATGGAGTTTGCAAGAAGTCAGAACGCTTCCGTGTATCTGTTACCCGGCACAGTCGACTTCAAAAAAATGGCATCGATTTGTCGTCCGGCCCCGGGCACTTTTGACGAGATAACTGTTCGTGCGGCGTTCCTAGGCGTCCATGGCATCTCGCCTACGGGGGGTATTGCCATGCTGTCGTCGGAGGATGCCGCCATGAACCGCGCTTTCATCGATGCCGCTCAGACAGTCACCGTCATCGTGGACTCATCGAAGTTTCAGTCGCAGGCAATATTTCGAATCGCCAAAATGGACAAAGTGACGAGAGTCATCACGGACTCGGGAATAGACAAAGGGATCCGAGAGCAGCTAGAAAAGCTGCACATTGAAGTGCTTGTCGCATCGCCGGATGAAGCATCCCCTTGATGATCAGTCAAAAAAGCTGGGGGACGATTTTGGCTGCTACCTCGCGTCGTTGGACTTAGCTTTTTTCCCGCGCGAGTGGGGCAGGGCAGCTACAGATTTGTTATGTATTACATAGTATTTCAGTACCTTTCTGACATGGCCTGCTGCTTGCCGCGGCAATGTCAGTTTTTCTGCTTTAAGCGCAAAAGTTGGGCGATTGAACAAGGTCGAGCTCGACGATTTGCTGGCCGCCACCGATGTAGGCAGG
>CANFXC010000147.1 GCA_947450765.1 Comamonadaceae bacterium | reverse complement strand
TTGCAGTCGATAATCGTGGGTTATGTCCGACACCATCGAAATCGAAAAACAAGTCAAGCGCCGCCGCACGTTTGCCATTATTTCCCACCCTGACGCGGGTAAAACCACGCTGACTGAAAAGCTCTTGCTATTTTCAGGTGCGATTCAAATCGCCGGCTCGGTCAAGGCCCGCAAGGCCGCACGGCACGCCACCAGCGACTGGATGGAGATTGAAAAACAACGCGGTATTTCGGTCGCCAGCTCGGTGATGCAGATGGAATACCGCGATTGCGTCATCAATCTGCTGGATACTCCCGGCCACCAAGACTTTTCAGAAGACACCTACCGCGTGCTGACCGCCGTCGATGCCGCGCTGATGGTGATCGACGCGGCCAACGGCGTTGAACCGCAAACCCGCCGCCTGCTGCAAGTCTGCCGTGCGCGCGGCACACCCATCCTGACCTTCGTCAACAAGATGGACCGTGAGGTGCAAGACCCGATGAGCGTGATGGACGAGATCGAGCGGGAACTCGGCATGGCGGTGGTGCCTTTCACTTGGCCTGTCGGTATGGGCAAGCTCTTTCATGGCGTGTACGACCGGCGCGAAAAGCGCATGCGCGTCTTCAGCCCCGGCGAAGACAAGGCCGGTGGAGACGATGAAATTTTGTCGGGTTTGGACAATGCTGAAGCCAGCAAACGCTTTGGCGCCGAGTTCACGCAGGCGCAGGACGAACTGGAACTGCTGAACGGTGCGTCGCCAGAATTCAACCGCGAAGAATTCCTCAGTGGCAAGCAGACACCCATGTTTTTTGGCTCCGCCATCAACAACTTTGGTGTGCAAGAAGTGCTGGACGCACTGGTCGATCTGGCGCCAGCCCCAGCCCCCCGCGCCGCCATGCAGCGCACCGTCCAACCTGAAGAGAAAAAATTCTCTGGCGTGGTCTTCAAGATCCAGGCCAACATGGACCCGGCGCATCGCGACCGCATTGCTTTCTTACGCGTGACCAGCGGTGAATTCACGCGCGGCATGCGCCTCAAAGTGGTCCGCAGCGGCAAAGAAATTCGGCCCAACACCGTGGTCAGCTTCATGAGCCAGCGCCGTGAATTGCTCGACACTGCGTTTGCCGGCGACATCATCGGTATACCCAACCATGGCGTGCTGCAACTTGGCGACACGCTGACCGAAGGCGAAACGCTGCTGTTCACCGGCTTGCCATTTTTTGCACCGGAAATGTTTCGCGCTGTTGAAGTGGCCGACCCGCTGCGCAGCAAACAGCTGCGCGCTGGCCTCACGCAGTTGGGCGAAGAAGGCGCGATTCAGGTCTTCCGCCCGATTTCCGGTTCCCTGCTGTTGCTGGGCGCCGTCGGTCAACTGCAGTTTGAAGTGGTCGCGCACAGGCTTGAGCACGAGTACGGCGTCAAAGCCCGCATCATGGCCAGCAACTTCAATTTGGCGCGCTGGGTCACCTGCGATGACGCGAATGAGTTGAAAAAATTCATGGACGCTAACGCACACCGAGTGGCCTTGGACGCCGTCGACGCGCCAACGCTCTTGGTCGACCACAGCGCCACGCTGCGCGCGGTCGAGCAGCAGTGGCCGAAGATCAAATTCCACGCCCTGCGCGAGCATGCCGGACTGGTGTTCCAAGCGAAGATGTGAGCTGAAAAGCAGGCTTTACTTGGCGAAAATCACTTGACCAGAAATGGCAGCGGCAAAGCCGTCTTGTAGCGGACCTGCTTCAAGGCAAAGCTAGACCTGATTTTTTCAATGCCGGGGATCGGCGTCAGCTGCTCCAGAATGAAGCGCTCTAGGGCGCCGATGTCTGCCACCGCAATGCGGATCAGGTAGTCGCTGTCCCCCGTCATCAGGTAGCACTCCATCACTTCGTCATGCTCGACGATGCGCCGCTCGAACTCGCCCAAAGCTTCCTTGCTTTGCGAGCGCAGGCTGATCGAAATGAACACACTCAAACCCAGCCCGAGCGCCGCCGCGCTGGCAATCGCCACATAGCGGTCAATCACACGAGCATCCTCCAGCGCCTTCACGCGCGCCAAACAAGGCGAGGGGCTCAGATGCACGCGCCGCGCCAACTCCACGTTAGACAGCGAACCGTCGCGCTGAAGCTCATCGAGTATCTTTAAATCCAGACTGTCTAGCTGCATAGATCACCAAGTTCGTATTTTTCAGCATTTTATGCCGCCGTAAAGAACAAGCCCCCTACATTCAAGCAGAAGCTTCTGCACCAGATTGCGTAAAGTAGACAGGCCATGAACGATCTCACACACACCGCCCTCCTCGCCGTCAGCGCAACCGCAATGGCAACCGCAACTACGGCGCAGACCGACCCTGATCCACAGGAAACCGCCGAATGGCGCGAAGCCTTCTCAGCCTTGGTCGCCACGCAAGGCCCAGAACGTGCTCGGCAAATGCTCGGCGAGTTGGCCCGGCAGGCGCGCGTGCAGCGCATCGGCTGGCAACCCGAACTGGCCACGCCTTACCTCAACACCATTGGCGTCGATGAACAGCCGGTGTTTCCCGGTGATCTGGCGATGGAAGAACGACTGGCCTCACTCATGCGCTGGAACGCGCTGGCCATGGTAGTGCGCGCCAATCAAGTTGAAACCGGCGGTTCTGCCGAGCTTGGCGGGCACATCGCCAGCTACGCCAGCGCGGCCGATCTGTTCGAAACCGGCTTCAACCACTTCTTTCATGCCCGAGAAGGTGTGGGCGAAGGTCAACACCGGGGCGACCTGGTTTTTTTCCAGCCGCACAGCGCGCCGGGAGTGTATGCCCGCGCTTACCTGGAAGGCCGGCTCGACGAACAAACGCTGGGTCGCTATCGGCAAGAAATTTCTGCAGCCGGCCAAGAAGGCCGCGGCTTGAGCAGCTATCCGCACCCGTATTTGATGCCGGATTTTTGGCAATTCCCAACCGGCTCGATGGGCATCGGCCCTATCAGCTCGATCTACCATGCGCGCTTCATGCGCTACCTGACGCACCGCCGCCTGCTCAATTGCGAGGGACGCAAGGTCTGGGGTGTTTTTGGCGACGGCGAGATGGACGAACCGGAATCCATGAGCGCGTTGACGCTGGCTGCACGCGAAGGCTTGGACAACATGGTCTGGGTCGTCAACTGCAATCTGCAACGACTTGATGGCCCGGTGCGCGGCAACGGACGGATCATTGACGAGCTTGAAAAACTCTTCGCTGGTGCGGGCTGGAACGTCATCAAACTGGTCTGGGGCAGCGACTGGGATGGCCTGTTTGCCCGCGACGTCACGGGCGCCTTGGCCAAGGCTTTTTCA
>CANFXC010000146.1 GCA_947450765.1 Comamonadaceae bacterium | reverse complement strand
GTGTCGGTCATGATGCCGACGGCCATCAGGCGGCCTGGCTCTTCGCCGAAGACTTTCAGGTAGTCGGCGCGGATGTCGCGCTCGTAATCCAACCAGCTGTTGAGCCGCTTGGGGCCTGACTCCAGCACCAGTTTGCGGATACGGTCTGTGCGCGGGCTCTGTATCACGCTGCCTGGCTCGCGGGTGTTGCACCACACATACATGAGCGTGGCGTAGGGCATGTCTTCGCCGGTCACGGCGTAGGCCAGCTCGGACAACATGCGGTCGCGGGCTGACAGCTTGGAGCGGTCGCCGTCAAAGGCCAGCACAATCCGCACCGGCGAATCGTCTTTGTCCCGCACAGCCATGTCGGCGTCAGTAATCAGGGCTGGCACTTTCCAGGAGAAGCGGAGCGCATCGAGTTGCCCCGGCTCAATGCTGACAACGTGCCGCAACATGCTGGCCGCCGAGCTGGACTTCACGCCCATGGCCACACGGCCATCTAGCTTGAGGTAGGCGAATTGGTTCGGCGTTTTGCCGGGGAAGGTGCGGTGCTGCCATACAGCGCCATCAGACCCGGCGTCCCACGGCGTGGCGGCGCGGCCAGCGCTGCTTTGGCTTTCAGGCTCACTGCCACTGACCTGTTGGTTAGGCAAGCCAGCGCAAGCCGACAACAAACCGGCCAAGACCAGCCCAGCGGCAAACGTCACAAAAGTGCGGAATTTGAAAGAAATGGGTGAAGTCATGGTTGAAATGTCACACGTTGGCGATGGCGCATCAATCCTGTATTAGACCTAACTATTGAGCCGCTAGCAAAAAAGTTTGAAGATCGACCTCATCCAGCCTTGAACGGGTCAGCCTGTGCTGCTTGTAGTACCTGATTCAGACAAAAGTGCTGACGCTGAATTGGCGTCGAAAAATTTCAGATGTACAACAGGCCGAGCCAAGGCCGGGCATTAAAAAACCCCGCCACTCTTGCGAGTGACGGGGTTTTTAAGACTTTTTAATCTTCAGCTGGCTAAGCCAGCGTCAAATTAGAAGGACTTGCTGACGCCGATAGCGGTACGTGTTTGCTTCGAACCATTGAACGAAGCCAAGTTGCTGGCGTAGTTGATGTTGTCGTAACGGACGTAAGCGCGGGTGGTTTTGCTGAAGTTGTAATCAGCGCCCAAACCGAGCATCGTACGGTCAACATTTTGAACGGACTTGTCGTCAACCTTGGCGTACAGAGCCATCAACGTGATCACTGGTGTCAGGTTGTAGGTAGCGCCAACTTGGTAGCTGGTAGCGTCGTATGGAGATGCCTGAGTTGCTGACGCAGCATAGGTCGCGACAACGGTGCTCGTTGTAGTGATTCCAGCAGTAATACCGGACGATGATGAGCGGCCCATACCAGCGTGCAGTTTCAACACTGGCAGAACTTGGTAAGAAGCACCCAAGATCGACATTGTGCTGGAAGCATTAGCAGGCAAGGCGGCGTTGGCGTATGTACCAGTACCAGTTGAAACCTTGGTTTGTGCGAAACCCACAACCACAGGACCGTTTGCGTAGTTAGCAGCGAACTCAGTTACGCCAGCAACGTCAGTGGTGCCGCTACCAGTAGTCAGGCCGGCTGTGTCGTTCTTTTGGACATTGGCGACGATGACATTGAAGCCAGCGAACGTTGGCGAGATGTACTTGATGGTGTTGGCTTGACGGATCTGGCGCTGGCCAGCGTTGGTGCCAATTGAGTTACCAAGAGTAGCGACGCTCGAAGCGCCGAAAATGTTGTTTGCACCAGTAGTGCCGGTGCCGAAACCGTTGTGGATCGAGAAAGCCGAGCTGTATGCAGAGCCAACGCCCGTCGAGAACGCTGGTGAAGCCACTGAAGTGGTGATAGTCAAGATTTCGCTGTTTGGGTTGCCCAAACGCAGGGTACCGAACTGTGCAGAGGACAAGTCCAAGAAGGACTGTGAGTTAGCAAAACCGGACTGAGCAGATGTTGCCGCAGTACCGTCTTGGGTTTGGCCAGAAGCCTCAGACCAGTCAGTGTTGATGCTGAAACCAGCCTTCAAGCCGCCGCCCAGATCTTCAGAGCCTTTGATACCGACGGTGGTCGTGCCAGCGTTGGAAGAGACAGCTTTAGCGTCTTTCAGGTTGTTGGTGTTGTTGGTCTGAACGTAACCGCGGTCGAAGTAACCGTCGATGGTCAGGGAAGAGGTTTGAGCAGAAGCTGCAGAGACGACGGCCAGAGCAGCCAGGGCAGACGTTTTTGAGGGTCTTAAAACTGCCCGAAAAAGCCTTGAATGAAAGGGGCCGCCCATGCGCTAACTGTGTGAAACGGGTTGCACTTTCATGGCTGTACAAGCCAAAATTTATAAATATAAATACTTTGTGAATAGTTTTCATCTTGTAAAAGAGGCTGATCAGCGCATTTTCTATTGTTGGTGATTTTTAAATTTAATCAATATTAAGTATTAATAAATCGAAAAATTGACGGTTATTAATTAATAAATTAATCTAAACGAATGTTCGAACGCAATCCATATAACGAACACTCAGCCGCCAACGACCCGTCACCGGAGGTGCCTGCACGCACGCAGCAGCGTGAGCGCACGGTGCCCATCCCCGAGACCCTGACACCAGTACCCGGCTACCCGCAAAAGCTCTGCGTCTTCAAGATCGCTGCCAGCCGCTTTTGGCAGGTGCGCTGCTGGGTGGCCGGGCGCACCTACCGGCGCAGCACGCAAAGCCTGTCACTGCGCATGGCGCAAAGCTTTGCACGGCAGTTTTATGAGCAGCTGATGGCCAAGCACTACAACAGTCCTGGCGGCCCCGGCGGCTTGGCCGGTCAGGGCCAGTTGTTTCCGGCTCGGGCCCGGCGCGGCTACTGAGCCCACCGAGCAAGAAACGCCTTCGGCTCCGCTAGGCAAGCCCGGCGTCACCTTTGGCGCTTTGACCAGTCAGGTGCTGGCCAACGAGCTGGCCAGATCCCAGCGCGGTGAATACGCCTTGGGCAGCTACCAAGTTTTGCGCAATCGCTTGGACGCACACATCTTGCCCCGCTGGGGCAATCAGCCGCCCGGCAACATCAACTTCTTGGCGTTGATGGAGTTCACCCAATTCTTGAGCCAAACCTTCAGCACCACCACCATCAGCCAGTACATGGTGGCGGTGCGCAAGGTGCTGTCGTATGCTGTCGCCATTGGCGAGCTGGACAAGCTGCCGGAGTTTCCAAAGATCAAAATTGTGACCACGCCGCGCGGCGCCTTCACGCCCAGCGAGTACTGGAAGATCATCCGCACCGCCAGACGCTTGCGCGGTGAGCAGTAC
>CANFXC010000145.1 GCA_947450765.1 Comamonadaceae bacterium | reverse complement strand
ATCTGGCTTTTCAGCAGCGCTGTCAGGAATGACGATGCCTGAGGCAGTTTTGGTTTCGTTTTCGATGCGTTTGACAATCACGCGGTCGTGCAGAGGACGAAGTTTCATAGGAGCTCCTTGTTTCAAAAAACTGTTGTTAAGACATCAAATAAGCACAGCCATTGCACCGGAGCGCAGTGGGTGCTCGTCAACTTTGAGGGTTGAGCGCGCCGCAGCAAGGCGGGCAAGCCCGAACAGGCTTGTTAGCACTCAACTACATCGAGTGCTAATCATAAGGGCGTTTTCTGGGGTTTCAAGAGCTGGAGGGCGGAATGCACTTCAGTTTCAGTGTTGCGATGAAGCCGCGTCCTTGGTTTTTCGGCCTTTGCCGAGCGAACTCGCTGACTGCCGGATCAACGTCACCATCTTGGCGGCGAGCGGGGTCAGCTCGGTGTCGCGCCGCGTGACGATCCCAATCGACCGTTCTGGTGCGCCAGCCAGCGAGGTGATGAACAGGCCGTCGTCCAGCATGAGTTGCGCGCCAGACAGGGGCAGTACAGCGACGCCGCAGCCGGCCTTGACGAATTTGGCGATCGACGTCAGGTGGGTGAGCTCCATGCAGGGCCGGAACGACAGCCCCTTGCTGATAAAAGCTTCTTCGACAATTTGGCGTGTGCCTGTACCGTGCGGCATGGTGATGATGGGCAAGGCGCTTATGGCTTCCTCTGACCAAGAGCGCAGTTTGCGAACGTTGGGATGCTGGCCAGACGACAGCAAAACGAAACGCTCGCAGACGATTTCCTCGTAGTCCAAATCCCTGTGAACGACATCGACGCCGGTCAAAGCCAAGTCAACTTTGCGCGCGCGCAGCAAATCGAGCGCCTGGTCGGTGAACACATCATGAATACGGATGAATGCGTTGGGCATTTCTGCGCGCAAGGCCGCGACCGGTCCCGGCAGAACCATGGCCGCCAGCGTCGGTAAGGCGGCGATAGACAGGCGCTGAATGCGGCGCCGCGCCACATCCTCGAACTCTGCGAGGCCGACCGCGAATTCTTGGGTCAGCCGGATCGCCACACCGACCAGTGCTTCGCCATCAGCGGTTAACTTGACGCTGCGGGTGGTGCGCTCGAAAAGCTGAACGCCGACTTCTTGCTCGATCTCGCGCACGATCTTGCTCAAGGTCGGTTGTGCGACACAGAATTGTTCGGCCGTGCGGCTGAAGTTCAGCGATTGGGCGAGCGACACAAAAATTCTCAGTTGGCGCGGCGAGACATTCATTCCTAAAGTCTATCAAACTGGGCAAATAAGCTATTTCTCAGTGCTGACGCTAATTCATATACTTTTAAATCAAAAGTAAAAAGGAGACAGTGTGCTCAAACTGAATGGAAAAGTGGCGTTGGTGACGGGTTGTGGGACGGTCGGTGAAGGCTGGGGCAATGGCAAAGCTATCTCTGTCCTGCTCGCGCGCCAAGGTGCTAGCGTCTATGGTTGCGACCTGAACGAGGAGGCTGCACAGGCTACCCAAAAACTGATTGAAGCCGAAGGCGGTGTGGCGCATGTCGAAGTCTGCAACGTGACCAAGGCCGCAGAGGTGACAGCCTTGGTGGCTGCTTGCATGGCCAAGTTCGGCCGGATTGACATTCTGATCAACAGCGTCGGACGCTCGGAGCCGGGTGACCCGGTCACGATGGACGAGGAGGTCTGGGATGAGCAGATGGATGTGAACCTGAAAAGTGCATTTCTTCTTTGCAAGCATGTCCTGCCGATCATGGAGCGTCAGGGCGGTGGATCGATCGTCAATATCTCGTCTATCGCCGGGCTGCGCTATGTCGGCAAGCCTCAAGTGGCCTATGCCGCCAGTAAAGCGGCCTTGATGCAGCTGACGCAGACCACCGCGGTGATCTATGCGGCACGCGGCATCCGGCTCAACAGCGTGGTGCCGGGGTTGATTTTCACGCCCTTGGTCAAGCGGCTGGCCGACAAATATGCCAAAGGCGACTTCGATGGCTTCGTCGCCCACCGGCACAAGCAAGTTCCCATGGGCCGCATGGGCGATGCGTGGGACGTGGCGAACGCGGTGCTTTTTCTGGCCAGCGACGAGAGCCGGTACATCACCGGACAACAGCTCGTGGTCGACGGCGGCATCACTGCTGCCACTCGCTAGGAGCCAGCATGGACAAAACAAAGGGAAGATTGCAGGGCAGGGTAGCCATCGTCACAGGCGCGGGCTGTGTGGGCCCTGGTTGGGGCAACGGCCGGGCGATCGCCGTGCGCTTTGCACAAGAAGGCGCGCGTATCTTCGCCGTCGACAAGGACCTGCGTGCGATGGATGAGACGCTGGCGCTGGTGCGCGAAGCCGGAGGCGACATCACGCCCTACGCCTGTGACGTGACCGACAGCCGGGCGATTTCTGCGCTGGTCTCTGCCTGCCTTATCACCTACAGCAACATCGATATTCTCGTCAACAACGTCGGTGGCCCTGCGCCCGGCGGCCCAGTACAGTTGAGTGAGGAAGACTGGGGCCAACAAATCAACATCAATCTCAACAGCGTCTTTCTCATGTGCAAGTACGTGATGCCCGTGATGGAGAAAAAAGGAGCGGGTGCGATCGTCAACATCGCGTCTACCTCGGGCATTCGGTGGACGGGCGCTGCTGCCGTTGGTTACGCAAGCGCCAAGGCCGGCGTGATCCAATTTGGCCGGGTGGTCGGCGTCGAGTATGCCAAGAAAGGCATTCGCGTTAACTCTGTTTTGCCGGGCCAATTGCACACTCCGCTGGTGGACGCGGTGCTGGCTAAGGACCAGAGTGGCGGAGACATCGACACCTTGCTCGCACGCCGCCAGTCGCGCATCCCAATGCCTTTTATGGGCGACGGTCGGGACACGGCCAACGCGGCGCTATTCTTGGCTTCGGACGAGGCACGTTGGATCACCGGCACCGAGATCATCGTCGACGGCGGCATGAGCGCTCGTTGCGACTGATCGATCATTAAAAACATCAAGGAGACAAAAATGAACATCACAAAACGCTTGGTATTTCTCGCGGCGGCTGCCGCTGGTCTGCTTGCCTTGGCGGCCTTGCCGGCTCGGGCCGCAGACAACTTCCCCAACAAGCCGATACAGCTGGTGATCCCATTCGCCCCAGGTGACACCGACAACATGCTGCGTCCATTCGCCGAAAAAATGGGTGAGTTCCTTGGCCAGCCATTGGTGATGAACTACAAACCGGGTGCTGGTGGGGGTGTTGGCGCCGGCTTCGTTGCCAACAGCAAGCCTGACGGTTACACGCTGGTGGGCACCACACCAGGCTCCATCGTGGTGGTT
>CANFXC010000144.1 GCA_947450765.1 Comamonadaceae bacterium | reverse complement strand
GGCCGTGTCTCTGGCTACGCTGCCGTCAGCTTCATGCTGAGCGCTATGAACACCGCGCTGACCGCGATGAAAGATGCCAACAGCTTCAACGCCAGCAGCGTCAGCAACAGCAATACCGACGCGCTGAGTGTCACGACCGCGGCGGGCGCCCCCGCAGGCAGCTATTCGGTGCAAATCAACAGCTTGGCTTTACCGCAGCGCAGTATTTCCACCGGTTTCCCTGACCCTGCAACACCGCTGAACGGCAGGGCTGCGTTTGATTTGACCTTGTCAATTCATGGTGCTGCGGCGTCCACAGCGAACACCATTTCAATTGCCGCGGGTTCTGACACACCGCAAGGCATCGTCAGTGCCATCAATGCCAAAGCACTGGGCGTTACAGCGCAACTCGTCAACACGGGCAACGCCAGCAACCCTTACCAAATCGTCCTGACAGGTACGGCCGGTGCGGCCCAAGACTTCACCCTGACGAGTCCCACGGGCACGCCGTCGACACCGCTCAGTTTCCCCACGGACAACCAACAAACAGCCTCCGACGCCAGCTTGACTTTGGCGGGTGTCACTTACAAGCGGTCGTCCAACTCGATCACTGACGTTATTCCCGGCCTCACGCTGAACCTTCAGGCGGCCACGACCACGGCGGTCAACCTCTCGCTGTCGCGTGACACTGCGCAGATCAAAACAAACATCACTTCGCTGGTCACCGCCTACAACGACGTCAACAATATTCTGAACGAGGTCAGCAACCCGAAATCAACGCTGGCCACCTATGGCGCTACCTTGGTAGGTGACTCGATGGTTCGGCAGATTCGCACGCAGGTGCGCGACATGATGGTCGGTGCCTCGTCTTCCCCTGGCACCAACGTCGGCGCTTTGTGGCAAATGGGCATCAGTGTTGACGGCACTGGCGTCATGGCCGTTGACGCCACCAAACTCGACACGGCTCTGACCACCAACTTTGCCGACGTCGTCACCACCTTCACCGGCAACCAAAACAACCGCACCGCCACCAGCCCGCCGTACAGCACCAGCGGTGGTTTCACGTCTGCAACTGCGCCCATCAACGGTGGTGAGGCTTTTTCGCTTTCATTGGTCAGCAGCAGCGGCACCTTTGGCATACCGATTCCTGCCGCCAGCACCACGCCACAAGGTGTGGTCGACGCCATCAATGCCAGCAACCAAGGCTTCACAGCCCAATTGGTGCAAGACACCAGCGGCGCGACCCCTTACAAAATCATGGTCATGGGCAGTCTGGGTTCGTCCGGCTTCACCCTGACAGCCAAAAGCGCCAGCAACGCCGCCGTGACCGGCATGGGTTTTTCAAACAACGGCTCCGGCGTGGCCGGTGACGCATTGCGCAAAATCTCGGCGCTGCTCTTGCCCACCGGTGCGTTGATCACCCAAAGCACCGGCGCCAATAGCCAAAACGACAAACTGAAGGTCAAACTGGCAGATTTACAGACCCGCATGACCGCCTTGTTGGCCCGCTACACCACGCAGTTTTCAGCCATGGACAGCCTGATCGGTAACATCAACAGCCAGAAAGCCAGCCTGAAAAGCAGCACCGACGGCATGATGGCGATGTACACCAACAAGTAACGTGACTCTAAGAGGTAGCTCGCTTTTTGCGGGTTCCGCTTGAGCCTAGCGCTAAACCGCGCACCTCAAAGATGGATGGCCGCGCTGCGCTCGCCATGACGAAATCCATCTTGTCGCCCGACGTTTGCCTTAACGAGCAAAAAAGTTTTTTGAAATAAATCACAAATTTCGCTTAAGTTATCCGATTGGCCTCCGATTCATGGTGACCAAAGCACAACTTCCTTGTCTGGAGGTCGGCTCTGTCATCCGTTTTAACGGCGGGATTGAAAGGATTTCATCATGCTTGATATTCAAGGCGGGTTCAGGCCCACGCCCCCTAGCGCTACCCAAGTAAAGCAGACATCGCCTGTGCCTATGCCTGGTACGGCGCCGGCTGCTGCCGCGCCGCCCCCGGCAGGTCCCAAGGTCATTGAGATCGTTCGTCCCGACATCAAGGTAGACACCGAAGGCGACACTAAGCGTCTGCAACTAGCTGTCGAGCGGATGAACGCCAAGATGGTTGACGGTGGTCGTGGTTTGAACTTCCGTATTGATCCGGCGCTCAACCGCCCTGTGGTCACAGTCACCAACAAAGAAACCGGTGAAGTCATTCGGCAGATCCCGAATGAAGTCATTGTTCAGATGGCACACAGCCTTGAAGACACCAAAGGTCTTCTGCTGAACGCCAAGGTCTGACACGTTCTCCAGCAGTTAGAAATTAATCAAAAAATTAAATTTAAATTGTTGAATACCTTAAGTAAACCAAAAAACTTCCGATTCATTGTTTAACAAGATTTCAGATTGACATCTTGTCAACTTAGCAAACCCTCTTGAAGGAGATAGTTCATGTCAGTTATCAATACCAACATCAGTGCCCTGCAGGCTCAAAACTCGCTGCGTACGACTAGCCTGAACTTGTCGACCGCTATGGAGCGTTTGTCCAGCGGCACCCGTATCAACTCGGCCAAAGACGACGCAGCCGGCCTGGCCATCAGCACCCGCATGACCGCCAACATCCGCGGCATTGCCGCTGCGGTGCGCAACGCCAACGACGGCATTTCGCTGACTCAAACAGCTGAGGGCAGCTTGAGCCAAATCGGCGATAACTTGCAGCGTATTCGTGAACTGGCCGTTCAGTCCGCCAACACGGGCAACAATGCCAGCGACCGCGCAGCCATGAACAACGAGGCCAAGCAACTGATCGCTGAAATTGACCGCGTGGCCAGCAACACCAAATTCAACGGTATCAAACTCCTGGACGGCTCTTTCCAGAACCAAGCTCTGCAAGTCGGCGCGGGTAATGATGCCAACGATCGCATCTCTATTTCGGTGGGCAGCGCCAAGTCGAACGCTTTGGGTGTCGGTTCGGCTTCTAGCTATTCGGCAAGTACCGTTGGCACCAATGTCGGTGCAGCAGCACTGGCTGCTGGCGCGTTGAACATCAACGGATTCAGTGTAGGTGCAGCACAAGCTGACGGCGTGTCCAATACAGCGTCCAGCACCAGCGGTATCGCTGTCGCGGCTGCCATCAATGCCATCAGCGCACAAACCAATGTGACCGCCACTGTCGGTGCCACCTCTGGTTATGCCGGCGCGACTGTCACCGGTTTCGCTACTGCCATTGCAGCTGGCGATGTCAAGATAAACGGTGTTTCGATTGGCCCTATTGCCGCTGCGACGACAGCCGGTGGACGCGGTGGTCAAGTCGCTGCTGCTGTCAATGCCATTAGCAGCCAGACTGGCGTGACCGCATCTTTT
>CANFXC010000143.1 GCA_947450765.1 Comamonadaceae bacterium | reverse complement strand
GCCTCGGACGAGTGCTACAGCGAGATCTATTTCCGTGAGGAAGCGCCACTGGGCAGTCTTGAAGCGGCCACGGCCTTGGGCCGACACGACTTCAAAAACCTGATTGCGCTCACCAGCCTGTCCAAGCGCAGCAATGTGCCAGGCCTGCGCAGCGGTTTTGTCGCAGGTGACGCCGACATCATGAAGGCTTTTTTGCTCTACCGCACCTACCACGGCAGCGCCATGAGCTCGGTGGTGCAAGCCGCCAGTCGCGCCGCCTGGGACGACGAAGCCCATGTGGTGCTGAACCGTGATCTGTACCGGAAAAAATTCGCCGAAGTCACACCGCTGCTGGCCAGCGTGATGAACGTCGCTTTGCCGGACGCCGGCTTTTATTTGTGGGCCGAAATCCCGGCCATCTTCAATGGCTCCGACACCGACTTTTCCAGCCAGTTGCTGGCTCAATACAATGTGGTGGTTTTGCCCGGCAGCTACTTGGCGCGCGAAGCGCCCGGGGCTGACGGCCAACTCTTCAACCCTGGCGCTGGCCGCATCCGCATGGCCTTGGTGGCCGAGACCGCCGAATGCCGGGAAGCGGCCGAGCGCATCGTGCAGTTTTGCCAGTCCTTCACTGCCAAAGCAGCTTGAACCTTCTTTCGTATTTCCCGATTTTTTTAAACTTCTCCTGAAATAAACACCGACATGACACAAGACAACCTGCAAAGCACCATCGACGCCGCCTGGGAAGACCGCGCCAATCTGTCGCCAAAATCGGCATCTAAAGAAGTGCTGGAAGCCGTCGAACACACCATTTCCCAGCTGAACAACGGCAGCTTGCGCGTCGCCACCCGCGAAAGCGTTGGCGTCTGGACCACGCACCAGTGGATCAAAAAAGCTGTTTTGCTGAGCTTTCGCTTGAAAGACAACGAAATGATGCGTGCCGGCGACCTCGGCTTTTTTGACAAAGTGCAGACCAAATTCGCGCACCTGAGCGAAGACGAGATGCGCGCCACGGGCGTGCGCGTGGTGCCACCCGCTGTGGCGCGTCGCGGCAGTTTCATTGCCAAGGGCGCCATTTTGATGCCCAGCTACGTCAACATCGGCGCGTGGGTCGGTGAAGGCACCATGGTGGACACCTGGGCGACGGTCGGCAGCTGCGCCCAAGTCGGCAACAACGTGCATTTGTCAGGCGGTGTCGGCCTGGGCGGCGTGTTAGAGCCCCTGCAAGCCAACCCAACCATCATTGAAGACAACTGCTTCATCGGCGCCCGTTCTGAAGTGGTCGAAGGCGTCATTGTCGAAGAAAACTCCGTCATTTCGATGGGCGTTTACCTCGGCCAAAGCACCCCGATTTATGACCGTGAAGCCGACACCGTGACCTACGGCCGTATTCCTGCCGGCTCGGTGGTGATCTCCGGCAACATGCCCAAAGCCGGCGGCAAATACAGCTTGTACTGCGCAGTCATCGTCAAAAAGGTCGACGCCAAAACCCGCGCCACCACCAGCCTGAACGACTTGCTGCGCGACTGAACAAAAATCCAACTGGAACCCGCATGAGCGCCACCCTGCACCTGACAGAACAACTGATTTCCCGCGCCTCGGTCACCCCCGAGGACGCGGGCTGTCAGGCGATCATTGCAGCGCGCTTGCAGCCGCTGGGTTTCGTCTGCGAAACCATCGTCAGCGGCCCTGACGACTTTCGCGTGACCAACCTGTGGGCCAAGTTCACCGCTGCAGCCAGCGCCCATGGTGCAGTGCCAACGCTGGTGTTCGCCGGCCACACCGACGTGGTGCCAACCGGCCCGCTAGACCAGTGGACAACACCGCCGTTCACGCCCAGCCACCGCAACGGCGTGCTGTACGGGCGCGGTGCCGCCGACATGAAGGGCTCCATCGCCGCCATGGTGGTGGCAGTCGAAGAATTTTTAGCCGCAAACCCCAACCCAGCTTTGTCGATTGCTTTCCTCATCACCAGCGACGAAGAAGGCCCGTCACGTGACGGCACGCTGGTGGTCTGCGAACAACTCAAGGCACGCGGCGAGGTGCTGGACTACTGCATCGTCGGAGAGCCAACGTCCGTCGACCAACTCGGCGACATGATCAAGAACGGTCGCCGCGGCACCCTCGGCGGCAAGCTCAACGTCAAAGGCCTGCAAGGCCATATTGCCTACCCGCACTTGGCCAAAAACCCGGTGCATTTGTTTGCGCCGGCACTGGCTGAACTGGTCGCCGCAGAGTGGGACCAAGGCAACGAATTTTTCCCCGCCACCAGCTGGCAAGTGTCTAATATTCACGGCGGCACCGGCGCGACCAACATCATCCCCGGTGAGTTGGTGGTGGACTTCAACTTCCGCTTTTCGACCGAGTCAACGGCAGAAGGTTTGAAGCAACGCCTCGAAGCGGTGCTCAAAAAATTCAATCTCGACTACAGCCTGCAATGGACCTTGAACGGCGAGCCGTTTTTGACCACGCCCGGCGAGTTGGTGCAAGCCGTGCGCGACGCGATTCAAGCCGAAACCGGCCTGCAAACCGAACTCTCCACCACCGGCGGCACCTCTGACGGGCGCTTCA
The DNA here is from genome assembly GCA_947450765.1 of Comamonadaceae bacterium. GTDB lineage: Bacteria > Pseudomonadota > Gammaproteobacteria > Burkholderiales > Burkholderiaceae_C > Polaromonas. Next base: position 811 of record CANFXC010000143.1, on the reverse strand, counting down.
TCGCCAAAATTTGCCCGCAACTGATCGAGTTCGGCCCCATCAACGCGTCCATCCACAAGATTGACGAACACGTGTTGGTGAGCTCGCTGGACCCGCTGAAAAACATCTACAAAGGCGTGCTTGAGCGTCTTGCCGCTGCATGAGCGCTGTCAACGTAGAAACTCTGATTGAGCACATGGCAGCGCGGCTTGAGGCCGCTGGCTTGACGCCCCTCGATGGTTTTGGCCACGGCACGCAAAGCGCTTTTGACGAAGCCGCTTGGTTGGTGATGTGGCGCTTGGGCTTGCCGTTGGATGACCTCGACAGCGTGGCCGAACGCGTCGTCACTGCCGACGAAACCGCCCAAGTTGAGGCATTGGTTGAGCAGCGCATCAGCACCCGCCAGCCCGCCGCTTACCTCACCAAAGAAGCCTGGCTGCAAGGCGTGCCGTTTTATGTCGACGAGCGCGTCATCATCCCGCGCAGCTTCATCGCCGAGTTGTTGGCCGACGGCAGCATCGACCCTTGGCTGAGTGAAGACACCGCCCGCGTGCTGGACCTGTGCACCGGCAACGGCAGTCTGGCCGTGCTCGCCGCCATGACCTACCCGGACGTGGCCGTCGACGCCGCTGACATCAGCCCGGATGCCTTGGCCGTGGCCCGCATCAATGTCGATCGCCATTCTCTGACGGACCGAATCACACTGATTGAGTCCGACGGATTGGCGGCCTGCCAAGGCCCGTACGACCTGATTTTGTGCAACCCGCCCTATGTCAACGCGGGCAGCATGGCGACTTTGCCGGCTGAATTCAGGGCCGAACCGGCACTGGCG
>CANFXC010000142.1 GCA_947450765.1 Comamonadaceae bacterium | reverse complement strand
CGGCGCAGCAGACGATTATTTGTTTCTACCGGCTCTGCAAGACCGCAACTACGCGCACTGGGTGCTGAACTTTCACTTCAACTGGATCTTGGCGCAAACCGGGCTGAAGATGGGCCCGCACGGGCAGCCCCGCAGTTTGTACAGCCTGCGGCATTCGTCGATTACCTTTAGGCTGCTCTACGGCCAGGGAATTGACTTGCTGACCCTGGCGCGCAATGCGCGGACCAGTGTGGAGGTCATCAACACGCACTACGCCAGCACCGTCACCGGGGAGCAGAACATTGCGCTGCTGCAGAGCAGGCGGACGAGGGTGGGAGCTTAGGGATGGATTGCCGCGCTACGCTCGCAATGACGGAAATTTAGCCACTGCGAGAGAAGAAACTAAGTCACTGCGAGCGAAGCGCGGCAGTCTAGGGGCCCGAATTCGCAGTCATGGATTGCCGCGCTGCGCTCGCAATGACGAGGGAGGCCGCGCTACGCTCGCAAGGACGAAGGGAGGCGCGCAATGATGGAGTGAATCGAAAGCGATGGCGGTTCGTTCCGGTAACGTAATCGCCGCTGAGCGCCGATCTGACACTAAGCAACACGATAATGAAAAAATGAACCAACTTGACGCACTCAAACAATTCACGACCGTGGTGGCCGACACCGGCGACTTCAAACAACTCAGCCAGTTCAAGCCGCAGGACGCGACGACCAATCCGTCGCTGATTCTCAAGGCGGTGCAAAAGGCCGACTACCAACCGCTGATGAAAGACGTGATGACACGTTTTCGGGGCCAGCCGTTGGACGAGGTGATTGACCGTTTGCTGGTGCGTTTTGGCGGCGAGATTTTGTCGATCATTCCCGGCCGCGTGTCGACCGAGGTGGATGCGCGTTTGAGCTTTGACACGGCAGCCACAGTGGCGCGCGGTAAGCGTCTGATCGCCCTTTACAAAGCCGAAGGTATTTCTGCTAATCGCGTGCTGATCAAAGTGGCTGCGACGTGGGAGGGCATTCAGGCGGCGGCTGAGTTGGAGCGCGCAGGCATTCACACCAACCTGACCCTGCTGTTTTCTTTTTGCCAGGCGGTGGCTTGCGGCCAAGCCAAGGTGCAGCTGATCTCGCCTTTTGTCGGGCGCATTTATGACTGGTACAAAAAATCTGCCGGCGCAGCTTGGGTAGAAGCCGACAAAGCGGGCGCGAATGACCCCGGCGTGCAGTCGGTGCGCGAGATCTACAACCATTACAAAAAATTCGGTATCGCCACCGAAGTCATGGGCGCGAGCTTTCGCAATGTCGGGCAGATTACGGCGCTGGCCGGTTGCGACTTGCTGACCATCAGCCCTGAGCTGTTGGCGCAATTGGCAGCGACGGACGCGCCGCTGCTGCGTGCGCTGGACGCCGATGCCGCCAAGGCGCTGGATTTGCCGAACGTGCAGTTTGACGAAGCGGGTTTTCGCTTCGCCCTGAATGAAGACGCGATGGCGACTGAAAAGCTGGCTGAAGGCATTCGTGCTTTTGCCGCCGATGCCGTCAAACTTGAGCAACTCATGCTGGCTGCATGACGGCCGCGCTGAACGCCGGCACGTTGCCAGCCACCACCCGCTGCGACCGCACGCCTGCTTGGGCGGCGTTACAGGCGCACTTTGCGGCAGAGGGTGATGGCTTTGACTTGCGTCAGGCGTTCAGCGCAGACGCCGCAGACGCTGCAGGCGTTGAAGTTGGCGCACAACGGTTTGCCAACTTCAGCCAGCAAGCGCCGCACGTTTTTGCGGATCTGTCTAAAAACCTGATCGACGAACCCACAGAAGCCTTGCTGCAAACGCTGGCCCAGCAATGCGGCTTAGAGGCGCACCGCGACGCCATGTTTGCGGGTCAGCAGATCAACACCACCGAGCAGCGCGCAGTCATGCATTTTTTGCTGCGGCAACCCGCTCAGCAGGCGGGTGATCCGCAACAACCTTGGCATGACGCGTTGGCCGAAGTGCACACCACGCTGTCGGCCATGCTGGCGTATGCCGAGCTGGTGCGGGCCGACGAGAGCATCACCGACGTCGTCAACATCGGCATTGGCGGCTCAGACTTAGGGCCGCAAATGGCGGTGCTGGCGCTGGCCGAGTTCTCAGTGCCGGGCAAGCGCTTTCACTTTGTCTCGAATGTGGATGGCCATGAGTTGGCTGGCATTTTGAGTCAGCTCGACGCCGCGAAAACACTGTTTTTGGTGGCATCCAAAACCTTCACCACCACCGAGACCATGACCAACGCGCTGTCGGCCAAGCGTTGGTTTGAAGCGCAGCTGGGCGCTGCCGCAGCGCCGAAAATCGCGCGTCATTTTGCCGCGTTGACGAGCAACGTGGCGGGGGCCCAAGCCTTTGGCATCACCACCACCTTTGGTTTTTGGGACTGGGTCGGCGGGCGCTATTCATTAATGTCAGCGATTGGATTGCCTTTGGCCATCAGCATCGGCGCGGCGGGTTTCAAAGATTTTCTGGCGGGCGCACACGCCATGGACGAGCACTTTCGCACGGCCCCGGCTACGCGTAATTTGCCGATCCGGCTCGGCTTGCTCGACGTTTGGTACCGCAACTTTCATGGTTTCAGCAGCCGCAGTTTGGCGCCGTACCACAGCGCTCTGCAGCGCCTGCCGGCGTACTTGCAGCAGTTGGAAATGGAGAGCAACGGCAAGCGCGTTGACCGCAGTGGCGAGGCCTTGCCTTTCGACACCGCGCCGGTGCTTTGGGGCGAGCCTGGCAGCAACGGCCAGCACGCTTATTTTCAGATGCTGCACCAAGGCACAGAGGTGGTGCCGGTGGAGTTTGTCGCTGTCAAAAAAGCCAGCCACAGCTTGCCGGGACATCACGACAAGTTACTCGCCAATGTGCTGGCGCAGGCGCAAGCCCTGATGCTCGGTCAAACAGATGCCGGCGGTCACCGCCACTTTCCGGGGAATCGGCCCAGCACCTTTTTGTTGCTCGATGAACTGACGCCGGCCAGCTTAGGTGCCTTCATAGCCTTGCAAGAGCACCGTGTTTTTGTCAGCGGGTCGATCTGGGGCATCAACAGTTTTGACCAATGGGGCGTCGAGCTGGGCAAGGTCTTGGCGAAAGACGTGGAAGCGCGCTTGGCCAGTGGCGAGGTGAGCGGACTGGATGCGTCGACGGCTGGGTTGCTTCAGAAACTGCGGGCCTGATTTAGTCGGCTTTACACAAAGAAAAAGCAAAGAAAAACCCCCGCAGGGCTTGCGCCTTGCGGGGGTTTTTTGCGGTCAGTTGCCTCGTGAGGCAACCGGGCCAGGCAATTACATGCCCATGCCGCCCATACCGCCCATACCACCCATGTCGCCGCCGCCCATGCCGCCTGCAGGTGCGTCGTCTTTGGCAGACTCAGCAACCATGCACTCGGT
>CANFXC010000141.1 GCA_947450765.1 Comamonadaceae bacterium | reverse complement strand
TCAGTTGTCGACTTCCTTGGCCGAGATCAAGGCGGGGACGCTGAAGGCCATCGCCACCACGGCAACACGCCGTATTGCAACATTGCCTGATGTGCAGACTGTGCGGGAGCTCGGCTACCCCAATTTGGAACTTGAAGGTTGGAACGGATTGTTTGCCCCGGCTAAAACACCCAAAGACGTCATTGATCGCTTGCAGCGAGAAGTGGTTGCTGCAGTCCGCCATCCGGATGTTATCAAGCGTCTGAATGAGCTTGGTGCTGAGCCTGCTGGCTCAACCCCGGCAGAGCAGGATGCCATTTTGCGGCGGCAGATGGATCAATTTCGAGCCGTGATCCGCGAGATGAAACTCGATTAATTTCAGCTATTTTTTGTCAGGACGGCTGCCCAAAAGCAGTCTTGGCTTATCCTCTCACCCATGTATTTACCGGCAAATTTCAAGGGCGAGTGGACTGAGCATGCGGCACCGCTGATGCGGGCCGATCCGTTTGCCAGTCTCATCAGTACCAACGACACCGGTTTGCCGTTTGTCACCCACTTACCACTCCTATTGGTGGATGAAAAGGCTGCTGACGATGGCTCCACGCCCGTGCTGCTGGGTCATGTGGCGCGCGGTAATCCGCACTGGCGCTACCTGCAGGCCCGACCGAAAGCTGTGGTAACTTTTTTGGGTGCGCATGCGTATTTGTCGCCTCAGGTGTACCCCGACTTGGCGCGTGTGCCAACTTGGAATTACCTGGCCGTGCATTGCACTGTTGAAGCCATGTTGATTGACGAGGCTGAAGCCAAAGACGCCTTGCTGAAAAAACTCATTGGAGATCATGAACCCGCCTATGCGGCGCAATGGCGTTCATTGGACGCCGATTACCAACGCAAGATGCTGGCCGGCATTGTCGGATTTGAACTTCGCGTGACGGCATTTGAATGCAAGCTCAAGCTCAACCAGCACCGACCCGAAGCCCATGACGCTACGCTGCGCATGTATGAGTCCGGCAGCAGCCATCAGCGCACGCTGGCCGAATGGATGGTCCGGCTCAAGGCCAGCCCAGCATGAGCGATTCTGTCGTGCATGACTTCGTCATGATGCAAGCCGCTTTGGCAGAAGCACGTGCGGCCATGGCCGCTGGTGAGGTACCGGTGGGTGCGGTGGTGGTCAAAGAAGGCCAGATCATTGCGACCGGACGAAACTCTCCGATTGATGCGCACGACCCGACAGCGCACGCTGAAATAGTCGCTTTGCGAGCGGCAGCCAAGGCGCTGGGCAATTACCGGCTGGATGACTGCGAGTTGTATGTGACGCTAGAGCCCTGCGCCATGTGCAGCGGCGCGATGCTGCAGGCGCGGCTCAAGCGGGTGGTGTTTGCTGCAACAGAGCCAAAAACAGGCGCTGCCGGTTCGGTGCTGAACCTCTTTGCTGAAGCACGCATCAACCACCAGACCACCGTTCGCGGCGGCGTCTTGGCCGAAGAAAGCGCCGAGTTGCTGCAGACATTTTTTGTCGAAAGGCGTGCTGCACGCCGTGAAGATGCACGACTCAACCACCCGCTGCAAGACATCGCGCTGCGCACGCCAGACGCTGCCTTCAATGGCTTGCCCGACTATCCTTGGTCGCCTCATTACATCAGCGACTTGCCGGTGCTGGCTGGCCTGCGCATGCATTATCTGGACGAAAAAGGCGAAAAAGGCGAAAAAAGCGAGCATGCTGGGGGCGCTGCACTGACGTTTCTTTGCCTACACGACACCCCGAGCTGGAGCTATTTTTACCGCAGGATGATTCCGGTATTTTTAGCCGCAGGCCACCGCATGGTCGCACCAGATCTGATTGGTTTTGGAAAAAGCGACAAGCCCAAAAAAGATAGTTTCCATCGCTTTGATTTTCATCGGCAGTCGCTGCTTGAGCTTGTCGAGCGACTTGATTTAAAGAATGTGGTGCTGGTGGTTCCAGACGGCTGCAGCGTGCTGGGTCTCAGCTTGCCGATGGCCGCGGCGCAGCGTTATCGCGGATTGCTGACATTGAACACCTTGCCGGTCACCTGCGACGATGCAGGCACCGCCTACAACGCGCCATTTATCGACAAGGGGCACCGCGCTGCGTTGCGTGCTTTTCCGCGCATGCTGCTTGAATCTTCTGAGATGGCGGGTGTTGATTCTGCTGAATCTGACTTGCGTTTGCCGCAAGACGGTCATTTATTGCCGGAGCATGGCGCAGCCATAGCGGCCGAGGCTGTTCAGTTTTTCGGTCTGCTTTGATGTCAACGCCGACAAGCCGATGGGATAATTGCCCTCGTGAAAAAACATATCTACATCTACTCCCCCTCCAGCGCCGTGCGCGACAAAGCCAGCTTCAAACGCGGCATTGCCCGCTTGAAAACGTTCGGCCATGAGGTCGAAGTGGATGAGTCCGCCTTAGCCAGCCACCAACGCTTTGCAGGCGATGATGAAACCCGTTTGGCGGCTATTCACCGGGCCGCAGCCAGCGGTGCAGACATCGCGCTGATTTCCCGGGGTGGTTACGGCTTGACGCGCATCTTGCCTGGCATCAACTACAAGGCAGTGGCGAAGGCTGTCAGCAAAGGCACGCAGTTTGTAGGTTTGAGTGATTTCACCGCGTTCCAATCGGCCTTGCTGGCCAAGACCGGCGCCATCAGTTGGGCCGGTCCTGCGCTCGGTGAAGACTTCGGTGTCGACGGCACGCCTGACGACATCATGGAAGCCTGCTTTGACGACTTGGTGAGCGGGCAGGGTGAGGGCGCTGGTTGGCAGTTGCCCAAACCTGCGGCGGTGGCATTGACAGTGCCTGCCAAATCAATTGATTTCAAAGTCAACAATGCCGTGCTCTGGGGCGGTAATTTGTCGGTCTTGTCCTCGCTGGTGGGGACGCCCTTTCTGCCGCAAATCAAGGGCGGTATTTTGTTTTTGGAAGACGTGCACGAGCACCCGTACCGTGTCGAACGCATGCTCACGCAGTTACTCCATGCGGGCGTGTTGGCGCAACAAAAGGCCATCATTTTTGGCCAGTTCACTAACTTCAAACTGGTACCGCATGACAAAGGCTTCAAGCTGGCCACCGTCGTGCAGTGGTTGCAGTCGCAGGTCAAAGCGCGCGTGTTGACAGGCTTGCCGTTTGGCCATGTGCCGACCAAAGTGCTGTTGCCGGTGGGAGCCCCTGTGAGCTTGGTGACCGAAGAGCGCGACGCATTTTTGCTGTGGGGCCACGCGCACTGAACAGCGGCTTCACGGGCACTCACACCGGCACTGAATCCAGATTGATGCGGTCCCAGTGCCGGTGCGAAAGCATAGCGTCGATGAAGGCCTGACTAATCTCTCCTTCAATGGTTCTCTGACTGTCGGCGATCACCACGCCGGGCGTTGGTACCATCACCGCGGTGCCCTTTTCCTGGCTCATGCTGAAGCCCAAGCTACCGAGCAATTGCACGCCGTCGTTGATGGCGCAGATGGGCTTGCAATGTTTGTAGGCTTCCAGAACGAAGTGCACCGC
>CANFXC010000140.1 GCA_947450765.1 Comamonadaceae bacterium | reverse complement strand
GCCCACTGGGCGGCCCCACTCTCGCTGCTTGCGCTAATGGCGTTTGCTGCGCTGCCATCCAACAGAGGCAAGTCCAACACGCAGGTTGCTGACTGGTCCGGCGCGTTGTCACTGCCCTGTGAAAAACTGGTCAGCGCGGGCATAGCATCGCCTGCCGCTACCCATGCAAACATGGCTTGTTCAGCGGTGCTCACCAACTGACAACCGGTGTGAAAGCGAAGCCAGGCGGCGGCATCACTGTTCGCCAAAGAAGGCGACAACCACAACGTACAGTCAGAGTCCAGCAGTGCCAACAACAGGGCCGCAGAAGCCGGGTGGCCGGTTTGCGGCACCTCAGCGTCATGGCTGACCGTCATGCAGCGCCCCGGGTGCGACAGCGCCTCCAGCGCAATCCGAAACATCGCCTGACTACCGAAAGCCTCATGCGTGAAGCCGGCACCGAGATTTGACAAATCGTGCGTGCTCATGACGCCTCTCCTTCGTCGTCCGTCGAACCTGATTCGCGGGCCACCGTGAAAAACTCAACCTTGGTGCTCTGCGCACGCTGCTCGCGCTGACTGCGCTGCAGCGCCAGATGTTGCCGCACCGGACTCAGCAAGGTTTGCTCCAATAAATCCTGCTGCGAGCTGTCTTGCAGCAAGGCATCAGCCACCGCAGCGAGCCCAACCTGACGGTGCGAACGACCCAAGGCATAAGCCACACCGACCACGGGAATATCCGCCTGAGGCAGCGACAAACGCAAGGCGCAGCGGCTGACGGTGACTTCGCCCAGATTGAAGCGTTCGCCCGTGGAACCAGCGCGCCCTTGCACCATCATCAAACCGGTTTCCGGTGCTCTGAGCCAGTGTGGCTTAACCGGCCAATGCGCGCCAACTGCCGACTCCAGCAAGTCCAACGGCGCTCGTGACAACAAAGCCATCCAGTCAGCACGCACCATCGGTGGTGCTGGATCGTGATTGTCAAATGCATGAAACATTCTGGTGATACCCTCAAGTTGTATAGACAAATAAATGCACTGCCCCCAGCTTAACGATCACATAAGTAGGTTTCATGACAACACTGACTCCATCTGCAACCAGCCTTGAGCGGCCAGCCCGGGACAGTTTTTGGCACCGCATTGCAGCGCAGATTTCCGAGGCCATCAGTCGGGGCACTTACCCGCCCGGTGAACGCTTGCCGTCAGAGCATGCGCTGGCCGAACAATTTGGCGTGAACCGGCACACCATTCGAAAGTCACTGGCGAGTTTGTCGAGCCAAGGCTTGGTGCGCGTGACCCAAGGCAGTGGCACCTACGTGGAAGACTTCGCAGTCGAACTGATGTTGGGTAAACGCACGCGACACCGGCACAGCTTGGTTCAAGCCGGTTTGCGCGGAGGGCTGCAAGTGCTAGAGGCCAGCACCGTCCGGGCGAACAGTGCGCAGGCCAAAGCCTTGGCCTTGCCTGCGCGCAGCAAGCTGTTGTGTTTGAACGTGCTGGGTGAAGCCGAAGGCCAAATTCTGCATGTCAGTGAACGCTATTTCCCGCTGCCACGCTTCAACGGATTGGATGCCTTGATCGCGGAAACAGGCTCTATCACCGCAGCCTTTGCAGCCTGCGGACTGACCGACTACACCCGACAAGAAAGCCGCATCACAGCCCAGATCTCAACTGCGGCGATCGCTGCGCACTTGCGTCAACCCGTGAGCAGGCCAGTGCTGGAAGTGACCAGCGTCAACGTCGACAGCGCTGGCACTCCGATTGAATTTGCAACGACCTGGTTTGCAGGTGACCGCGTCAAATTAACCATTCGCCATGATGACTAACGCCCCGCTCACGCCCTACCGATATGCGATTTACTTCGCACCACCGCCGGACAGCCCGTGGTGGCAAGCCGGCAGTCAGTGGCTGGGACGCTGCGCTGCAGGCAGTGCGCTCAAGCCCATGCCTGCGATCAACGGCATCAGCGACGAGGCGTTTTGTCAAGTGACTGCGGCGCCGCGCCGTTACGGCTGGCACGCGACGCTGAAGGCCCCCTTCACCTTGGCTCATGGCGCAGATGTGGCTCAGCTGCGAGAAGCACTCCAAACGATTGCAGCAAGCGCCAGCACCTTTGTAATGCCGACGCTCAAGGTCGCGCTGCTCGATGATTTTCTAGCGATCGTGCCGCAGACCCGCAGCGCAGCAGCCGACGCCGTGGCCGCCAGATGCGTCATGGAACTGCAGCCCTTGGCTGCACCGCTTTCAGCAACTGAGTTGCAACGCCGGCGCCAAGCACAGCTGACACCCGCGCAAGATGCACTGCTGAAACGCTGGGGCTATCCCTTCGTACTCGATGAATATCAACTGCATTGCTCGCTGACAGGCTCACTCAAACACATGAACTCACAGCAAGTACAAAACCTGCAACAGGCCGCGCAAGACTGGTTCGCTAACTTGCCACCCTGCAACTTTGAATCACTGGCGCTGTTCGCAGAACCGACGCAGGGTGCAGACTTCGTGTTGCTAGAGCACTTCAGGTTTTCCGCATGAACCATCGCCTGATTTATGTGATGGGCCCGTCAGGTGCAGGCAAAGACAGCCTACTCGACTGGCTCAAATCCAAACTACCACCACAGTCGCCCATCCGCTTTTCCAAGCGCACCATTGACCGGCCACTGCAAGCGCTGGGCGAGCAACACGAGAGCGTAGACAGCGCCACCTTTGAGCGCCTGCAAAAGGAAAAGTCTTTTGCCATGCACTGGCTTGCCAACGGCAGACAGTACGGCGTGCGCCATGGCGAGTTGGCGCCTCTTCGACAGCAGCAATGGTTGCTAGTGAACGGCTCACGCGCTTACCTACCCGAAGCGCTGCGCCAGTTCGAGGGTTTGAACGTTTTGCATATCAGCGCCAGCGCTGATATTCTTCGCACCCGCCTGCTGGCACGTCAACGCGAAACGCCTGAGGCAGTTGAGGCGCGCGTACAGCGAGCCGTCGCCTACAGCGTACCGCCGACTTGTCATTGCATGAATGTGTTGAACGACACCACCCTTGACGACGCCGGTGCCGTGTTGATGAACGCACTGTCAGCCCTACCCGGTTGGCCCGCAGGCTGAGAGGGCAAGCCGATTAAAGGGACTAAGCAGACGTCAGCACATCCAACTCACGCGGAAACTTGCTGACAGGCCTGGCTGCGACCAAGTTGTCTTGGAACATTTTCCCGGCCTGTCGCCAGCTGAACTCCAGCGCGCGTGCCCGGGCATGGGCGCGGTCAACTTCTAGTGCAGCAGCAAAGGCCTGCCTCAGGTTCTCATGCAGGACACCGCCCTTGTGACCGTCGGGCGTATTCAGCACTTCCAGCGGTCCATCCACCGGGTAGGCCGCAACAGGCGTGCCGCAAGCCATGGCTTCGAGCATGACCAGCCCAAAGGTTTCTGACTTGCTCGGAAACACAAACACATCGGCAGAGGCATACACCTTGGCCAATTCTTCGCGGGCCAGCAAACCGAGCCAGCGCACTTGCGGATAACGCGCTTTGAGTGAGGCTTCGAGTGGTCCCACACCACAAACCACTTTGGTCCCGGGAATGTCCAATTGCAGAAAAGTCTC
>CANFXC010000139.1 GCA_947450765.1 Comamonadaceae bacterium | reverse complement strand
GCAGCGCTGCGCCATCCAGTCGCAAAAATCCATCACATTGGTCCAACGCGCAGCGGCGACTTTCTCGCTGTCTTCGGCGTCGTACAAATGTTTTTCGTAGTCGATGTCTTTCAGCCAGTCGTTCAAAAACACGCGTGCGTCTTGCGCGCCTACGGTGTGTTTGGCGCGGTGCTCTAGGTCGTTCATGTAGCGGCCAAACTCTTGCAGCGAACCGACTGCTTTGGCTGGTAGCACGGTTTCTAGCGAGTTGCTGAACAAGGATTCAAACAGGCTCAGCTTGTACAGGCTGCCAAAGTTGCCAAGGGCTTGCAGGGTGACATGGCCGATGCCCCGTTTGGGCGTGGTCACGGCGCGCATGAAAGCCGGGTCGTCGTCGTTGTTGGTCAGCAGGCGCAGCCAGCCGCACAGGTCTTTGATTTCAGCGCGGTCAAAAAAGCTTTGGCCACCCGAAACTTTGTAGGGAATCTGCGCGCGCCTGAACGCTTTTTCAAAAACCTTGGCCTGGTGGTTGGCGCGGTACAACACGCTGAAGTCTTTCCAGTCTTTGTACTGGCTGCCGACCGCTTGCAGCTCACCACCGGCGCGCAAGCTTTGGATGCGGGCGACAACGCGGTCGGCTTCGTGTTCTTCCCCGTCGCAGTCGATCACGCGCACCGGCTCGCCTTCACCGAGTTCGCTGAACAGTGTCTTCGGGTAGAGCTTCGGGTTCGGGCCAATGACGTTGTTGGCGGCACGCAAGATGGCGCTGGTGGAGCGGTAGTTTTGCTCTAGCTTGACGACCTTGAGCGTGGGGTAGTCGATCGGTAAGCGTTTGAGGTTGTCGAGCGTGGCGCCGCGCCAGCCGTAGATGGATTGGTCGTCGTCGCCCACCGCCGTGAAGCGGCCGCGTTCGCCGACCAGCAGCTTCAACACCTCGTATTGCGTGGCGTTGGTGTCTTGGTATTCGTCGACCAGCACATGGCCGAGCGCGGCCTGCCATTTGTCCCGAACCTCGTCGTGCTCTTTGAGCAATTTCAGCGGCAGACCGATCAGGTCGTCAAAGTCGACGCTTTGGTAGGCCGTCAGGCGCTCTTCGTAGCGCGCCATGATGCGGGCCAGCACGCGCTCTTCGTCGTTGGCGGCTTGCGCTTCGGCTTGCTCTGCATTGAGGCCGCTGTTTTTCCAGGCGCTGATGGTCCACTGCCATTGCCGCGCGGTGGCCGAGTCGGTCGAGCCGCCAGCGTCTTTCAAGATGCTGGTGACGTCGTCACTGTCCAAAATACTGAACTGGGGTTTGAGGCCGAGCACGCCGCCGTCTTGGCGCAACATGCGCACGCCAAGCGCATGAAAGGTGCAGATCAACACGCCGCGTGCGCTTTTACCAATCAAGCTCTTGGCGCGCTCGCGCATTTCAGCAGCGGCTTTGTTGGTGAAGGTGATGGCGGCAATTTGCTCGGGCTTCAGGCCGGCCTGAATCAAGCGCCCGATCTTGTGCGTGATGACCCGTGTTTTGCCGGAGCCAGCGCCCGCCAGCACAAGACAAGGTCCGTGCATGTAGTTGACGGCTTCTTGCTGCGCGAGGTTCAAGCCGGCAATGGAGGGCGTGCCTGACGTGGTGCCTGAAGGGGGTGGGGTCGACATGAGTGAGGGCTGTGGGGAAAGACAATTCCGTGCGCTGGGCAGCCGGTCATCATAGCGAGTCGTCTGCGCCCAGTGCCGACAAGTGACAATACCGCCTGTGCTCAGCATCCTCCTCATTACCTTTCCGTTTTTTGCCCTGGTTTTGTGCGGCTATGTGGCGGCCCGCCGGGCTTGGCTGCCGCAAGCGGCCATCCCCGGGCTGAACGCTTTTGTGCTGTACTTTGCGCTGCCTTGTATGTTGTTCCGGTTTGGCGCCAGCACACCGATCGGGCAGCTGCTCGATGGCAGTTTGATCGGCGTGTATTTGCTCTGCGCGCTGATCATGGTCGGCTTCACGATTGCGGTCAGCCGCAGCCCGCGCATCGGCTGGAACGACGCTTCTTTTGGCGCGCTGGTGGCGGCTTTTCCGAACACCGGTTTCATGGGCGTGCCGCTGTTGGTGGCGCTGCTGGGCGCTGCGGCTGCCGGCCCGGCGATTGCGGCGATCGCTGTGGATTTGATCATCACTTCGTCGCTGTGCATTGCGCTGTCCAGGTTAGACGGTGCAGATGAACACGGCGCAGCGCGGGCTTTCAGGCGGGCGCTCAAAGGCGTGTTGGTGAACCCGATGCCGTGGGCGATTGGCCTGGGCGGGCTGGCGTCTGCGCTGAGTTTCTCCCTGCCCACCCCGGTGGCCGCCACCGTCGGTTTGCTGGCCGACGCGGCTTCGCCGGTGGCGCTGTTCACCATCGGCGCGGTCTTGGCCCGCGCTCAAATGAACACCACCACGCCCGCCCACCCGCGCGACTACATGCCGGTGGTCTTGATCAAGTTGGTGGTGCACCCGCTGTTGGTCGGCCTGATGGGGCTGATGGCGATTCAGCTCGGCCTGCCGCTAGACCGCTTCGCTCTGACAGTGCTGGTGCTGGTAGCCGCACTGCCCAGCGCCAGCAATGTGTCGCTGCTGGCCGAACGCTTCGGCGCAGACAACGGCCGCATCGCCCGCATCATCATGCTGTCCACCGTGCTGGCGTTTTTCAGCTTTTCAGTGGCTGTGCGGTTTCTCCTGTAGGTCACCGCGCACCTTCAAGATGGATGGCCGCGCTACGCTCGCCATGACGGGCCTCTCCTGGGTGCATCCCTAGCAGGCCGTCAGCATTCACCTTGCCAAGAAAAGTGCAAAAGTCTGGCCTATGATCGAAGGCTGTGGGTTTTACCCCGCATCCCACCCATCTGATCAAAGGTAAAGGACATCATGGCTGCAGAAAAATCAAAAATTATTTACACATTGACAGACGAAGCGCCGCTGCTGGCGACGTGTTCATTTCTGCCTATTGTTCGCACGTTTGCGGCCCCGGCTGGCATCAATGTGGTCGAGCGCGACATTTCTGTGGCGGCCCGCATTTTGGGTGAGTTCTCTGAGTTTTTGACCGACGACCAGAAACTCCCAGACAACCTGGCTGAACTTGGTCGCATGACCTTGCTGCCTGATACCAACATCATCAAGCTGCCCAACATCAGCGCTTCGGTGCACCAGCTCAACGACGCGATCAAAGAGTTGCAGGGCAAGGGCTACAAGATCCCTGACTTGCCTGAAGACCCGCAAACCCCTGAAGACAAAGCCATCCTGACGCGCTACTCCAAGTGCCTGGGCAGCGCCGTCAACCCGGTGCTGCGCGAAGGCAATTCTGACCGCCGCGCACCGCTGGCCGTCAAGAACTTCGCCCGCAAGCACCCGCATAGCATGGCCAAATGGAGCATGGCTTCGCAGACCCACGTGGCGACCATGAACCACGGTGACTTCTACCACGGTGAAAAGTCGCTGACGCTGGACAAAGCGCGTGACGTGAAGATGGAACTGCTGACCAAGAGCGGCAAAACCATTGTGCTCAAACCAAAGGTGTCGCTGCTGGCTGGCGAGATCATTGATAGCATGTTCATGAGCAAGAAAGCTTTGTGCGAGTTCTATGAAGACCAGATGGAAGACGCCCGCAAGACGGGCGTGATGCTGTCGCTGCACGTCAAGGCGACCATGATGAAGGTCTCGCACCCGATCGTT
>CANFXC010000138.1 GCA_947450765.1 Comamonadaceae bacterium | reverse complement strand
GGAGTTGCAAGCGACGGCACTTGCGCCGCATGAAGGCGTGTGGAATCAGCCAGAATTTCATCCACATGCACGCCATACAACTCGCGCAGAAGTTGCGGTGTTAAGAGCTTTGACGGCCCGTCAAAGACCACGCGGCCTTGGTGCAACGCGACCACCCGTGGGCAATATTTCAGCGCCATGTCAACCTGATGCAAAGAGACGATCACGGTGCAGCCGTCCTCGCGGTTGATACGCGCCAAAATTTCCATCACGTTGCGCGAAGACTCCGGGTCCAGTGAGGCTATCGGTTCGTCCGCCAGCACCACCTTGGCACCTTGCACAAGTGCACGAGCAATCGCTGCGCGCTGCTGTTGACCGCCCGACAAAGTCGATGCTCGCTGGGCGTGACAATCCGCAATGCCAACGCGAGCCAGTGCGTCAAGGGCTTGAGCTCGCTCTTGCGCATTGAAAATTCGAAACAGACTGCGCCACCAAGGCATGCGGTGCAACAGTCCAACCAACACGTTCACCAAAACCGGCAGTCGGTCCACCAAATTAAACTGCTGAAAGACAAAGCCAACTTGAGATCGCACACGGCGAATGTCGTGGTTTATCCGGCCGCCCTGCTGTACACGGCGTCCATCAATTTCGATCAGCGAGTCAGTCCGGCCATCGGCCGTGATCAAGCCGGACATGTGCCGCAGCAAGGTTGACTTGCCAGAGCCAGACGCACCGATCAAAGCCACCATCTCGCCTTTTTTCACGGAGATATTGATGTCGCACAGGGCTTGCTTGCTGGCGAAATATTTGTTGAGCTTGTGAATTCGAAGTGCTGTGTCCATCAGGGACTCCTTGTAAGTTGTCTAGACAGCTCAAGTTTCAAGGCTGGCCATGACGGTTTCATGAAAGATAAAAGAAGCTTCTGTGACAGGGGCCTGTTCACCCCCTCAAAGCACACGGCGACCTTCCCGCCAGACAGCACGGACCACCGCGTGACGGTGCCCATTCGGCAGCTCAGCGATGTGGACCTGGATCAAATCAGCGCGCAGACCGGCTTCGATGGCACCGCGGTCGCTCAGACCGGTGGCACGCGCAGGTGTTGAGGTCACAGTCGCCACCGCTTGAGGCCAAGTCATCACGCCCTGCTCGACCAAGCACATCACCGCCGACAGCAGGCTGCCCGGCACGTAGTCCGAAGACAGGATGTCAAGCAAGCCCAACCGGGCCAGTTCAACCGCCGCCACATTGCCCGAATGCGAGCCACCGCGCACCACATTCGGTCCACCCATGACATTGCGCAAGCCGTGTTTGTGGGCTTCACGGGCTGCCACCACGGTGGTCGGAAACTCCGACATGCTGGCGCCTTCGGCATGCGCTTGCTGCACATGCGCGGCCGTGGTGTCGTCATGACTGGCCAACGCAATGCCGTGGGTGCGGCTGTAGTCCACAAAATACTGCCGGTGCGGCTCCGAATATTCAGCCTGTAGCTGGCTCGCCAGCACCACCTGTTGCTCAAACTTCTGCTGGCTCCAGCCCTTCTTACCGGTGTAGTAAATTCGCGCCTGTTCAATGTTTTCCCATTGCCGCTGACCCGGTGTGTGGTCCATCAGCGAGATCAGCGACAGACGCGGATGACCCTGAAAAGGCTCAAACAAGTCGATGGTGTTGGGGGCCGGCAATTCACAGCGCACGTGCAGGTGGTGGTCGGCGCGCAGCAAGCCTTGTTGGGTGCAGTTGTCAATGGTGGCCAGCACGTCGTTCCAGGCATTACCGCGCAGGCTTTCAGGGTCAGCATCACCCACGCCCAACGCATCAAAAACAGTCGTGATGCCAGCAGCAGCAATCTCTGCGTCATGCGCCAGCAAGGCTGGCAACTCAGCCCAATGAACCTTAGGCCGGGGCATCAGGTGGCGCTCAAAATTGTCGGTATGCATTTCCACCAGACCCGGCAACAAATAATCGCCATCCAAGTCCACCGCAGCCACGGTTGATGTGTCACCAGCGACAGCACTGATACGGCCATTTTCTGCAAACAAACTGCCGTGCACGACTTCACCCGGCAACACCATCTTGGCGTTTTTAAAAATCACTGAAGCATTCATGCATTAACCCCAACATTCCTGAAATCAGCCACATTGATGCGGCGGGTCGCCACGGCGTCACCGACATGGGCGTCGTGGAAAATACCGACGATGGCTGCGCCGCGCGCACTGGCTTCGCGGATCAACTCGATGACGGTCTGCGCGTTCTCGGCATCCAGAGAAGCTGTTGGTTCGTCCAGCAGCAACAGCGGACGCGGCTTGATCATGTTGCGAGCGATGTTGATACGCTGCTGCTCACCGCCTGAAAACGTCGCGGGCGGCAAATGCCACATACGCTCAGGAATACGCAGGCGTGTCAGCCAGCGACTGGCCTCGGCACGTGCAGCAGACAGCGTCTCAGGCGCATCGCCAGCGTCTTCGAGCAAGGGTTCGGCCACCACGTCCAGTGCCGGCACCCGTGGAATGACACGCAAGAACTGGCTGACATAACCAATCGAGTCTTTGCGCAAGCGCACCAGCTCATGCGGTGAGGCGGTGGTCACTTCGATCGGCAGCTGGCCGGGTAAATGGATGCGGATGTTACCGGAGGTGGTCCGGTAGTTGGCATAAATCATTTTCAGCAAGGTGCTCTTGCCCATGCCGGAAGGTCCGTCCAGCACGATGCATTCGCCGGGGTGAACGCTGAGGTTGGCCTCGCCAAGAACCGCCAGCTCGACGCCGTTTTGATGGTGCAGGGTGAAGCGCTTGGCCACCCCTTGAATGTGAAGCAAAGGGTGGGTCATGGTTGGAGTACCGAAGAAACGAGAAGTTGGGTGTAAGCGTGTTGTGGATCGTCGAGCACCTGATCGGTCAGGCCGACTTCAACGACACGGCCGCGCTGCATGACGATCATGCGGTGCGCCAGCAGACGGGCCACTGCAAGATCGTGCGTGACCACGATGGCCGCCAGTTGCATCTTGCGGGTGAGTTGGCGCAGCATGTCCAAGAGCCGCGCTTGCACCGAGACATCCAACCCCGATGTCGGCTCATCCATGAACACCAAGCGTGGTTGCGTCACCAAGTTGCGGGCGATTTGCAGGCGCTGCCGCATGCCGCCCGAGAAGGTGCGCGGTGCGTCATCGATACGCGCCACATCAATTTCCACACGTTCCAGCCATTCAGCGGCAATGCTGCGCAGCCGGCCGTAGTGACGCTCACCCTGCCCCATCAAACGCTCACCGACATTGGCACCGGCCGAGACGTCCATGCGCAAACCATCAGCGGCGTTTTGGTGCACAAAGCCCCAGTCCGTGCGCGCCAGCAAACGCTGCTGGGCTTCGGTCATGGCGAAGACGTCTTGCAGCCCTTCATGACGCGTCATGAAATGCACACTGCCGGCATCGGGCTGGCTGCGCGCCGCAATCGCGTTGAGCAAGGTCGACTTGCCAGAGCCAGACTCACCCACCACCGCCAGCACTTCGCCGGGCCACAGGTCAAAGGACACGTCTTGCAGCGCCACGCGGTCGCCGTAGTTTTTTCCCAGGCCGCGAACCTGCAGCAAGGGCGCTGGAGGCGCCAGAAAAGAAGGCGATAAATTCATAGTCATATCAAGGCTCAATCACAAAACTCAGGCCGTGCTGGTCAAACCCGAGAGATTCATAAAATGCATGCGCCGCGCAGCGCTGGC
>CANFXC010000137.1 GCA_947450765.1 Comamonadaceae bacterium | reverse complement strand
TAAGTAATTTCCTCTGCCTTGTTGATACAGATCAAGGATGATTTCGGGGCAGAGGTCAATACTGAGATCCAGATTAAAAAGGAGACCATATGTATCAACGTATCTTGGTGCCGGTGGATGGCAGTGAAACAGCGACGAAAGCCATGATTGCTGCTTTGCAAGTAGCCCGCGACTCGGGGGGGCAAGTGCACCTCGTTCACGTGGTGGAGGGCATGACGCCACTGGCTGCGGATCCGTATGGCGCTTACTCTGGTGAAGTGATTGAAATCATGCGTCAAAGCGGCAGCAAGATTCTGGAGGATGCGTTGGAAGTGGCGAAGGCTGCAGGCGTGAAAACGGACACCGAGCTGTTTGACAATTTTGGCGAGCGCTTGGCTGAAGTCGTGGCTGATGCGGCAACGCGTTTCAAGGCCGATTTGATTGTGGTTGGAACGCACGGCCGGCGAGGTTTAGGCAGGATGATGCTGGGAAGCGGCGCTGAACAGATCATTCGACTTGCACCCGTACCGGTTTTGGTGATTCGCCACAGCGAGAACAAAGTCGCTTCGGCGTAAGACCTGATTTTGAACAACAAGGAAGACAAAAAATGAAAATACTTTTTCCAGCTGACGGCAGCGAATTCACCAAAAAGGCCCTCGCCTTTCTCGTCACCCATGAAAATATGTGCGGCCCTGAAGATGAGTTGATCGTGTTGAATGTGCAGGTGGCGATTCCCCACCGGGTTCAGCGCATGGTCGGCGCAACCACGGTCCGTGAATACCACAACGATGAAGCCACCAAAGTGCTGAAGTCGATTGAGCGTTTTTTAACCAAGCACAAATTGAACTTTCGCACGAGTTGGGTGACTGGTTCAGCAGCGACTGAAATTCTCAAAGCGGCCACCAAGGAAAAAGCTCACATGATCGTCATGGGCACGCACGGCCATGGTTTGATTGGTCGTGCTGTCATGGGCAGCGTCGCCCAACGCGTTCTGGCTGAGGCCAACATTCCAGTTTTACTGGTCAAGTAAGTTCTCACGCCAGCACAGTTGTCGCCGCCTTCAGGTGGCTTTCAGCGCAGCGTTCGAATCCATCGCTTGAGGCTTTGTTCCAGCAGCAATGCCATCATGGCGCCGGCACCCGCCGCCAGCATCGTCGCCTTCATCGGCTGTAGCAGCACGAAGCGGGTAGCCTTGTCCTCAAGGCCTTGCAACATCCTAAAGTCAGTGTGCTTGCGGTGACCGACCGCTTGATGATGCTCCGGCTGATGACCTTGCAATGCGTCGTCTGCGAGCAAAATTTCCCCTTGGGCAACCTCAACCGCTGATTGCAACACGTCTTCATTTAACGGTCGATGGCTGACTTTGCTTTGATGCGTACCGTCGGGTTGATGGCTGCTGTCGAGATCAAGGCTCATGATGAAGTCTTCAAAATTAATAAAGTGATTTGAAGTTAGCCTGCGCTGCGAATCGTCTGTGTGAGCGATGAATCCATCCCGTGGTCGGATCTGTCCGACACCCGGCGAAGACTTGACTGACAGCGAGTGGCGTTGACCGACGCTCTGCGCGAGACAAAGAATCGCCTATCGTCAAGCATCGGTTTTTGGGATTTCTTTGTTGGGATTTCTGAAACTCTGTTCATGATGCACAGGAATCCAGATGCCCCTTTACAGGCGTAAAGCCAGCGCCAATAAATCTTCGCCTGAAGTCGTCAAGTTTGACAACAGCAGCACCTTGACGACGTCGCAAGGCGTGCAGATTTCAGACAACCACCATTCGCTGAAGGCCGGAACACGCGGACCCACGCTGATGGAGGACTTCGTCCTCCGCGAAAAACTCATGCACTTTGACCATGAGCGAATTCCCGAGCGGGTGGTTCACGCGCGAGGCGCTGCAGCGCATGGCTATTTCAAACTGTACAAGCCACTGTCGCAATACACCAGTGCCGGTTTTTTGCAGGATCCTTCGGTTGAAACGCCTGTTTTTGTGCGATTTTCAACTGCCATCGGTTCGCGTGGCTCAGCCGACACGGTACGCGATGTGCGCGGCTTCGCCGTCAAGTTCTACACGCAGCAAGGCAACTACGACTTGGTCGGTAACAACATGCCGGTGTACTTCATCCAAGACGCTATCAAGTTTCCAGACCTGGTGCACGCACTCAAGCCAGAGCCCCATCACGAGATGCCGCAGGCCTCGTCGGCACACGACACTTTTTGGGATTTTGTCTCGCTGATGCCGGAGTCCACCCACATGCTGATGTGGTTGATGTCAGACCGTGCCATTCCGCGCAGCTACCGCATGATGGAGGGCTTTGGCGTACACACCTTCCGGCTGGTCAATCCGCACGGTCAATCTTGGTTTGTGAAGTTTCACTGGAAGCCCAAGCTGGGCCTGCATGGCATGGCCTGGGACGAAGCGCAAAAAATGGCTGGTCAAGACCCCGACTTTCACCGTCGTGATTTATGGGACGCCATTGAGAGCGGCCACTTTCCAGAGTGGGAGTTGGGTGTGCAATTGGTGGAAATGGGCCATGAAGCTGAGCTAGGCTTCGACTTGCTTGACGCCACCAAACTGATTCCCGAGGAATTGGTGCCGGTATTGCCCATCGGGCGCATGGTGCTGAACCGCAATCCCGACAACTTCTTTGCGGAGACGGAGCAAGTGGCTTTCAACCCCGGCCATTTGGTGCCGGGCATTGATTTCAGCAACGACCCCTTGTTGCAGGGGCGTTTGTTCTCATACACCGACAGTCAGTTGTCGCGGATGGGTAGTCCTAATTTTCAGGCGCTACCGATCAACCGGCCGGCTTGCCCCATGCGTCATTTTCATCGCGATGGCATGCAGCAAGCGAGCACACGACATGAACGCGTAGCGTATGAGCCCAACACGTTGGCGACAGGTGCGGAGTTTCGAGTAGACGGGGCTGCACAGGGGTTTCACTCTGCCCCTGAGTCACTGGCATCGCTCAAATCGCGCCAGCATAATGAAGCCTTTAACGATCATTTCTCCCAAGCCACCCTGTTCTGGAAAAGCCAGAGCCAGCCTGAAAAAGACCACATTGTTGCGGCCTTCCGCTTTGAACTGTCGAACGTCAAAACCAAGGAAATACGGCAGCGTGCAGTGGACAACCTTGCGCATGTGGACATGAAACTGGCAACCCGTGTCGCAGCGCAACTCGGCATCGATCTCCCAGACCCTGCCGCAGCGGCCGGTCGGCTGGGTTACCGGCAACACCAGTTGCAGAGTATGGAGAGCCCGTTACAAGAAGCGCCTTCGCTGAGCATGGTCGGCCGATACCGGCCCGACATCAGCACCCGCAAAGTGGCCGTGCTGGCAGCCAATGGCATGGACATGATCTCGGTCAGGCGCGTGATGCAAGAGCTGACCGACGCCGGCGTCCAGTGCAAAGTTGTTGCGCCGCAGCTTGGGCATATTGGCACCGCGAGTGGGCGAACGGTGGCTGTGGACTTCAGCTTCAGCAACACCTGGTCAGTGATGTTTGACGCGGTCTTACTGCCCGGCGGTGTCGCCAGTGCTGATGAGTTGTGCCGGCTCGGCTCGGCGGTGCACTTCGTTCTGGAAGCCTACAAACATTGCAAGCCCATCTGCGCCATCAACGACGGCGTGCAATTGCTCGGTAGCTTGGGCTTCAGCATGAGCCAGGAAAAGGGCACCGCGGTGATGGTACCAACGCCCGGCGTGGTGATCGC
>CANFXC010000136.1 GCA_947450765.1 Comamonadaceae bacterium | reverse complement strand
TCAGACGTGCCGCCAGCCGACATGGGGACGACGACAGTCAGTGGTCGGTTGGGATAGGTGCCGTTGCCACCTTGCGCTGAGGCTGGCTGCATCAACCCCAATGCCATGAATGTCAGACAAATCTTGATGTTTCGCATCGCCAACTCCTTGTCTTGGAAACGGAAGAAAGAACGAGCGCTGATCCTATGGTGCGGGGCGTACTCTCACAAATACATTTTTATAATGTCGAGATATCATGAGTGGTGATGGCAGGATAGTGAGGATCTTTCTGCTTTTGAGCTTTGCATCCTTTCAGATCCAGCTAAGGAACCTCTGCAAAACCCTGACAACGATACCGGCCTGAAAGACGTTGAACGAAGATGAAACAAATCAGCCTTGCCAGCAGTGGATTCGAGCTTGTCACCAAGCGCACGCGCAAGCGTGTGTTTCTCGATGAGATGAGCCTTGTTGTTCCGTGGCGGGAACTGGTGGGTTTGATCCACCCTTTCGCGCCGACGGGCACGGGCGCAAAAGGCGGCCGCCCGACCTTTGCAGTCGAGACGATGCTGCGCATCCACTTCTTGCAGCAGTGGTTCGGTTTGTCTGATCCGGCGATTGAAGAGGCCTTGCACGACACGCCGCTTTACTGCGAGTTCGCCCGCCTCGATGCAGGCATGGCCCGAATGCCTGACGAGACCACCATCCTGCGCTTTCGTCACCTGCTTGAAGAGCACAACTTGAGCATTCAATTGCTGGCCACGATCAACGCCACCTTGATCGCCAAAGGCCTGATGCTCAAGACCGGCACGTTCGTTGATGCCACGCTGATTGCAGCGCCTAGCTCGACCAAGAACAGCACAGGTGAGCGTGATCCGGAAATGCACCAAACCAAGAAGGGCAACCAGTGGCACTTCGGTATGAAGGCACACATTGGCGTTGACGCGGATTCTGGCTTGGTACACACCGTCATCGGCACAGCGGCCAATGTCAACGACGTGACGCAAGGACACGGGCTGCTGCACGGTGAGGAAGTTGTGGTGTTTGCGGATGCCGGTTACCAAGGCTCGGTCAAGCGGCCTGAAGCCACGGGTGTTAATTGGCATGTCGCCATGCGACCGGGCAAACGCAGGGCACTGAATAAGAACTCGCCTTGGGGCAGCTTGCAGGACAAAGCCGAGCAACTCAAAGCCAGCGTTCGCGCGAAGGTCGAGCACCCGTTCCGGGTGATCAAGTGCCAGTTCGGCTTCACCAAGGTTCGCTACAAAGGGCTGGCCAAAAACACGGCGCAACTGATGACGCTATTTGCGCTGAGCAATGTGTGGATGGCCCGAAGACATTTGCTGGGTGCGTGGGGATGAGTGCATCTGCACAGCTGGGAAATGCCCGCCAGAGGCCTGAAAAGGCCCTGCCATACAGCCCGAATGCTCTGAATTTCGGCGAAACCGCGCTTCGTGTTTCATTGAATGAACTTTTGAATCTCAACTTCCGCTGACGCGGGGGTTCTGCAGACCTTCCCTAAGTCGTTGATTTATATAAATATTAACGACTTTTTTGACTATGAAGTCACGGATTCAGGAAACGGTAAATATATGATGTCTACGAGGAAAGTGTCTGTTACCCTCTCGGTTGTGAGTCATGGGCAGTGGCATCTTGTTGCCAATTTGTTGCAGGATTTAGCGTCGGTTGACATTGACGACCTCGAGGTGTTGCTTACCCTGAATGTCCCTGAAGCACATCACTTCAATTGTGTCGACTATCCGTTCCCCGTTCGATTAATTCAGAATCTGGTTCCAAAAGGTTTTGGCGCTAATCACAATCAGGCTTTTGGACATGCCAGTGGCCAGTATTTTTGCGTCATTAATCCCGATATCCGTTTGAGCAGCAATCCCTTTCCGGGACTGCTTGCGTGTTTTTCTGATTCATCGTTTGGTGTCGTTGCGCCGGTCGTGCGTGGGGTTGATGGTGGTTTTGAAGACAGTGCACGTCGTTTTCCCAGTCCATTGAAAATACTTTGTAAAGTGTTCGGAAAGTGCCAGGGATCAGACTACCGTGTGGCAGATATTCCCATCTTTCCGGATTGGGTTGGTGGCATGTGCATGATATTTTCGTCGCAGGTTTTCCGGAAAATCGGAGGGTTTGATCAGCGGTACTTTCTTTACTACGAAGACGTGGACCTTTGTGGGCGGTTGATGTTGTCTGGTTACAAATCTGTCGTGTGTCCGCAAGCCGCCGTGGTTCATCACGCGCAGCGCAGCAGCCATCGCGAACTCAAATATTTGCGCTGGCACCTTGCCAGCATGCTGCGTTTCTTTTTATCACCTGTGTACTGGCGGTTGCAGTGGCGTAAAGTGATTGGGCCCGCATGATTTGCCTAGTTACGGGGGCCGGTGGATTCGTTGGCAAATCGCTGTGTGCTGCTTTGTCGATGCGCCGTTTCTCAGTGCGTACTGCTCTGCGCTCTATGTCCAACCGTGCGGGCGATTTTGAGAGCGTGGTCGTGGGGGGCATTAACGCTGACACGGGTTGGTCTGCGGTTTTGCAGGGTGTTGGCACTGCGGTTCACCTCGCCGCCCGTGTCCACGTCATGCACGACACCGAAGACGACCCGCTAAGGGCTTTTCGCGCCGTCAATGTTTACGGCACTTTGAACCTGGCCCGCCAAGCGGCAGCCGCAGGGGTCAAGCGCTTTGTGTTTGTCAGCTCAATCAAGGTCAATGGCGAGAGCACGCTGCTTGGGCGAGCGTTCAATGAAGCCGATACCGCCAAGCCGCAAGACGCCTATGGGCAGAGTAAGCATGAAGCCGAGCACGGCTTACGCCAGATTGCTGTCGAGACGGGCATGGAGGTCGTAATCATTCGGCCACCGCTGGTGTATGGCCCCGGCGTCAAGGCCAACTTTGCCGCCCTCATGCGCGCCGTGCAGCGCGGCTGGCCTTTGCCGTTGGGTGCGGTACACAACCAGCGCAGCTTGGTGGCGCTGGACAACCTGGTGGATTTTATCGTCACCTGCATCACCCACCCCCAAGCGGCCAACCAGACTTTTTTGGTGAGTGATGGGCAAGATCTGTCCACTACCGAGCTGGTGCGCGGCATGGCGCAAGCCGCCGGGGTGCCAGCGCGTTTGCTGCCAGTGCCGGTGTGGGCTTTGCAGGCGGGGGCTTCGTTGCTGGGCAAGGGTGATGCGGTGCAGCGCTTATGCGGTAATTTGCAGGTTGATATTTCTAAGGCGCGGAGTTTGTTGGGTTGGGTGCCGCCTGTGTCTGTGGAAGAGGGGTTGCGGCGGGCGATGGGGGCGGGGGATGGATTGCCGCGCTTCGCTCGCAATGACGTATGAAACGATTTTTTGACTTAATTCTTGGCTTATTCGCTGGCTTCGTTTTGCTGCTACCGGTGTTGCTGGTGGCGATAGCCGTCCGCTTGACGTCCAAAGGGCCCGCCTTGTATTGGTCGGACCGCGTTGGCCGGAACAATGTGATCTTCAAAATGCCGAAGTTCCGCAGCATGCGGGTGGGCACACCGGCGGTGGCTACTCATCTGCTGGCTGATGCCCGTTCACACCTGACGCCCATCGGTTCCTTTCTGCGCAGGAGCAGCTTAGACGAATTGCCGCAGCTGTGGAGCATTCTGGCGGGGGACATGAGCTTTGTGGGCCCGCGCCCGGCGCTGTTCAATCAGCAAGACTTGATTGCCCTGCGCACAGAGCAGGGTGTGCACACCTTGGTG
>CANFXC010000135.1 GCA_947450765.1 Comamonadaceae bacterium | reverse complement strand
ATAGGCCGGATCATTGGCAGGTCAACAGCGATAGCTTCAATACTGGCTATTTTCACTTCTTAGTCTCCTTTGGCACCTGATTCCCGCACCAATCGAGCGAATTTTGAGACCTCTGCCTTGAGGAATACGGTACTTTGCTCAGGGGTCGTGAACAGAGTCCCATCCGCACCTTCGGTTTCAAGGCGGCGTTTGAAGTCTGGAGCGCTCAAAATTTTGCCCATCTCGGCATTGAGTTTGCTGACGATCGCTTTTGGGGTCTTGGCAGGCACAAAGAGTGCATACGTCGCGGAGAGCTCATAGCCCTTGATACCCAAAGCCTCGTCCACAGTCGGAACCTCGGGTAGCAGTGCCGAACGCTTGGATCCGGTCATGGCAAGGGCCTTGAGTTTTCCAGTTTTGACCTGCTGCATGACGGTGGCGATGCTGGCGAAGTAGATTGGCACATGCCCAGCCATGGTGTCGAGCAATGCCGGTCCACCGCCTTTGTAAGGAACGTGAGACAGGTCAACCTTAGCCGTCATCTTGAACAATTCGCCAGCCAAATGACCCGGGCTACCGCTGCCGTAAGAAGCATAGCTGATACTTCCGGGCTGCGCCTTCGCCGCCTGCACCAGATCCTTCAGGGTTTTGACGGGAAAGTCCGGGTGGGCAACGATGATTTGGGGAATCGCCGTGATCAGCGAAACGAGTTGAAAGTCACCTTCCGTGTCATATCGCAGACTCGGATAGATTGCTGGATTGGTGGCGTGTGAAGTCACCGAGTGGACCATCAGGGTGTAGCCGTCGGCGGGTGATTTGGCGACCACATCGGAACCAATGCTGCCATTTGAACCGCCGCGATTTTCAACGAACACAGACTGCTGCATTGACGCGGCCAGTCTTGCCGCAATTTCACGCGCGAGGATGTCGTTGGCACCGCCCGGAGGCCAAGGTGCCACTAGGCGAATCGTTTTGTTGGGGTACGGTGCCGTCTCGCCCATTGCCCATCCTGAGAGAGTCCCCATGGCAAGAGAGCTGAGTACCGCAAGGGTCGTACGAAAGGACCACGCCGGCAAACTCAGGGGATCGAATAAATATTTAATGCACCGCATAACGTTTCTCCTTAAATATCCGAATGTTTATATTTTTATCCTAGCATATGAAGTTTTATAGCAGATGAATTCGCTTTAAATTTATCTCAAATTATCCGGATAAACTTAAAAAACAAAGAATTTAGTCTGGACATTGAGAGCTTGTCGAGTGCACGGCAAAGCTGGCCACTCAGGGCAAAAAGCTGACGACTCAAAAAGCACAGTGCCGATGAAGACTCGAAGCTTTACTGGGTCCGGATCTCACGCCTGAAGTCCCAGCTACTGACAAAACGCCCCTCTGGGTGATAACTCACCGTCATCTGGATAGGTTGATCGGCAACATCCATGTAGCGGCGTACCGTAATCAGTGCCGGCGTGTCTGCGGCAACAAGCAGCGCCTTCGTAATATTCGCAGGCACACGACCGACGGTGCTGTCTATCTTCACTCGCGCAATTTTGTCGCCGCTCAGACGCTCGACTTGCTCAAAGACGGGAACATCAAAGTGGTCCTTGTTCTTGACCACACGGGCGTGACGAGGAAGCAGGTAAAAATAGGTCCAGCAAACTGGCTCGGGATTGGAACCCGAATGGCGAATGGAGCTGATGCGATACCAAGGTGTGCCCTGCGGGCATCGCAGCAGTCGAGCCTCGTCAGCGCTTGCGGAAATGAATTCGGCCGCCAGATTGACGCGCTTGGCGGAATGGGGGTAGCTCACCAATTGACTCAGGTCGACCGCAACATGCGCAAATACGGTGGCCTCTTTCAGGGCAATCACACTCGATCCGCTTCCTGCGCGACGCAAAATCATGCCCTTTTCAATGAGGATTTTCAGTGCATCACGCACAGTATGGTGGCTGGCACCAAACTCAAGGCAAAGCTCAGCCTCGGTGGGCAAGTTTGTACCCAATGGGTATTCACCGCCCAGAATTTTTTGGTACAGAATTTCAGAAATTTGCCGATAAAGTGGTGGCTTTCGAGGAACTTGGATCGCCATTTTTTTCGTATCGGGGGCCACCGCCCCCCCCATTTTTTTCGCCAATTTAGTCACCACTTTTTCAGCACTGCTCAATCCAGCTTGATGTTATTGTCCTTGACCACCTTGCCCCACTTAGCCGATTCGCTGACGATAAAAGCCCCGCTTTTTTCAGGCGTTGTCCCCATGTAATTGATATCCAACTCTGACATGCGCTTGGCTGTCGGGCCGAACTTCATGGCGGACAAAAAGGCATTCCGAACCTTGTCAATGATGGGTCGAGGCGTTCCAGAAGGCGCTAGCACGCCGTACCAAGAATTGACCTCAAACTCCGGGTACCCCTGCTCTCGAACGGTGGGCACGTTGGGCAAGGATTGTGCCCTATCTTTGCTGGTAACTGCGATCGCTTTGAGCAGGCCATTGCGAATTTGTGGGACGACGATTGTGGTGCCCAAAATGGTCATGTCAGTCTCTGCTGAAATCGCAGAGAGAAGTGCTGGGCCACCGCCTTTGTACGGCACGTGGGTCAGCCTAGCGCCGACGGCACTGGCAAAGAGCTCGGCCGTCAGATGCCCTGAACTACCGGCCCCGCCTGAAGCGTAGTTGAGGCCATTAGGCTTGCTCTTAGACAGTGCGGTGAACTCCTTCAAATTGTCAGCCATCAACTTGGTTGGAACCACGATCGCTAGGGGGGCGGAAGCCAGTATGGTAATCGGTGCCAAGTCCTTGAACGTGTCGAAAGGCAGATCTTTGTAGACGTGCGGGTTGGCGGCAAATGTGTCATAGACCATGAGCAATGTGTACCCATCGGCAGGCGATTTGGCGACATAGTTACTCCCAATGGTGCCGCCTGCACCGGCACGATTTTCCACAATGACAGGCCTACCAAGTGCCTCCGTCAATTGCGGGACGAGCAAGCGAGCAAACGTATCAACCGCGCCGCCCGGCGGGAGGTTGACGACTAATTTAACGGGGCGATTTGGGTAGTCCGCCACGCCTTGCGCCAGCGTTGCGCAAGGTATGGCAGCGATTGCCAATGCGCCTGCGAGGACTTTCAATGTAAAACGACGTTGCATGACTGTCTCCTTCAAATGGATTGCGATGAGCCGGCCCGTGAAATGACGGAGTGTAAAATATATCCGGTTAAAGTTTCTTTTCAAAGTGATTTTTAGCTATAGAATAATCCCGTCCAGCTCAAATATACGGATATTTAAGCTTCCTGCCTACCGCTTGGTGGCACCTGACTCCGCACTTATGCATACGCAAATCCACCTTTAAAGATGAGAGACCAACTTTGTTTAATCCATTCCAACCCCTTGAAATCATCAAGACAGAAGTCTTCATGTCCATGCCTGCCAAATTTCGCAAGAAATCAAGGTCCGGCTGGTCAGATCCCAACCGTCAAAACAGTGAAGTCGAATGTTTTCTTGAAGGCCCCTCTTTTGATCGTGAAGGCAATCTCTGGTTTTGCGATATTCCATTTGGTCGTATTTTTCGAATCACACCAAAGGGTGATTGGGAATTAGTGGTGCAGTACGACGGCTGGCCCAATGGCCTGAAGATTCACAAGGATGGCCGCATCTTCATTTGCGACTACAAGCACGGGATCATGTTGCTGGACCCTAAAACCGGCAAGATAGAAGTTTTCTTGGGCTCTATGTACAGCGAGAGCTT
>CANFXC010000134.1 GCA_947450765.1 Comamonadaceae bacterium | reverse complement strand
GTCGTCGGGCATGTGGTCTTTCAGGTTGGGGTGCGGCCAATCGGTGCCCCACAAAACGCGATCAGGAAAGCTCTCGACCAAGCGCCGTGCAAAGGGCACCACGTCACGGTAAGCCTGCGCTTCGCCGTTCAGCGCCTTCGGCCCGGTCACACTCAAACGCTCGGGGCAGCTGACTTTGCTCCAGACGTTCGGGTGCTGTCGCATGAACTTCACAAACAGCTCAAACTCCGGTCCGTCCACCGGCTGGCTGACGTCGGGCCGGCCCATGTGGTCGACCACCACGGTGGTTGGCAAGGCGGTGAAAAAGTCCCACAACTCGGGCAGATCAACGGCTTCAAAGTAAATCACCACATGCCAACCCAGGGGCGCAATGCGTGAAGCAATCTCTAGCAGTTCCTCTTTGGGCGTGAAGTCAACCAAGCGTTTGACAAAGTTAAAACGCACAGCGCGCACGCCCGCCGCATGCATCTCCTGCAAGGCAGCGTCGGTGACATCGCGCCGCACGGTCGCCACGCCACGCGCACGGCCATTAGAGGCCGTGAGTGCGGCCACCATGGCGCTGTTGTCAGCGCCGTGGCAAGTCGCCTGCACGATCACGTTGCGGGCAAAACCGAGGTGGTCGCGCAGGGCAAACAGTTGCGCGGCAGAAGCATCACACGGCGTGTACTTGCGCTCAGCGGCATACGGGTACTGCGCACCGGGGCCAAAGACATGGCAGTGCGCGTCAACCGCGCCTGCGGGCAACTTGAAGCGGGGTTGGCTCGGGCCGGCGTACCAGTCGAGCCAGCCGGGTGTTTTGGTGAATTCCATGGAGGGTCTTTGTTCTGAAGGGTCGGAGACGGTCAGTCGGGTTTGATGTTGGCGTCGCGAACGACCTTGGCGTAACGCAGGCGGTCCGAGTGGATCAGCGCGGCGAACTGCTCTGTCGTGCCGGGCAACACAACGCCGCCTACCGCGGCCATGCGCTCACGCACCTCCGGGGTTTGCAAAGCCTTTTGAACTTCGGCGTGCAGCCGGACCACCACCGCTTTGGGTGTCGCGGCAGGCGCCACCAAGCCGTACCAGACAGAGGCCTCAAAGCCCGGGAAACCACTCTCGGCCATGGTCGGTACATCAGGCAACGCGGCGGCACGTGTGGGACTCAACACGGCGATTACGCGCAAGCGTCCGCTCTTGACGTGGGGCAGTGCTTCCAGCGCGTTGACGGCAACCATCGGCAACTGACCACCGATGACATCGGTGATGGCCGGACCGCCACCACGGTAAGGCACGTGCGACAGCGAGATGCCAGCGGTGGCCTGAAACAACTCAACCGCCATGTGCGGCGTCGAGCCATTGCCGGGACTGGCGTAGTTGAAGCTGCCGGGCTTGGCCTTGGCCAGTTCGATTAACTTAGCCAGCGTCGCCGGCCCGGTGGCGGCGTTGACAGCCAGCACCACAGGCACGCGGCCGATCAGCGCAATCGGCGTCAGGTCTTTTTCAGCGTCAAAAGGCGCTGGTTGGTAGAGCGACATGTTGGCGGCCAGCGCATTGGCAGCCAACATCAAGGTGTAGCCATCCGCCGGACTGTCGATCACATATTTCACGGCGATATTAGTGCCAGCACCGGGTTTGTTTTCGATGACAAAGGGCTGACCCATGCTGGCCGACAGCGTCTGGCCCATGGTGCGCGCCACGATGTCCACCGCACCACCAGCCGGGTAGCCGACGACGAGCTTGACCGGCTTGGCCGGGTAGGTTTGGGCCAGCACCGGGCTGGTCAACATGCTGACACCGCAGGCGCACAGCAGCAAAGCGGCCAGGCTGTGACGGCGTGTCTGCTGCGGTGCAGATGTGGAAAGTTTGAATGAGGTCATGGTGCGTCCGCCCTTTAGGCATTAAAAAGAAAAGATCAGTCTGAGCTGGTGCCGCGTAAGCCAGCGCGTTTCACGATGCCAGCCAGCAAACCTGAGCGGCGTGCGTCTTCAGCAAACTGACGCAAGTAAGGCATGCCAGCGCCGCGTTGCTGCGGAATCGCCATGGCCATGGTTTCAATGCCCCAACGGCCCTCCAAAATTCGGTAGCCGGGCAGTGCGTCGGCCATCTCGTTGAGGATGCCCTTGTTGGTGGCGAAGGCGTCGAGCCGACCTTCGCGGAACATGACTTGCGCCTGCGTGACCGATGGCGCTGGCACCACGGCAGCGTTCTTGAAGAGTCGCCCCAGCACACCTTGCGAAGAACTGCCCTGCGCCACGCCAACACGGACGCCAGGTTTGTCAACGTCAGCGACATTTTTCAACGCTGATGCGGGTGGCACCAGATAACCAAGCTCAAGACGCACCAAAGGCCCGGTGAAGTCCATGTCGCGGGCGCGCACTTCGGTGGCGTTGGTGAACGTGAAATCCACCGCGCCCGCCTTGAGCGCTTCCAGCACATCGGCCAAGCGGGTGAATTCTTTGATCTCCACCGGCACGCCGAGCTGCCGGCCTAAAGCATTTCCAAGCTCGAACGCGACACCGGCTTTGTCGCCGGTTTTGGAATCACGCACCAGTGACGTCGGGCTGCCGAGATACACGCCCACACGCAAGCTGCCGGTGGGCGCCAAGGTCTTGACGATCAACGGATCGACGGCCGGTGTCGCCGACGGTACAACAGCCGCACAGCCAGCGGCCAGCGCCAGAACCCCTGAGACCAGACTCAACCCTATTTTTCTACGCAAGTTCATGGGTCTCTTTCTGTTTTAGCTGTCGAGCATGGAGGCGAAGCGTTTCAGTCGATGTAGCGCATGCCGGCTTTTTCAAGCGGCTCGCGCATCTTGTACATGTCGAGGCCCAGCGCGCCGGAGGCGAACTGGGCACGCTTGTCGGCTTCTAGGGCTTCGCGCTTTTCGGCGGCGTTGGCCACTTCCATGGCGCGGGCGGCGGGGATCACCACCACGCCGTCGATGTCGGCGACGATGACGTCACCCGGGTTCACGAAGGCACCGGCACAAACCACCGGCACGTTGACCGAGCCGAGTGTGGCCTTGATCGTGCCTTTGGAGTGGATGGCGCGGCTGAAGACCGGAAAGTTCATTTCGGTGAGGTCGCTGACGTCACGCACACCGCCGTCGATGATCAGGCCCACAGCGCCGCGCGAGCGGAACGAGGTCGCCAGCAAGTCGCCAAAAAAGCCATCGTCGTTGTCGGTGGTGCACGCGGCCACGGCCACGTCGCCGGGCTGCAACTGCTCAGCGGCCACATGCATCATCCAGTTGTCACCGGGCTGCAGCAAGATCGTCACAGCCGTGCCGCAGATGCGCGCGCTCGGGTAAATCGGTCGCATGTACGGCTTCATGAGACCGACGCGGCCCATGGCCTCGTGCAAAGTAGAGACGCCAAAGCGCGAGAGTTTCTCGACCGCCGCTTTGTCGGCGCGCACGATGTTGCGCTTGACGACGCCGAGTTGATTGAAGAGGTCTAAGTTGGTGCTCATGATCATTGGCCTTTGAGTTTGAGGGCGGCATCGAGGCGCGGAAAAACCCGGCGCGCATTGCCTTCGTAAATCTGAAAACGGTCCGCATCGCTGAGAATTTTTGAGGACTCGATGTAGCGTTTGGTGTCGTCGTAATAGTGGCCGGTTTGCGGGTCAATGCCGCGCACAGCACCGATCATCTCGGATGCAAACAAGACGTTTTTCACCGGGATCACGGTGTTCAGCAAGTCGATGCCGGGTTGGTGATAGACGCAGGTGTCGAAGAAAATATTGTTCAGCAAATGCTCTTCGAGCAGTGGCTTTTTCATCTCTTG
>CANFXC010000133.1 GCA_947450765.1 Comamonadaceae bacterium | reverse complement strand
GGTCGACCTGTTTGACAAGGCTCCCGTAGCGCCGTTAGCTGAAGCCTTACGCCCCAAAAACTTGGACGAGGTGGTCGGCCAATCGCACTTGATTGGTCCGGGCAAGCCGCTGCGCTTGGCGTTTGAATCTGGCAAGCCGCATTCGATGATTTTGTGGGGCCCGCCCGGCGTTGGGAAAACCACGCTGGCTCGTCTCACCGCCAGTGCCTTCGGTTATGAATTCATCGCGCTGTCGGCCGTGTTCTCGGGCGTCAAAGACATTCGCGCCTCCATGGAGCAGGCTCAGCAAAACCTCGCGCTCGGCCGCAAGACGATTTTGTTCGTCGATGAGATTCACCGCTTCAACAAGAGTCAGCAAGATGGGCTGCTGCCCTTTGTGGAATCCGGCTTGGTGGTGTTCATTGGCGCGACCACTGAAAACCCGTCTTTCGAGGTCAACTCCGCCTTGCTGTCGCGGGCACAGGTCTACGTCTTGCAAGTGCTGAGTGATGACGAATTGCAATCGCTGGTGCGCCGCGCTCAAGCCAGCGAGCTGCCTGATCTTGAGCTGGACGACACTGCGGTGAATACGCTGGTGGGTTACGCCGATGGTGACGCACGCCGCTTGCTCAATTTGCTTGAGCAGTCTGCCAGCGCTGCGGCTGTCGCGGGCGTGACGCGCATCGATGCTGAATTTTTGCAAAACGCACTGACCCTGAACGCGCGCCGATTCGACAAAGGCGGTGATAACTTTTACGACCAAATTTCAGCGCTGCACAAATCAGTCCGCGGTTCACACCCGGACGCCGCGCTGTACTGGCTGTGCCGCATGCTGGATGGCGGCGCTGACGCGCGCTACTTGTCGCGCCGTGTGGTGCGGATGGCTTGGGAAGACATTGGCTTGGCCGACCCACGCGCCATGCAGATCGCCAACGATGCGGCCGCCACTTTCGAGCGTCTAGGCTCACCCGAAGGCGATCTCGCCATCGCCCAAGCCGTGATTTATTTGGCCATGGCGCCCAAGAGCAACGCCGGTTACATGGCCTACAACCAGGCTAAGGCCTTCATCAAGTCGGACCGTTCGCGTGAAGTGCCCAACCACCTGCGCAACGCGCCCACCAAGTTGATGAAAGAGCTCGGTCACGGCCGGCAATACCGTTATGCTCACGACGAGCCCGAAGCCTATGCCGCTGGCGAAAGTTATTTGCCAGACGGCATGCCCGAACCTGACTGGTATCAGCCAGTGGCGCGCGGTCTGGAGACTAAGATCGCCGACAAGCTGGCGCACTTGCGTGCGCTAGACGCAGCTGCCAAACCACCGACCAAGCCGTCGGCCACCTGAACTTTTCGGAGCCACGCGATGGACATCTTTCTTCAGCAGATCATCAACGGTCTGGTGTTGGGCAGCATGTACGCCTTGATCGCTTTGGGTTACACCATGGTCTACGGCATCATCAACTTGATCAATTTTGCGCACGGTGAGGTGCTGATGGTCGGCGCGCTCACCAGCTGGACCATCATCGTTTGGATGCAAGAAGCCATGCCCGGCACGCCCGGCTGGTTGATCTTGCTGATCTCGCTGCTGATCGCTTTCATCGTCTGCGGCACGCTGAACTTCGCGATCGAAAAAATCGCTTACCGGCCACTGCGCAACTCGCCCAAACTGGCGCCGCTCATCACCGCCATTGGCATGTCCATCTTGCTGCAAACGCTGGCGATGATGATCTGGAAGCCCAACTACAAGTCGTTCCCGACGCTGCTGCCTGCCGAGCCTTTGCATGTGGGTGGGGCTGTCATCACCGTCACTCAAATTTTCATTTTGGGTGCGACCGCGGTGTCACTCTCGATCTTGATGTACATCGTCAATTACACGCGGCTCGGTAGGGCCATGCGGGCTACGGCCGAGAATCCTCGTGTGGCCGGCCTCATGGGCGTGCGGCCTGACACCGTCATTTCGGCGACCTTCGTCATCGGCGCGATTCTCGCAGCATTGGCCGGCGTCATGTACGCCTCCAACTACGGCACCGCGCAGCACACCATGGGTTTTTTACCCGGCTTGAAAGCGTTCACGGCGGCTGTTTTTGGCGGTATCGGCAACCTTGGCGGCGCGGTGCTGGGCGGCATCTTGCTGGGACTGATCGAGTCGATTGGCGCAGGCTACATCGGCCCGCTCACAGGCGGCGTGTTGGGCAGCCAGTACTCCGACATTTTTGCCTTCATCGTGCTGATTGTGGTGCTCACCCTCAGGCCGCAAGGCCTGCTCGGTGAGCGGGTGGCGGATCGAGCCTGAGTCACCTCAAGTCACAGCCAAGGCATCCCATGAAAAAACACAGACTGCTTTCTTTTCTACTCGCCGCACTGGCCATGCTGGTGTTGCCGCTGCTGTTGCAGCAGGGCGGTAACGCCTGGGTGCGCATCGTTGACATGGCGCTGCTCTATGTGCTACTAGCCTTGGGCCTGAACATTGTGGTGGGCTACGCGGGCTTGTTGGATCTGGGCTACGTCGCATTTTTTGCGGTCGGCGCTTATCTCTTTGCGCTGCTGGGTTCGCCGCATCTGGCGGAGGCTTTCCCGGTCATTGCCGTTGCTTTTCCGGACGGCTTGCATCTGCCTATTTGGATTGTGATTCCTTTGGCCGCAGCGCTGGCGGGTTTGTTTGGCTTGATGCTGGGTGCGCCCACGCTCAAGCTGCGCGGCGACTACCTGGCCATCGTGACGCTGGGATTCGGTGAGATCATCCGCGTGTTTTTAAACAATCTAGACCGGCCGATCAATCTGACCAACGGACCGAAAGGTATCAGCCAAATTGACGGCGTGACTTTTTTTGGCATCCCCCTGAACCGGCCTTTGGAAGTTTTCGGTTTTGAGATTGCCTCGGTGTCGCTGTATTACTACTTCTTTTTGGCGCTGGTGATTGTCTCTGTGGTGATTTGCCATCGCATGGAA
Organism: Comamonadaceae bacterium; assembly: GCA_947450765.1. Classification (GTDB taxonomy): domain Bacteria; phylum Pseudomonadota; class Gammaproteobacteria; order Burkholderiales; family Burkholderiaceae_C; genus Polaromonas. Next base: position 882 of record CANFXC010000133.1, on the reverse strand, counting down.
ACCTCCCGCATTGGCCGTGCTTGGATGGCGGTACGTGAAGACGAAATTGCCGCCAAGGCGATGGGCATCAACACCCGCAACCTCAAGCTGCTGGCCTTTGGCATGGGCGCAACATTTGGCGGTGTTTCGGGTGCGATGTTTGCGGCGTTCCAGGGTTTTGTCTCGCCAGAGTCTTTCAGCCTGATGGAGTCGGTGATGATCGTCGCCATGGTGGTTTTGGGCGGCATCGGCCATTTGCCAGGCGTCATTGTGGGCGCTTTGCTGCTGGCTGCATTGCCTGAAGTGCTGCGCCATGTGGCCGGGCCGCTGCAGGCCATGACGGGTGGTCGAATTGACGCCGCTATTTTGCGCCAGTTGCTGATTGCGCTGGCCATGATCGGCATCATGCTGATGCGGCCACGCGGCCTGTGGCCAGCGCCCGAGCGCGGCAAGTCCCTTAGCAAACCCAAAGCTTAAGGACGATGGACATGAGCGAGACCATTCTCAAAGTTGCCGGTGTGTCAAAGCGCTTTGGCGGCTTGCAAGCGCTGTCTGATGTTGGCATCCACATCGAACGCGGGCAAGTTTATGGACTGATTGGCCCCAACGGCGCCGGGAAGACCACTTTCTTCAATGTGCTGACCGGTTTGTACACGCCCGACAGCGGGACTTTTGAGCTTGCCGGCAAGCCCTACAAGCCCAGTGCCGTGCATGAAGTCGCCAAAGCGGGCATCGCCCGGACTTTCCAGAACATTCGCTTGTTTGCTGAGATGACAGCGCTCGAAAATGTCATGGTCGGTCGGCACGTTCGCACCCATTCCGGCTTGATCGGTGCGATCTTTCAAACGCCCGGTTTCAAGGCCGAAGAAAAGGCAATTGCCAAGCGCTCGCACGAGTTGTTGG
>CANFXC010000132.1 GCA_947450765.1 Comamonadaceae bacterium | reverse complement strand
TCTTGAGCTTGACCATGTTTGAAACAACCCCAATAAATCAACTACTTACGCCACCCACACCCGACACAGATTCAGAATTTGAGCCTCAACAGCTCTCGCTCCTCTGAAAAACGTTGGGACACTACTGATAAGACCTTTAGAATCGAACGCCCTGAGACTTAGACTCATTTTTACCTGATTTGTACTCCCCTTGAATCCTTTCGATACCACCTCCATGCCCGAAGAACCCGAACTTGTCCAGCAGCCGCGCTTGTGGCAAGACGATGGCTGGACGGCACGGGTGCTGAAGAATGAAGACGATGACGGCTGGGCGGTGGCGATGATCAAAGACGGTGAACCCGAGCCGGCCTTGATCGGGCCTTGGACCATGGGCCGTGACAAGAAAAATCCGAAACCGCTCGACGGCACCGCCTTCAACACCTTGGTGAAGACCGCCTCTGAATTTGTGCGCCGGCACGAGCAGCAATTGCATGCCTCGCTGCACCAGAGCATCACCGTCACCGCCGGTACAGCGCGACGCGTGAATGTGTCGCTGGACATCGTTCCTGATGAAGACAACCCCTACGGCACCTTGAGTGCGCACGATGACGCTGGCGAGTTACTGGCCGAAGTGCGTGTGGCGGCGTCGTTCAAACTCAACCGCAGCAGCGCTATCGCTTGGGCTGACCAGCAATTCAAGAAGCCTGGCTGAAAGCGATGGCCAATTTGAGGGGCGCAGCCCAGGCCTGCGGCATTGACTTCGGTACCTCCAATTCGACGGTCGGCTGGAGCCGCCCGAGCCAACCCGCGCTGCTGGCGCTGGAAGGTGACAAGCTGACCTTGCCGTCGGTGGTCTTTTTCCATGCAGAAGACAGTGTGACCAGCTACGGCCGAGCGGCTCTGGCCGACTACTTGAGCGGCGACGAAGGCCGCCTCATGCGCTCCCTGAAAAGTCTGCTCGGAACGTCATTGATGGACGACTTCACCGAAGTCGCTGGTCGGGTGTTGCCGTTTCGGGAACTGCTGGCGCTCTTCATTGGCGAGCTCAAAAGCCGCGCGGAGGTGTCTGCCGGACAAAGCTTCGGCAGCGCCGTGCTTGGGCGCCCGGTTTATTTTGTCGATGACGACCCACAAGCCGACAAGGTGGCAGAAAATACACTCGCCGAGATCGCTCGTGCGACGGGACTGCGTCACATCGAGTTTCAGTACGAGCCGATTGCCGCAGCCTTTGATTACGAGTCACAGATCAGCCGCGAAGAGCTGGTGTTGGTGGTCGACATTGGCGGTGGCACTTCGGACTTTGCGCTGGTTCGACTCGGCCCTGATCGCGCTGGCAAGTTGGAGCGCAAGGACGATATTCTGGCCAGTGGCGGTGTGCACATCGGCGGCACCGACTTTGACAAACACCTCAGCTTGGCTGGCGTGATGCCTTTGTTGGGCTTGGGCAGTCAACTCAAAAGTGGCTTGCAAGTGCCTTCCTCACCCTACTTCAACCTAGCCACTTGGCACACCATCAACCAAGCCTACACACGCAAGGCCTGGGCGCAGATGGTTGAGGTGACGCTGGAAGGGCGCGAGCCGGAAAAGCTGCAAGCCTTGAAAAACTTAGTGCAACAAAAAGACGGCCATTGGTTGGCGCTGCAAGTCGAGGCAGCCAAGATCAACTTGTCGACGCAGCCTGAAGCGGCAATGGATTTGAGCCGCATTGGGGCTTCAAAAAATGTTGTTTTACAGCGGGCTGTGTTTGACCAAGCCATTTCAGCACTGGTCGGCCGCATCGGCGAGACGGTCAACCAACTGTTGCGCGATGCAGGTGTCTCTCCCGATCAAGTCGACACAGTTTTTTTCACCGGTGGCTCAAGTGGCGTGCCGCTGTTGCGCCAGACCGTTGGTGAATTGCTGCCCAAGGCGCAGCGTGTCGAAGGGGACTTGTTTGGCAGCATTGGTGCGGGTTTGGCGATTGATGCCGCTCGCAAGTTTGGCTAAAACTCAGCAGCCCTAGCAGACCGTTGATGACTCGCGTGTTCAGGGCGCCACGGCCGTGGCTTTTCCGCATGCGCTTCTTTGTAAGGTCGTCCAAGCTTTGTCTGGCAGGATCTTCAGAACATGTCTGGATATACCCGCTGTTCCGAAATTTTCAGTGCTGAGCGGTTTGCCTTCTGCACTGACGTTCGCATAGAAAATGACGTTCTTCCAAATGTCCAGGTCACTGTTGCATGAAATTTCAAGCTCTGCAATGACGGACTGAAAGCTGACATCTTGTTTTTTTTGATTTTGTGAGTAACTGATGCGCGTCATTAAATCGCGCTTCTCACCCCGACTGCGGAGAGATTCAAGATCAACTTCAACCTTGACGTCGCTGACGTTTTCCGGAACTTCAAGTGCAAACCAAGTGGCGGCCTGTGCTTCAGAAACCATCAAGAGCAAAGCAATAGCCCATAAAGGGGAGTTTCTCCTGACTGTATTTATCATTAAAAATATTGAAATGTGTTGCTTGTAAATATATTTTACATTTAAAGATTATTTGGTCGATTTGGAATTTTTAGCGTAATTTCATCCGTCAAGACTGCAACACTTCCAATAATCGATCAAGTCCACCTTCGTTGATCGCCACCATGGCTTGTTCGCGTACTTGCGGCTTGGCGTGATAAGCCACAGACAGTCCAGCCACGCTCATCATCGGCAGGTCATTGGCGCCGTCGCCCATGGCAATGGTTTGCAGTGGACTGATGCCCAAATGTGCGCAGGTTTGCAAGAGCATTTTTTTCTTCTCTTCGCCGTCGCAAATATCGCCCCAAGGCTGGTCCACCATCCGGCCTGTCAACAAGCCATCCTCAATGTGAAGCACGTTCGAGCGAGTGAAATCAATCGCCAGTTCGTCGCGCACGCGGTCAGTGAAAAATGTGAAGCCGCCGCTCACCAGCAGTACTTTCATACCGACTTTTTTGCAGGCGGCCACCAACTCGGCTGCACCGGGATTGAGTCGCAGACGCTCGCGATAAACGCCATCCATGCTGTCCGCGTGCACGCCTTTGAGCAGTGCAACGCGCTGGCGCAGGCTTTCTTTGTAGTCGGTGATCTCTCCGCGCATCGCCGCTTCTGTGATGGCGGAGACTTCGGCCTTGCGGCCCACCGCATCGGCAATTTCGTCGACGCATTCGATGTTTATCAGCGTTGAGTCCATGTCAAAAGCGATCAGTTTGAAGTCGCTGAGCGGTCGCTTGATGGCATTGGGTTTGACGTCTAGGCCGGGTGCATAGGTGTGAGTGGAGTGGCTTGTCATGGCGGTCAATAGATGTGTGAAGGCTGGTTGATTTGAGTTCATGCTTTAAGCGATTTTTACCGGCACGGCAGGTGCGGAGTCAGTGCGGGGCTGGCCCAACGAGCGCAGCACATCGCGGACCATCTGGGCCCGGTCTTTCGGCTCAGGGAGTTCGCGTTCAATGCGCAGCTTGTCGTTGCCGGCGAGCTTGATGTGTTTGTTTTTTTGGATCAAATGCATGATCGCCATGCTCTCGATCGGCGGATCTTTCTGGAAGGTGATGTTGATCACGCCGGGTGCCGCATCGACCTTGACCACGCCGTACGGTTTGGCCAAGACGCGCAGGCGATGCATGTCGATCAGTGTCTGGCCCTGCGGCGGCAACTTGCCAAAGCGATCAACAATTTCTTCTAGCAAGTTGTCGATTTGATCGGCGGTTTTGGCAACGGCGAGTTTTTTGTAAAAACTCAAGCGCAAATGCACATCGCCGCAATAGTCATCTGGCAGCAGGGCAGGGGCATGCAGGTTGATTTCCGTGCCCACGTGGAGGGGATTCAGCAGGTCAGGCTCTATGCCGGCTTTCAGGCAGCGCACGGCTTCAGAAAGCATTTCGTTGTACAGCTGAAATCCCACTTCGAGCATGTTGCCGGACTGGTTTTCACCGAGCACTTCGCC
>CANFXC010000131.1 GCA_947450765.1 Comamonadaceae bacterium | reverse complement strand
TGGCGGTTGGCATAAGTGCCTTCGGCCAAGTCTTTTTCAATGATCTGTCGCAAGAAGTTACTGGGCTTGACGACTTCTTTGGTCGATGCGTTGTGTGAAGTGAGGGCGGCAGGCGCAGTGGAGGGCGTAGAACTCATAGACTGTATTTTAGACGGCGCACCTTGTACTTACGTTTCGCAACGCACTTCACGCTAGAGTGGGTAGTCTGCGGCCACTGATGACCGTTAATGAGTACATGGGTACTTCGTGTCCATACAAGGAGATAGCAAATGAGAACTTTCATGCAAACCGTCAGCTCCCCATCACGCCACATGGCCAAAGTCATGGCTGCGACCGTTTTGTTGATTGGCATTGCAGGCTTTGCGTCCAACGTGCGGGCAGACAATGTGCAATGGTCTATTGGCGTGGGTTCGCCGGGTGTCATCATCGGCATGACCAATGCTAGGCCCTTGCCCATTTTTGTGCAGCCGCAGCCGTACTACGGGCAAGCTGCGCCGTTCTACATGCAGCCAAGCGCCGTCTATATGCAACAAATGCCGATCTATGTTCAACCCGCGCCCATCTACCGATCAGGCTGGGCGCCCCAAGGTCGCGGCTACGGCATGGGTCAATGGCATGACCGGCGCCCCGACCACCGGAATCAAGGTCGTGGCCCGTCGGGGTATGGTCACGGACGTTAATTCTGTCCTGCCAGGTGGGCTGGCGTACGAAGCGGTTGATCAAAAGCCTCAAGCATAATCAGGCCAACTTTTGGGGAACGTGAGTTGGATATTGCACTGCTGATCAAAGCTGCCGTGATGGGCATTGTCGAAGGACTGACCGAGTTCTTGCCCATTTCTTCCACTGGTCATTTGATTTTGGCGGGTGCCTTGCTTGAGATGAACGATGCCAAAGCCAAGGTCTTTGACATCGCCATTCAGACGGGTGCTATTTTTGCCGTGATTTTGGTTTATTGGCAAAAAATTCGCGACACCGTGGTCGGCTTGTCGACAGAAAAACAAGCGCAGCGTTTGGCCCTGAATGTGTTGGTGGCCTTTGTCCCCGCGGTCATTCTGGGTCTGTTATTTGGCAAGACCATCAAGGCCCATTTGTTCAACCCGGTGGTGGTTGCATCCGCATTTATCGTCGGCGGCTTCATCATTTTGTGGGCTGAAAAGCGTCATGACCATAACGCAGCAGCTGCGCGCGTTGAAGACGCCGACAACATGACGCTGATGGATGCGCTGAAGGTCGGCGTGGTGCAGTGCTTCGCCATGATTCCGGGCACCAGCCGCAGCGGTGCCACCATCATTGGCGGCATGTTGCTCGGCCTGTCACGCAAGGCAGCGACTGACTTTTCTTTCTACTTGGCGATTCCCACACTGATGGGCGCTGGCGTCTACAGCCTCTATAAAGAACGGGCGTTGCTGTCGCTGGCCGACCTGCCGATGTTCGGCGTCGGACTGCTGTTTTCGTTTTTGAGCGCCTGGGTGTGTATTCGCTGGCTGCTGCGCTACATCGCAACACACAGCTTTGTCATGTTTGCCTGGTACCGGATCGTCTTTGGCTTGCTGGTCTTGCTGACGGCCCAGATGGGCTGGGTCAACTGGGTCGACTGACCTTAAATCAGCTTTTCTTCAGGGGTGCGTATTTTCTTCAGCGTGTCATGCCGCTCGGCGGGCATCTTCAAGGGTGACTCGCTGTGTGCGTCGTCCCACACGGGGTCTTCAATGCTGTCAAACACTTCGCGCAGTTTGGCACCCCAGCTGTTGTGCATCATCAGGTAATACGGATTGCTCTGGTCAATGCAGACCAGTTTGTCGCTCTCAAACTTGTCAGCTTCATAGACCGCTAAATCGAGCGGAAAACCAACTGACAAGTTGGACTTGATGGTTGAATCCATCGAGACCAGCGCACATTTGGCGGCTTCTTTCAGCGGCGTTTCAGGGGTGATGACACGGTCCAAAACTGGCTTGCCGTACTTCGATTCACCAACCTGAAAGTAAGGCGTTTCGCTGGTCGCTTCAATGAAGTTACCGGCCGAATACATCTGAAACAGGCGCATGCCTTCGCCCTTGATCTGCCCACCAAACAGCATCGACACATTGAAGTCCACATCGGCCTGTTTGAGTGCGGCCGCATCGCGCTCATAGACCCGGCGAACCGCTGAACCCAGCACACGGGCTGCGTCAAACATGCTCTTGGCGTTCCAGATGGTGATGGGCTCACCGCCGTCCGGGTCTGGCAGTTTTTCAATCTGCAAGATCTCACGGATGGATTGCGAGACCGACAAATTACCGGCCGACAACAACACCATGAAACGGTCGCCGGGGCGCTCGTAAACAATCATTTTCCTGAAAGTGCTGATGTGGTCTAAGCCCGCATTGGTGCGGGAGTCTGACAAGAAAACCAAGCCGGCGTTGAGTTTGATAGCGACGCAATAAGTCATGTGAACAAGGAGGATTCAGGTTGAGGAGGCGAGTATTTTTTTGAGTCGGTACAGCGCATCCAGCGCTTCCCGCGGGGTGAGCGCGTCGGGGTCGATATTGTCCATTGCTTTTTCAAGCAGGCTGAGTTCAGCCGCAGGCAGGTCTGGCGGCGGTGCAAAAAGATCAACCTGCGCGCGGGCTTCGGTTTGCTGCATCTCCAGCGCGCTCAGCGCCAGACGCGCATGGCTCACCACAGCCGCTGGCACACCGGCCAGTTTGGCCACGGCAATACCGTAGCTGCGGCTGGCCGGGCCGGGTTCGATGTGGTGCATGAAGACGATGTTCGAGCCCGACTCGACCGCGCTCACATGCACATTCACAGCGCCGTGGTGCTTGGCTGGAAACTCAGTCAGCTCGAAGTAATGCGTGGCAAACAAGGTGAAAGCCTGCGACTTGCTGTGCAAGTAAGCCGCAATGCCGCTGGCCAGCGCCAAGCCGTCAAAGGTGGATGTGCCGCGCCCAATCTCGTCCATCAGCACCAGCGAATGCGGCGTGGCGGCATGCAGAATTTGCGCGGCCTCGGTCATCTCCAGCATGAAGGTGGACTGTGCGTTGGCAACGTCATCAGCCGCGCCAATGCGGGTGTGGATCGCATCGATAGGCCCGAGCCGGCAGGCCGTGGCGGGCACGTAAGAGCCGACGCAGGCCAGCAGCACAATCAGCGCCACTTGCCGCATGTACGTTGATTTGCCGCCCATGTTTGGGCCGGTGATGACCTGCATTCGGCTCTTGTTGCTGAGTGCACAGTCGTTGGCAATGAAACTGCCACCGCCGGTTTCAGCCAAGCGCGCTTCGACCACCGGATGCCGGCCGCCGACGATGTCAATGCAAGGCTCTTTGGCAAACACCGGCTGCGCCCAGTTCAGGGTCAGTGAGCGTTCGGCCAGCGCGCACAAGGCGTCAAGCGATGCAATGGCGCGGGCCAGCCGGCTCAGTGCGGGCACAAAGTCTTGCAACTGATCGAGCAATTCTTCGTACAAAAATTTCTCGCGCGCCAAGGCCCGTTCTTGTGCCGACAAAGCTTTGTCTTCAAAGGCTTTGAGTTCGGGCGTGATGAAGCGCTCGGCATTTTTCAGGGTCTGGCGGCGTCGGTAATCGTCGGGCACTTTGGCCGCTTGGCCTTGCGAGACTTCGATATAAAACCCATGCACGCGGTTGAACTGCACCCGCAAATTGGTGATGCCGGTGCGCGCTTTTTCGCGGGCTTCGAGGTCGAGCAAAAAGGCGTCGCAGTTGGTCTGAATGTCGCGCAACTCGTCCAGGTCGGCATCGCAGCCGTGGTTGATGACGCCGCCGTCGCGGATCAACGCGGCGGGTTCGTCCATCACGTAGCGGCTCAGCAGCGCCGCACAGGCGGGCGGGGCTTGCAAGTCTTCAAAGATGCGTTGCAGTAAATCCGACAACTCAGTTGGCGAGTTGTGGGTTGGGCTCAACTGCTCGGCTTTTTGCAGCGTGTCGCGCAGCGCAATCAGCTCACGCGGACGCACTTGGCGCAGCGCAATGCGTGCCGTGATGCGTTCGACGTCGGTGCTGCCTTTCAGGCGCGCACGCAACGTTTGTTGCAAGCCGCTGCGCAGCAAAGTGATGGCGTCTAGGCGCGCGGCTGCTTGAGCGCGGTCACGCCGAGGCGACAGCA
>CANFXC010000130.1 GCA_947450765.1 Comamonadaceae bacterium | reverse complement strand
TCCGAACTTGCCATGTCACGGGTTACAGCGATGAGAGAGACGTAGCAACACCCGGCTGCCGATCCTGTTCGGTCAAGCCGGGTGTGAAGCCCTCGCTCAATTTATGAACGCTTAGCTGGTGTGCTCGTAACGGCCAGGGTTCACCTGGTTCAGCATCAGGCCGCTTTCGTTGTTGGCTGGCATGTTGCCCGTGCGAATAGCTTCTGCCAGATCTGCCCGCACTTCCGCACGGGTGTAGCCTTGGGTCGCTGGTTTAGCGGGGTACTGGCTTGGGTTGACTTCGTTGAGCATCCGGCCGCTTCTGTCGTTGGCTGGCATGTTGCCCGTTCGGATGGCTTCTGCCAGATCGGCTCGTACTTCCGCACGGGTGTAGCCTTGGGTCGCTGGTTTAGCGGGGTACTGGCTTGGGTTGACTTCGTTGAGCATCCGGCCGCTTCTGTCATGGGCTGGCATGTTGCCAGTCCGGACAGCTTCGGCCAGTTCGGCTCTGACTTGGTCGCGGGTTTTGCCGGTTGAGGTGTCGGCGGCGAAGGCTTGGCCGCCCACGAGGGTGGCAGCGGCGAGAGCGATGGCTGAGAAGTAGGAGCGTTTCATCATGATGATTTCTTTCAATGTTGATAATTTGGCCAGCCAGTCCAATGAGTTGGCTTGGAACTGTTTCGAAGAGGCTTTATATGAAAGCCCTGTGTCGATGTAGTAACTTTATAGTTTCTATTGGTAGTTATAAATAACCATAATTGAATACAGGTGTTTCTGATAACGGAACAATGAGGGCTTGAATTACTGACTTGGAGCCCTGATGGATCGACTGTTGTCAATGCGTGTGTTTCAACGTGTCGTGGATGAAGGCGGGTTTGCCGCTACGGCTCGTGCGCTAGACATGTCAGCGCCCGTGGTCACCCGACTGGTGGCCGACTTGGAGGAGCATCTTGGTACGCGCCTGTTGCAGCGCACCACCCGGCGCCTGTCATTGACGGATGCTGGACAGACGTACCTGCTGCGGGTGCGCAACATCCTTCAGGACATTGACGAAGCACACGCGGTGGCCAGTTCTGACACCACGGAGTTGGCGGGTTTGCTGCGCCTGCATGCGCCGCCCGTGCTGGCCAGCTATGTGATTGCCCCTCTGCTGGCCGAATTCCGGCGCCGGCATCCCAAGATCCTGATTGACTTAGAAGTGGAGACCTGCAGGGAGCCGCCGATTGAGGACTACGACATCACGCTGCTAGGCACAGACGATAGCTTTGACGCGGATGTGGTGGCACGAAAAGTCATTGAGTCTGAAGCTATCCTGGTGGCGTCACCGGACTACTTGAAGCGGCGGGGGCAGCCTCAAGTCCCTGAGGACTTGGCCCATCACGAGTCTTTGCGGCTCAAATGGCCGGGCGGACAACCTCGTCTTTGGCGCATGTGGCGACCTGAACAGCCGGAGCAAGTGGTCGAGGTGGAGACTCAACCCATGTTGCTGGCCAACCATACCGATACGCTGCTACGGGCCACGCTGGATGGTGCCGGGATCACGTCAGTGTCACTTGATGTGGTGGCGGCACATTTGACGCGGGGTGAACTGGTGCGCGTGCTGCCGCCATGGATCACGGGGCGTTTGGCCTTGTACGCGGCCTTGCCCAGCCGGAAGTACATTCCGCAGCGCACCCGCGTTTTTTTGGATTATCTGGTGGCTGAGACACAGTTGCAAACCACCAAAGCCCTAGAAGCATGCAACGCGTGCGGCTAGCGAGGTCCACGCGAAAACCCGCCAAAATCAGGTTAGATTAGTCGATCTGAAAAACTGCATCCAAATAAACTTATGAACCAAGCCACCGAACGCCCAGCTTTGCCTGACCATCTGTCGATTGACCCGCGCAGCCCCCACCATAACGCCGCCGTGTTTGAACACGACATCGGCATTCGATTCAATGACAAAGAGCGTCAGGATGTCGCCGAATATTGCATCAGCGAAGGCTGGGTCAAGGTGCCCGCCGGCAAAGCGCTGGACCGCAAGGGCCAGCCGCTGTTGCTCAAACTGAAAGGCAAGGTCGAGGCTTTTTACCCTTAACCGCCCAAGCCGGCAAAGACGTTTTGCACGTCGTCATTGCCGTCGATGGCGGCCAAAAAAGCCTCCACTTCTTCCAGCTGCTCGGCGCTCAGGCTGGCCGGGTCGACCGGGTTTTTGGCCTTGTAGCCGAGCTTGGCAGACAGCACGCCAAAGCCTTGCGCTGGCAGCGCACGGCTGACCAAGTCAAGGTCGGAGGCATCGGTCAAAAAGGTCGTCGTGCCGTCTTCTTCGGCTGGCTCAAAGTCTTGTGCGCCGGCTTCGATAGCGGCCAGTTCAGGGTCACTGCCAGCCACCAGCGTTTCGGCTTCGATGATGCCGACATGGTCAAAATCCCAGGACACTGAACCCGAGGTGCCCAGCTGCCCTTTGCGGAACAGCACGCGCATTTCTGGGGCCGTGCGGTTGACGTTGTCGGTCAGGCACTCGACCATCACCGGCACGCGGTGTGGGGCAAAGCCTTCATAAATCACATGCTCAAAATTAACCGACTCACCCGTCAGCCCCGCGCCTTTTTTGATGGCGCGGTCCAAAGTGTCCTTCGGCATGGAGACTTTGCGGGCTTGCTCGACCACCAACCGCAAGCGTGCGTTGGAGGCGGGGTCAGCGCCGTTGCGCGCCGCGATCATGATGTCCTTGGCCAAACGACCAAACAGCTTGCCTCTGGCATTCGCCGCCAGTTCCTTGCCTTTTGCTTTCCACTGCGCGCCCATGATTTAAATTCCTGTGTTGTCGCGCTTGATTGCGCTTGGCTTGATTGGGGGCCTACTTTACACCCTCAAATTTAAGGTCCAATAGGTGGATGACACACGAGGACCCAACCGACCAGCGCCTGACCGAGCTGGAAATCAAAGCCAGCTTTTCAGAAGACTTGCTAGACCAGCTGAACCTGGTGATCGTCAGGCAGCAGGCGCAAATTGATTTGCTGACCAGGGAAGTCAAGCAATTGCGTGAACAGCAGCCGGACGGCGTGGCGGGCGGTGCGGCGCGCCTGATGGACGACTTACCGCCGCATTATTGACGCCATGGCGTGACGTAACATCTTGTCATCATGCGATTCCTATTGACTCTTTTTAAACTGCTCGCGGGTTGGCTGCTGGTGGGTGCGCTGGCCGCTTGTTCGCAAGAGCCAGAGCTGGCTACTTTGCCCGATCTGGCACCGATGTCGGGCGATACGCCGATGTTTCGCTTGGGTCCTGACAACCTGCCGCTGTTGCCGCCAGTCGTCAGTCAGATCAAATACGAGTATTACCAATGCGACACGCTGGTCAGTGACTGGTTTTTGAAGCTGCTGCTGGCTGAGATGAACTTTCTTGAAAAGGAATCAGGCCTGGCCCATGTCGACGGCAGCGCCTGCGCGGTCAGCCGGGCTATTAACCAAGGCCAAGCGGAACCCCGCTTCACGGTGAGTCTTTACAGCAGCCGCAAAGAAGCCAATGAATGTGTCGTGAACTCGCGTTGTGCGCTGGCCCGCAACGTGACATTGGTTCCTCGGGAAGGGGCTGTCTGGCGCTCGTATTTTTTAACTGATTTTGAGCTGAACAAATACTACACGCACTGCCTGGCGCCGCCCCAAAAATGGCACAAAGGCGTCACCTGCGATGCGGTTGTACCGAGGACTTGAACCGTGGCACCAAAAAAAAATGTACCTGCCGGCATGCGGCTTGACCCTGAAGTTCGCCGCCAGCAAATCCTTGATGCCGCCATCACCTACTTTGCGGAAGCCGGATTTGGCGTTCAGACGCGGGAGCTGTCGCGTCGCCTTGGCGTTTCACAGCCCTTGCTGTACCGCTATTTCCCATCAAAACAAGACCTGATCAATGCGGTTTTTGACGCGGTCTTCATGAGTCAGTGGAAAGATGAATGGATTGTCGAGCTGCAAGACCGCAGCGTTCCGTTGCGTGACCGCCTGCTGCGTTTTTATCTGCAGTATGCCGGCGCGACGTATCAACCGGAGTGGATTCGCATTTACATGTACGCCGGGCTGTCCGACATGGATTTGAACCGGGACTATCTGGGGCTGGTGCGTAAGAAGCTGCTGATCGTGATGTGTCACGAGTTCAGGCACACGTTCGTCAAGGCGTCTGATGCATT
>CANFXC010000129.1 GCA_947450765.1 Comamonadaceae bacterium | reverse complement strand
TTTATCTTCAGCCCGCGCCCCGGCACACCCGCCGCCACGCTGCATGACGACACGCCGCACGAGGTCAAACTGCGTCGCTTGCATGAGCTGCAAGCCGCCATTGACACCAATGTGCGCGCCATCAGCGCCAGCCGCCACGGCACCGTGCAACGCATTTTGGTCGAAGGCACGTCGCGCAAAGACGCCACCGAACTGATGGGACGCACCGAGTGCAACCGGGTCGTCAATTTCAAAGGCCCTGCGCGTTTGGTCGGCCAGATGGTCGACATCAAAATCACCGAAGCCATGCAGCGTTCGCTGCGCGGTGAAGTCTTGACCTCGGAAGACCTGAGCTTGGCTGTTTGATGGACGACATGCCGCGCGCTGGCAAATCACGACTGACCCGCAGCCGCTTGCTGCAACGCTTTTCTTTCAGGCAGCTCTTAGTCATTGCCTTTTTGCTGGTCGCAGCACTGTTGGGGGCCGCCTCGCTCAGGGCCGTTTTCACACTGGAAGAGCTGACCCAACAAAGCCGCGACAGCGGTCTGCGTGCACTGCAACTGAGCTCCGATGCGCAATCTTTGGTTGAGCGCAGTATGTCGATGGAACGCAGTTCGCGGCAATCGGTGGTGCTTGATGACCGCGGCTTGCGCGAGCGCTTCCGCGAAGAAGCTGAAGAGGCGGCGAAAACCATCGACGTGCTGGCCCGCGAAGGTGAATCTCTCGCCGCTGCACAGCGTTGGCGCCAGCACATGCAGAGCATTACGCGGCTGCTCAGCGGTCCACCTGAAACAGCGCTGGACCGCGACCGTCAACTGACGCAAGCATTTCGCGTGTTGGACGGCATTCATGCCAGCATCGGGCAGCAGGTCCGGCAAACACTGCAAAGCCAAAATCAGGCGCTGGTGGGCCAACTGGAAGCCAGCCGCCAGCGCATGACGCAGCAGGTGATCTGGGCGATTGCACTGGCCGTGGCCATGGCGTTGACCTTCAGCATCTGGTTCACCCGCCCGCTGAAACGCCTTGAGCAGGCCATCGTCGGTTTGGGTGAAAACCGGCTTGACGCCAGCATTGCGATTGCCGGTCCGGCTGACTTGGCGCTGATCGGTGAACGGCTGAATTGGCTGCGGTTGCGGCTGGTCGAGCTAGATGCTGACAAGGCGCGGTTTTTGCGCCACATTTCGCATGAACTCAAAACCCCGCTGGCCTCGCTGCGGGAAGGTGTTTCTTTGCTACAAGACGGCGTCGGTGGCGTCCTGAGTGAAGACCAACGCGAAATTGTGCAAATCTTGGGGCACAACGCTGGCGTCCTGCAAGGCCAGATCGAAGACTTGCTGCGCTTCAATGCCGCCGCATTTGAAGCACGCCAGTTGCATCGTCAACGAGTCGATCTGCTGCACTTGGTGGAAGCACAAGTCGAGGCGCAACAGCTGCAGTGGCGCGCACGCGAGTTGCAGGTGACGGTTGAAAATGACAAGCCGTCGGGCGCACCCATATTGCTTGAAATCGACGCCGAAAAAATCGGCACGGCACTGGGTAATTTGCTCTCCAATGCGATCCGTTTCTCACCTACTGGTGGTTTGATCCGCATCACGCTCGGGACGCGCCCGGGCCTGGCGCTGATTCAGATCAGCGACGCAGGCAGCGGTGTCGCCGAAGCCGACCGTCAACGTATTTTTGAACCCTTTTACCGCGGCGAACGTCAGCCTGCAGGCGCTGTGCGCGGCAGCGGCATTGGCCTGTCCATCGTGCATGAGTACGTTGCCGCGCACGGCGGCCGCATCGAACTGCTGCCTGAGCAGCCTGGTGCTCACTTCAGAATTGAAATCCCTTATGCCCATGTCTCTTGAATCCCTGCGTCTGCCGCTTGGCTCAACGAGTCGGCTGCTCAGCTTGGTGGCGTTGCTGTGGCTCAGCGCTTGTGCTGTTGCAACGCGCGATGTGGCGACTGCAGCAGCCAGTGTTGACGTCACGACTGTGCCCTATGTGACGCCCAGCATGACGATGCCCACCGCCCGTCACACGCCGCCCGACAACAGCAGTCAGGCCAAACAGATGATTGCCGTGCTCGACTACGCAGACCGCGTGCGGATCATGCCAAGCTCTGAACTGTCCGCTGAAGTTGCGCGCCTGACACTGCTGACGGCGCCCTTGGAGCAGCTGAAACTTTCGCTGGCGCTGGTGCAGTTACGGCAATTGCCGGCCTTGATCCGCGCGCAAGACACCGTGGCGGCAGTGCTCGGCAACAACACCGAAGCCGCGCAAGCGTTGCACCCGCTGGCACGATTGCTGGCGGCGCGTTACACCGAGCAGCGCCGGACTGAAGACCAGTTCGAGTTGCAACAGCAGCAAGTGCGAGACCTGCAGCGCCGGCTGGACCAAACCACCGAGCGACTTGAAGCGCTGGTCGCCATTGAACGCAGCTTGGGCAACCGGACACCACCCGTGCAGATCAAGCCCCGCAGCAACCAACTCCAACCATGAACCAACGTCCCGCCAAGTCTGGATCAGCCAAGCTCGATGCCATGACAACCGCAGCCCACGTGCTGGTGGTTGACGACGACCCCGACATGCTGCGCCTGCTCACGCTGCGCCTGAACGCCGCGGGTTACCGCGTCAGCACCGCGACATCCGCTGAAGCCGCACTGACGCAGCTGCACATTGAAAGACCGCAGCTGGTGCTGAGCGATGTGCAACTGCCCGGCCGCGACGGGCTGGCTCTGTTTGACGAAGTCCGTTTGCTGCACCCTTCGCTGCCGGTGATTTTGCTGACCGCACACGGCACCATTCCGGACGCGGTGCAGGCCACTGAGCGCGGCGTTTTCACCTACCTCACAAAACCGTTTGACGGCAAAGCCTTGCTCGACAAGATCGCGCAAGCGTTGGAACTCAGCGCGCCCGGCGACACACCGGCTAGCGCAGGCGGCAGCGTCTGGCAAAACGGCATCATCAGCCGCTCGAACCGCATGGCCGAAGCCCTGGCGGAAGCGCGCATGGTGGCGCAGACCGATGCCAGCGTGCTGATTCTCGGCGAAAGCGGCACCGGCAAGGAATTGCTGGCGCAGTCGATTCACCAAGCCAGCGCCCGCGCCAACAAGCCCTTTGTGGCAGTCAATTGCGGCGCCATTCCAGAAGCCTTGCTGGAGTCCGAACTGTTCGGCCACATGAAGGGCGCCTTCACCGATGCCGTGGCCAACCACAAAGGTTTGTTTCAGGCAGCTGACGGTGGCACGCTACTGCTCGACGAAATCGGCGATATGCCGCCGGCCCTGCAAGTCAAGCTGCTGCGCGTGCTGCAAGAGCGCGTGGTGCGCCCGCTCGGGTCCAGCCAATCGATTCCGGTGGACGTGCGCATCATCTCGGCCACGCACCATGACCTGGACGCAGCCATGGCCGAAGGCCTGTTCCGCGCCGATCTGTATTACCGGCTGAACGTCGTGACTCTGACGCTGCCACCGCTGGCCGACAGGCGCGAAGACATTCCGTTGCTGGCGAATCACTTCCTCTTGAAACTGGCGCAAAAGTACAACAAGCGCCTCAGCGGTTTCGCCCCTGAAGCTCTGAAAGCCTTGAGCACGGCCGCTTGGCCCGGCAATGTGCGGCAATTGCACAACGTCGTCGAACAGGTCTGCGCGTTGTCGACCACGCCGCTGATTTCACTCGCATTGATGCAGCGCGCCCTGCGCTCACCGAGCATGGAAGTGTTGAGTCTGGCCGACGCACGCCAACGTTTTGAGCGCGAGTACCTGGTCGGTTTGCTGAAGCTGACCGATGGCCATGTGGCCGATGCCGCCCGCTTGGCCGACCGGAATCGCACCGAGTTTTATCGCTTGATGCAAAAACACGGGCTGACCTCAGGGCACTTCAAGACCGATACACCGCCACCGCCGCCAGAGCCTGTCGTCGGATAGCGACACGGCCAAGCCCTTGATTTAAAACACTAATTCATTCAGCTCTGGACTTGCAACCGAAGCTTGTCGCTGACTGGCGACAAAAATAAGGGTAAACCAGCAGTTTTTAGCATCACGACTGGCTTGCAGCCAATGAAACTGTTGCAAGCTATTGATTCAAAAGGATTTTTTCAGACTGGCACAGGCTTTGCCTTAGTCATTCCATGGAAACACTTTTAAACCGCCTGAACGCCCACGGTCAACGCAGCCAGCTGCGTGAAGAACGCCATCCAAATTCCGTCACAGCCCCGCCAGT
>CANFXC010000128.1 GCA_947450765.1 Comamonadaceae bacterium | reverse complement strand
TGCTTGTGATCACGGATAAAAAGACAAAAGCTGCCGATGTCCGATGCTGCACATGCCGTCAAAATTGGCGGGTGTGCTTTTGGGTAGGCAGGAATGCAAAACGCGCCCGAAGGCGCGTTTTTACTATCTTCCTGGCGGAAGCGGTGAGATTCGAACTCACGGAGGACTCACATCCTCGGCAGTTTTCAAGACTGCTGCATTCAACCGCTCTGCCACGCTTCCAAGCCCATTAGTTTAACCTGAGTTTGGCAGTCATCAGTCCTGAACACTGAGTCGCACGATGCCGTAAAGCGGCACGCCCCATAACGCCCTGAAGCTGGTGCATGCAAGAGCCATGCTGACGTCATAGTCATCCATGACGGCATGTTCGGAGCGTAGTGTCAGCCGTGGATGGGGTGCGGTGAACTCGCGCATGTGTTTGGAGCCCCACTTGAATTCGGCGTGTGTATGGCAGACCGATGGGTGCATAGCTGCGCAGCCAATGGCCAGCCAGCTGAGCGTGTCGAACAGCATTTCCGAACCGGTGGGTGCGTGCTGGCCAAACTCTTGCAGCACGTGCTCGACCTCATGCGCCTCAAGGTACATCAGCACGCCCTCGCATATCAGAAGCACGGGTACTTCGCTGTCTCGCTCAGGCAAGCCGAGGCGTTGCCACCAACCCGGTTGACTCAAGTCAACCGTGGCGTTGACGTGCCGTCTGCTGGGCGCGGGCAGCAGTCGTTTTCGCAAGCGCATGACTTGCGCTACATCTGCATCCAGCCAATGGTTCGTATGGTTGTCCAGCCATTGAAAATAGTGGGTCATGCCGCAGCCCAAATTGGCACCGATGGAATAGGGGTGTCGCTTAAAAAAATCAAAGGCTAACTGCCTGAAAACTCGGGTGCGAGACAGGACGCCGAAGACGCTGGCTTTGTCTCGCAGATACGGACTGACGTCAACGCCCATTTTGTGCAGCGCCGGTGCGGCGAAGGCATCGCCAGCGGCAAATGCTGGAAACATGGCGTCTCCAAACGCCCTTGCAGCCAACGGGATGAGCAGTGTAGAAGGGACGTCGTCAAGCTTGACGCTTGAACGCTCCCTGAGCGGGGCGAGAACACGTTGATTCATCGGCGAATCATGGCCGAGAATTTGTCTCTTTAGCGCATAGTTTGGCGCTTAGATTGTGAGCGCTTGTTAACGGAGCTCAACTGTTTTTGAGCATGCCCCGGGTCTCAATGAACTCGACAATTTGTGACAGTCCTGTCAAGGTTTTGAGGTTGGTCATGACAAAAGGCTTGAGGCCTTTGGCGTTGGTGCGCATGCGAATGGTGTCGGTTTCCATGACGCCCAAGTCAGCGCCCACGTAAGGTGCGAGATCTGTTTTGTTGATGACGAAGAGGTCGCTCTTGGTGATGCCAGGGCCACCTTTGCGGGGAATTTTTTCACCGGCGGCAACGTCGATCACGTAGATGGTCAGGTCGCTGAGTTCCGGGCTGAAGGTGGCGGCGAGGTTGTCACCGCCGGACTCGATGAACACCACATCGGCATCCGGAAAATCCATCAGCATGCGGTCAATCGCTTCGAGGTTGATGGACGCGTCTTCCCGAATGGCGGTGTGCGGGCAACCACCGGTTTCAACGCCCATGATGCGTTCGGCGTCGAGTGCACCGCTGACGGTCAGCAGGCGTTGGTCTTCTTTGGTGTAGATGTCGTTGGTGATGGCGACCAAGTCGTATTGGCTCTTCATGGCCTTGCACAGCATTTCTAACAAAGTGGTTTTGCCGGAGCCGACAGGCCCACCGATGCCAACGCGCAAGGGGGGCAGTTTTTTGGTGCGGTTCGGAATGTGGTGCAGAGTCATGAGGTACTTAAAACGGACAGGGGAGTTCAGAAAATCTAGGAACGAAATAACCGTGAATACTGGGTTTCGTGGCGAGCCGACAAAATCGCCAGCATGGGCGAAAACGCTTGCCGGTCTTCATCGGGCATGACCAGTGCAGCCTCAACAGCGGCGGGAATTTCCCGGCTCAAACGGGCCAACAAACGCTGCCCCGCGCTTTGCCCGAGTGGGACAGATTTAAGCGCCGCTTGCATCATGTTTTCTGCCCAGCCAAAAGCGAAGGTCAAAAGGCAATCGCGCACACTTGCTGAAGTGGGCGAGGCGGCCAACGCAAAGGCAACAGGGTAGGTAGGCGGCAGTGCTGCGCAGACGGCAATATGGTCTGCGTTGACGCCGTCGTGGTTGCGCAGCCATTCCAGCAGCGACTTGCCCATCTGCTCGGTTTGCAAGCGCATCTCGCTGGTTTCGCGGGTTTGCAAAATCCAGTCGTTGAGGGTGCGCACCCGTGTGAAGTCGCCGTTGCGCCAAGCGGCCGTGGCGCCGGCAATCACCGGCAAGTCACCGCGTGCCAAGCTCAGTTGCAGTTGCGCACTGAGCCAGTCGGAAGCGCTGGCTTCGGTGTTGATGTTGCCCCACTCAACAGCAGCTTCTAGCCCTTCCGAATATGAGAATCCCCCCACGGGCAGGGCCGGCGATGCCAGCCAAATAAGCTGGATCAGGCTGGCCGCTGACAGGGTCTGGCTGATCTCACTGGACTCAGTGGTCATGCTGGCAGTTGGGGCCGTGCACATGCGGCGCCGGTGCTGGCGTCGCTGGCGTCATGGCATGGCTGTGCGCATGCGTGGCTGCGCTGTAGGCGCCGCCTTCGGGCTCAAACGCTTCCTCCACCTCGTTGACGATGAGATGCATGGCGCGCAGCAGGTCGGCCAGCACGTGGTCGGGTTCGATCTTCAGGTGGTCGGGTTTGAGTTCAATCGGCACATGGCGATTGCCGAGGTGGTAGGCCGCGCGCGTCAGGTCAAACGGCGAGCCGTGGGTGGTGCAGGCCGTGATGCGCAGCACCGTTTGCGGGGCAGCCAGCACCTTGA
The DNA here is from genome assembly GCA_947450765.1 of Comamonadaceae bacterium. Lineage (GTDB taxonomy): Bacteria > Pseudomonadota > Gammaproteobacteria > Burkholderiales > Burkholderiaceae_C > Polaromonas. Next base: position 1,307 of record CANFXC010000128.1, on the reverse strand, counting down.
CCATTGAGCCGTCTTCGGTCACTAGCACGTCGCCGCCGCGCACGAGTGTGCCGCGCGGCAAAAACACGCCGAGATGCCGGCCGAGTGAATCGGTGGTGTCGAAGCGACTTTTCTGGCGCACGTCCCAGTCGAGTTCGACCGTGGCGGCGCGTTTGAGCAAGACGGGTGCAAGGCCTTGGCCTTGCGCGATGATTTTGGAGACTTGAAGCATGGGGCTCATTAAAACAAAAAGTAGCGCTGCGTCATGGGCAAGCTGGTAGCGGGCTCGCAGGTGAGCAGTTGGCCGTCGGCGCGCACCAAGTAAGTTTGCGGGTCAATCTCCATGCTCGGCAAATAGTTGTTGTGGACCATGTGCTGCTTGCGCACGCTGCGGATGTTTTTCACGGCACTCAAAGTCTTGGCCAAACCGAAGCGTTCTTTGACGCCGGCCGCTTGGGCTGCTTGGGACACAAAGGTCAAAGAACCCTTGGCGACAGCGCCGCCAAAGCCACCAAACATGGGCCGGTAATGCACCGGCTGGGGTGTGGGGATAGAGGCGTTCGGGTCACCCATGGCGGCCATGGCGATGAACCCGCCCTTCAAAATGATGGAGGGCTTGATGCCGAAAAAAGCCGGCCGCCAGACCACCAAGTCAGCCCATTTGCCGGGCTCGATGGAGCCGACTTCGTGTGAGATGCCGTGCGCAATGGCCGGGTTGATGGTGTATTTGCTGATGTAGCGTTTGGCGCGGAAGTTATCGTTGCGCGAACTCTCTTCGGCCTCGCCTTGACCGCTGGCCAGCGGGTTGGCCAGCCAGCCGCGCTGCTGCTTCATCTTGTGCGCGTTCTGCCAGGTGCGGATGATGACCTCGCCAACGCGGCCCATGGCTTGGCTGTCGCTGCTCATCATGCTGATGGCGCCGAGGTCATGCAAGATGTCTTCGGCGGCGATGGTTTCTTTGCGGATGCGACTTTCGGCAAATGCCAAGTCTTCGGCAATCGACGGGTCGAGGTGATGGCAGACCATCAGCATGTCGACATGTTCGTCCAGCGTGTTGACGGTGTAGGGCATGGTCGGGTTGGTCGACGACGGCAAAAAGTTCGCCTCACCGACGACACGCAAAATATCCGGCGCATGACCGCCGCCCGCGCCTTCGGTGTGAAAGGCGCACAGCGATCTGCCCTTCGTTGCCGCGATTGTGTTTTCGACAAAGCCGGATTCATTCAGCGTGTCGCTGTGGATGGCGACCTGCACATCGGTGAGTTCTGCGACGTCGAGGCAGTTGCTGATGGCCGCTGGCGTGGTGCCCCAGTCTTCGTGCAGCTTGA
>CANFXC010000127.1 GCA_947450765.1 Comamonadaceae bacterium | reverse complement strand
CGGTACAGCTCTGTGTGACCTTTTTGGCGACCGAAACCTTTGACTTCGGTGACCGTGATGCCCTGAACGCCAATGCCGGAGAGGGCTTCGCGCACCTCGTCGAGCTTGAACGGTTTGATGATGGCCGTGACGAGTTTCATGTTCGTTTTCTCCTTTTTATGAAAAAAGCGGAGCGGCTGAAACCGCTCCTGCCGGGTTTAGATGGCTTTGGTCAGCATCACGATGAATGTGCCGTTGTTGACAGATTTGCTGCTGTCGATGGCGTAGGTGTAAGAATTTTTCTTGTTGGCGCCCACGTAAGAACCGGTAACGGACATACCCTCACCGAGGTCGTACGAAGCACCAACGCTGTAATCCATGTAATCCGTGCCGCCAGCTTTTTTGCCATCGGTGGTGAACATAGTGCTGCCGACTGACGCTTTCAGCGTGACTTTAGGCATGATTTCTTGCGCGAAAGCCAAGTTCAAATAACCGGTACCGCGAGCGTCATGGGCGCCGGTAATGCCTACACCAAAGTAACCTTTAGAGACCGTGTTGGAGTACTTGGCCGTGACAGGGCCGTAGCTAGCCGCTGCATACAGCTCAGTCGTGTTGGCCTGTGTCGCGCCAGGGTAGTAGTAAGTCAGTGCGCCGACGTCCATGCCGAAATCACCCAAAGGAAACTTGTAGCCACCGTACAGATCGACTTCGACATTGGCTTTATCGCCATTCGGGGTCAGGAAGTTGACTGTCGAGTTCCAGTTGCCGACGTAAAAACCGTTTGGGTTGGCGTAGTCAACACCGCCTTGCAGCGCTGGCTTGAAACCCGTGGTTTTCGATGTGTTCTGGTCTTGGCCGCGGTATTTGTAGTTGCTGACGGCGGAGATGTTGTACGAGATCGGGTCCACGGGCTCTGCTGCTGGGGCGGCGGTTTGGGCGAAAGCCGAACCGGACAAGGCAACGAGAACAGCGAGGGTGACTTTAGCGGGTGCGAACTTCATGAATGACTCCGGTGTAGTAAAAAAATAGATTGGTACCCAACTTCGATAGCATTTAGCGTGCCATCATCCAAAAGTATTCTTAAGACATACATTCATTCAATTCAAGCTCAACATTTATGCACTTAAGACATCTTCATTTTTTTGCACCAAAAAAGTGCTGCGGAGTGTGTTCTTATTTGGTGCGCACCAAGGAGTCGACCTCATCATGAGCCTTTCTTTAGTGCATAGCCGTGCGCTTTTGGGCCTGCAAGCACGTCCGGTCGTCGTCGAGGTGCATTTGGCCAACGGGCTGCCGAGCTTCACGCTGGTCGGTCTGGCCGACACCGAAGTGAAAGAAGCGCGCGAACGGGTTCGTTCCGCCATTCAAAACAGCGGGCTGGAGTTTCCGGGCAACAAACGCATCACGGTGAATTTGGCGCCGGCTGATTTGCCGAAAGATTCAGGCCGCTTTGACCTGCCGATTGCGCTCGGCATCTTGGCGGCCAGTGGCCAGCTCGACGCCAGCAAACTCGCTGGCTATGAGTTCGCTGGTGAGCTGTCTTTGGGTGGTGAGTTGCGACCGGTGCGCGGCGCACTGGCCATGAGTCTGGCCTTGGCATCAAGCGCTGACGGCAGCCGGGCCCAACTGGTGTTGCCTGAAGGCAGCGCCCAAGAAGCCGCCTTGGTGCCCGATGTGCGCATTTACCGTGCGCGGCATTTGCTCGACGTGGCGAAACAGTTTTTGCCCGGCGATGTGCCGCCAGAAGCCGACGACGGCTGGGTTCGCGTCGCCACCACCGACCAACCCGGCGAAGCGCATTACCCCGACTTGGCTGACGTGAAAGGCCAAGCCGCCGCTAAGCGCGCGCTTGAAATTGCCGCGGCGGGTGGTCATTCGCTTTTGTTGATGGGTGCGCCCGGCTCCGGCAAGTCGATGCTGGCGCAGCGTTTTGCCGGCTTGTTGCCAGCGATGACCACGCAAGAAGCGTTAGAGAGCGCGGCCATCGCTTCGCTTGGCGGGCGCTTTTCTTTGGGCCGTTGGGCTGTGCGCCCAACCTGTTCGCCGCACCACACGGCCAGCGCGGTGGCCTTGGTCGGCGGCGGCTCGCCACCCCGGCCAGGCGAAATATCGCTGGCGCATTGCGGCGTGCTTTTCTTAGACGAGTTGCCCGAGTTCCCCAGAGCCGCCCTAGAAGCCCTGCGCGAACCGCTGGAGACTGGCTGCATCACGATTTCCCGAGCGGCGCAGCGGGCCGAGTTTCCGGCGCGTTTTCAACTCATTGCCGCGATGAACCCTTGCCCCTGCGGCTACCTCGGCTCCAGATTGCGCGCCTGCCGCTGCTCACCCGAACAAGTGGCGCGCTACCAAGGCAAGCTCAGCGGCCCCTTGATCGACCGGATTGACCTGCATGTGGAGGTCGGTGCACTGGCGGCCCACGAACTCATCAATGCACCGCCCGGCGAAGGCACGGCCAGCATTCGGCAACGCGTGGTCGCCGCGCGAGAACGTGCCGTCAGCCGCCAAGGCAGCGCCAACCAAGCGCTGGAAGGCCAAGCGATTGACGCCCAATGCCAGCTGCAAGACGCTGCAGCCACCTTTCTCAACACGGCAGCCAGTCGGCTCGGCTGGTCAGGCCGCAGCATTCACCGCTGTTTGAAAGTGGCCCGCACCATCGCTGATTTAGCAGGTGCCGCGCAAGTCGACGTCGGCCATGTGGCCGAGGCGGTGCAGTACCGACGGGCCTTGAAAGGGATTTGATCAGGCTGTTTTACTGACGCGCTGGGCAACACGTCGCGCCACCTGCCCTGGCGCATCGTCGGCCACCGGCACCGCACCCGAGGCGTGTCGCTGGCCGTTGCAGACCTCATGGCTGATAGCCAGATTCTCTTGATGCGAATTGCCACCTTCGCTCAAGGGCTGGATGTGTTCCAGCGTGGCCGCCGGCTGTAGCACATGCTCACCGCAGACCCAGCACGGCACCACGCCATGCATCTGCCGGGCGATGGTCTTGTAAATCTTGTCGCGGGTCAGGCCGAGTCGGCTCATCGGGCGCTCACAAGTTCGGGGCCAGCAAGCGCTCTAAGTCAGCGGCTTTGAGGCCGCGTCGTTTCGCCAGGTCTTGCAGCTGGTCGTCACCGATTTTGCCGACGTTGAAATAGACGCTGTCGGGATGGCTCAGGTAAAAACCGCTGACGCTGGCAGCCGGTGTCATGGCCAGACTTTCGGTCAAGGCCATGCCGATGTCGTCGGCCTTGAGCAGGTCGAACATGGCTTGCTTAACGCTGTGGTCCGGACACGCCGGGTAGCCGGGCGCCGGGCGAATGCCCTGGTATTTTTCGCTGATCATGTCGTCGGTGCTCAGCGCTTCGTCGGCAGCGTAACCCCACAAGTCTTGCCGCACACGCTTGTGCATGGCTTCGGCAAAGGCTTCGGCCAAACGGTCGGCCAGCGCTTTGAGCATGATGGACGAGTAGTCGTCGTGGTCGTCCTGAAAGTACTTCTCTTTTTTCTCTGCGCCAATGCCGGTGGTGACGGCAAACACGCCGATGTAGTCGGGCAGCTGAAAGGTGTTGTGGCCTTCCGCGCCGGCATGGCCAGCGCGCACTGCTTTGACTTCTGCCGACAGCACTTTGGGCGCGATGAAGTCAGCCAGGCAGCGGCTTGGCCGCATGTGCGTCTTGCCGTCTGCGCCCTCGATCGCGGTTTTTTCTGTTTGCTGGCGCAGACCGTGCCACGTCATGGCAACTTCGTGGCGGTTCTCGTCGGTGTAAATCTCGATGTCGTCACCCACGCTGTTGGCTGGGTAAAGCGCCATGACGCCGTTGGCCGTGAGCCAGCGACCATCGATCAGGCGCTTGAGCATGCGCTGTGCGTCGGCATAGACGCGCACGGCTTCGGTGCCGACCACCTCGTCCTTCAAGATCGCTGGGAACGGGCCAGCCAAATCCCACGTCTGGAAGAACGGACCCCAGTCGATGTACTGCGCCAACTCGGTCAAGTCGAAGTTTTTGAAGACGCGGCGGCCGATGAATTTCGGCACCGGCGGCGTGTAGTGCGCCCAGTCGATCGGCGTGGCATTGGCGCGGGCTTTGGCCAGCGGCCACATCGGGATCTGCTTTTTGTTAGCGTGTTGCTCGCGCACTTTCACGTAGTCGGCATTGAGCTCGTCGATGTATTGGGTCGCCTTGTCAGACAGCAGACTTTGCGCCACGCTGACGCTGCGCGAGGCATCTGGCACGTAGACCACAGGGCCTTCGTAGTGCGGCGAAATTTT
>CANFXC010000126.1 GCA_947450765.1 Comamonadaceae bacterium | reverse complement strand
TTGGTTCATGGCGGTCCTTTGCGTGAAGACGCAAAAGACCATAAGTCATGGAATCGACTTTCAAATCGAGACCAGACTGAAATGCTAAAAAACCAAGGTGAATCATTAACTTACGACGTCCTGATGTGAAAACGTTGGGACACTACTGACTGCCGATGAAAACCGTGTAGCCGTCTGCTGGTGCAGACAACACAGCGCGCACCGCAATAAAGCCGTTACCACCGGCTCTGTTGTCGATGACGACGGGCTGCGAAGTCATCTCGGAGAGTTTTTTGGCGAAGTAACGTGCCGACGTGTCGGTCGCGCTGCCCGGTGGAAACGGCACAATGAATTTGATTGGCTTGTTGGGGAAACCTTGCGCCAGCGCGGGCGTCATCGCTGGGGCCCCCAACAGGGCAACGCTAGCCAAGCCAGCCATGAGAGTTCTGCGAGTTGTGTTTTTGTTCATGATGTTGTCTCCGTCAATAAAATAAGTTCGGCGCTGTATCGCGTCGTTTTTTGAGTGGTTTAGCGTTCAGTCAAACTTTCCCATCGCCACCTTCCCGATCATGCGGCCATTGCTAATCAGCTGGTGCGCTTGCAAGACATTTTTTGCATTGATATTGCCAAGGTCGACCTTCAAAGTCGTCTTCAAAACGCCAGCATCCACCAGCGCAGAAACCTCGTTCAGAATCTCACCTTGCCGCGCCATGTCGGGGGTTCTGAACATCGACCGCGTGAACATGCCCTCCCAGCTGAAGGTGATGCTTTTGCCGCGCAGCAAATTCATCGGTAAATCAGCCGAGGCCTCTACCAACGAACAAACATGACCCTGCGGCGCGAGAATGTCGGCCAACTGCGGCATCAATGGAGACGGGTCCGTCAGGCACAGCACAAAATCAACCAAGGGCGCGCCCAGCGCTTTGAGCTGCGGCAACAGCGGCTGCGAATGATCAACCACATCGGTAGCGCCCATCTCGCTGCAATACAGCTGCGACTCGGGACGGGAGGCCGTGCCAATGACGCGTACTTCAGTCAGCTCGGCAGCCAGTTGCAAAGCCATCGAACCCACACCGCCAGCACCGCCTATGACCAGCAATGTGGCCGGCTGTTCAAGCGGCCCCCGCGGCAGGTGCATGCGTTCAAACAAAGCCTCCCAAGCTGCCAGACTGGAAAGCGGCAAGGCGGCCGCCTGAACAAAACTCAATGTGCCTGGCTTGCGTCCGACCAAGCGCGCATCCACCGCATGCAGCGCGCTGCATGCGCCTGGGCGGAGCACGCTACCGGCATAAAAAACCGCATCGCCCAATTGAAAGCCTGAGACATCGGCCCCCATACCAACCACCGTGCCAGCCACATCCCAACCCAAAACACGGTCCGGGCTCTGCGCTGGCTGCTTGGCTCGGGCCATTTTTAAATCGATCGGGTTGACCGCCACAGCTTCAACGCGCACCAGCAAATCATTCGGTTTGAACTCCGGGTCCGGCAACTCGCTGTCTATTAGCAAAGGGATGTCGGGGAGCTCAGGCCGGGCGAGCCGATTGACAACAACAGCTTTCATGATGTCCCCTGCTTACGCACACGCTAATTGAACGGGCAGCGACTTAGGCGCGCTGTAGTGCAAGGTTGCGCCCTGCTCCTGCAAAGCCAACACTTCGTCGGCGCTAAAACCGGCCTCACGCAATATTTCTTCACTGTGCTGCCCCAAGCCAGGCGCTGGACGCTGCTCAGTCGCCACCGGCGTTGCAGAGAGTTTGACCGGCACACCAATCTGCCGAATCTCGCCCTCAGTCGGGTGGACAACGGTTTTGAGCATGCCAATCGCTTTCAAATGCGGATCATCAATCAAGCTGTCAATGTCTTGCAACGGCATGCAGGGAATATCAGCCCCTTCAAGCAAGCTCAGCCAGTCGGCATTGGTCTTGGTGGCCATCGCTTCAGCAACCATGGTGTAAAGCTCATTGATGTGTTGGGTGCGCGCCCCAATGCCGCCAAATCGCGGGTCCTCTTTGAAGAGTTCCGGCTTGCCAATCAGGCCTAAAAAGGCTTGCCACTGGCGGTCGTTGTAAACCAGCACACAGACATAACCGTCCAGCGTTTTATAGGGCTTGCGCTCTTTCACCAGCAAGCGTGGATAACCACTCGGGCCGATAGGCGGCACGAAGGTCTCGCCAGATAGATGGTCACTCATGACGTACTGCACCATGGTCTCGAACATCGGGATTTCGATTTCTTGGCCTTCACCCGTGCGCGCCCGGGAAATGACGGCGGCAAGAATGGTGTTGGACCCCATCAAGCCAACCGTGCGGTCCGCCAGCGTCAACGGCACATAACGCGGCTCACCGCCTGACGAACGGGCCATCAGGTCAGGCACAGCACAAGCGCCTTGAATCAAGTCGTCATACGCGGGCTTGCCGGCGTACGGGCCGCTTTCGCTGTAGCCATACAGCCCCGCGTAAATAATGCCGGGATTTTCAGCCTTCAGCCGCTCGTAATGAATCCCCAAACGCTTCATCGCTTGCGGCCGGATGTTGTAGATCACAACGTCTGCCGTGCGCGCCAAGCGGTAGAAGGCTTCCAGTCCTTCGGGCTTCTTTAAGTCAAGCACCAAGCTTCTCTTGTTGCGATTGACGTGCAAAAAAATGTAGCCCATGCCGGGGTTACGCATCGGGCCAATGCCCCGCACGGTGTCGCCCGTCGGTGGCTCGATCTTCACCACGTCGGCCCCCATGTCGGCCATGAGTTGCGTGGCGTAAGGCCCCATCAACACGGTGGTGAGGTCCAACACACGCAGACCTTTCAGCGGACCAGTCATCTCTTTTCCCTTTGCAGGCAGTGGGGTCGTACACATAAAAATCTCACACAGAACGAACGAAATCAGACAGCGACATCTCGCTGGCCAACACCTGCTGGCCAATCACCGTGTTCCAGTAGGTCTCTGAGCCGTGGGCAGTGCGCCACTCATGCAAACTGCGGGTGAGCAGCTGCAGGTCGTATTCCTCAGTGATGCCAATCGCACCGTGCAGCGCGTGGGCGATGGATGCCACCAACACCGCCGCTTCACTGGTTCTTGACTTGGCCATCGCAGCAGTCAGCAAAGATGGCGCAGTTTCAGTCCCCTGAAATGCGGCTTCAGCGGCAATCGACGCGGCGGCTGTGTGCTCAGCCATCACGCTCAACTGATGCTGCACTGCCTGAAACTTGCCGAGCGACTTGCCGAACTGAACACGGTCGTTGCAGTACTGCAGCGTCATCTCGAACACGCGGTTCATGGCTCCGCTCAGCAGCGCCGCATGCAGCGCAGCAGCAAAGGCGGGCAACATCGCGCCGCCATGCAAAACGCGGGTCGCACTGCTGTCATCTGGCCAAGTGAGCGTGGCCGTCAGACAGTGTTGAACACCTGTGCCCACGCGCTTGGCTGAGGCACAAGGCAACAGCAACAAGCCATCGCTATTACAACCACCTTCACGGGTGAGCACGAAGTCCGCCAGCATGCCGAACGGCGTCAACGCGCAGCTGATAGCGCCACTCGCCTCACGCTGAAACGTCTGCGCCAGCGTCACCATGCCAGACGGCAACACCAGTTGCGAGCCCACCAGCGCACGCGCGACGATGGTTTGCGCCACTGGCACCGGTACGCTGTAGTGACCAAAACTGCACAAGACCGGAAAAAGATCAGCCAAGGACAGGCCTGCACCGCCGTCTGCCTCAGCGCTCAAGAGCTCCAAAAATCCGGCACTGGCAATCGCGTCCCACAGCGCAGCCGGGGACTCGCCCGCTTGAATCGCCCGCACTACGGCCGGGGTGCACTGGTCTTTGAGAATATCGTCAATGGCTTCTGCAAACATAGGATCTGTTCTTTCTTAGCGCAAGCCCAAACCGCGCGCAATCATGCCGCGCAAGATCTCGCGCGTACCGCCACGCAGGGAATAAGTGGGTGCAATCTGGCTCACATAGGCCAGCGTGCGGTAAAGGTCGGCGTCCACCAGCGCGTCTGGATTCAGCCCGATGGCCGCTTCAATGATGGCCGGAATACTTTGCTCAAACTCAGTGCCAATGTCCTTGACCAGCGCCGCCTCGACAACGGGGCTTTCACCGTTCACCAGCTTGCCGGTGACGGCGATGGACATGTTGCGCAAGGTGGCCAAATGCGTCGCGAAGCGCCCGATGGTGGCGACGTGCGCAGCCGCATCCGCGCTGTTTCGAAGGCAGGTAATCCAGTGCTCCAGCAGCACGATGCTGGAGTAAATCCGCTCGGGGCCGCTGCGCTC
>CANFXC010000125.1 GCA_947450765.1 Comamonadaceae bacterium | reverse complement strand
GCTGAGGTTTGAGCGCGGGCTTGCGCCATCAATTCGGCTGCGCGGTGCACCGCCTTGATGATTTCAAGGTGCGCACCGCAGCGGCACAAATTGCCCGACAACGCCTGCCGAATTTGAAGGTCGTCAGGGTGCGGTGTGTGCGCCAACAGCGAGACCGTCATCATGATCATTCCGCTGAGACAGTAGCCGCACTGAGCCGCTTGCTCGTCTATGAAAGCCTGCTGCACCGGGTGCAAGTTGTCGATGCCACCGAGACCCTCCAGCGTGGTGATTTCGCGGCCCGCCACACCCGCCGCCGGAATCACGCAGGCGCGTGCCGCCATGCCGTCGACCAGCACGGTGCACGCGCCGCACTCGCCCAAACCGCAGCCGTACTTCGGGCTGTTGAGTTCAAGGTCATTGCGCAGCAGGTGCAGCAGCGAGGCTTCAGCCGGCAGGCTCAACTCTCGCTGAACGCCATTGACGTTGAGGTTGACGCTGCAATTGAGGCTGCGCTTCAAAGGCTGGGATGGGCTCATGGGTAAGGGCTCAAGTTGGCCGCTTAAACGCTGAGGTAATTGCGCCGGACGTCTTCGTTAGCTGACAGCTCGGCCATCGAGCCCTCGAAGCGGATTTGCCCCTTTTCAAGCACATAGGCGCGGTCTGACACGAGCTCGGCAAAGTGCATGTTTTGCTCTGACAGCAAGATGCTCACACCCTCGGCCTTCAGCGCCAGAATCATGTGCGCCATTTGTTCGACGATGACGGGGGCGACGCCTTCAGACGGCTCGTCGAGCAGCACGAGGTAGGGGTTGCCCATCAAGGTGCGCGCGACCGTCAGCATCTGTTGCTCGCCGCCACTCATGCGGCCGCCCAGACGGTCCGGCATTTCACCCAGGTTGGGGAAAAGTTCGTACAGGCGCTCGGGCGTCCACAGCGGCGCGGCACTGCCGTCGGGCCAGTGACGTGGCGGCTGGCGACCCACTTCGAGGTTTTCCATCACCGTCAGGTCGGTGAAAATGCGCCGGTCTTCGGGCACAAAGCCCAGACCCATGCGGGCTGCATGGTGGGTTTCGCTGGTCGAAATATCAGTGCCCAAAAACGACACGTTGCCGCGTCTTTTGTCGAGCATGCCGATGAGGGTTTTTAGCGTTGTTGATTTGCCGGCACCGTTGCGCCCCATCAGGGCCACCACTTCGCCGCGGCGCACTTCGAGACCGACGTCGTACAAAATTTGGGCCGCGCCGTACCAGGCACACAAGCCCTTGGCCTGCAGCAGAATGTCTTTGGCTGCACTCATGCGGCGGCCTCCTTGTTCAGCGTTTTTTTCTCGAAGGTCTTGCCGCTGCCGAAATAGACTTCTTGCACTTGCGGATGGTCACGCACCTCCAGTGGTTTGCCTTCGGCAATCAGCCGTCCGCGCGCCAGCACGATCATGCGGTCGGCATAGGCAAACACCACGTCCATGCTGTGCTCGGTGAAAAGCACGGCCATGCCGCGGTCTATCACCAGTTGCTTGGTCAGCGCCATCAAGTCATTGCGCTCTTTCGGGGCCATGCCCGCTGTCGGCTCGTCCATCAACAGCAGCTTGGGCTTGTTGGCCATGGCCATGGCCAACTCGACACGTTTCACATCGCCATAGGCCAGCACGCTGCAAGGCCGGTCGGCCTGGGACTTCATGCTGACTTGGTCTAGCAGTTCAAGGGCCTCCGCGCGTTTGTGGTCTGCGGCGCGGCGCCACATCGAGAACAGCTTGCGGTCTGAGGACAGCAAAGCCATTTGCACGTTTTCGACCACGGTCAGTGACGAAAAGGTTTCAGCAATCTGGAAGGTTCGGCTGACGCCGAGCCGCCAGATCTCGCGCGGCGTCAAGCCGACGAGTTCGTGGCCGTCGAGTTGAATCGAACCGACTCCCGCCCGCAACTGACCATTGACCATGTTGAAGGTGGTCGACTTGCCAGCGCCGTTGGGCCCGATGAGCGCCAACAGTTCGCCGGCTGCCAGCTCAAAGCTGATGCCGTCAACGGCTTTGACGCCGCCAAAAGATTTACCCAGGTTGGAGACTTTGAGCAAGCTCATGATTGCCCTTCTTTGGCGCCGCGCAGGCGCAGCAGCAGTTGTTGAGCAAAGCCGACAATGCCTTGCGGAAACAGCAGCACCAGAATCAAAATAATGCCGCCGAGCACGGCGCGCCAGTAGTCGGTGTTGCGCGCCACGGTGTCGTGCAGCCACGTGAAGGTGACAGCGCCAACGATGGGCCCGACCAAGGTCTGCACGCCACCGAGCAAGACCATGACCAAGCCGTCAATTGACTTGCCCACGTACATGCTTTCCGGAGAAATGCTGCCTTTGGAAAACGCATACAAGGCACCGGCCAAACCGGCAAAGGTGCCAGCCAATACAAACGCCACCCACTGCAGGCGCTTGACGTCAATGCCAATGGCGTCCGAGCGCAGCACCGAATCGCGTGCGGCACGCATGCCGTAGCCAAAGGGTGAGTACAGCATGCGGTGCATCAACAGCACAGCGCCAGCGACCAGCGTCAGCGTCAGGTAGTAATACATCTTTTTGTCTGCCAGCCACTCAGAAGGCCAGATGCCAGTGAGGCCGTTGCTGCCGCCGGTGACGCTGTCCCACTGGTAGCAGATGGCCCAGGTGATTTGCGCAAAAGCCAGCGTCAGCATGGCCAAATAAACACCTGACAAGCGGACGCAGAACCAGCCGTACACAAAAGCTCCGAAAGCCGCCATGGCCGGTGCCACGATCAGCGCCACTTCCATCGGCAGGTGCAGGCTTCGCACCAACAAGGCGGCGCCGTAAGCGCCCAAGCCGAAGTAGGCGGCATGGCCAAACGAGTGCATGCCGGCCGGGCCCATGATGAAGTGCAGGCTGGCCGCAAACAGCACGGCAACCAACAAGTCGATCAGCAAAATGGTCACGTAGGGCGACTGCGCCGTCAGCACCGGCATCAACGCCAGCAGGGCCAGCAGTGCAGCGCCTCCATACGTGTAGAGACGATCTGGCGGCCTGAGGGGTTGCTCGGCGGCACCCGTGTGCCGGCTCGGCGATTGCGGCCGGCCGAAGAGTCCCCAAGGCCGCGCCACCAAGACCACTGCCATCACCAGAAACTCAACCACCAGCGTGAGTTTTGAGAACGAAATGCTGATGCCGGCGATCTCCACCAGACCGAGCCAAATGCAAATCGCTTTGAGCTGCGCAATCAGCAGTGCCGCGACGTAAGCGCCTGGGATCGAGCCCATGCCGCCGACCACCACCACCACAAACGCGGCGCCGATGATGTGCAGGTCCATCTCTAGGTTGGCGGGCTCGCGTGGCAGTTGCAAGGCCCCGCCGAGACCGGCCAAAAACGCGCCCAAGGCAAAGACAGCCGTGAACAACCAAGCCTGGTTCACGCCCAGTGCACTGACCATCTCACGGTCTTGCGTGGCGGCCCGCACCAAGGTGCCAAATCGGGTCTTGGTCAAGAGCAGCCACAGCAGACCCAGCACGACCGGGCCCGCAAAAATCAGAAAAATATCGTAAGAAGGAAACTGCCGTCCCAAAATCAACACCGAACCGGTGAGACCCGGTGCGCGTGGGCCGAGCAATTCTTCGGCACCCCAAAACCACAGCACGCCGTCTTTGATCACCAGCCCAAGCGCAAAGGTCGCCAGCAATTGAAAGAGCTCAGGTGCGCGGTAGATCCGGCGCAGCAGCAGCACTTCAACCAAGGCCCCCAACAAAGCCACGGCCAGTGCAGCTAACAGCAAGGACGGCCAGAAGCCAACGCTGTTGCCAAGTGCGCCCACCAGCGAATAAGCCACGTAAATGCCGACCATGAAAAATGAGCCGTGCGCGAAATTAACAATGCGGGTGACGCCAAAAATCAGCGACAGACCGGCTGCCACCAAAAACAAAGAAGAGGCGCCAGCCAAGCCATTCAGCAGCTGTACGACAAAGCCTGAAAAACTCATGAATACCTTTGAGGGTCAATGAACGGGAGCTGTCAACGGGATCAAGCCATGTCATCCGGGGCTTCGCTGTGCACGAAACCCCGGATGGAAGACTCATGAAAGTCAGTCTGCTGCGCGCAGCTTTTTGACGTCAGCGTCAGTCGGCTGGTACTTGGCGCCGTCGAGGTAACGGTAGTCCGTCATCACGCCTTTGCCGTTGTCGTTCTTCGTACGACCGACATACACACCCATGGTGGATTGGTGGTCTTGTGGACGGTAAGTGATCGGGCCAAACGGTGTGACCAGGGACAGACCACGGAAAGCCGTGATGAGTTTTTCGGTGTCAGTGGAGTTGGCTTTTTTCATGCCGGCTGCCAGCGACTT
>CANFXC010000124.1 GCA_947450765.1 Comamonadaceae bacterium | reverse complement strand
TGAAAATTTTTGAGGTCAAGCGCGTAATCGTGTACTTGTTCAATGGCTGATCGGTCAAATGTTGCTGAGCCGACCTTGAACTCGACCACGAATACAACGCCTTCGATCAGCACGACAACATCCGCTCTCTTGCCCATGCGAGGGATTGAAAATTCAAAATAAATTCGACCGACCGTGAGTGTAGCGAGTGAGATTTTTAGTATTTGTATCTGCTTCTGCCAAGCGTAGCGCTGCTGATTCTCAAGAGAAAAGCGATGTGCCGCTGCAAGCTCACCAAGGATCTCGTTCTCGCTCGCTTTGAAAAAGTCATGAAGGTCGGCTTCATAGTACGAAGTGTTCAGCATTGGGCCGAGTCTATTGATTTTTATCTGACTGCGCGTAATAGCCATCACAAACGGCCGAATCTGAACGCCAGCTGAACGTCATCTTCAGACTGCGTACAGCCTCAGGGGCGCACCATCCATGGGTCTTCACTTGAAAGCCCGTTGCCATGCTGACCTTCCTTCGCCGTTCTCTCCAAATTCTGGTGCTCACCACTTTGGGCAGCATGGCCGTGCAAGCCTTGGCTGCCGAGACCACGCCGGCCCAGCAACTGAGCCAATGGAGTGCCACCGCCGGTCAGCCGGGCAGGGCGGAGCAGGGCCGGGTATTTTTCAACGCCAAGCATGGCGGTGATTGGTCTTGCGCCAGTTGCCACGGCACACCACCGACCCAACAAGGCAAGCACGCTAGCACCGGCAAAGTCATCAAGCCGCTGGCGCCCGCCTTCAATCCGCAGGCCTTCACGGACAGCGCCCGCGTTGACAAATGGTTTCGCCGCAACTGCAACGACGTGCTGAGCCGCGAATGCAGCGCCGCCGAAAAAGCCGATGTGCTGGCTTACCTCATCAGCCTCAAGCCCTGAACGGAAAAGGACACACCATGACATCCGTTTTCTCATTCGCGCTGCGCAGCAGCATGGCGGCCATGTTGGCTGTAGTTGCGTTGACACCTGCGCTGGCCGACGGTAATTTGCAGCCACGTCAAGCCTTGCCGATTTACAAGCAAGAGTGTGCGGCTTGCCACTTGGCGTACCCGCCGGGGTTGTTGCCTGCGCGGTCTTGGACCCGGATCATGACCGGCTTAGACAAACACTATGGCTCTGACGCCTCGTTGGACCCAGCCGCCGTGCAGGAGATCAGCCGCTGGCTGCAATCTGAAGCTGGCACCTACAAGCGCGTGGCAGAAGCCCCGCCCGAAGACCGCATCACGCGCTCGGCTTGGTTTGTCTCCAAGCACCGCAAGCTGGACCCGCAGGTCTGGAAACACGCGAGTGTCAAAAGCGCCGCCAATTGCGCGGCTTGTCATACCGGTGCAGACAAAGGCGACTTTGACGATGACGGCGTGACCTTGCCGTCCGGCCTGAGCAAACAATTTTTCAAGAGGTAAGTCATGAGCTCACTCAATCCATTGGCGTCACGGCTTGAGCCGGCGCCGGCTGCATCAACGCCGCCAAGCCGTCGCGTGGTGGATGCGCCCATCCGCATGTTTCACTGGCTGTTTGCCCTGTGCTTTGTCGGCGCTTACATCACGGCCGATGGCGAGTCTTGGCGGCTGCTGCATGTCACGCTCGGCTACACGCTGGCGGGCTTGTTGGGTTTTCGCGTGGTGTACGGCGTGATCGGGCCTAGGCACGCCCTCTTGTCGCTGATGTGGCGCAAGCTCGTCGGTTTGCCGGCGTGGCTGGCGTCGTTCAAACGGTCACAGCCCGGCAAGGTGAACTGGCTGCAGGGCCAAAACTTGGTAATGGCGCTGGCCGTGGTGGCTTTGCTGGTGGTGGTCGTGCCGGTCACGCTCAGCGGCTACCTCAACTACAACGATATGGGCGGCGATTTGATGGAAGATCTGCACGAGACCGTGGGCGAGTTATTTTTGTGGCTGGTGTTGGCGCACCTGGCCTTGATTGCCGGCTTGAGTGTGTTGCGCCGTAAAAACCAAGCACTGCCGATGCTGACCGGTCGTACCCCAGGTGCAGGCCCAGACTTGGTGAAAAGCAACAAGCGTTGGTTGGCTGCCTTGGTGCTGCTGGGCGTGTTGGCTTATTGGGGCTGGGAGTGGCAGCAGTCGCCAGCCGGACTGTTGGAAGAGCCGGGAGCAGACGCCATCCTTCAAGGTGGTGGGTACAAGTCTGACCATTGATTGATCATGGATGCGCTTGCCTTTTGGCGGGCGTCAAGACGATGATGTCTTCGCCCAGCGCCTGACAAACCCATGAACTCGACACACCAGCAGAGCCAGCCCGACGGTCCCGGTCTTGACCAGGCCACGGCTGCGGCACGCTTGCTCAGCGAAGGTGCCAACGAGATCGGACCGCACGAAGGGCGCAGTCTGTGGGGCATTGCGCTGGAGGTGGCGCGTGAGCCGATGTTTGTGCTGCTGCTGGTGTCCGGTGGTATTTATTTGGCTATCGGTGAGCCGCGTGAAGCGCTGGCGCTCCTTGGCTTCGTGCTGTTGATCATGGGCATCACCATCGGCCAAGAGCGGCGCACCGACAACACCCTCAAAGCCCTGCGCGATCTGTCCAGCCCGCGCGCGCTGGTGATCCGTGACGGTCAGGCCCGTCGCATTGCCGGGCGCGAAGTGGTGCGCGAAGACCTCATGATGTTGGCCGAAGGTGACCGCGTGCCGGCCGATGGCGATGTCTTGCAGGCGCACGAACTGGCGCTCGACGAATCCCTGCAAACTGGCGAATCTGAGGCGGTGGCCAAGCAGGCGGGCAGCAGTGCGGTGTTGGCTGGTACTTTGGTGGTGCGCGGTCAGGGGCTGGTGCGTGTCACGGCCACTGGCGGGCAAACGGCCTTGGGCCGTATCGGAAATTCGCTGAGCGGTATTGCCGCTGAATCCTCGCCATTGCGTGACGGCATCGGCCGGCTGACGCAGCGACTCATGGTGATAGGGCTGGCGTTGAGCTTGGCGTTGGCCGTTCTTTTTTGGGTGTTGCGTGGCGATTGGCTGCAGGCGCTGCTGGCGGGCATCACGCTGGCGATGGGCATTTTGCCGCAGGAATTCCCGGTCATCATGATCGTATTTTTGGCTCTGGGCGCACGCCGTTTGGCGTCGCAGCAGGTGCTGACGCGGCGGCTCAATGCGATTGAAACCTTGGGCACCACAACCGTGTTGTGCGTCGATAAAACCGGCACCCTGACGCAAAACCGCATGGCGCTGGCCGCCTTGTGCGTGGGCGATCAGGTGCTTGATTTCCCCAAGACCAGCGAGTTGCCGGAAGAGTTTCATGAGCTGGTCGAGTACGCCGTGCTGGCCAGCGAACTGGCACCGCACGACCCGATGGAGCAAGCCGTGCACCAGTTCGCTGGGTTGCATTTGAGCGGCACGGAGCACCTGCATCCGGCATGGTCGCTGGCGCGCGAATACGAGTTGTCGCCCGAGCTCTTGGCGATGTCGCATTTGTGGCAAAACGGTTCAGGCGAGCAAGACGTCGTGGCCGCCAAAGGCGCGCCCGAAGCGATGGCTGAGTTGTGTCAATTGCCCACGGCCTCACGCCAACGCGTGGTGGCGCAGGC
The DNA here is from genome assembly GCA_947450765.1 of Comamonadaceae bacterium. GTDB lineage: Bacteria > Pseudomonadota > Gammaproteobacteria > Burkholderiales > Burkholderiaceae_C > Polaromonas. The sequence continues at coordinate 806 of CANFXC010000124.1, read as the reverse complement.
GGCGCAAATGGCCAGCAGCGGGTTGCGCGTTCTTGGGGTCGCCAAAGCCGCGCACCGCAGCCAAGAGCGTTGGCCGGAAGCGCAGGCGGCATTTGCTTTTGAGTTTGTGGGGCTGATTGGTTTGGCCGACCCCTTGCGGCCCGAAGTGCCCGGTGCCGTGGCGCAATGTCAGCGTGCCGGCATTCGCGTGGTGATGATCACTGGTGACCATGCGCACACCGCTGCGGCCATCGCCGAGCAGTCTGGCATTGACGGTGCGCGCGTTCTCAGCGGCGCTGAAATCGACACGATGACTGAGGACGATTGGGTGGGTGTGAATGTCTTTGCCCGCGTGACGCCCCAGCAAAAACTCAAGCTGGTCGAGACCTTCAAAGCGGCAGGCCATGTGGTGGCCATGACCGGCGATGGCGTCAACGACGCGCCGGCACTCAAGGCCGCGCACATCGGCATTGCCATGGGCCAGCGCGGTACCGACGTGGCGCGCGAAGCGGCTTCGCTGGTCTTGCTGAAAGACGATTTCACCGCCATCGTCGGCGCAATTCAGCTGGGGCGGCGCATTTTTGCGAATTTGCGGCAAGCCATGGTCTACACCTTGGCGGTGCATGTGCCGATCATCGGCGTCTCGATGCTGCCGGTGATGTTTGGTTTGCCCTTGGTGCTAGCCCCGCTGCACATTGCATTTTTGGAACTGGTGATCGACCCAGCTTGCTCCATCGTTTTTGAGGCGGAGCAAGTTGGTAATGCCGACCTGATGCAGCAAGCACCCCGCAGCGCCAGCGAGTCGCTGATTGATTCAAGTCACGTGC
>CANFXC010000123.1 GCA_947450765.1 Comamonadaceae bacterium | reverse complement strand
TTTGACCTTTTGCTTCAAGTAGGCTGAAAGCGACCAATACGGCAAACCCAAGCGGGCGCGCAATGAATTGAAGTGGCGGTTCATCCGCAGCGTGAACTCGTACAGGTTGTCACCCAGGTACGCCAGCCACTTGGCGCACTGCACCACTGCGTCGAAATGGTCACCGTGAATGATCCACAGACTGCGGCCATCTGCGGTGACGTGAACCGCTTCTTTCACAACCTCGACGCCACCGAAATGATGACCAATGAAATCGCGTGCAAACTCGTCATGGTTGCCTGGCACATAAATCACACGACAACCTTTGCGTACGCGACGCAAAAGTTTTTGCACCACGTCATTGTGTGACTGCGGCCAATACCATTTGCGACGTAATTGCCAACCATCGATGATGTCGCCCACCAAATAAAGTGAATCACTCGGATGCGTCCGCAGAAAATCCATCAGGGCGAGCGCCTGGCAGCTGGGTGTCCCGAGGTGCACGTCAGAGATAAATATTGTTCGAAAACGCTGGCCGGTTTCTTCTTCATCATCAGGCGATGACGGCGGGTAATTTCCGCTGAAGGAATCAAGTACGGCGCGCATCAGATTTGCTCCAGGAATGTCATGGGAGGCCTTTCTTGGACTAGCACAAATACCATGTTGTTGGAGGATTGTCTTCAGCACATGTGTCGGTCTTGTGTCGATCTCATGAATTATTTTTGACATCGCACTGCAGACAGTCACGGTTCTGACACAGTCAACTCGCACAATGAAGTCTTGAGGATTGATCTTGAAAGAAACACCCCACAGATGTCGACACCGTCATGACCCTGCGCTCTCAAACTCTGCGCGAGGAAATTGCCAACAGCTTGAGCCACGGTGCAGCTTTACTGGCCGTCATTGCAGCCGTTCCATTTTTGTTAGGCGCGTCAAGTCATGTGAACAACGTCAATCTCGCGGGCATGTTGATTTTTGCCGTGACGATGGTGTTCCTCTACTTCACATCGACGCTTTACCATGCCCTGCCCGAGGGACGGGCCAAGGCGGTCTTTCTGAAGCTCGACCATGGCGCCATCTATTTTTTTATAGCTGGAAGCTACACGCCCTTTGCGTTGGGCGCCATAGAGGGTTCACGCAGTTGGCTGATGCTCGGTTTAGTGTGGTCACTGGCCTTGGCCGGTGCCACGCTGAAGGTGATTAACCGTCTATCGACGCCGTGGCTGTCAACCGGGCTTTACCTGCTGATGGGTTGGCTGGTACTGGTGGCGGCGGTACCAATTGTCGAGCGTGTGTCTGTCCCTGTCTTCAACTTATTGGTGGCTGGCGGGCTGGCTTACACCGTTGGCGTTATTTTTTTTGCACTGGATTCCAAGCTACCTTACGCACACACGGTGTGGCATGGCTTCGTTGCCGCAGGCACCGGTTGCCACTTCTTTGCAGTGATGGGGTACGTCTCTTGATCGGGTGCTATGCTCGCCCGCACAAACAACTGAACCCTTATGCAAAATGGAACCCGACTTGCGGCTGTGGACTTGGGGTCTAACAGCTTTCGACTGGAAATTGGCCGATTTGATGACGGCCAGATTCACCACACTGAATACCTCAAAGAAACCGTTCGTCAAGGCAACGGGCTGGATGCCAACCGGAACCTGACGCTTGAAGCCATGCAACGGGGTTGGGAGTGTCTGGCACGTTTTGGCGAACGCCTGGCTGGTTTCAAAAAAAATCAAGTCCGCGCTGTTGCCACGCAAACGCTGCGCGAAGCCAATAACCGCGATGAATTTCTCAGTCGTGCACATCAAATTTTGGGCTTTCCCATTGATGTGATTGCCGGACGCGAAGAAGCTCGCCTGATTTACCAGGGTGTGGCCCATCTTTTGCCGCAATCTCAAGAGCGCAGGCTCGTCATCGACATAGGCGGCCGCTCGACGGAGATGATTTTGGGCTGCGCGCTTGAGGCCAAAAGCATGGAGTCGTGGCGTGTGGGCAGCGTCGCCTGGTCAATGAAGTATTTCCCCGATGGCGTGCTCAGCGCCCGCGCTTTCAACAGTGCAGAAATTGCAGCCAAAGCCGTTTTAGACGAAGCGATTCAGACCTTCGGCAAGCCGCAGTGGGACACCGCTTACGGCTCCTCCGGCACGGTCGGTGCCGTCAGCGATGTATTGGCCGCCGCCGGTTGGCCAGCTGATGTCATCACCCGCGACGGCCTTGACTGGCTACTGGAGCGCTTGGTCAAGGCTCAAAGTGCCGATCGTCTGAAAATGGAGGGCCTGAAGGATGACCGCCGGGCTGTGATTGGGGGTGGCGTCAGCGTGCTGCGTGCCGCCTTTGACCTGCTCGACATCGACACCTTGCACACCGCGCAAGGAGCGTTACGTCACGGTGCGCTCTACGACTTGCTGGACCGCGAGGAGACGCAAACCGACTTGCGTTCGCGAACTGTACGAGGTTTGACACGCAAGTTCCATGTCGACCTGGCCCATGCTGAACGGGTCAGCCGGATTGCTTCTCAGTTGCTGGCCATGACGCATCAAGGGTCCGCGGAAGAACTTGAACGCTTCCAACAAAAAATCGACTGGGCCGCTCAACTGCACGAAATAGGCAGCCATATTTCACACAACGAACCGCATAAACATGGCGCCTACATTTTGCACAATGCGGATGCGCCTGGTTTCGCTTTGCCTGAATTGCACAGACTCAGCCTGTTGGTGCTTGGCCATCGCGGCAAGCTTCGCAAACTCGAGGCCGACTTTAGCGACAGTATTTTTGTCCAACAGCTCTTGGCATTGCGATTGGCTGTTATTTTTTGCCACGCCAGACGTGAACCTGATCTGAAAGGCTTACGACTCACGATGGATGCGAACCAGTTTTTATTGGCTTGTCGCCCCGGTTGGGCAGAGGCTTTCCCGCAGTCTGCTTACCTGCTGCGGGAAGAGTCATTGGCATGGGAAAAAACACTCAGCGCGTTGACAGTCAAAGAGGCTTGAGTTTGGGGTTTGCAAAACCCCAAGAGAACCGTGTAAACTATATAAACTGTTAACCTACTTTATTTTTACAGAGGACCTCTCTCTATGACTACGCTCAAAAAATCTACGCCACTGTCGACCAAGGCTGTCAGCAAGCCAGCCGCTCCGGTTACCGCCAAGCGCATCGCCAGCAAACCGACTCTCAAAAAATCGGCTTCAGTCCCAGCAAAACCTGCCAATCGTTCGGTTGTACCGGCACCAGTCAAACCCGTGCAGGCGCAAAAACCTACAGCGAAACCAACGACCAAAGTGAGCGCGGCCAAAGAAGTTAAAGTCGACAAAATTAAAAAGCCAAAGCTGATTCGCGACAGCTTCACGATTCCAAAAGCGGAATATATCGTCATCGAGGCTTTGAAAGAACGCGCAGGAAAACTATCCCGTGCAGCCAAGAAAAGTGAATTGCTGCGCGCTGGCATCAAAGCCTTGGCAGCCATGTCTGATGCTGCTTTTTTGAGCGCACTGACCGCTGTGCCGACCATCAAGACCGGCCGCCCGTCGACTGCCAGCTAAACAAATTCGGGGGACTGTACCGTCACGACGACGGTCTGTATTTTCCCGTCGCGCTCGCGGCTGCGCAGCCACCAGATAGAACCCTTGCGAAAAGAAAGTTCATCACCGTCCACACCCAGCAGGCGCGTCACAACCTGCCCCAGTGTGGGCTGGTGGCCGACCACCAAAACAGGAACTTTACCCAAGGGCCACTGCACCAGGCTCAACAAATCGTCTACTGACGCCCAAGGCGCCAGTTCAGGGCAGGTCTTGTACTTCCGGCTCAATGGCACGACAGTTTGCTCACACCGCATGGCTGGACTGACCAAAATTCGAGCGCTGTTCGTCAATGTGCGGTCAACCCACTTGGCCATGCGGCTGGCTTGTTTGTGACCGCGTGCCGACAGGCAGCGGTGCAGATCTGCATCAGCGACGCTAGAAGGCCCAGGGGTCGTTGGGCCAAAGTCAGGCCCGTCCTCTGCGTCAGCATGTCGCCAGAGTATTAAATCCATAGATCAATGGCTCGCTGCTGGCTTTGGGCTTTTGACAAGCGTGACAACCTTCGAACTCTTTGACTTGGGTTTAGCTGCGACTGACTTGCGGCGCGCCGAAGGCAACTTCACAGCCATTGGCTTGGGTTCAGATGAGTAACGCTCCATCAAAGCCACTTGCGCACTCTGCTTGCGGCTGCGCGGCAACAAGGTGGTGCGTTTGTAGGTGCCGTCTGGCAGCAAATCCCATGCATCTTGGGTGTCATGCAGGTAAGCCACAAGGCACTCGTCAATGATCCGCTGACGAATGACCGGATCGGTCACAGGCCAAGCCAGCTCAATGCGGCCGAACATATTGCGGTTCATCCAGTCGGCGCTGGACAAATAAAGTGACTCTTCGTCGCCAGCACGGAAATAGAAAACCCGCGTGTGCTCGAGAAAGCGGCCGATGATGGA
>CANFXC010000122.1 GCA_947450765.1 Comamonadaceae bacterium | reverse complement strand
TGGGCTTCCTCGCGCGACTACAACCCGTTGGCCGGGTTGGAAAAAATCAAGGCGACGCTGTTGGCCATCAACTCCGCCGACGACGAACGCAATCCGCCTGAGCTGGGCGTGATGGAGCGTGAACTCAAGCGCATCCCGAACGCTCGCTTTTTGCTGTTGCCCGCCAGCGAGCAGACGGCTGGCCATGGCACCACGGGGCAGGCCAAATGGTGGAAAGACCCAGTCGCTGAGTTGCTGAAAAACGCCCCGCGCACAGCACGCTGATTCACTGAGGACATTGGCATGAAAAAATCACTCCGAATTCTGGCTGGTGGCTTGTTGATGTTGTCTTGCGCCGTGCAGGCGCGCGTGACGCGCATCGTGATCGACGAAACCCTGCCGCTGCCAGCGGTGGCTGGTGTGCAGAACGGCCTGGCCTACGAGCAGATTGCCGGTCGCGCCTTTGGTGAGTTAGACCCCAAGTTGCCCGGCAACGCCATCATCCAAGACATCGAATTAGCCCAGGACGCCGACGGCAAAGTGCGCTACACAGCGTCGTTTGTTATCTACAAACCTGTCGACTTGAAACAGGCCAGCGGTTTGATGTGGCACGACGTGCCCAACCGCGGCCGGGTCTATCCGTTTGCGCCGCAGGAGCGGGCCTTTGGCGACATCGAACTGGCCAGCGCCTGGCAGGGCGACAACGTCGGTGCCACCACGGTGCGGCCGAAAGCCAGCGTCGCCGGCATGCAGTTTTTGCAAGTGCCGGTGGCGCGTCAAGCCGATGGTTCTCGCGTCACGGGCCAAGTCCTCGGGCGCATCGTTAACCGGAGTGGGTTGGGCTCGCAGCCGCTGATGGTTCAAACCAACCCGGTGCCCTACAAACCCATGAGTTTGGAGACGGCTAAAGCGCAATTGACGTCGCGCGCCGGCGAGACCATGAGTGGCGAGGTGATCGACGAGCAAGCCATGGCTGCCGGTGATTGGGCTTGGGCCCGGTGTGATTCACAAAACCCGTTTCCGGGTGTGCCCGACGCAACGCAAATTTGCTTGAAAAAAGGCTTTGATGCCAAGCGACTTTACCAAGTGGTGTTCACCGCTGCCGACCCCTATGTGCTCGGTGTGGGTTTTGCTGCCTGGCGTGATGTCGGTGCCTTCTTCAAGCATGCGCAGGCCGATGATGTAGGCACGCCGAACCCGATCGCCAAAACGGTGAAGCACAGCATTGGGCGGGGTGTTTCTCAGTCGGGAAATTACCTGCGTGGCTGGCTGCATCTTGGCTTTAACCGTGACGAAGCCGGCGCGCCCGTGCATGACGGTCTGTGGCCGATCATCGCGGGTCGGCGCATTGCCTTGAACTTCCGCTGGGCGCAGCCTGACGGTGTGCTGGAGCTGTACCAGGCCGGCAGCGAAGGCCCGCAGTGGTGGCTGCCGCATCCGGACGTGTTGCGCGGTATTCCAGCGGCCGGCATTTTGGACCGCTGCACCGCCAGCAACACCTGCCCGAAGGTGATGGAGCACTTTGGCTCTGCCGAGGTCTGGGCCTTGAAGCTGACGCCCGAGTGGGTGGGGACTGACGCCAAGCAAGACCTGCCTTTGCCGAACAACGTGAAGCGTTATTACATCGCCAGCAGCAACCATGGCGGCGGCGCTGGCGGTTTCAATTCAAGTCTGCCCGGCGTTGAGCTGCCGAAGGTCGGGCCGATGTGCCCCGGCAATAATTTTGGTCAAGGCGTTTTACCCGCGAATCCGATGCCGCACACGCAAACCGTCAATGCGCTGCGCGTGCACTTTCGCAATTGGGTGATGCTCGGTACCGAGCCACCCGCCAGTCGGTATCCGACACTCGCCGCCGGCACGTTGGTCGAAGCGCATAAGTCAGCGATGGGGTTTCCAGCGCTGCCCGGCTTGCGCCCCACACTGCCGGAGCGTGACTTCATCATGCCGGTTCATGACTACGATTGGGGCCCTGATTTCAGCGCCGTTGACGGTTCGGGCATTCCCTCTTTCGCGCCGCCGAAAATCAAACAAGTGTTGAAAATGATGGCCCCCAAAGTCGATGCCGATGGCAATGAACTTGGCGGTTTGCCGGTGGTGTTGGCCGATGCGCCCTTGGGGACTTATCTGGGCTGGAACGTCACGGCCAATGGCGAAATGCCGTTTCACAAAGAGCAGATTTGCAACTACGTGGGCGGTATGGTGCCGTTTGCCCGTAGCGCGCAGGCACGCTTGGCGAACCGCGACACCCGCCCATCTTTGGCAGAGCGCTACGGCACGCATGACGGCTACGTGGCCGCGGTGACCCGAGCCGCCGAGCGGGCTCGCCAAGCCGGCTTCTTGCTGGAAGTCGATGCCAAGGCGTTGATCACCGAGGCCAGCGCCAGCGCGGTGCTGCGCTGACCGGCAGCCGGGTGCGTGACGCCCGGCTGTGTTGCGTGCTTTGGACCCATCGCCAGTGCTAGACTCGCGGCCCGACGCTAGCCATCCGGTTGAGCTGTTTGCACCACTGAGAACCCCATGAAATCACCGAGTGTTTCCGGTAGCCGCCAGCTCGGCTTTGGATTTGATGACGCTGCTATTCCGATGCCGGCGGTGCCGCCAGTGATCGCTTTGAAGGCAGCAAAGCCCGCGATCAAAACACCCGTCGACATCCCAACGGTAGCACCTACTCCAGCGCCATCTTCAACCGAAGCCAAGTTGCCAGCAAACGCAGGTTCCGAATCGGCCGAAGCCATGGCGAAGGTGCTGGACGCGCACCCTGACTTTCGCGTGTTGCGTCGGCTGGCACCCCGGCTGACATTTCCCCCGGCCACCGGGCCAGTGGCGACGCTGCTGGTACTGGACACCGAAACCACCGGCCTGAACCCGACGCGCGACAAGGTGGTTGAACTGGCTTTGCTGCGCGTGACGGTCGATTTGCGCACCGGCCAGCCGGTGGGTGAGGTGCTGGTCTATGACGGTCTGGAAGACCCCGGCATGCCGATGCCTGACGAGATCATCGCCATCACCGGCATCACCGACGACACGTTGCGCGGCCAGCGACTGGATGAAGCCGAAGTGCTGCGAATGCTCGAAGGCGTTGACTTGGTGCTGGCGCACAACGCCGGCTTTGACCGGCCTTTTGTCGAGTCCCGGCTGCCGCAGTTTGCGGCGCTGAACTGGGCCTGCTCGTTTGCCGACATCGACTGGAAGCAAGAAGGCCGCGGCTCGGCCAAGTTGACCTCGCTGGCCTACGACCTCGGACTGTTTTACGACGCCCACCGCGCCGAGATGGACTGCCACGCGCTGCTGGCGGTGCTGATGGCGTCTCTCAAGACGACGCAAGCCAGCGGCTTGTCTCGCTTGATCGTATCGGCCCTCAAGCCGACCTTTCGCTTGCAAGCGACGAACGCACCGTTTGACGCCAAAGACCTGCTGAAAGCGCGCGGCTACCGCTGGGACGGCGCGCAAAAAGTCTGGCACACCCGCTTGGGTGATGAAGCTGCTTTGGCGCTTGAGTGCGAGTGGCTCAAGTCAGCCGTGTATGCCGGCCGTAGCAGCCGGGTTCAGGTCGAAGAACTCGACGCCAAAACCAAATACTCGGCGCGACCGGGGCAAGTCGGCTGGCGCGAACTCTGAGCCTTGGAGACTGAGGGATGTAGAAATCACGTCCACCCCGTCATGGCGAGCGCAGCGCGGCCATCCATCTTGGAGGTGCGCGGTGATGGACTGCCGCGCTTCGCTCGCAGTGACGAGAATTTCCCTCTGTCTCTGCGTGCTTTTTGCGCGCCCTTCATCAGCGCTCAATGCGCGCTGATGAAACGGCCGATGTCCGGCCATCGTCGGTGCAGCCAGACCCAGGCCAGCAGCCCGATGCACATCATGAACAGTGACGCCATGGCGAGTGCCACGGTGGAATGCATGATCAGCGGCGCCAGCATGCCGGCCACAATGCCATTCGCCGAAGAGCCGATGAAGGCCTGCAAAGACGAGGCCATGCCGCGCCGCTCGGGGTACAAGTCCAGCACCAGCAGCGTCACCACCGGCATCATCACGGCCCAACCAAAAGCGAAGATGGCGATCGGGAACATGGCCCAGGCCACGTGCGCGGTAAAGAGCACATTCGCCGCCACGTTGAGTACCGACACCACCAGCATGATCAGGAAGCCGTAGCGGATTTGCTGCTTGGGTGGGATGCGGCCGGCCATGCGTCCACTGGCCCAGGCGCCAGCCATGATGCCGGCAATGGTCAGCGCAAAAAACCAGAAGAACTGCGACGGTGCCAGTTGCAAATGATCACCCAGAAAAGCCGGTGCTGACAGCACGTACAAAAACATGCCGTTGAAGGGGATGCCGCTGGCCAGCGCCAGCAATAAAAAGCGCGGGCTCGATCCCAGCTGCCAGTAGCCCCGCATCAAATGCTTGACTTCAAACGGCTGACGCTGCGTGATGTGCAGTGTCTCAGGCAGCAGTTTGTAATTAGCCGTCCAGAGCACCACGCCCACCGCCG
>CANFXC010000121.1 GCA_947450765.1 Comamonadaceae bacterium | reverse complement strand
TTGGTTCATGGCGGTCCTTTGCGTGAAGACGCAAAAGACCATAAGTCATGGAATCGACTTTCAAATCGAGACCAGACTGAAATGCTAAAAAACCAAGGTGAATCATTAACTTACGACGTCCTGATGTGAAAACGTTGGGACACTACTGAGGTCTTATGACAACAGCAACACCTCCATCATCTTCGGCCAGTGTCCACATTGTGTGCCCCCACTGCCAGACCACCAACCGCGTCGCCAAGGCCGACTTAGGCAAGGGGACCGACTGCGGTCAATGCCATAAAGCGCTGTTCAGCGGCCAGTCTGTGGCCATGACAGAAACCGCCTTTGACAAGCACTTGCAGCGCAATCAAATTCCGCTGCTGGTGGATTTCTGGGCACCGTGGTGCGGACCTTGCCGCCAGATGGCGCCGGCCTATGAACAAGCCGCACAGCAATTGGAGCCGCAGGTGCGGGTGGCCAAGGTCAACACCGAAGACGCCCAAAACTTGGGGGCACGCTACAACATCCGCAGCATTCCGACTTTGGCGCTGTTTTTGAATGGCAAAGAGATCGCCCGTCAAGCTGGCGCTATGGGTGCGGCGGACATCGTGCGCTGGACGCAGTCACAGCTGGCGCAACACCGCTGAAAAGCAGCCATATTCAGGCGTCTTCCGCGTTCGCTTGCTGAGCCGCCGCGCGCAGCTTGTCTTTCTTGCTGGGTCGCTTGCCTTTGATGCCGCCGGTGGACTCACCCGCGGCACTGCGGCTCTCAGTGGCAGCCAGCACCGATGCCACGTCCGTCGGCTCAAAACCGGCCACCTGCTCGCGCGTCACGCTCAAGCCTTGACGCTTTTCGATCAAGCGAAAATGCGCTTCGGTGGCTGCGCTGACAAAGCTCACGGCCAAGCCAGACTCGCCCGCACGCCCCGTCCGGCCGATGCGGTGCACGTAGTCCACCGCTGAGCGTGGCAAGTCGTAATTGACGACCACCGGCAGCAGTGCAACGTCCAAGCCGCGCGCTGCCACATCGGTCGCAATCACCACTTTGACGTCTGAGTTTTTAAAGTCGAGCAGCACCTGCGTGCGTTTGCCCTGGCTCAGTTCGCCATGAAAAGGCTCGGCTTGCAAGCCGACTTTGCGGAGCTTGTCGGCCACCATCTCCGCAGCGTGTTTGGTAGCTACAAAGACCAGCACACGGCTCCATTTTTTTTCTGCGATCAGGTGCCGCAGCAACTGAGTGCGTCGGCTGCTGTCGACCTCAATCGCCAGTTGCGCAATGGCGCTGATTTCAAGCACCTCGGGCAGCACTTCAACCCGCGCTGGAGATTGCAATAAACCGGCAGCCAAAGCCTGCACGGGCGCAGGCAAAGTCGCAGAGAAAAACAGATTTTGCCGGCGGGCGGGTAGCAAGGCCAAAATCCGTTTGAGCTCTTCGTCAAAACCGAGGTCGAGCAGCCGATCGGCTTCGTCCAACACCAGCGTCTGCACCGACGACAAGTCGAGCGCGTTGTGGTCAATCAAGTCCAGCAGGCGGCCGGGCGTCGCCACCACCCAGTCGGTGCCGCTGCGCAAACCCATCATCTGCGGATTGATCGAAACACCGCCAAAGACGACAGTGACTTTGAGCTCCGGCGCTACTTGCAACGCCAGCAGGCGTGCCACCTCGCCAATCTGCACAGCCAGTTCACGCGTTGGCACCAGAATCAGCGCCCTCACCCGCCGTGGCCGAGTACTTGGAACAGCCGCCAGCATTTGAAGAATCGGCAGACAAAACGCCGCCGTTTTGCCAGAACCGGTTTCGGCCGACGCCAGTACGTCGCGGCCCGCCAAAATCAGCGGAATGGAGGCCGCTTGCACTGGCGTGGGCTGTGTGTAATTGAGGCCAGCCAGAGCGCGAAGAAGTGTCGGCGACAAGCCGAGTGTGGAGAAAGACATGCTGGAGAAGTATTGAAGCTGAAGAGAAGCCGAGGTGTAGCCGTGAGTGGCTTTGAGTAAGAGCGAATGGGTCAAGTTTACGCGCCTGCCCATCGGGCCGGCGCTTGAGGCCGCATAATCATGGCCTTCCGACAGACAGGCGCCAAGGCGCCGCACTGCATCCCTCTGCGCTAGACCGCAACCAATCCAAATTAAAGGCGCCCGTGAAAAAAACGTTCAAACTTCAGGTCGAAGGCAAAAACCCGGACCGCCTACTGGACGCCCACAAACACGAGATCCGCAAGTACGTCAAACGCCAACGGCGCGTGCCGTTGCCAGCCGGCGTGGATTTTTGGGACTTCGACTGCAAGTTCGGCAGCACTGAAGAATCAGCTGAAGTCGTGCATTTGGCAGAAATCATCACGCGGATTGACGCCGCTGTGGCCGAAGGTGCTGAACAGTTTTTCGTCGAGGTCTTAGCCAAAGAAGGCCACCGCCGAGTTCGTCCGGCCGGTGAGTCCGCAGGGCATCAACACGATGGCTTCGACGAGGGTGACGACGACCTCACGCCCTGATGTCAAATTCCGCTTCGCCCATGTAGCGATGCGGACCCAAGGCCGCCGTCAAGGCGACCGATTCAGCGGCTTGCCACTGGTTGAAAATTTCCAGCTCTTCGGTGCTCAAAATATCCGCTGACGGCGACTCGCCATACACGGCCACCAATTTGCGGTACATCGAATACACCGGCAACACCAGCGACGCATCGCCTAGGGCGTCATTCAAGGCCGCGCAAAAACGTTTTTCTGCCGCACGCTTTTCAAGCTCGCTGACATCTTCGTACGCAAATAAACGAACGCTGTAGCTCATGGGGCTGCGACGTCCATACGACGGCGTAGGCGTTTCGCCTCGTCCATATCGCCTGCTTGTTCTGCACGCAAAGCCTGAACGCCCAGCCAAGCCAGCAAGGGTCGACGCCACCCCTGGGCCGACGCCGTCTCGACCGCTTGCGTCAAGGCGGCTGGACTGGCTTGCCCCGTGCGCATCAGCACACCCGCACCGACCAGCCGTGACAGCGGCTCGTCCATGGCCTGCATCACGCTGGCTTGCGCCGTTGATGCAGCCGAGACCAAGCGTTGCTGGGCAGCTGGCAACAGCGCAACGTTTTGACCTGTGACGCGTCCGGCCAAGTAGTCTGCATAGGCTTGGTCAGCCGCTGAAGCATCTGCGCGCAGCAACTCAAAACCGGTGCACGGCTCCAGCACCAAACTGGCCACGCGGGTGGCGCAGCGCAGCAGTTCAAGCCGGGCCAACGCGTCTGGCCTGCCGGTGCTGGACAGCGCTTGGCGCGCCTTGTCAAACTCCAGCGCCTCAACGCGCGTGTTGCCTGTCAGATAGGCGTTGACAAAACGATCGCTGGCGCTCTTGGCGCTGATTTGCCAGTCTGGTACGGCTGGCTGACTGGCGCAGCCTTGCAATAACAACGCCGACAGCAACACACTCACAGCGGATGCCATGAAGAAACGTGGAGAACGAAAAAAAGTCATGGCAGCTTCACCTCAGTCTCTCGAGCAAACGGCCATTTGCGATTGATCTCATTGACCAAGCTTTCGACCTTGATCAGGCTACTCTCCACCTCAGCGCGCAATGTGCCGAGATCTGCTGTGGCGACTCGGGCATTGGCCCCCACCGCCTGCGCTTCGACCAGCACTGCATCAACCCGCTTTAAGCTGCCACGAGCTTCGCCCAGCAGGCCGTTGAGTTGAACGATGGTGGCGCGGGTTTCGGGCATCACGCCGCCGGGGCCAAACACCTGTGTGTCCGCGCGCAAAGTCAGCCCGTCCAGTCGCGCCAGCAAGGTGTTGGTGCGGTCCAGTGTCAGCAGTAATTTTTTGGCTTCAGCGTCATTGCCCAACAACACACCAAGCGCACCGGTCGGGCCTTTGAGTTTCTCGGTCAGCTGCTGCACGTTGACCAGACTGCCACCCAAAGCACCTTCGTTGCTGACCAGCGTTTGCACCGTCTCCACCAGTTCGCGCGCGGCCGACATCAAGCGTGGAATATCGGCAGACGCGTCGCCGCGCAAGACCTCTCGCACGGCACCATCCGGCAACAGCGGGTCGCTCAAAATGCCGCTGTAGGCGCGAATATTGGTGTTGCCAACCAGCCCGCGCACCAGCGTGAACACACTCGATTGACGCAACCAGTGGGCCTGTTTGAGCGGCACATCGACCAAGATACGCGCCTTGCCGTCAGGTGCGAGTTCGATGCTGCCAACCCGACCGATAGGGAAGCCTGAAAAGGTCAGGTCCATGCCGACCACCACGCCTTCGGAGTCATCGCTGACGAGCACGAGTTTTTGCGTGCTTTCAAAAGCACCACGCGCATACAAGACGTAAACAGCAGAGCCCAGCACCAGCGCCAGCATGAAGGCCAGCAACAGCAAGGCCTTGAGTTCAAGGCGGGGCGCAGGCGGCACGGGCTCAGGGTGGTTCAAAGATGACATGCGGGGCCGATAAAAATCAACATGGAAAATTCAATAGTAATTGCCGACGAGCGAGATCACTTCAATCAGCAAGATGACCACAAACATGCGCGCCAGCGCACGCAATTCAGCGCCGTGTCGAACCCCGCCCGGGGCTTCATCCAACATCGCAGACGCCATGGGCATGAGCGACACGGCCAAG
>CANFXC010000120.1 GCA_947450765.1 Comamonadaceae bacterium | reverse complement strand
TCCGAAAGCTGTCCGGCCTTGGCCTGCAACTGGGTCATATTCTCGATTCCTCAGATTCTTATTTTTGGGGGTTGACTGCACGCTATCACAGGCTGGGTAATTTTGCTGGCCGACACACAACACGACTTTTTCTGCTGATGGGTGTCAGGCCAGCACGCGCTGCAGCCACTTTTCCATGTCGGCAATTTCTTCCTGGCAGACGGAATGCTCCATTTGGTATTCATGCCAATCCACCGCATAGCCGAGCGCTTGCAGATGGTCGCGCGAGGCGGTAGCGCGAGGCAAGATCACCACCGGGTCACGACTGCCATGCGCCATGAAGATCGGAACGTCCTGATTGGCGGCACTGCGCTCAGCAGCCGTTTTATCGGCCAGCGGCAAGTAGCCCGACATGCCGATGATGCCGGCCAAACGGTCACGGTGGCGCAGGCCCGTCATGAGCGCCATGGCGCAACCCTGCGAAAAACCCGCCAGCACGATGCGCTCAGATGGAATGCCGCGCGACTTCTCGCGTTCAATCAGTGAATCGATAGCCAGTTGAGAATGCCGCATTCCCGCCTCGTCCTGACGCTGCGTCAAGTCGGCACCCAAAATGTCGTACCAGGCCGGCATTTGGTAGCCGCCATTGATGGTCACGGGCATCACCGGTGCGTTGGGGAAGATGAAACGGATATGACCGATCGCAGACAAATCAAACTGCTCGGCAACCGGTAGAAAATCGCGCCCGTCAGCACCCAAGCCGTGCAGGATCAAAACAGTAGCAACCGGGTTTTCGCCGGTCTGGGCTTCAATGACTTTAAGGGACATGCGCAAACCTAAACCAGTCTTATCCGGTGCGGAAATTTAATTCGAAAAAGAAAACAGCAGCACAAAGCTGCTGTTGAGCCAAGCTTCGGCCAAGAAAACCGCCAAGGTGGGCATTCTAAAGGTCAGCCAAATTGACGCTAGAGCGCGTGCGGATACCCTTATTGGCTCGGGTGGGTTTGCTGCTGCTGGGCCACGCGCAACTTCAAGGTCAAGGGGCGGCAGTCCATGGACGTCGTCTCTGCGAGCGAAGCGCGGCAGCCCAGGAGCCCGAATACGCAGTCATGGATGGCCGCGCTACGCTCGCCATGACGGGATTTCGCCAAGCTACGCTCGCCGTGACGAAACACTTCGCTTCTGATCCGCTTCGCTTTAGTACGTGCCGATGTAATCGCGCTTGCCAACTTCCACGCCGTTGTGGCGCAGGATGTTGTACGCCGTGGTGGTGTGAAAGAAGAAATGCGGCAGGCCGTAGTTGACCAAATAAGACTCGCCGGTGAAGCGCTTTTCTTTGGGTGTGCCGGCTTGCGTGACGATCTCGCGCGTGGCTGCGCCTTCAAATCGGGCGGCATCCAAGCCGTCCATCAAACTCAGCACCGTGTCGATGCGCGCCTGCAAGTCGGCAAAGGTCAGCTCGCTGTCTTCCATCTTGGGCACCTCGACGTCGGCCAGACGATGGGCCACGCCTTTGGCGAAATCGGTGGCGACTTGCACCTGCTTAAGCAGCGGGAACATGTCGGGGAACAGGCGTGCTTGGAGCAAGGCATTCGGGTCGATATTTTTAGCGACAGCGTGGGCTTCGGCTTTGGCCAAAACGCTTTTCAAACCGCCTAGCATTTGTTTGAAGAGGGGAATGGAGCTGGCGTAAAGAGCGTTGGTCATGAATGTCCTGAAATGAAAAGGGCTGGGTCGTTGATGCAAATTTCGAAGTCGTTGATTTTGCACGGCTTCGTGACACCGCGATGTCCAGCCGGGCATGCCCTGTCATAATTTATTGAGCTATTTCACCAGCCTGCCCAGTCAGCCCTAGGGGCCGCAGCACACAAAGGTCTTTCACCATGAACGCTCCACTGCCAACATCTGTCCTGCCACCCGTGCAGGCCGCCGACCTCGCGGCACTGCCGCTGATTGAAAAATGGATTTCCTTCGCATCAGTGTCCCGCGACAGCAACCTGCCGATCATTGAGTGGACGCAAAACTGGCTCGAAGCCCTCGGCGTTGAGTGCACCCGCACCTATGACGACAGCGGCAAGAAAGCCAATCTGTGGGCCACCTTGCCGGCTGAAAACGGTGAAACCAAAATCGGCGGCTTGGTCTTGTCCGGCCACACCGACGTGGTGCCGGTCGACGGCCAGCCTTGGGTCACCGACCCTTTTGTAGCGCAAATCATTGGCGACCGCATGTACGGCCGCGGCGTCACCGACATGAAGAGCTACGGCGCCACCGCCTTGATGATGGTGCCCGAACTGCTCAAACGCAAACTCAAACGCCCCGTGCACTTGGCCTTCAGCTACGACGAAGAAGTGGGCTGCATCGGCGTGCGCCGCATGATCGCCGACATGGTCAAGTCCGGTTACCAACCAGCGGGTTGTATTGTGGGCGAGCCCACCGGCATGCAGGTGGTGGTGGCGCACAAAGGCAAGCACGCGTACAAAACCTCGGTGCGCGGCTTTGAGGCGCACTCCTCGCTCACGCCGCAAGGTGTCAACGCGGTCGAGATCGCTTGCGAATTTGTGGCCAACCTCAAATCGATGCACCGCAAGCTCGTCAAAGAAGGCCCGTTCGATCCGATCTACGACGTGCCCCACACGACCATCCACACCGGCGTGATCCATGGCGGCACAGCGCTCAACATCATTCCGCGTGACTGCGATGTGACCTGGGAAATTCGCCACCACCACATGAACTCGCCTGAAGCGCTCTTCGCCGAAGCCAAGGCTTTTGCCGACAGCCTGCTGCCGGCCATGCGGGCTGTGGCAGCAGACACGGACATCACGCACCATCAGAACTCTGTGCTGCCAGGCTTTGCCACCGATGCTGACAGCGAGATCGCCAAGCTGTGCTTCACCTGTGCCGGCACAGACAGCAGCAGCGCTGCGGGGAAAGTATCTTTTGGCACAGAAGCTGCTTTATTCCATCAAGCCGGCGTGCCGACCATCGTGTGCGGCCCCGGCCATATTGCGCAGGCGCATCAACCCAACGAATGGGTTGAACTTGCGCAGCTGGCCTGGTGTGAGCGCTTCATGCGCCGCTTAGCAGACCAAATTTGTGTGAACTGAAAGAAAAAATGATCGATCGTAGAAACTTCATGGGTGCCAGTTTGGCACTGGCAGCCGGCACCAGCATGGCGCAATCGCAACGCGTCGCGCGCATCGTGGTGCCATTTGCAGCCGGTGGCGTGCAAGACCTGCTGGCCCGCGCTATCTCCAGTGAACTGGCTATTGCCCTCGGCCAAACCGTCATCATTGAAAACCGGCCGGGCGCTGGTGGTACGGTCGGCACCGGCTTTGTCGCCAAGGCGGCGCCTGACAGCCAAACCATGGTGATGGCGGCGGCCAGCCACAACATCAGCGGCTCGCTCTACCCCAAGCTGTCCTTTGACCCGCAAAAAGATTTCGCACCGATCGCCCACATTGGCACCGCCGGTTATGTGCTGATGATCAACCCCGATGTGCCCGCCAGAAATGCCGCTGAATTCATCCGCTACGCCAAAAGCAACCCGGGCAAAATGAACTACGCCAGCGCCGGCGTTGGCAGTGCCACACACTTGTCGATGGCTTACTTCTGCGGTCTGGCCGGCATTGACGTGGTGCACCTGCCGCTCAAAGCCACCGGCGAAGCCATCAACGAAGTGATCTCCGGCCGCGCGCAAGCAGTGATTGCCGCCAGCATCGGCGCACTGGCCTTTGCCAAAGACAGCCGGCTGCGCCTGATTGGCGTGACCTCGCCCAAGCGCTCCAAGTATCTGCCTGAGATCCCGACCATCGCTGAAAGCGGTTTGCCGGGCTACCAATTTGACTCCTGGTTTGGCTTGCTAGGCCCGGTCGCCACACCTGCTGCCGAAATCAACCGCGTGCACGCTGCGATCGGCAAATTGCTCAAAGACCCGGTGGTACTAGAGCGCCTCGACAAGCAAGGCATTGAGCCGGCCTTCTTGAGCAACACAGACTTCGCCAAGTTGCTGGCACTGGACTACGACCGCATGGCCAAAGTCGTGAAAGCCTCAGGCGCGAAGATCGACTAAAACGCGTCTATTGCGCAGCGCGTTCCGCCGTCATTGCGAGCGCAGCGCGGCAATCCATGAATCCGCGTTCGGGGCCATGGACTGCCGCGGCCTAGCCTCGCAGTGACGAATCAAGCCTTCACGATGCGATACAAAAAAAGCGATTCTTGTTGCCGAGCCAACCAGTCGCCAACCACGACTGGGTCGTTGACTGTTTTGAGCAGTTGGTAAGCGGTCTCAGCTTCAGGGAAGCGGCGGCGCAAAAAATTCAGCCACTGCTTGAGGCGACCGGCGCGGGATTTCGCGTCTAACCGCGCGCACACCAGCAGCCAAAAGTCCGCGATGTGCGGCAGCAGTTGCGCCCATGTCAGCGGCGTCAACGCACCGCCTTGAATCGCCCACCCCAAGCCGGGGTCGACCACTGCGCCGCGGCCGATCATGAGCATGTCGCAGCCGCTCACGTCGCGACAGCGCTCGGCGTCGGCAAGGGTCCAGATTTCGCCATTGGCGACCACCGGCAAACGCACCACTTGGCGAATATCAGCGATGCGTTCCCAGTAAGCCGGCGGACGGTAACCATCCGCCTTGGTGCGGGCGTGCACCACCAACTCG
>CANFXC010000119.1 GCA_947450765.1 Comamonadaceae bacterium | reverse complement strand
TTCTTCCAGCTGAGCCACATTGTTGTATTCCAACACCAGCGTGTCACGCACGACTTCAGGCGGCACACCGGCGCTGGTCGGATTGCCGAAAGTCGCCAAGCCCGAGCCGGCTTTGACCAGCAGCGCATCGGCATGGCCGTGGTAGCAGCCTTCAAACTTGATGAACTTGTTGCGGCCGGTGGCGCCGCGCGCCAAGCGCAACGTGCTCATGGCGGCTTCGGTACCGGAACTGACGAGGCGGATCATGTCAATCGACGGCACCAGCTTGATGATTTCTTCCGCCAGCTCGACCTCACGCTCGGTGGGCGCGCCAAAGGAAAAGCCATCGAGGGCGGCTTTCTGCACGGCGTCGAGTACGGCCGGGTGGCCGTGGCCGAGGATCATCGGGCCCCAAGAGCCGATGTAGTCGATGTAGCGCTGGCCGTCGGCATCCCAAAAATAGGCGCCTTGCGCGCGCTGCACAAAGCGCGGCGTTCCGCCAACGGCTTTGAAGGCCCGCACCGGAGAGTTCACCCCGCCAGGAATAACCGCCTTGGCGCGTTCAAAAAAAGCGTCGTTGCGGGACAAGGTGGGGGTTTGGGAATCAGTGTTTTGTGCCATTCGGGGGGACGTCAAAAGAGGGTGTTGAGATCATTGGATCGGAGGTACTGGGCGAGTCTTCAGCGGCATCTGTATCGTCATCGGCTTGCGCCCAGAACATGCGGTCAGGCACCAAGTGGCCCATGCCGGGCTGAAAGCCCGCATTCAGGCTGTGGTCGAGGTAAGTCAGGGCTTCGGTGGTGGCGCTTTGCATGTCGTGGCCGTTGGCCAGCAAGGCAGACAGGGCCGCACTGAGCGTGTCGCCAGCGCCGGCAAAGCTGGCGTCGAAATGCTCAAACTTCTCGCTGTACAAAACGCTTTGCGGCGTGGCCAGAACGTTCTCAATGAACTGCTCGGCGGCCGGAATGCCGGTGACCAAGGTGAAGGGCACGCCCAGCTCGCCGGCAGCCTTGGCGATGTCGCGTGCGCTTGGGCTTTTGTCGCCCGACCAGTCGGGCAGCAGCCAGCGCCAAAGCGTGCTGTGGTTGCCGGTGAGCAAGGTCGCTTGGGGCAGCAGGAGTTCTCGAAAAGCATCAAGGTAGCTGTCAATCTGGTCTTCTTCCCACCACGACAAGCTGGGCATGTAGGCGACCAGCGGCGCGTCGGCGTAGTCGGAGGCAATCTCGGCGATGGCGCTGACGTTTTCGGGGCTGCCCACAAAGCCGACCTTGATGGCGCTGACCGGCATGTCTTCAAGAGCGGCTCGGGCCTGCTCGGAGACAGCGTCGTCGTCAAAAGCAAAGTGATCGAGGATTTCGGCTGTGTCGCGGGAGTAAGCACCCGTGACAACAGCCAACACGTGACCACCAGCCGAGGCGATCGCCATGATGTCGGCGGTCAAGCCGCCAGCGCCACTGGGGTCGCTGGCGTTGAAGCTCATGACGCAGGCGGGTGCGCTGTCAACCGCTTCCTCGTCTGTCGGGGTGTCTGTGGGGGAGGTGTGAGCTTGTGCCATGTGCGGGGTTTTGGCTGAGGATTTCACCGAAATGGCAAAAGGCACCGCCTCGCCGATACAATTCTTCGATTGATTCTATTCGCGAAAGCAAAGATAACGCTGTGACTACAACTGCAACAAAGACTTGGATGTGCCTGATCTGTGGCTGGCTCTACGACGAGGCCACAGGCGCGCCTGAGCACGGCATTGCGCCGGGCACCCTGTGGGCCGATGTGCCCATGAACTGGACTTGCCCTGAGTGCGGCGCCCGCAAAGAAGACTTCGAGATGGTCGACATCTGAACTCAGCCGACCTCGGCCGACTGTGACTCACAACAGTTCAGGCTTGGGTCTTCTTGACTACCGCATAGCGCTCCAGCGTGCGGGTCCGCGCTTCAGCGTGCTGCACCAGCGGTAGCGGATAGTTCTTTCCTAATGTCACGCCTGCCGCCGCTAACTCCAGCGGTGCGGCTTCCCACGGGCTGTGCAAGGCCTTGCCCTGCAAGCCAGCCAGCACCGGCTGGTACTTGCGGATGAACTTGCCCTCGGGGTCGAACTTCAAGCTCTGGCTGACCGGGTTGAAAATTCGAAAGTAAGGCTGGGCGTCGCAGCCGCTGCTTGACGCCCATTGCCAGCCGCCGTTGTTGGCTGACAGGTCAAAGTCATTTAATTTTTCGGCGAAGTAGCGCTCACCGCGGCGCCAGTCAATGCCCAAGTCTTTGATTAAAAAGCAGGCTGCGACCATGCGCAGCCGGTTGTGCATATAGCCAGTCTGGTTGATCTGCGCCATGGCGGCGTCGACCAGCGGATAACCGGTGCGGCCTTCGCACCAAGCGGCAAATAAAGCGTCGGCTTCTGTGCCGGTCTCCCACTGGATCGCGTCGTAGTCGGGCTTGAAAGAGGCTTCGGCTACGTGCGGAAAATTACTCAAAATTTGCGCATAAAAATCCCGCCAAATCAGCTCACTCAGCCAGACGGTTGCACCGGCGCTGCCTGCGAGCTGGCGCTTCAGCGCCTCGGCGGCCAGCTGGCGAATCGACACAGTCCCAAAGCGCAGGTGCACACCCAGGTAACTCGGCCCTTTGACGGCCGGAAAGTTGCGACTCTCTTCGTAGTCGTCGATACGCTGCAAAAATTCTTCAAATAATTGGGCACCGCCCGAGATGCCGGTGGGCAGTTTCAGCGCCTGCAAGTTGCTGGCCTCGAACCCGATCTGGCTTAGCGTCGGCAGCGGCTTGGCATCAGCCGGCTTGTTGGTCAGCGCTTCGGCATGGTTTTGAATAGCGTAGGACTGCAGGTAATAGCTGTCGACCTTTTTCAGCCAGCTGTTCTTGTAGGGCGTGAAGACACCGTAAGGCTTGCCGCCCTGCGTCAGTAGTTCTGTGCGCTCAAAGACAACGTGGTCTTTGAAGCTGTGAAAGGCCACGCCCTTGGCAGCCAAGCTGTCTGCAACTTGCGCGTCGCGCTGAATCGCCTGTGGCTCGTCGTCGTGGTTGGTGAAGACCGCTTGCACTTGCAAGGCTTGCGCCTGCTGCGGCACCGCCGTGCGGGCCCAGTCATGCACCACCAGCAGCCCGGCGTTATTCACGCCGTGCGGTTCGGCCAGTGCTTGCAGTGCGGCGTCGAGTTCGGTCAGCGACTGCACGATGAAATCAACCCGCCGGTCTGTGCGCGGCAGCGGGTCGAGAAACGCCCGGTCCAGCACGAAAAGGCAGAAAACCTGACGGCAGGTGCTCAGGGCGTGGTGCAGTGCTGCGTGGTCATGCGCCCGCAGGTCGCGGCGGAACCAGACCAGTCCGCGCTCGTATTGTTTGCTCATGGCGAGGATGTTAGCTGGAGAGTGGCGTTTGGGTGGCGCCGGGACACGGATCGTCACGTAAAATTGCGCGCATGGCTATGGACTTCGACCCGAATAACTTCACGCATCATTTTCTGATCGCCATGCCCGGCTTGGATGACGAGCCTTTTGTGGGCAGCGTGATCTACATGTGCGAGCACAGCGAGCGCGGTGCTTTGGGTTTGGTCATCAACAAGCCGAGTGACATCAGCTTGAAAAGCCTGTTTGACAAAGTTGAGCTGCCGCTGCGGCGCGATGACCTCAGCGAAGCGCCGGTTTACAAAGGCGGGCCGGTGCAAACCGAGCGCGGTTTTGTACTGCACGAAAGCATGTTGCCGGGCAATGAGTCGGTCTACGCTTCGACCATGTCGATTCCCGGCGGGCTTGAAATGACCACCTCCAAAGACGTTCTTGAAGCGCTGTCGACGGGTGCTGGCCCACGGCGCGTCTTTGTGTCGCTGGGCTATTCGGCTTGGGGTGAAGGGCAGTTGGAGTCTGAAATCTCAGACAACAGCTGGCTCACGGTAGCGGCTGACCCAACCGTTATTTTTGACACCCCGGTCGAGCAGCGCTACGACAAGGCCTTGCTGCTGCTCGGCCTGCAGCGTTGGATGCTGTCGCCTGAGGCTGGCCACTCATGAGCACCGGGGCTGCCATTGAGTTGGCCCCCACGGTCCAAACCTTTCTGGCTTTTGATTTTGGGCTCAAGCGCACCGGTGTGGCCAGCGGCAACCGGCTGACGCGCACCGCCACGCCGCAAACCACCATCAGCGCTGTTGGTGACGCGCGTTTTGTGCCGATCGCCGCGCGCATCAAAGAATGGCAACCCGACGCCCTGGTGGTCGGCGTTCCTTATCATCCCGACGGTGCCAGTCACGAAAACACCCTGCGTGCGCAAAAGTTTGCGCGTCAGTTGCGTGGTCGTTTCGGGCTCAGCGTTTACGAAGTCGATGAGCGTTACAGCACCACCGAAGCGCATGCGCTCGGGGCGGCAGATGCTGACGCGGCGTCTGCCTGCATCATTCTTGAGCAATTTTTAAGGAGTCTTTCTTGAAGACCGTCGAATCCCTGAACGCTGAAGCGCTCTACCTCGAACTGCTGCGCAGTCTGCAGCCACTGCTCGCCAGCTACCCCCAACCACCCCGGCTGGTGGGTGTCGCGTCGGGCGGTGCCTGGCTGGCTGAACGCCTGCAAAAAGACCTCGGTTTGAATGACCCGGTCGGCGTGCTGTCATCGGTCATGCACCGTGACGATTTTGCCAGCCGCGGCTTGGCCACCAGCGCGCAGACCTTGCTGCCTTTTGACGTCAACGGC
>CANFXC010000118.1 GCA_947450765.1 Comamonadaceae bacterium | reverse complement strand
GCCAACACCCGTGGCCGAAGACGTGCGCGCTTATGCGCTGAACGGTGTCTCGCGCGCCCTGCTGATGCAGCTGCGCGCTTGGCCCACAACGCCAGCCGTCACGCCCGTGAGCGAGATGCGCGTTTGGGGTGACAGCGGAGGCCGACTCGACTTCACGCTGCCGACAAGTTCAGTCGCAGTACCTAGCGCAGAAGCGTCTGAGGCGCTGGCTTGGATCGTCGATGTGCCGGCGCTTGAACACCAACTCGCCGAAGCCTTGCGCTTTGCGCCTGAAGTCGAGTACGTCGCCTCCTCAGAAGCAGCCGCAGCAAAACTCACCGTGGTTTGCGAAGGCCAGAAAAGCAGCAGCCGACGTGAGTTTGGCGCAGCTTGGACGGTCAAGCCCTATGACCAAAAAGCCGTGGCAGCACGGTTTGAATCAGACCGGCCACACGGCGGCGTGGCCAGACAATGGTTTGGCCAAGGCGACGTACTGGGCTTGCTGCCGGTGGCAGGCGCCGGGGGCAACGCGCTGGCGCTGGTCTGGTCGGTGCCAGTGGCACGGGCGGAAGCCCTGCAAAAAATGTCGCCCGAAGAATTAACAGCTGCCGTGCAGCAAGTCTGCGGCGACGAAGCGGGTCAGTTAACGCTGAGCAGCACCGTGGCCAGCTGGCCGCTGAATTTATCCAACGCTGCGCGCTGGGTCGGCCCCGGCTGGGCGCTGGCTGGTGATGCCGCGCACACTGTGCATCCGATGGCGGGCCAAGGTTTGAACTTGGGCTTGGCCGATGTCAAAACGCTGGCTGAAGTGTTGAAGGGTCGCGAATACTGGCGTTCGCTGGGCGACGAAAAACTGCTGCGCCGCTACGAGCGTGCCCGCAAGGCCGACGTGCTGGCGATGGCCACCGTGACCGACGGCCTGCACGGCCTCTTTGCCCACCCCGACGCACGCTGGCAAGCGCTGCGCAACTGGGGCATGACGGGCGTGGCGCGCAGCGGCCCGCTCAAAGCTTGGCTGACGCGGCAAGCCACGGGATGATTTTTCGTCATTGCGAGCGCAGGGCGGCAATCCATGCCACGCTATGACAACCACAGAACTCAGGATATTTGGATGACTACTTTCTTTTCGGGCCTTTCTTTAAAGACTCACCGGTCTGGCTTCGTCGCCTTTGGCCTAGCCTTGACCTTGCTCGCAGGTACATCAGCCTGGGCTCAAGAAGCCGCAATTCGTAAAAACCTGAGCGAGCGCCTGCCCACGCTGCCAAAAATCGAAGAAGTCAGCAAAACGCCGATGAACGGCCTGTTTGAAGTTCGCGTTAATGGCAACGACCTTTTCTACACCGATGCCGACGGCAGCTTTCTGATTCAGGGCAGCCTGATCGACACCAAGGCCAAGAAAAACCTGACCGACGAACGCATTGAAAAACTCAACGCAGTGGCCTTCGACGCATTGCCTTTGAAAGACGCTTTCACCATCGTGCGCGGCAACGGCAAGCGCAAGATGGCGGTCTTTGAAGACCCGAACTGCGGCTACTGCAAACGCTTTGAGCGCGACCTGCAAAAGGTCACCGACGTGACGATTCATCTGTTTTTATTCCCCATTCTCAGCCCTGATTCCACTGAAAAATCCAAGGCCGTCTGGTGTTCCAAAGACAAGGCCAAAGCTTGGGCTGACATGATGCTGCACGACAAGAGCCCGGCAACAGGAAGCTGCGACACCTCGGTCTTGGCGCGAAATGTTGAGTTCGGTAAAAAGTACCGGATCACCGGCACGCCCACCGTGATCTTTTCGGACGGCACCCGCGTCCCGGGCGCCATCAGCGCGCAGCAGGTTGAAAAATATTTGGCTGAAGCCAAAGCACTCTGAACCGCCACGGATTGCCACTTGATGACCGAAGCCAGCCAGCCTATTCACTACCGCGTTGAAATTGCCGACCTCCAAGCGCACCTTTTCAAAATCACATTGACAGTGGCCGCGCCGGCAGCGTTGCAAAAAGTCTCGCTGCCGGTTTGGATTCCAGGCAGCTACTTGGTGCGTGAATTCTCCGGCCACTTGCAGGGACTCAAAGCCAAGCAAGGCAGCCGCGCACTCGGCGCGGGCCAGATAGAACAAATCGACAAATGCAGTTGGCAAGTTCGCTGCGCTCCGGCTCGCCCTTTGGTGCTGGCCTACGAGGTGTATGCCAACGACCATTCGGTGCGCACAGCCATACTCGGCGATGCGCGCGGATTTTTCAACGGCACCAGCTTATGCCTGCGCGTTGAAGGTCAAGCTGACTGCGTGCATGAGCTGGAGATCGTGGCCCCCAAGACCAAGCCAGACTGGTCGCTGGCGACCGGACTGACTCCGCACAAAATCAGTAAAAACGGCTTTGGCCGCTACCGCGCCGCCGACTACGACGAGATGGTCGACAGCCCGGTCGAGATGGGCACTTTCTGGAGCGGCAGCTTCAAGGCCTGCGGCGTGCCACACCGATTTGTCGTGGCCGGTGTAGCACCCAGTTTTGACGGTGCGCAACTGCTAGCCGATGCACAAAAAATCTGCGAAGCACAAATTCGTTTTTGGCACGGTAGCAAGAAACCGCCGTTCAAAGATTACGTCTTCATGCTGAACGCCGTTGACGACGGCTACGGTGGTCTAGAGCACCGCAACTCGACCGCGCTCATTTGCAACCGGCGCGACCTGCCGCGACTCGGTGAGAAGAAAATCTCTGAGGGTTACACCACCCTGCGCGGCCTCATCAGCCACGAATACTTTCACACTTGGAACGTCAAACGTCTGCGCCCGGCCGAGTTCACGCGCTACGACTACACCCGCGAAAACTACACTCAGCTGCTGTGGTTTTTTGAAGGCTTCACCAGCTACTACGACGACCTGCTGCTGCGCCGCTGCGGTCTGCTCGACAACGCCGGCTACCTCAAGCTGTTGAACAAAACCATCAACCAAGTGATGCAGGCGCCGGGCCGGCTGGTTCAGTCTGTGGCCGAGGCCAGTTTTGACGCTTGGGTCAAGTACTACCGGCAAGACGACAACACGCCCAACGCCACCATCAGCTACTACACCAAAGGTGCGCTGGTAGCCTTGTGCTTTGACCTCAGCCTGCGCTCACCCAACGGGCAAAGCAACGGTGTCACCAGCCAAGGCACCACGCTCGACGAGGTGATGCGCACGCTGTGGGCGCGCTGCGAAGGCGGCCCCATGACCGAAGACGATTTTGCAGCCGCCCTGCTGAGCGCCAGCGGCCGAAGCTTCGACGCAGAACTGGCCAGTTGGGTGCACGGCAAGACCGAACTGCCGCTGAAAAAATTGTTAGTACAACACGGTGTGGCAGTGTTTGAAGAGCCCGCACAACTGGCCCAACGGCTGGGCTTGCGTGTGACCGAGTCGCAAGGCGTCGTGGTCAAGACCGTGCTGCGTGGCGGCGCGGCAGAACGCGCCGGCTTCGCGCCCGGCGACGAGTGGCTGGGCATTGAAACAGCCAAAACCGGCTGGCGCATGAGCAAGCTCGACGACTTGCTGCTTTACGCCGGCCACAAAAACAAACTGCAAGCGCTGGTGGCCCGCGACAAACGCTTGTTGCGCTTAACGCTGGCATTGCCCGCAGCGGCCACCACGTGGCGCCTCGCCATCAAGGACTCGGCCCCGCTCAACCAATGGCTGAATTCGGTGACTTGATGCGGCTTGGTTCAAAATAACCCGACGTACCCCTAACGAGACAGAACCCCAAAAAAGGAAACGCATGAGCTACGAAACAATTTTGGTCAGCCGCCAAGGTCCGGACAACCGCCAAGTCGGCATCATCACGCTGAACCGGCCCAAGCAACTCAACGCCCTGAACGACCAACTGATGGACGAACTGGGCGCTGCGCTCACGGCGTTTGACGCTGACGAGCACATTGGCTGCATCATTTTGACCGGCAGCGAGAAAGCTTTTGCAGCGGGCGCAGACATCAGCGCGATGGCCGAACTCGACTTTGCCGACGTCTACGGCAAAGACTTCATCACGCGCAACTGGGAAAAAATTCGCCAAGTGCGCAAGCCTGTGATTGCTGCGGTGAGCGGTTTTGCGCTGGGCGGTGGCTGTGAGCTGGCCATGATGTGCGACTTCATCATTGCGGCCGACAACGCACGCTTCGGCCAGCCTGAAATCAAGCTGGGCATCATTGCCGGTGCTGGCGGCACGCAGCGTTTGCCACGCGCAGTGGGCAAAGCCAAAGCCATGGACATGGCGCTGACAGGCCGCATGATGGACGCCGTCGAGGCCGAACGCGCCGGACTCGTCAGCCGCGTGGTGCCGCTCGACAAACTGATGGATGAGGCACTCGGCGCCGCACTGATGATCTGCGATTACGGACAACACAGCGTGATAGCCACCAAAGAGTCCGTGAACCGGGCATTCGAAAGCACTTTGTCAGACGGCCTGATGTTTGAGCGCCGCCTGTTCCACGCCATGTTCGCCACCCGCGACCAGAAGGAAGGCATGCAGGCCTTCTTGGCTAAACGCAAGCCCGTGTTCACCCATCGCTGAAACCTAACTTGAAACCGCTATAATCTTGGACGTGCGGTGATATAGCTCAGTTGGTTAGAGCGCAGCATTCATAATGCTGATGTCGGTGGTTCAAGTCCACCTATCACCACCATTTTTCGGTTTCAGACAGTGTCAGGAACCCTCAGAACCCGCAGTCCTATTGGCCTAGCGGGTTTTTTGTT
>CANFXC010000117.1 GCA_947450765.1 Comamonadaceae bacterium | reverse complement strand
CAACTGGCCGTTGACGCGCTGCGCTTGACACCCGACGCCTTTGACGTGGTGCTGATGGATGTACAGATGCCGTTGATGGACGGCTTGCAGGCAACACGGCATATTCGCCAGCAGCTCAAGCTGAGTCAGCTGCCAATCATCGCCATGACCGCCAACGTGTTGGCATCGGATTATAAAAATTGCATGGATGCCGGCATGAACGACCACATCGGAAAGCCGTTCAAGGTTAAAGACTTGGTGGCCCTGATGCAGCAGTTCAGTCAGCGTTGACAGCCCACATGTCACTGTCTATGTCGATCTCCGGCTTGTGGCGCTTTTGGGTGGTTTTTTCCATGATCAGCTTTGGTGGAAAGTGGTTGAATGACGGGCTCATCTGGGTGTTCGTCCTCATGTTGTCGGCAGCCGTCTGGGTCCACACTGGCAGTCTTGTCGATGAAGACCGGATCCGAGCCCTCAACGTTGCCAAAAACGAACTGGTGAACGTGGGCCGGGTTAGCCAAGAGCATGCCGAGAGCACTTTTGCCAGTGTCGACCAAACCCTGATCGCGATCAGAACTATGCATCTGGAGCGTGGGGACACGTTTGACTTGAGCCTGCTGGCCGGAAAAGGCTATTACAACAATCGCATTGTTCTACAGTTTGGCATCATGGATGCGCAAGGCATTTTGGTGAAGAGCAACTTACCGTTCAAGGGGCGTGTGGATCTGTCTGATCGGGCGCATTTCAGGGCGCACTTGGGAACCGACGCAGACAAATTATTCATCTCCAAAACCATTTTTGGACGGGCTTCCGAGAAATGGGTCATCCAACTCACACGCCGTATTACCCTCAAGGATGGATCCTTTGGCGGGGTGGTTGTGGCGTCAGTCGATCCAAGCTATTTCAGTAGTTTTTATGCCGACCTTGATTTAGGACATGACGGTTCTGCGGCCTTACTCGGGCTGGATGGATCGGTGCTGGTCAGGCGACATGCAGGAAAAAATGAATACTCAGGCGTGTTGTACGCAGCCAAGTTGTTGTCGACTTATATTGACAGTGGCCAGACCCTAGGCAGCTTCACGACACCCGCAGACAACGCAGGGGGTGAGCGTCTGCTTTACTTCAAAAAACTACCTTCCTTCCCCTTGCTCGTGGAGTTCTCGCTGGCCTACGAAGATGTACTTGCTAACCATGAGCTCAGAAAAAAAGAACTGTTGCTCCAGGCAAAAATTTCCAGTGGCTTTCTTTTTTTGACTGGCTTGTTTTTTTCTTGGTATTTCTTTCGGTTACGTCGATTGGCGGCGATCCGCGCCAAAGAATTCGCACAGCTGCAAACTATCACCCGCAGCGTGCCAGGCATGGTTTACGAGTTCGTGCAACGCAACAATGGCAGCGCTGGCTACACCTTTGTCAGCGAAGGAGTTCGGACAATCTTGCAGCTCAGCCCGCAAGAGGTGCTGGACGATCCGGCGCAGGCATACGCCAAAATTCATCCCGCTGATCTGGATGAAATCTTACGCATGAGACGCCGTAGCGCCGACACTTTGACGCCTTGGGCGTTTGAGTTTCGGGTGTATTTGGACGATCAAACGGAGCGTTGGTTGTCGACACAGTCAACCCCGCACCGGCAAGAGGAGGGCTCGATTGTGTGGAACGGCTTTATCGCCGATGTGACCGAGCACAAGCGCATTGAAGCTGCCGCCAACGCTGCCAGTGTTGCAAAGTCTGAGTTTTTGGCCAATATGAGCCACGAAATTCGCACGCCTATGAACGGTGTGGTGGGCATGATCGATGTCTTGCAGCAAACCCCGTTAGACCCCAAGCAATCGCGGATGGTCGAGACTATTCACAAGTCGGCGCAGGCTTTGCTCAGAATTCTGAATGACATCTTGGACTATTCCAAGATTGAAGCGGGCCAGCTAGCGGTAGAGCACATCCCCGTGCACTTGCGTGAGGTGGTTGAGGGGGTGGCGCAGCTCATGGCGGTTGCCGCTAATTCAAAAATGGTGACGCTCTCGCTGTTTGTCTCCCCAGCGTTGCCGCCATGGATATTGTCCGACCCCAACCGACTGCGCCAAGTGTTGCTGAACTTGTTGGGCAATGCCGTCAAGTTCACCAGCACCCGTGCAGACCAAGCGGCGAGTGTGCTGCTCTCTGTCGATCCCTGCACCCTGTCAAGCGGCTGCGCCGGCGTGCAACTGCGGATTGTCGACAACGGCATTGGCATGAGTCCTGCTGTGTTGGCTAAACTTT
This sequence comes from Comamonadaceae bacterium, assembly GCA_947450765.1. Classification (GTDB taxonomy): domain Bacteria; phylum Pseudomonadota; class Gammaproteobacteria; order Burkholderiales; family Burkholderiaceae_C; genus Polaromonas. Next base: position 2,801 of record CANFXC010000117.1, on the reverse strand, counting down.
TTCAGCCCTTTATGCAGGCCGACGAAAGTATGGCGCGCCAGTTTGGCGGAACCGGGCTGGGACTGGGCATCAGCCAGCGTTTGGTGGAGTTACTGGGCGGGCGCATCTCGGTGACCAGCACGCTGGGCGAGGGTTCTGAATTCACAGTGGAACTGCCGCTGCAGGCCTGCGAACCTGTCGGTGTGCAGGCGACGGCCCTGAGTTTGCTGGGCTTAGAGGTGCTGGTAGTGGCGCCAGACGTTACGCGTCAAAAAATCGTCTCGGCTTATTGCCAACATGCGGGCGCCATTGTGACTTTGCTGGCTGATTTAGCCGCACTGCGCTTGCACTTGCAGTTGTTGCCTGTGGATGCAGCGCCCTCTGTGGTACTAATCGGCTTTGCGGCTGCGGCTGAGCGCGCCCTCGAGCTGCCTACGGGCACGCGCGTGGTGCGACTGGCACCGGTTGGCACCAGCCAAATAACGACCGATGAATTGACGGTGCTCGCCCATCCCTTGATTTACAAAGACTTGATCCGCGCGTTGGTGCTTGCTAGCAGTGACGGGCTGGTGCCAGCCCCATTGCAGATCGCGCCCAGCGTGGCGCCAGCGCCGCCTGCAGCACCTTCGGTGGCGCAAGCCTTGTTTAGCGGACAACTGGTCTTGCTGGCCGAAGACAACGAAACCAACCGCGACGTGATTCAAGAGCAATTGCGCTTATTGGGCTACGCCTGTGAAGTCGCAGTGGACGGTCTGGCGGCATTGACGATGTGGCGAACCGGCCGTTACGCGCTGTTGCTGACCGATTGCCACATGCCGCACATGGATGGTTTTGAGCTGACAGAGGCGATTCGCAAAGCTGAGCCAGCCGGCACACGCTTGCCGATTATTGCGATCACCGCCAACGCCATGCAAGGGGAAGCCGAGCGCTGCAGCGCGCGCGGTATGGACGACTATTTGAGCAAACCACTGCGCATGGTGGCGCTGGGCCCCATGCTGGAGAAGTGGCTGCCACTGACAGCGCAACAGCGGCAAGAGCGCATGGAGATTGTTGTTGGCGTGGCTGTTGCATCCGTTGCCGACACTGACAGCGCAGAGCTGCCAGTATGGGACGCCACAACACTGGGCCAGTTGGTCGGTGACAACCCCCACATGCACAGGCGCTGGCTGGGTAAGTTCATCATCAACGCCGATAAACAAGTGTCCGCCATTCTTGACGCGTTGGCGACTGGTGAACTCAACGCGGCGGCGGACGAGGCCCACTCCCTGAAGTCAGCCGCCCGCATGGTCGGTGCGCTGCGCTTTGGTGAGTTGTGCGAGGCGATTGAAACCGCGGGCAGTGCCGGCGATTGGCCCGCCTGCAAGGCGCTTGGCCACGAACTTGGGCCAGCCTTGGCGGTTGTTAAGGATTGCATCTTGCGGCACCTTGAGGACTTGGCTTGACGGCCTGATTCATTCCATCAGGGGATTTGAAGGAAAAAGCCCTTTTTCCTCGTCAAATCGAAGGCGCATGAAAGTTGGATGATGAAACTTTAGAGCCTAGGAGGTCCATCATGCCAATGCGGATTCAAAGTTCAGCGCCAGCTTCAGCCCAGCAAACTGTGGCTAAAAAAGATCGGGCCTGTCGGGCCAGTCAAACGAAACTTTTGTGGGTCTTTCAAGCGCAGGTGTTGCCGGTCAAAAGGCTGGCTTCTTAAGCCCCGACCACGGGTGCCTTTCGGTTGTTTGCGGTGCAAAAAGGGGTTTGTTTCCCCTTTTGACGGCGCTGTTCGCGGCGTTTAATCAGATGGAATCGTCACCATCAGAAAGATTGCCGCATGAATTTCCGTTCGCTTTTTTTTCCTGGCATCTGGGTCATGCGACAGCTGCACTTTGCTACCAAGCTGACCTTGATGGCGCTGGCTTTGCTGACACCGTTGGTGGTGGTGTTGGTTCAGTTGGTTTCGGTTCAAAGCTCGGACATGCATGTGACCCGCGACGAGATTCAAGGTATCGGCTTGGTGAGTGACGCCAATGCGCTGATTCACCAGCTGCAAAGCGATCAAGCGCTGGCCGCCGCAAGCCTGCAACCAGCGCTTGACAAGCTCGACTTGCGCTTGGCCTCGCTCAAAGACGCCAAGCTCCAAAGCGAATGGCGCAGTTTACGCTCCCGCATCGGCGCGTCTTCAGTCCCCATGGGCAGCTTGCGTGACGCATTGATTGAAGACTTGGGCCGCTTTGTTTACGGTTCAGCCAAGCAGTCCAGCCTGTTGTTTGACCCCGACCCGGCGACGTATTTGCTGATCGACATGGCCGTCTCGCGGAGCATTCCCTGGGTCGCACAAATGGGCCAGTTGCAAGCTCAAGTGGCCGAGCTGTTGTTACCGCCGGACAGAACTGCCGCTGCCAATGCGCGTGTTGTTTCTCAACTGCAGACGCTGGATGTGCTGGTGCGTGACACCCAGTATTCGATGGTCTTGATGCAAGCACTGGTCCCTGCGAACCCCTTGGCTGAGCAAGCGATTCAATCTACTCAGGACTACGCCCGGCAAGTGCGTGCCCGCATGGTGTCTGGCAGCGCCAGTGCTGAGGCGGCTGCTTTGGCTGGCTTGGGCGCGCAGGCGAGGGCGCATGTGGTGGACTACCAGCATTCGGTGCTGCGCCAAAGCGCTGAGTTGTTGCAGTATCGCCATGACGCGACACAAGCCATGCTTCGGCTGACCAGTGTCGGCAGCGTTGCTTGTGTGCTGGTCATGCTGTATTTTTTGCTGGCTTTTCACGTTGGCTTCAGTGTCGACTTGCGGCGAATGTTGCGCACCATGCAGCTCACGGCCAGCGGAGACT
>CANFXC010000116.1 GCA_947450765.1 Comamonadaceae bacterium | reverse complement strand
TCGCTACTGCCATTGCAGCTGGCGATGTCAAGATAAACGGTGTTTCGATTGGCCCTATTGCCGCTGCGACGACAGCCGGTGGACGCGGTGGTCAAGTCGCTGCTGCTGTCAATGCCATTAGCAGCCAGACTGGCGTGACCGCATCTTTTAACAATACATCCGGTGCAGTGTCATTGACCGCTGCCGATGGTCGGAACATCTCTATCGATGCGGTCAACGCAGGCGGCAGCGCCAACGTAACGGGTCTGGGCAGCGGAACAGTTTTGACGGCGACCAGTGCCACAGCTGCAACAACAACTACAGCGATGGCTGCCAATACATTTTCAGTTAACGGTGTGAATGTTGGTGCAGTGGCTGCCGGTGCCGTTGTTACTGCAGTGACTGCAGCGACTGAGTCTTCGGTGATCACTTTCAGTGCATTGACAGCAGGTCAAACGGCCGTTGTCAATGGACTGACATTCACATCTACCGGAGCTTCAACTGCGGCTCAAGTTGCTGCAGCTTTCGCAGGTGTTACGTCCGGCCAAACTGCCGCTTCGGTGACAACGACCAACACTGTCAGTGCTGGTTTAGGTAGCTTTACTGGAACATTTACGGCTGGCTTTAGTACTGGCGCCATTTCGGGTGTGACGGTAACGGCTACTTCAGATACGGCTAGCGCGCAGGTCACGGACATCGCTACGAGTGGTACGGGTGTGACGAAGGTGACGACGCAAGGCGCCGCAGCGGTGACGGCCATGACGGCAGCTGAAAGCAAAGCTGCGAATGTGGCTACTGCGATCAATCTGGTGACCAGCCAAACAGGGGTCACTGCATCTAGCACAGCCGGCAAAGTGACATTGGTGTCTGATGGTCGTGCCATCACGACAACCGCTGTTACCGCTGACACCGGCATAGATGTCTCTGCTGCTGTGACCTCTGCCGCAACTACGGCAAATTCGTTAACAAACCGCTCAAGCGTTACCTTGTCGACAACCCAAACGGCGGGCATCAACGTATCAGGTAACACCGCTGCTGCGTTGACTGCTGCTGGCCTGAGTGAGGGTTCGGCGACTGTGACAACGACTGCCGGTGCCGGTGTCTCGTCCCTCGACCTGACCACCGCTGCTGGTTCACAAGCCGCTCTGACGACACTCGACTCAGCGATCAACACGATCACTGACTCACGTGCCTCGATGGGTGCTTACCAGAACCGCCTGACTGCTTCGATAGCAAACTTGGAGACGACGTCGATGAATCTGTCTGCTTCCCGCAGCCGTATTCTGGACACCGACTACGCCAAGGAAACCACCAACTTGGCGAAAGCGCAGATCATCTCGCAAGCTGCTACCGCCATGCTGGCGCAGGCCAACCAGTCCGGTCAGTCCGTGCTGGCCCTGTTGAAGTAAGTCTTTGAAGATCAGCCCTGAGAGGGGTGGGGCAGGGTAATTCCTGCTCATTTTGAAAAACCGTCTGCTTGCAGGCGGTTTTTTTTCGCATGTGCTTTATGAGCCATGAATGCAGAAGGGTTCGGATTGAATTCAGTCTAAAATTAGTCACAATCAACAAGGACTAGCGCATGAAATTCTCTACACAGGTCAGGCCCATTAGCTATTTGAAGAGCCATGCCGCAGAGATTGTCAAAAATATCTCCTTGAGCCGTGAGCCCATGCTTATCACTCAGAACGGTGAAGCTAAGCTGGTGGTGATGGATGTCCGCTCCTATGAGGAGCATGAGGAAACGCTCGCTCTCCTGAAGATTTTGGCGCTCGGCAATCGCGAGATAGAGCAGGGCAAGTTCCGGTCAGCAACCGACATTTTTGAAGAGATGGACAAGGACGACCACCCATGAAGGTCGTCTTCCTTAAGTCTGCAGAAACTGACTTGAAGAACTTGAGGCGCTACATCGTCAAGAACTTTGGGCTGGATGTTTGGCTCACGAGCTATGGCAGGCTCAAGGATTCCGTGGCGATGATGAAAGACCATCCCCAAGCAGGTAGGATTCCGCCTGAACTGGAGAGCCTCAATATCGCCCAGTACCGGCAAATTATCTCCGGCATGAACAGGATCATTTACGAGCAACGGGGTGACACCGTTTACATCCACATCGTTTGCGACTCAAGACGTGACCTACAAGGGCTTCTCATGCAGAGAATCGTGAATTCCTAGCGGAAACTCTTTGCCGCATAAGCGGCCATTTAACGGCTTAAACGGGCTGGCACCACTTTTGCTGTAGTTGGGTTAGGGAATGCTGCACACCTCCGTGTGCTGTCGACAAATCGACATTCACCCGCTACCCGCCAGGAGTGATTTATGAATCCAGAATTTCAACTCATCGTGCAGCAAGCCGCTGCTGGTCAATCGCAGTCGTTCAAAGATGTGTCGCGCTTTTCGCCTAGCGACATTCGCTTGGGCATTCAGTGGCTGATGTCTGAAGAGCAGAACGACTTGGCGCAGGCTTTGGCTGATGCTGGCGTTGCCTTGTATCCGCAGAGCGAAGACATTTTGGCCATGGGTGGTTTGCTGGCCATGACGCGCCAGGACTGGTCTTTGGCAATTGAGCTGCTGCGCGATTTACGCGAAGTGCAACAAGAGCGCACCCAGCCCATGACTTACCGCATGCTGGCCCGTGCGCTGTACTGCAACCTGGACCCGGCTGACGCCATTCAGGTGGTGGAGCAGGGCCTGGCTTTCTGGCCGCAAGATGCCGACCTTTTGCAAGAGCGCGAGGTCATGGGTGAGCACCTGATGGCCATGCCAGCGACCGGCCTTCACAGCTAACCATTCGCGCCATGCAAGGCGGCAAACAGTGGCAATGAGCGGCAAACAACTGCCGTTATGCGCCCAGGGTTGGCCGCTTTCGTTAGGTGCAGCAGGTTGGCATTGTTTGTGCTGTAACAGTTGCCGTAGTGGCAAGCTTGCCAACCGATTCAGGAGAAAAACATGTCCGTGATCAATACCAACGTCAAAGCGCTGTACACCCAAGCCGCGATGAAAACGACTGACCGAGCCAGCGCGATTGCCATGCAACAGCTGTCCACCGGCAAGCGCATCAACTCGGCCAAGGACGACGCGGCGGGTATGGCCATTGCCACCCGCATGACGCAGCAGATCAGCAGCCTGAACCAGGCCATGCGCAACGCTGGCGACGCGGTGTCCCTGATTCAGACGGCTGAGGGCGCGACCAACGAGATCACGAACATGCTGCAGCGCATGCGGGAACTCTCAATCCAATCCATCAATGACACCAACGCCACAGACCAGCGCGGGTATCTGGACTTGGAGTTTCAACAGCTCAAGCAAGAAATTGTGCGGATTGCTGACACCACCGAGTGGAACGGCTTCCCAGTTTTGAACGGCACCACCGGCGACCCGGTGGGTGCGCGGCCGGTTTACAAGGCGACTTCGTCCGGGGCGACAAGCAATGCGCTGACTTACGCGGCTGGGGCCGTGACGACGAACAATGCCGGAACGTTGAGCATGACGGGCAGCCTGGCAAAAGCTGGCAATGTCAGTATCGTTCTTAGCAGCGCGACTGCAGCCACAGCAACGCTGGTGCTCAGTGATGGTTCCAAAACGACGATTACCGGTGTGGCCGACGCAAGTGCTAAGACAATTACCTTTGCCAGTTCGGCATTGACAGGAGGCTCCGGTAGCCTTGTCATCACGTCGACAACTGCATTCGCTTCAGCCGACACAGTGTCGTTCGCCGTCAACCGCGCTTTCACCGCCGTGCCGGCCATGGCGTCTAACGACATCCAGATCAATGGTGTCACTATCGGCGCGTCTTACGCTGTTGACGACAAAATTTCACCCGTAGATTCCGCCTCCGGCAGCGCCATCGCCCGTGCAGCCGCGATCAATTTGGCGACCACAGCAACGGGCGTGTCGGCAGTCGTCAATGCCAATGTCATGACCGGAAGCTCGATGGGGACCAACCTGTCAGGGGCCAGCGGCACCGTCACCATCAATGGTTTCACGACCTCCACGATCAATACGGTCACCAACAACACGCGTGAGTCGCGTGCCGCCACGGTCAGCGCGATCAATGCCATCAGCTCCCAAACCGGCGTGGTGGCGATTGACAGCAACAGCGACACCCAAGGCGTTCGTCTTGAGTCCGCGAAGGGCGGGAACATTGAAGTGGCCTTCAACAGCCTCGGCAGTGCTTCAGCTGACTTTGCCACCCGCACTGGCTTGCAAGAAGGCTTGCAGGTGGGCACTTATTCTTTGGAAACCTCGGTGGAGGGCGCTTTGAAAGTCACCACCGTGTCGACTGGCGACTGGACTCGCGCAGGGCTGACGCCAGCAGACTACACCGCAAACCAGGCCACCATCAACACCGGTGTGCGACCTGTTGTGACGAGTGCTGCCGACATTCAAGCACTGGGCATAGGTGACGTGGTCATCAACGGCGTTGCGATTCGGGCAACGACATCTCAGGACGATAAATTCAGCGACACCACCTCGGCAACCAGCTCAAAAAGCGCCAGCGCCATTGCAACGGCTGCGGCCATCAATGACAGCCACGCATTGACTGGCGTGACTGCAAAGGCAAATGCGGTTTCGACCGGAGGCAGCGTGACAACGGTGCTTTCGCCGGCAACGGCTGCGTCGGTGGGTCTGCATTCCCTGTACATCAACGGTGTGAACGTGCAGGTTAATTTTTCTTCAACTGAAACGGTGGCAGAGCGCCGGACCCATGTCATCACCGCAGTGAATGCTTCTTTCGGGCAACATGGTGCAATGGCGACAGACTCGGGCACCGGCGGTATCACGCTCACCACGCCTGACGGTCGTAACTTGTCTGTTTGGTATGACAGCGGTACAAATGCATCTGAATTTGGCCTTGGCGTCAGCGGTGGATCTGCATCTGCCAGTGCCACAGGCGTCACCGGTATTGCCAGCGCAACAGCGACGTCTTCCACCGCCGCCACGCTTTATGGCTCCATTTCTTTGACAGCTGACCCGGCCCCTAGACAACCACCAGCCGGCGCCGCCCCAAGCAATGGCTCACAGCCACCTTACGTCAGCAAAACCTTCACGGTTGAAGCTGG
>CANFXC010000115.1 GCA_947450765.1 Comamonadaceae bacterium | reverse complement strand
TTGTCTTTCCAGTTGCGCGTGGTGGCGATGCTGACGTTGCAGATGGCCGCGCCATTCGGTGTGTAGCGCACCTCAGGGTCGCGCCCCAAGTTGCCGATGATGATGACTTTGTTGATCGATGCCATGGCGAGTTCTCCTAATTGACAGATTTTAACTGGCTGAGCTGACTGGGGTTGGCCTTGGGCTGGGCGCGCGCATCGGCCAGGCCAGCAGCAGCCACAACAGCATCAGCGCGCTGCAGGCCAAGAAGAGGGCGCTGGGACCCGCCGACTTGGCCAGCCAGCCACCGGCTGCGCCGCCCGCAAAAAAGCCCAGCGACTGCAGCGTGTTGTAAACCCCGAGCGCCGCGCCGCGGGCATGCGCCGGTGCGGCTCGCGACGCCAAGCTGGGCTGGCAAGACTCCAGCACATTGAAGCCGCAGAAAAAGACAAACAGCAGCCAGGCCATTGCAGCCAAGCTTGGCGTACCCAGTGTGGCTTGGTGGGCCGACCACAAGAAACCCAGCTGTACCAAAAAGATCAGGCCAATCGCCGTTAAAAAGACAGCCCGCAGATAGCCGCGCCGCTCCAGCGGAAAGAGCGTGACACCCAGCACCACAAAAGACGCCAGCACCGCTGGTAAATACACCTGCCAGTGCGCACTGCTCGTCAGACCGGCTTGGACCAGCAGCGCCGGAATAGCCACCCACATGGCCAGTTGCACGGCATGCAAAACAAACACGCCGAGGTTCAGGCGCAGCAGGGCGGGTTCTTGCAGTACCAGCTTCAAACTACCGCGCGGGCGGTGCACCGGTTTTTCCGGCTCGGGCGGAACCACCCAAGCCACCACGGCCACGCCGGTCAACGCCAGCAGACCGGTCAGCGCGAACAAACCACCCAAGCCGATATGCGCTGCCAGCAGCGGTGCCACAACCAAAGACAGCGCAAACATCAGACCGATGCTGATGCCCACCAGCGCCATCGCCTTGGTGCGCACTTCGTCGCGTGTCTGGTCGGCTAACAAGGCGGTGACGGCGGCTGAAATAGCGCCAGCGCCTTGAATCGAACGGCCGATGATGAGCCAGGTCAAATCAGTCGCGGCCATGGCGACAAAGCTGCCCAAGGCAAAGACCAGCAGCCCGAAAATGATCACGCGTTTGCGACCCAGCCAGTCTGAGGCCAAGCCAAATGGAATTTGCAGCAGGCCTTGCGTCAAGCCATAAATACCCATGGCCAAACCGACGCGAGCGGGATCGTCGCCACCCGGGAAGCGAGCGGCTTCCAGCGCAAACACCGGCAGCACCAAAAAAAGACCCAGCATGCGCAGCGCAAAAATGGACGCCAGTGACAAGCTGGCGCGCCGCTCGGTGGCGGTCATGAGGGTGTTCGGAGTGGAGGTGCGCATGGGGTGTGGCGTTTCAGCTGTGGCGGTCAAAGCCAAAAAACGAAGGCCTGATTGTCTTCCATTCGCCAGACCTTGAGGCGTCGCCCGTCTTCTGCATTGCGTGGGCTGTCAATAGCGCAAACCTGCCTGTCCGTCTATGATGTTCGGTTTTGCCGGCACCTCCCATTGAACTCACCGTCTGACAGCAACTTTTTAGCCACTGAATTGAGCCTTCAAATGCGCATTCAATTGGCAGCTCAGCGGATCAGCATCCGCGGTGCACGCACGCACAACCTCAAAAATATTGACCTGGACATCCCGCGCAATCAGCTCGTGGTGATCACGGGTTTGAGCGGTTCTGGCAAGTCGTCGCTGGCGTTTGACACGCTGTACGCCGAAGGCCAGCGCCGCTACGTCGAAAGTTTGTCGACCTATGCGCGGCAATTTTTGCAGCTCATGGACAAGCCGGATGTCGACATGATCGAGGGCTTGAGCCCGGCGATTTCGATTGAGCAAAAAGCCACCTCGCACAACCCGCGTTCGACCGTTGGCACCGTCACCGAGATCCACGACTACCTGCGCTTGTTGTTTGCGCGCGCTGGTACGCCGTATTGCCCGGAGCACGATCTGCCGCTGCAATCGCAAAGCGTGGGCGAGATGGTCGACGCCGTACTGGCCTTGCCAGAAGGCACGCGGTTGATGATCTTGGCGCCAGTCGCGCGTGAGCGCAAGGGCGAGTTCGTCGATGTGTTTGCCGAGATGCAGGCGCAAGGGTATGTGCGCTTTCGAGTCGACGGCAAAATCTACGAATTTGACGAACTGCCGAAGCTGAAAAAGACAGAAAAGCACAACATCGACGTTGTGATTGACCGTGTCAAAGTGCGTCGGGCCACTGCGCCAGACGCCGCTTTAGCTGAGGGCGAACTCGACGCCGGCCGGCAAGAGCAAGACAACCTGAAACAGCGTATTGCTGAAAGTTTTGAAGCCGCCTTGAGGCTTGCTGATGGCAAAGCCATGGCGCTGGAAATGGACGCACCTGCAGTGACGACAGCGCCAGCTGTACAAGGACACATTCATCAGCACACGCCTGGTGAACATTTGTTCAGCGCCAAGTTTTCGTGCCCGGTGTGCAGCTACTCGCTCAGCGAGATGGAGCCGCGCCTGTTTTCATTCAACTCGCCGGTCGGTGCGTGCCCGAGTTGCGACGGCCTGGGCCACACCGAGACCTTTGATCCGACGCGCGTGGTGGCTTTCCCGATGCTGAGCCTGGCCAGCGGCGCGGTGAAGGGTTGGGACCGACGCAACGGCTACTACTTCTCCATGTTGGAGAGCTTGGCAAAACATTACGGTTTCGACATCGACACCGCGTTTGAAGAACTGCCCGAACACGTGCGGCAAGTCGTGTTGCACGGCTCCGGCGAAGAAGAGATAAAGTTCAGTTACATCATGGATTCAGGTGCTTCGGCTGGCCGCAAGGTCAGCAAGAAACATCCGTTTGAAGGCGTTATCACCAACTTTGAACGACGCTACCGCGAGACGGATTCGTCGGCCGTGCGCGAAGAGTTGGCGCGTTACCGTGCCGTGCAACCGTGCCCGTCGTGCCAAGGTACACGGCTGCGCCAAGAGGCGCGCCATGTCTACATCGTTGGTGCCCCGGCCACCGAGGGCGAAGCGCCAACGCGCAAGGCCATTTACGAAGTCAGTCGCATCACCTTGCGTGAGAGTTTTGCGTATTTCAACACGCTGAAAATGCAAGGCGCCAAGGCCGAAATCGCCGACAAAGTGGTGCGAGAAATCGGCCTGCGGCTGAAGTTTTTGAACGACGTCGGACTGAACTATTTGAGCCTGGACCGCAGCGCTGAAACGCTGTCGGGCGGCGAGTCGCAGCGTATCCGTCTGGCCTCACAAATTGGTTCCGGCCTGACCGGCGTGATGTACGTGCTGGACGAGCCCAGCATCGGCCTGCATCAGCGCGACAACGACCGCTTGATCGGCACGCTGAAACATCTGCGCGACATTGGCAACAGCGTGCTGGTGGTTGAGCATGACGAAGACATGATTCGTGCCGCCGACCATGTGATTGACATGGGTCCGGGTGCCGGCATTCATGGCGGCCGTGTGATGGCGCAAGGTACGTTCACCGAAGTGCAGGCGAATCCGAATTCGCTCACCGGCCAGTACTTGGCGGGGACGCTGAAAATCGCCGTGCCGGCGCATCGCACGCCGTGGTTGCCAACCGTGGCCAGAGGGCCGCTGGTGATCAAAAATCCGCGTTTCGCACCCAGTGCGGCTGGCGTTAAACGCGCAGCGCGTGAAGCCACGCACCAACTGACGCAAGGCGATTTGCAATGCTTGAGAGTCATCAACGCCAGCGGTCACAATCTAAAAAATGTCAGTGTTGAATTTCCGGTCGGTCTGCTGACCTGTGTGACCGGTGTGTCCGGCTCGGGCAAGTCGACGCTGGTGAACGACACGCTGTACGCCGCCGTGGCGCGCACCCTGTACCGCGCGCATGAAGAACCGGCGCCGCACGAGGCGATTGAAGGCATTGAGCACTTCGACAAGGTCATCAACGTGGACCAGTCGCCGATTGGCCGCACGCCGCGCAGCAACCCAGCCACTTACACCGGACTGTTCACGCCGATCCGCGAATTGATGGCCGAGATGAACAGCGCACGTGAGCGTGGCTACGGTCCGGGGCGCTTCAGCTTCAACGTCGCCGGTGGCCGCTGCGAAGCCTGTCAGGGCGACGGCATGGTCAAAGTCGAGATGCATTTCTTGCCCGACGTCTACGTGCCTTGCGATGTGTGCAAAGGTATGCGCTACAACCGCGAAACCCTGGAAGTGCAATACAAGGGCAAGAACATCGCACAGATTCTTGAGCTCACGGTAGAAGCCGCTGCAGAGTTTTTCAAAGCCGTGCCGACACTGGCGCGCAAGCTGCAAACGCTGCTCGATGTGGGCTTGAGTTACATCAAGCTCGGCCAAGCCGCGACCACGCTGTCGGGTGGCGAAGCGCAGCGCGTCAAGCTGGCGTTAGAGCTCAGCAAACGCGACACCGGGCGCACGCTTTACATCCTTGACGAACCGACGACCGGTCTGCACTTTGCGGACATTGATTTGTTGCTCAAGGTATTGCACCAACTGCGCGACGCCGGCAACACCATCGTCGTCATCGAGCACAATTTGGACGTCATCAAAACCGCTGACTGGCTGATCGACATTGGCCCCGAAGGCGGTGCCGGTGGTGGCATGGTGGTCGGTGTCGGTACGCCAGAAGATTTGGCGGCGAATCCGGACAGTCACACTGGGCGTTATTTGGCGCCGCTGCTGAAGGCGTAGTCGGCATCAACAACCTTCCGATGTTTACTATCCAAGCAACTTCAATTTTTCATCCACCACCATGTCACTGATCACACTGCGCTTTCTCGCCGAACCCAGCACCGTCAACTTTGGCGGCAAAGTGCATGGCGGCACGGTGATGAAGTGGATTGACGAGGCCGGCTACGCCTGCGCCACCAGTTGGTCCAAGCGTTACTGCGTGACGGTGTATGTCGGCGGCATCCGCTTTCATCGCCCGATCATGATCGGCGACTTGGTCGAGGTCGAAGCCAAGCTGGCCTACACCGGCAACACCAGCATGAACATTTCAGTCGAAGTGCGCAGCGGCGACATGAA
>CANFXC010000114.1 GCA_947450765.1 Comamonadaceae bacterium | reverse complement strand
GCAATAGCGACAACTTCCGAAAGGAGGTTGGCCCGGGGATCCTAATCCTGGAGCCCTATGTTCAACTTTGGAGAAACTCTCAAATGAAAAAATCCCTGATTGCCCTGGCTGCTCTGGCCGTCGTCTCTGCAGCTTCTGCTCAAACCTCTGGTCTGACCATCTCTGGTTACATTGACCGTGGTTACGTTAACGCCGACAACACCAACACTCAAGCAAGCAGCAAACTTATCGGTTCGAACGCCGGTACCACTGCTATTTTCTTCAAGGGTACTGAAGACCTCGGCGGCGGCAACACTGCTGGCTTCTCGGTTGAAAACGACTTCGCTCCGCTGGATGGCAACACCCAAGCTTCATCCTACTCTGCAGCACAAAATGCAGGCTTCGCTAACGGCGAAAGCTTTGCTAGCTTGGCCAATGTAAACCTCGGCACCTTGAAACTCGGCGCACCAAACAGTTTCATGCTAGGTGTGGCGACAGGTATTGCAGCTCCTTCACTGTCAACCGGTGTTGGTTCTGCTTATAGCTCTAGCTTCTCGATCTTCAACGGCATTGGTACTGGTTCTACTGGTAACGGTGGCGTTGCTGTCAAGGCGACCAATGGCACAGGTGTTACCAGTGCTGCGAACACTACGGCTGCAGGTATTGGTGCTCCTCAATACACAGTCGGTCAAGTACTGGGTACCGCAGGTGCACGCGAAATCCGTATCAACAACACCATCCAGTACGTTTCGCCAATGTTCAGCGGTTTTTCTGCTGGTTTTTCATACACACCGCAGAACAACAACGTTCCAACTGCAAATAATTCGGGCACGGGCAATACTGTTGGCGTGAACGAATATGTTTTGAACTATGCAAATGGCCCAGTGAAAGTCGCTTTCGACAGCGTCAAGTACACGGTTGGCTCTAACGGTACTGGTCAAACGACTGGCGTGACAACTAACACTGTCGCCGCTGCGAGCGTGACATTGGCTGGTGGCCTGACCAGCACGCACAACCTGTTGGCTGCTTCCTACGCAGTGTTGCCTGAGTTGACAGTGAACGTTGGCTTTGGCTCGTTCTCGTCAAGCGACAACCTGAGCAAGGGTAACAGCACGCAAGCTGGTGCTACCTACGTCATTGGTGCCGTTGACCTGTTGGCAGTTTACGCAAAAGTTAACGACTCTTCAGCATCCAACATCGACCGTAAGATGTTTGGCCTGGGCGCTAACTACAACTTCAGCAAAACAGCACGTGCATATGTTCGCTACGACAGCATCAACTATGCTTCCAACCAAGCAGCTTATGTTGGCTCTGAACTCAAGCGTACAGCTGTCGGCTTCAGCAAGGCCTTCTAATTTGACGCTGGCTTTAAGCCAGCTTAAGATTAAAAAGTCTTAAAAACCCCGTCACTCGAAAGAGTGGCGGGGTTTTTTAACGTCTGGAATAGCTTGATTGCAGAGCTGGCTACCGATGAGCTGTTGTACAGCTGAGTTCGTTTGGGTGGTTTTTGCGGATGAGTACTTTAGGGCGTTTTGGCAGCGCTAACAGCGCGTCACCTGAAACCGCCCTTAATGACTAGCTTTTTGCGTTGAAGTTGTCACTTTCATATATTTATTGACTCTAGAAATTTGCAGAAATCTACATATATTTTTTAAATACAAAGTATTTCGACCGTTAATTCACCATCGGCATCACAGATTGCGCCGTCAGCATCAAGCGGAGCGCGGCAATCCATGGCTGCGAATTCGGGCTCATGGATTGCCGCGCTTCGCTCGCAATGACGAGAAGCACAAACGCAGTGACGAGGTGTCAAGCGTAGCGCTTGTTCCGCAGGTTGTTTTTCATGTCTTGCAGCAGCGGTTGCAGCTTGACGCCGCCGACGCGCAGGGCGACGGCGGTGGCCAAAATATCAATGATCATCAGGTGCAATAAGCGCGACACCATCGGGCTGTAGCGGTCATAGCCTTCAGGGTGGTCGGCTGACAGATGAATATGCCCGGCAGCGGCCAAAGGTGAGCCGCTGGCGGTGATGACGATGACGGTGGCGCCGTTTTTGCGCGCAATGTCGGTCGCGTCCATCAGGTCCCGCGTGCGACCGGAGTTGGAAATCACCACCAGACAGTCGCCCGGCACCAGCAAAGACGCGCTCATGACCTGCATGTGGCCGTCGCTGTAGGCGATGGTGTTGACGCCCAACCTGAAAAACTTGTGCTGCGCGTCTTGCGCGACGATGCCGGAGTTGCCCACGCCGATGAACTCGATGCGTTTGCTGTTTTGGCAGGCCAGCGACAGCGCGTCGACCGCCTTGCCGATGGCAAAGGTGCTGGCGTCGTTGCGGTATTTCAAAAAGGCCGAGACGGTGTTGTCGATCACCTTGACCACGACGTCGCTGACCTTGTCGTCGGTGTCGACGCTGCGGTGAATAAAAGGCACGCCTTCACTGACGCTACCGGCGAGTTTGCGTTTGAAGTCAGTCAGTCCGTCGTAACCCAGGCTTCGGCAAAACCGCACCACGGTCGGTTTGCTCACATGGGAACGGTCGGCCAGTTCGCTGATAGGCAAGCTGGCAAACGCCCGGGCATCACTCAGCACCAGCTTGCCCACGCGTTGCTCGGCAGGGGCCAGCGACGGCAAGCAGGCTTTGATGCGGTCTAGCATTCTTCGCTCCAGCAATAACCGTCGCGCGCGATCATGGCGCTGGCGGCGCTGGGCCCCCAGGTGCCAGCTGCATACGGGCGCGGCTCGTGCGTGTCGTGGCGCCAGTGGTCCAGAATCGGCTCAACCCAGCGCCATGCTTCTTCTTGCTCGTCACTGCGCACAAACAAGTTCAGCCGGCCTTCAATGACGTCGAGCAGCAAGCGCTCATAAGCGCCCACGCGCTGCGAGCCAAAGCGTTTGTCAAAGTCGAGGTCGAGCTGCACCGGCGCGAGTTGCTGGGTGTTTTTTTCGCGGCTTTGGCTGCGCTTGTCCGGGCCTTGCGCCAGCAGGTGCAGCTCCAGCCCGTCTTTGGGTTGCAGGTTGATCACCAGCCGGTTCACGGCGCCAGCTGGGGTGCTGAAAATAGCGTGTGGAGCAGGCCGAAAATTGACCACGATGCGGGCGTCACGCGCCGCCAGCCGTTTGCCGGTGCGAATGTAAAAAGGCACGCCGGCCCAGCGCCAATTGGCGATTTCGGCTCGCAGCGCGACAAAGGTTTCGGTCTGGCTGTGCGGTGCCACGCCGGACTCTTGCCGGTAACCCGGAACCGCCACGCCGTTGATGGTGCCGGCGCTGTATTGGCCGCGCACCACGTGCTGTTGCAGGGTTTCAACCGTCCACGGTTTGAGGGCGCGCAACACCTTGAGCTTTTCGTCGCGAATAGCGTCTGCATGTGCATTGATAGGCGGCTCCATGCCGATGGCGCAGAGCAACTGCAAAGCGTGGTTTTGCACCATGTCGCGCAGCGCGCCGGTGTGGTCGTAAAACGCGCCGCGCTTTTCAACGCCCAGGTCCTCAGCAATCGTGATCTGGATATTGGCGATGTTTTCGCGGCGCCACAGCGGCTCAAACAAGGCGTTGCCAAAGCGCAGCGCAAAGAGGTTTTGCACCGACGGTTTGCCAAGGTAATGGTCAATCCGGAAAACCTGCTTTTCGGTCAGCACCCGGCGCACGGTTTCGTTGATGGCGCGGTTGGAAGCCAGGTCGTGGCCGAGCGGCTTTTCAAGCACCACGCGGGTTTGCGGGCCGTTCAGACCGGCGGCGGCAATTTGCTCGACCACGGAGGTGAACAAACCCGGCGCGGTGGCGACGTACATCACCACGGTGTCGGCGTTGCGGGCTTTCAGCAGCTCGGCCAGCCGGGCATAGTCGGCAGCTTGGGTGACGTCCATGCGCACAAAATGCAGCAAGGCGGCGAAGCCCGCAAACTCATCTTCATGCGGGCGCTTGGCCAGCTCAACGTCGTCAAAACGGGCCTTGATGAAGGCGCGGTAAGCGTCGTCACTCAGGTCGTCACGGGCCACGCCGATGATGCGACCACCCGCAGGCAAAGAGCCGTGGCGAAAAGCCTGAAACAACGCCGGCATCAATTTGCGCCAAGCTAAATCGCCCGTGCCGCCAAACAAAACAAGATCAAAACTCATGGACTGCCCGAGGTACTGAAATGAAAAAATTACGTCGAGGGATGGTAACTTAGTTTCATGTGTGATCGCTTTAGTTGGCTTGGAAAGCGCTTTTAAACATTGTCTATGTAATCTGATTACCTCTGCAAGGCCATGGATCACTAGCGCTTCAATGCTGCATAGAAGTTTTCATGCGGGCCAACGGCTAGAAGAACCAGCGCGCTAGGCTTGAATTTGTCTGGCTTTAGCTCGTAGGCCAACAGCGTTTCCTGATGGTTGAGCTTGAATTTATAGACGTAAACGCCAGCAAGGTCGCCTTTCTTTTCCTCCCCACTCAGGTGATTTGACGCGATCCACTGAATGGCCTCGTCTAGAACCTGCTTGTCTTTGGCGTGCAGCTTTTTGGCAATTCGACTGAAAGATGGCGACGCTGTGATGTTCAGCATCAGCCGAACTCGTAGGGTGCCGCTAAACCGGCCTTGGCTTCTTCCCGAGCCAGCATGATGTCTTGAATGAGCCGAACGGGCATGTCCGGGTTGTCTGTCACAGCCTTGCCAATGCGCGCCCAAAATTCGATTTGCTTGGGGACCGAGCGATGCTCAGCTGCGGCATAGGGTTTTGCGTCTTCGACCAACGAATCCGACAGTTTCAAGGCAATAGCCATCACAAACCTCCATCCAAAGTAAGGTTGCATTTTACAACCAAACGCAACTATCGATGGTAAAAAATTCTATTCAGGCGTGGCGGCCCCTTTGCATACTGCGCTGACGTGCAATTACCGCTTCGCCGCCACGGTGCCCGGCCCGAGCACCACCGGTCCATACCAAGCCTCGGCGCTTGACTTGGTGTTGTCAGTGTCGGTCATGATGCCGACGGCCATCAGGCGGCCTGGCTCTTCGCCGAAGACTTTCAGGTAGTCGGCGCGGATGTCGCGCTCGTAATCCAACCAGCTGTTGAGCCGCTTGGGGCCTGACTCCAGCACCAGTTTGCGGATACGGTCTGT
>CANFXC010000113.1 GCA_947450765.1 Comamonadaceae bacterium | reverse complement strand
TTGGTGCCCGGGGCCGGAATCGAACCGGCACGCCTTTCGGCGGGGGATTTTGAGTCCCCTGCGTCTACCAATTTCACCACCCGGGCAGTAGATGTCAAGTCGCAAATTATGGCACAGTGTGAGGCTATGAATTACAAGACCATTGAAGATGCCATCGGCAACACGCCGCTGGTCGCATTACAACGCATCCAAGCCGCTGAAAACCGTGAGCGCAACAACGTTTTACTGGGCAAGCTGGAGGGCAATAATCCGGCGGGCTCAGTCAAGGACCGGCCAGCGTTGTCGATGATCAAGCGCGCTGAAGAGCGCGGTGACATCAAGCCGGGGGACACGCTGATTGAGGCGACGTCCGGCAACACCGGCATTGCGCTGGCCATGGCGGCGGCTATCAAGGGGTACCGCATGGTGCTGATCATGCCGGAGGACCTCTCGATTGAACGCGCGCAGACCATGAAGGCCTTCGGTGCTGAACTTATTCTCACGCCCAAGTCCGGCGGTATGGAACACGCTCGTGACTTGGCTGACCGCATGCAGAGCGAAGGCAAGGGCAGGGTGCTCGACCAGTTCTCGAACAATGACAACCCGCGCATTCACTACGAAACCACCGGCCCCGAAATCTGGCAAGACACCGCCGGCAAGGTGACGCATTTTGTCAGTGCCATGGGCACCACCGGCACCATCACCGGTGTCTCGCGTTACCTGAAAGAGCAAAACCCGGCGATTCAAATCATCGGCGCCCAGCCGAGTGAAGGTTCACGCATTCCAGGTATTCGCAAATGGCCAGAGGCCTACATGCCAAAAATTTATGATGCCAGCCATGTCGACCAATTGGTGCTGGTGAACCAGCTTGACGCTGAAGACATGTGCCGACGCATGGCGCGTGAAGAAGGTATTTTTGCCGGTATCTCGGCCGCGGGTGCGTGCTGGGTGGCGCAAGACATTGCCAAGACCGTGCGCGACGCCGTGATTGTGTTCATCGTCTGCGACCGGGGCGATCGTTATTTGTCGACCGGTGTTTTCCCGGCCTGAACAGGAGTGATGTCATGACCAGTGAATTCAAGTTTTGCCCCAGCTGCGCCACGCCGCTGGGCATGGTGACCGAAATGGAAGACGGTGGCCCCAAAGCACGTTTGCGCTGCACCCATTGCGACTACACGCACTGGAACAACCCGACGCCCGTGTTGGCGGCGGTAGTCGAGTACGAAGGCAAGATCTTGCTGGCGCGCAACGCCGCTTGGCCGGGCGAGAAGTTCGCGCTGATCACCGGGTTCATGGAAGCCGGCGAGACGCCTGAAGGCGGTATCGAGCGTGAAATCGCTGAAGAAACCAACTTGAGCACCAGCGCGCTCAAGCTCATTGGTGTTTATGATTTTCAGCGTATGAACCAGATCATCATTGCCTACCATGCGGTGTGCAGCGGCGAGGTCAAGCTGTCGCCCGAGCTGCTGGAGTACAAGTTGTACGCGTTTGAAGATGTACTGTGCTGGCCCGCCGGAACAGGCTACGCGATGGCCGACTTCTTGACCTCACGCGGACACACGCCGACATTTTTAGAGTGGTCCAAGCGAACGCCAGTTTGACCATGTCTTGTGGACTTGTGTCGGGCTTGAGTCGCCGTGCATGTGTTTTGCTTAAAATCAAAATAGCAGGCGCTTCTGCCTGAACTGATTGCCAATTCCCCAAGCCCACGGGCTGAAAGAACCACATGAACATTGACAAAGAACTTGATACCCGGGGGCTGAACTGCCCACTGCCTATCTTGAAGGCCAAGAAGGCGCTGGCCGACATGAGCAGCGGCCAACTCCTCAAAGTGGTGTCAACCGACGCGGGCTCGACCCGCGACTTCCAAGCCTTTGCCAAGCAAACCGGCAATGACTTGGTGGAGCAGCAGACCGTCGGCACGGATTTTATTCACGTGCTCAAGCGGCGTTAATTCACTTTTAAGCGACCGTTCGCAGAGGCGCCGTGTTCAAATTTTCGGAAAGTTGCAGCTGGTCCAAATAAGCCCTGAAATGCGCACCCACTTCTGGGTGTTGCAAGGCGAGTTCAACGGTGGCTTCTAGAAAGCCTTCTTTGCTGCCGCAGTCGTAGCGTTTACCTTGGTATTGAAAGGCGTAAACGCTTTCATGCTGCATCAGACCGGCAATACCGTCCGTGAGCTGAATCTCGCCGCCGACACCACCGGCTTGCTGCCTGATCTGGTCAAAAACGCCGGGCGTCAAGATGTAGCGGCCGGCCACACCCATGCGCGACGGCGCCACTTCCGGTGCTGGTTTTTCAACCATCTGTGAGATCTTGATGAGCCCAGGCCGGACGGTCTCGCCAGCCACAATACCGTAGCGTCGTGTGTGCGCATCGGGTACTTCTTGCACCGCAATGATGGACTGCTGCCGTTCCTGGAACTGCGTCACCATTTGCGACAGCACCGGTGGTGAGCCGACCATCAAGTCGTCGGCCAGCAGCACGGCAAACGGCTCGTTGCCGACCAAGTGTTCGGCGCACAGCACGGCATGACCCAAACCGAGTGAGCGCGGTTGCCGAACGTATGAGCAAAACATGCCGTCGGGCACCACCGAATGCAACAGCTTCAACAGCCCATTTTTGTGGGCTGCTTGGAGCTCGCTTTCAAGCTCATAGGCGGTGTCGAAATGGTCTTCAATGGCGCGCTTGTTGCGGCCCGTCACAAAAATCATGTGTCGAATACCGGCCGCGTAGGCTTCTTCGACCGCGTATTGAATCAGCGGCTTGTCGACGATGGGTAGCATCTCCTTCGGCTGTGCTTTGGTCGCGGGCAAAAATCGAGTGCCTAAACCAGCGACTGGAAAAACGGCTTTGCGAATGACGGTGCGTGCAGTCATGGGCTTCCTGTGAAAAGGGGGCGTTAAGTGATCATTGGCTCAAGTCCAAGGTAACACAGGCTGATCTGTTGGGAAGCTCAAAAGCGACATTCATCGGCCAAAAAAGATCTGGTCTGACATGAATGCGCGCCCTTGTCCGACGCCTTTTGCAACACTAGGACGCGTGCATCATTTCAAACGGACCAATTGATCCCGTAGTTTTTCAAGCGTGGCGGTGTAGTCGGTCAGCCGCTTTTTCTCTTGCTCTAGGACTGCTGGCGGCACTTTGTTGACGAAGGCTTCGTTGGCCAGCTTGGCGTTGACCTTGACCAACTCACCCTCAAGCCGGGTGACTTCTTTGCCAAGTCTGGCTTTTTCTGCTGCTACATCGACCTCGACAAAGAGGCAGATGCGGGCCTCGCCGACCACGGCAACTGGCGCGCCTTGCGCGGCCTTGGCCCAAGCGGCTTCGTCTTCAAACACCTGCACGTCGTTGAGCTTGGCCAGCGCTTTGATGACTGGCGCAGCGGTGCGCATGAAGTCGGTGTCACCGAGCACCAGCAAGGGCATGCGCAGGGCGGGTGAGACATTCATTTCACCGCGCAGATTGCGGCAGGCGTCGACCAGTGTCTTCAGCTTGGCCACGTGTGCTTCAGCGTGCTCATCGATTTTTTGCGGTTGGCTGGTGGGGTAGTGTGCTTCGCCGATGAAGCGACCCGCTAAGCCGGCAACAGGTGCGACTTTTTGCCACAGTTCTTCCGTGATGAACGGAATCACCGGATGCGCCAAACGCAAAATTGCTTCCAGCGTGCGGATCAAGGTGCGGCGCGTGGCGCGCTGCTCGGCCTCGGTGCCGGTTTGAATTTGCACCTTGGCGATTTCCAGGTACCAGTCGCAAAACTCGTCCCAGACAAACTGGTAAATGCTGCCAGCGACGTTGTCGAGCCGGTAGTCGGCAAAGCCTTTGGCCACGTCTGCTTCGACGCGTTGCAGCGTCGAAGCAATCCAGCGATCGGCTTGCGAGAAGCTCATGTAGTTGTGGAACTCGCCGCCGGGTTGGCATTGCTCTTTGGTGTGCTGCTCCAGCCCGCAATCCTGTCCTTCGCAGTTCATCAGCGTGAAGCGGGTGGCGTTCCACAGCTTGTTGCAGAAGTTGCGATAGCCTTCACAGCGCTTGCTGTCGAAGTTGATGCTGCGGCCCAAACTGGCCAGCGACGCAAAGGTGAAGCGCAACGCATCGGCGCCGTAGCCGGGGATGCCTGCCGGGAATTCTTTTTCGGTGTTCTTGCGCACTTGCGGTGCGGTCTCGGGTTTGCGCAGGCCTTGCGAGCGCTTGTCTAACAGCGGCGCCAACTCGATGCCGTCAATCAGGTCAACCGGGTCCAGCACATTGCCTTCGGACTTGCTCATTTTTTTACCCTGAGCGTCTTTCACCAAACCGTGAATGTACACGTGGTGAAAAGGCACTTGGCCGGTGAAATGCGTCGTCATCATGATCATCCGGGCGACCCAGAAAAAGATGATGTCGTAGCCGGTGACCAGCACGCTGGAGGGCAAGAAAAGATCCAGCTCTTCGGTTTTTTCCGGCCAACCCAGTGATGAAAACGGCACTAGCGCGGATGAATACCAGGTGTCGAGCACGTCTTCGTCACGACGCAGTGTTTTGCCGGGGGCTTGTTTTTGAGCTTCTTCTTCATGGGTCGCGACATAGACTTTGCCGTCTTCGTCGTACCAAGCTGGGATTTGATGGCCCCACCACAGCTGGCGCGAAATGCACCAGTCTTGAATGTTGCCCATCCATTGGTTGTAGGTGTTGACCCATTGCTCGGGCACAAACTTCACGGCACCGCTGTCGACCGCGTCAATGGCTTTTTGCGCGATGGACTTCCCCGTTGGGTCTTGCGGGCTGACCTTGTTCATGGCGACAAACCATTGGTCGGTCAGCATCGGCTCGATCACCTGACCGGTGCGAGCGCAACGCGGCACCATCAGCTTGTGCTTTTTCACTTCAACCAAAAAGCCCTGCGCGTCCAAGTCAGCGACGACGGCTTTGCGCGCCACAAAGCGGTCTAAACCGCGGTACTTTTCTGGTGCGTTCTCGTTGATGGCTGCATCCAGCGTCAGCACGCCGATGATCGGCAACTTGTGGCGCTGGCCGACGGCATAGTCGTTGGTGTCGTGTGCGGGCGTGACCTTGACCACGCCCGTGCCAAAAGCGATGTCGACGTAATCGTCAGCAATCACCGGAATTTCGCGGTCGCACAGCGGGAGTTTGACGGCTTGTCCAATCAAATGCTGGTAGCGCTCGTCTTCCGGATGGACCATCACCGCGACGTCGCCGAGCATGGTTTCGGGGCGGGTGGTGGCGACTGTCAGCGAGCCCGAGCCGTCTGCTAACGGGTAGCGGATGTGCCACATGAAGCCGTCTTCTTCTTCGCTCTCAACTTCCAGGTCGCTCACCGCCGACTTCAAAATCGGGTCCCAGTTGACGAGGCGCTTGCCGCGGTAAATCAGGCCTTGCTCGTAGAGCTGTACAAAGGT
>CANFXC010000112.1 GCA_947450765.1 Comamonadaceae bacterium | reverse complement strand
GCTCCACCGAGCAGATTTTCTTCAAGCCCAAGCGCACTGAGACAGAAGACTACATCACAGGAAGGTTTGGTTAATCATGAGTGACAAGCACATCTCCAGTCAGTTTGACACTGAGCTGAACTCCATCTCCACCCACGTACTCGAAATGGGTGGGCTGGTTGAAGCCCAGCTGCACCAGGCGATCTATGCACTGGTTCACATGAACTTGGCAACGTCAGAGCAGGTGATTGAAAACGAAAGAAAGATCAACCAGATGGAATTGCTGATTGATCACGAAATCATTTCGACCATCGGCCGTCGCCAACCCACGGCAAGGGATCTGCGTTTCCTGATGGCCATCTCACGCACCACGCAAAACCTGGAGCGTGCCGGTGACGAGATCGAGAGAATGGCCCGCATGGTCAAGTCGATCATCAAAAGTGGCTCCCCTCGCAATCTGCCAACGTCTGAGTTGCGCATAGCTGCAGATCTGGCTGCGGCCTTGTTGCGGAAAACACTCGACTCTTTCGCTCGCCTGGACACCACCATGGCGGTGACCATCATCAAAGAAGATGACGAGATCGACAACGAGTACAACGGTTTTCTGCGCAAGCTCATCACCTACATGATGGAAGACCCACGCACTATTTCACCCAGTCTAGACCTGCTGTTTTTGGCCAAATCGATTGAACGTGTCGGTGACCATGCGAAAAATATCGCAGAACAAATCATCTTCATCGTCAAAGGCGAAGATGTCCGTCACTCGGCTATGGACAAGGTCGAAGCGGTCGCCAAATGAGAAAACTACCGCGGGTTCTGGTGGTGGAAGACGAGCCGTCAATTGCCGAGCTGATTGCGGTCAATCTACGGCACAACGGCTTTTCTCCCATCGTGGTGTTCGATGGTGCTGCTGCTCAACGAGAGGTTGACGCCGTGCTGCCTGACCTGATCTTGCTGGACTGGATGCTGCCTGGCGAGAGCGGCGCCACGTTGGCGAGGCAATGGCGTAAAAGTGAGCGCACGAAGACCGTGCCCATCATCATGCTCACCGCACGGAGTGACGAATCTGACAAAGTGCAGGGGCTGGATGCCGGCGCTGACGACTACATCACCAAGCCATTTTCGACGCAAGAATTGCTGGCGCGCATCCGTGCCTTGCTGCGCCGCCGCACACCCGAAATCGTCAAAGACTCTGTGCAACTGGCTGAGCTGACATTGGATGCAGGGACTTACCGCGTCACGTATCGCGACAAGGAACTGAAGATCGGACCGACCGAGTTCAAACTGCTGCATTACCTGATGAAACATGCCGAACGGGTGCACACCCGCAGTACCTTGCTCGACAAGGTCTGGGGCGATCACGTCTTCATTGAGGAGCGCACCGTTGATGTTCACGTTAAACGCTTGCGCGAGTCATTGGGTGTCGCTGCCAGCATGATCGAAACCGTGCGGGGCGCGGGTTACCGCTTGACGGCACAGAGCAGCAGTGGCAACGCAGAACAAGGCCAACCCATTACCGCAGCATGACGCAACGCTTGATTGAACTGCTGCTGTTCGTCGGCCTGACGTCGGCTTGGGGTCTCATGCATGGATCTGCGGGTTGGGCCGTTGCGGGTGCTCTGGCGGGCGCTGTGCTGTGGAATATGTTGGATGGGCTTCGCGCACGACGCCTGCTGAAATGGCTGAACGCAGCTGACATCGCGCAAACGCCCAAGCTATCAGGCTTATGGGCCGAGCTTTTCGATCGCAGCAGAAAAGTAATTAAAAATCTAGAAAAAAAAATCCAAAGCAGCAACGCACGTTTGGACAATTTTTTGGCCGCCATCCAAGCCTCTCCGAATGGTGTGATTCTGCTCGATGCAGAAGGCCGCATTGAGTGGGTGAACCTCACAGCGGCACACCAACTCGGCTTTGACCCGCAGAAAGATGTGGGTCAGTACATCCAAAATTTGGTGCGCTCGCCAGTCTTTAAAACTTATTTTTTCGGTGACGATTTCAGCACCGAAATACAAATTGGAGGGATCGGCGCTCGCCCCTCTGTGCCCTCTAAAATTTCGGTGCAAATTCATCCTTACGGCAAGAAGCGCAAACTGATGCTGACGCGAGATGTGACCGCAGTCGATCTTGCAGACAACATGCGCCGCGATTTTGTGGCCAATGTGTCGCACGAAATCCGCACGCCATTGACGGTGCTCAGTGGTTTCGTCGAAACACTGCAAAATATTCCTGTCAACGAGACCGATCGGAACTTATACCTAGGCATGATGAGCCAGCAAGCTCAGCGCATGCAAATGCTGGTGAGCGACTTGCTCACGCTGTCACGACTTGAAGGCAGCCCGGCGCCGGGTCAAGGCGATTGGATTGAAACCGAAGACTTGTTGTCACCGGCACTCCAGGAAACACATGCGCTGTCATCCGTCCTAGCGCATCCTCCTCACGAGATCACGCAAGTGTCGGAACTCCCCTTCTTTGTCTCAGGCAACAAATCAGAATTGCACAGCGCCATGTCTAACCTGTTGAGCAACGCCGTGCGCTACACACCCGCAGGTGGCTCCATCCGAACGGGTTGGCACCTGCGTCCCGATGGCTGGGCTGAATTCTTTGTCGAGGACAGCGGCCCTGGTATCGCCGCTGAGCATTTGCCGCGCTTGACAGAACGTTTTTACCGCGTTGACCGCAGCCGTTCGCGTGAAACTGGCGGTACTGGCTTGGGCTTGGCGATTGTCAAACACGTGGCGCAGCGACATGGCGGGCAACTTGAGGTGAAAAGCACTGTGGGCAAGGGATCGACCTTTTCGATCGCCCTGCCACCGTCGCGCGTGCAGCAGATCAACCGACAGTAGCGAGCGCTTCTAGTTTTTTCTGGAAGTGCATAAGACCAGGCGTTGTCGCGTTTGGCACCTTGGCCAGATCATCGTATCGACGCAATCGAACAGCTTCTTCGGCATAAGGCTGCGCGAGAAATGTAGCCAGCTCAGCATCCGAGTACGCGCCCCCTTGCAGCTCCAGACTGCGTTTGGAGGCTGGCGACAAACTGGCCCAGTAAGTCGGCACAGCAGCACACAGGTAGCGCTTGGCATCGACATGCAGCCGTATCGGTTCAAGCACGGCGTCGGGCAGCAAGCCTCGCAAGAATGGAATAGCCATGTACTGGTGCAAGTCGTCGCGTTGCTGTTTATCGTCTGCACGGTCGTCTTTTTTGGCAGCGATGAGATGCCCTAGGTCGTGCAGCAAAGCCGCCACCACCGTGGCATCGGTTTCACCCGCCTGCTCTGCCAATTGCGCGCATTGGAGCGCATGCTCCAGTTGGCTCACTGCCTCGCGTCCATACTGGCTGGTCGCGCGGGTCTCAAAAAGATGGATGATTTCAGCTACAGATAAAGTCACGACCAAGTCCTTCAAATCAGAATTTTTCGAATGCGGGCCGAGACCAAGTCAATCGCCGTCACGGTCACAATAATGATGATCATCACGGCACAGGTTTCGGCGTACTGAAAGCCGCGAATGATCTCCCACAACACCACGCCAATGCCGCCCGCGCCGACCATGCCTACCACCGAGGCCGAGCGCACATTGCTCTCCAAGCGGTACAGCGTGAAAGATATCCA
Organism: Comamonadaceae bacterium; assembly: GCA_947450765.1. Lineage (GTDB taxonomy): Bacteria > Pseudomonadota > Gammaproteobacteria > Burkholderiales > Burkholderiaceae_C > Polaromonas. The sequence continues at coordinate 1,796 of CANFXC010000112.1, read as the reverse complement.
CAAAGGCATAACCTGCGGAATGACGCCGTAAACAATTTCGTGCAGCGCACTCGCTCCGGTCGAACGGATACCTTCAACCGGCTGAGGATCGATCGCCTCAACCGCTTCCGAAAACAGCTTGGCCAGCACACCCGTGGTGTGTATCCAAAGTGCCAGCACGCCGGCAAACGGACCCAGCCCGACGGCCACCACGAACAACATCGCGAAGACCATTTCATTGATCGCCCGCGTGGCGTCCATGAGCCGGCGCGTGGGTTGGTAAATCCACCAAGGCACCAAATTAGCAGACGCCATCAAGGCCATGGGCACGGCCGTGACGACAGCCAACGCAGTCCCCCACAACGCTATTTGCAGCGTGATGACCATTTCCCCCACATACATGCGCCACTGACTGAAGTTGGGCGGGAAAAACTCAGCGGCGTAAGTCGCCATGTTGCCGGAGTCGCGCACCAAATCAAGCGGCCGCATGTCGGCCCCTTGCCAGGAGCCCGCCAACACAATTAAAACGAATGCCAAGAAAAAATACCAAGTCAGGCTGCGCTTGGGTGCAGCCGCCTCGGCCATCACCTTGGGCGAAAGGGTCGCGGTTGATTGCAAGACGTACATCGATTCAATGCTCCATCAGTTCAATGCAGCCAACTGCTTGTCAATCACGGCCAAATGCTCTTTTTTGGCAGCTTCTGAGATGACTGAATCTGACTCGAGCTTGGTGCGCTTGCTGAACAGGTCGAGCTGGCGAATTGGCAACAATTGGCGGTTATTAGATTCCTTGAAGCCGGAGAGCTTGGATATCTTCATCAACACTTCCTTTTCACGTGCATCCGTTTTTCCATAGCTGTAAAAGAATTGCTTGATCTTGGCCTTGCTGGCTTCAGGCATGTCTTTGCGCATCACCAGCGGGTCCAGTGCAATCAGCGGTGAAGTCCAGACGATTTTGATGCTGTTGAACTTTTCCGGATAGCGACTCTGGACCTTCTCCAGGTTTTCGCTGTTGTTGGTGGCAACATCAACTTGCTTGTTGGCGACAGCCAGCGCATTGGCTTCATGGTTGGCGCTGCGAGTTACTTTGAACAAAGACTTGGCATCAATGTTGTTCTTGGAAAAAACATAGAACCCAGGCACGAGAAAGCCAGACGTCGAGTTGGGGTCACCATTGCCAAAGCTCAGGCTTTTACCGTTCTTAAGAATGTCATCCAAGGTGGTGTAAGGGCTGTCTTTGTGCACAATCAAATGCGAGTAGTAACCTTGCGAACCATCCGCATTGACCATCTGGGCAAAGACCTCTCCGCTGGCCCTGTCTACAGCTTCCATCGCTGACTTATTACCCAACCAAGCCAGTTGCACTTTATTGAAACGCATGCCTTCAATGATGCCGGCGTAGTCTGGCGCGAAGAAGGCCGTCACCTTCATGCCGGTTTGCCTCTCCATGTCTTTGATCAACGGTTCCCAGTCCTGCTTTAAATTTTGAGTTGACTCCGTTGAAATAATGCCAAAGTTAATTTCCTGAGCCTGCGCTGCAAATGGCAGTGCCAAGGCAAACGTTGTGGCCGTGATAGCCAGAATTTTCTTGATCATTTGGATATACCTTTAAAAGTACATAGGGACTATCAGGCGGCTTGCGCCAAACCGGTTCGCCACGAGGGAGCAGGAGTTGCAAGCGACGGCACTTGCGCCGCATGAAGGCGTGTGGAATCAGCCAGAATTTCATCCACATGCACGCCATACAACTCGCGCAGAAGTTGCGGTGTTAAGAGCTTTGACGGCCCGTCAAAGACCACGCGGCCTTGGTGCAACGC
>CANFXC010000111.1 GCA_947450765.1 Comamonadaceae bacterium | reverse complement strand
TCCGCCCCAGGCCACCAAGATAACCCGCAAGGGTAAAGGAAAGCCCGCTATTCAAAAGATAGCGGGCTTTTTCGTTGGCGAGATCATGTAAGCACCCATGTAAGCACTTTCAAAGTATTCTGACCGTGTGGTTGCATGAATGAGTTGCCGTCACCTACTCATTTCTGCGGTGGGTCTTCAATTTGTATACCGATGCAGTGTGCCCAAGCGGCTAGATCAGGCATCCAGCACAAGTACGCTAGAACGGCAGACTGAAACACAAATCATCATCGACTTGTTGGCAGCTTTTTCCTGCTTGGTCAGTATCTGGTCACGATGATCAACTTCACCCGATATGACTTTGATTTCACAGGATCCGCACACGCCCTCGCGGCAGCTGAAATCAGGCTTGAGCCCTGCTTGCAATAAGGCGTCCAAGAGGCTAACGCCCGACGGCACTTGTACAATTTCCCCAGACCTTTTTAGCTCGACGCGGTAGGAATCAGTCGTCACCTGCTGCATGTCTTTTGCGGCAGAAAAACGTTCCAAATGGACATTTACTTGGCCCAAAGCTTCACATGCCTTTTCATACGCATCAAGCATGGGGCCAGGACCACAGCAATAGAAATGAGTGTCTAGTGGCCGTCCCGCCAGTAAATGCGTCAGGTCTGGAGGTCCTCCTTTTTCACCGTCGAAGTGATACTGAACGGCAATCGGTGTTTTGCTCATCGCGGTGTGCTTGGTGAGGGCGTTTATGTTTTCAATATACGCGGCCTCATCTCGATTTCGAGCGCAATAAATCAACTCGACGGAGCTACCCAAATCCAGCAGGCGCTGGAGCATCGCATAAATGGGTGTGATGCCTATGCCGCCCGCGATGAGGACGCTGCGTCCAGCCGATTCGTTGAGTCTAAAAAAGTTGCGCGGGGCAGAAATTTCTATGACTTGACCCACCCGTAACTGTTGGTGCAGGTAGCTGGAGCCTCCGCGACTGTTCTTATCGTTAAGCACTGCGATCACGTATCGATTTTCATCGCCGGGATTTGTCAACGAGTAGCTTCTGACCAATCCGTTGCCCAAGTGAAGGTCAATGTGTGCACCGGCTTCAGTGGTGGGAAAGACGACGTCTGGTCGTGCCGGCCGCAACTCGATACTGATAATGTCTTTAGCTTCAAACCTGATGTTGAAGACGAGTGCTTGCAGATTGGAGGCTGGCATAGGGGGAGGGGATGTGTAAAGCGGGGTCGTGTGGACACGACCCCGGGGCTTTTACATGATGTGAAGACCGCCGTCGACCATTAGAGTTGTACCGGTGATGAACGAGGCTTCGGAGGATGCCAGCCAAACGATCGGCCAAGCGATTTCTTCAGGACTGGCCCAGCGTCCCATCAGCGATGTGTCCTTGCGTTCGTTCTTAAGCTGGTCAACGCTTTTTCCAGCCTTTTGGGCGCGACTGAGCTGGAAATCGGTCAGTGTGGAGCCTGGGCATACGGCGTTCACACGGACCCTGTGTGGAGACTCCTCGAATGCCAGCGTCCTTGTGAAGGAAAGCTGCGCTGCCTTCGTTGCATCGTAAAGGGCCATGCCCCGCCGCCCGGTGACCGCGTAGCAAGAAGAGACGTTCACGATACTGCCTGCTTCAGACAGTCTCAAGGCCGGCAGGGCTGCACGGCAGTAGTGGGACATGCCTACCAAGTTCACGCTCACCATGGCGTGCCATTCATCCGCCGTTGCATCGGCGGCTGCTGAATGGTTTCGCATGGAAGCGTTATTCACCAAAATGTGCAATCCACCACGCTCTGTAATGCAGCGACTAACGGCGGATTGTGCCGCCTGTTCATCCGTCACATTAGCTGCCATGGCTGAAATCCACGCGGATGGAAACTCCTCTTGCAGAGCAAGCCGGGTGCGCTCTAATGCTTGTCCGTCGGCATCTATTAGCATCACGGAGGCACCCTCTTGGCAGAACAATCGCGCGGTTGCCGCGCCAATTCCTGCGCCACTGCCCGTGATAAGTGCTGTCTTATTTGAAAGTCTTGAAGTACTCATTGAGTGATCACTCGGCCTTCGCGCCGGTGTCCTTGATGACCTTGCCCCAGCGCTTGATCTCGGAGCCTATCCAGTCACCAAACTGCTTGGGGCTACTCGCCACGATTTCAAATTCCATTTCCTGCAGCCTCTTGCTGATTTCTGGGCTCTTCAGAATCTTCACCATCTCACGGTTGTAGCGATCGATGATGTTGGCAGGCGTTCCGGCTGGCGCGAGCAAACCGATCCATGAAGTCGCCTCGAAGTCCTTCAAGCCGGACTCACTCAAGGTTGGGATATTAGGTGTGGTGGGAAAGCGCACCTGTCCGGTCGTGGCGATTAGTTTGAGACGCCCGTCTTTGACGAAACCTTGAACATTACCCGGAACGAAGAATCCAGCTTGTATGTTCCCTGCGACGAGATCGGTGACGGCCGGGCCACCGCCCCTGTAGGGGATATGCGTCATTTGGAAGCCTGCTGCCGATTTCATCATTTCCATCGTCAGGTGTGAGGCGCTGCCAAGTGCTACCGAGCCGTAGGAATATTTATTGGGATTTGCCTTGGCTTTCGCAATGAAATCTTTCACATCTTCAATTCCGGTCGCGGGGTTAACCACTAAATATTGGGCGGCCTTGACCGCTAAGGTTATAGGTGTCAAGTCCTTCAATGGGTCATAGGGCATCTTGTCGAAAAGCGTGACATTGATGGCTAAGGGGCCGTTGTAACCCACCAGCAGCGTATGACCGTCGGGCGCAGAGCGGACGACCTCATAAGCACCTATGTTGCCCCCAGCACCGGGCTTGTTCTCTACTAAGAAGGGCTGACCCAGCGCCTCTTGCAGCTTGGGCGCCAACAAACGGGCGAGGACATCATTCGTACTGCCCGTGATGGGAACGATGATGCGCACAGGCTTTGTTGGCGTCCATTCCTGTGCTTGTGCACTAAAACTCAGCATCATGGCTGGTACTAAAAGCGCGGCCCAGCTTACTTTGTTGACGAATTTCATTTTGTCTCCTTGTCGTTGATGTTTTTTATTTACAGGCTGTAGACAGGCTTGTTCATGCTCTCAGCTAGGTTTTTCTTTGCCCACTCCACCGGGTCATCGCCCTTTGGCAGCAATACGCCAGCAGGACGGACGCGCTGCTGACTGGCATCAAGTGCCGGTGGTTCAATTCCGTGCTCAAGACCAAGTGCAGCCTCGTGCAGCATGCGCCTTGCCATCACGATGGCTTTGTCGGTTGGCAATAACTTTTCGGCTTCATGGTTTTGTATCGTGCCCATGCTTTCCTGCAACGAATAGTCTTGTGCTGAAAAGCCAAAGACGCCGCTGTAGGCGCGCTTTTCCTGCTGCGCAAGCCGATCCATCCCGTAATCGTTATCGCGGTTGGCCTTAGGGATAAAACTGCCCGGCGTTTCGTACTCGACGTGTATGCCTTTGCCGGCCTCCATGGCCTCAACTTCTTCCGCCGTAAGGGGTCTGCTCGGCTGCCAATTGATGCTCCATGCCCAGCAGCTGTTGTCATCGATAGGTACCCATACATGGCCGCCCAGAGCATGCTCGCCGAAGGGGGCGATCAGGGTGAACCAAGGGAATAAGTATTGCGTCACTCTCCAGTAATAAGAGTCAGGCTCGCCGTTACGCCGACCAAACAGACTCAGTCCGAATGCCGTCTTTTCGATTTCAAATATGACGTTGCCGTCGGCTTTGATGTAGTCCAGCGCTTTGCAGTCTTTGTGCATTGGATCGCTGTCGACTTCGTACCGATGAACATACGAAACGTGAGCCGTGTCAATGCCGCCTTCCATGGCCTGAAGGTAGTTTGAATACTGCAGGCGTTTGGATACATAGACATGACTTGCAGGCAGGGTGCACCACTCTAACTCTGGCATTTCAGGTTGCTTGTCGGCCGGCCCCATATAGGTCCACACGATCCCTCCGCGCTCAATGCATGGATAAGACTTGATGTGCATACGTGCACAGGCCTGAGGGGAAGACGGGACGTCGACGCAGTTGCCATCTCCGTCGAACTTAAGTCCGTGATACGCGCAGCGGATCCCATTCTCTTCGTTACGACCGAAATACAAGGACACCCCACGGTGTGAGCAAAATTCATCTATCAGGCAAGCCTTGCCATCGGAGTTGCGAAACGCTAACAACTTCTCGCCGAGCAACTGCACGCGCACTTGTGGGCCGTCCGGTGCTTCGATCTCCTTGACCATCAGGGCGGGCACCCAGTAACGACGCATCAGTTGCCCCATTGGCGTACCTGAGCCAACGCGCGTGAGGGTTTCCGACATTTCCTTGTTCATCATCCATCTCCTTTTTTATAACTTGTACGCCTGATGAGACGACTGTTCATTATGTTGTGATTGTTTGATCTTTGTCAATAAATGAGCGTGCTGTCCACCTGGTGGATAATTTATTGAGCAGAATGGTGTTTTCTAGGAGCTGCCCGTGACAATGGAAAAAAGTGGGGAGGGCGTTCGGGCGGTTGGCCGAGCGCTGGATATCTTGCAAGCTTTTAGGACGGACGATCGTGGCCTCACAGCGAGCGAAATTCTCAAACGGGTCGACCTCAGTCGGCCGACGTTGTATCGCTTATTGCGAACCTTGGAATTGAGGGGATTCGTCACCTCATCCGGCGAGCCTCAACAGTTTCAACTCGGCGCCGCAGTCGCCCATCTTGCGCATGTGTGGACATCTGGGTTGGACATAACTACATCCGCCCAGCCCATGATGCATCGGCTATGGGAGGAGACCGGCGAGACCGTGGCATTGTTAGTCCACCAAGGCCGTGATCGGATCTGTGTCGCAGAGCTACCGAGCGCCCAACCACTGAGTTTCAGGCGGGGAGTCGGTCATCGCGAAAGAATTACTTTGGGCGCAAGTGGGAAAGTGGTGTTGGCATTTTCTTCAGATGCCGAGCATTACCTCGCTGAGCTGGTGGCAGCTCAGGATCAACCCCACTACCGAGAAGAGTTGGCACAGATCAGGGACGCTGGCTACGCTGTCAGCAAGGACGAATTGATTCAGGGTGCCGTAGCAATGGCCGCACCATTTTTTACTGGCGGCTCAAAAGTGCTGGGATCGCTGGCAGTTTATGGTCCAAGTGCCCGCGTAAACGAATCAAAAATCGCAAAAATTGTTGCCTTGTTGTTGGATGAGTCAAAGGAGCTATCAAAAACTTTTGGTTTGTAAGATGGCCCGTCTTTTATCGCGAACGATTGGTCGTTTGCCTTGACGCTAATAAAAAGTTAGACACCTAGAACTTCGCCACAAACTGTTCTGACGATACGCGAAAGTTCCCGAACTGATGGAGAACTCGCATTGTCGATACGAGAAGCTAGGACCAACATGCGCTGGCGGTCTGGTGCACGAATCG
>CANFXC010000110.1 GCA_947450765.1 Comamonadaceae bacterium | reverse complement strand
GTTTGCGCCAGTCCATTTCCCACGCTTGCAGGTCGCCGTCCGTCAGGACATGGGCATCGCCGCAAATGCTGCGGAGGTTTTGTAAAAAATCGTTGTTCATGGTGTTTCGGGGGGTATCGAATCAGGTAAAGCAGCCGGGACTGCTGGTTTTTTCAGGCGCACGCGAACGTGCAAGGCGCAGGCGACAAACAGCAGCAAGCACAGCCCTATTTCGATCATGGCCAGGTAATTCCCGGGGGCCGGGTCGCCCCAAGCGCGGACCACGCCTTCGGTGAAGTAAATCCACACGAACAAGCTGAGCCAGCGGTAGGTGTACATGCGGTTTTTGAGAACCCCTGCCAGCGGCAACACCAGCGGCAGCACTTTGAGCGCCAGCAGGGAACCGCCGGGCCGGATCGGCGCTAGCCACATCTCCCATGCCAAGCCAAGGGCGATCAGCCCTGTCAGGCTGGCCGTGGCCAGCCAGCGTGTGAGATCGATTTTTCGGGTTTTGTTCATGCAGATGGCATGATACCGGCATGAATTTCAAGCAGCTATTGGCAGACCTCTCGCATTTCCCCTGGCGTGACACCGCGATCACCTTGCGCAAGCGTTTTCGTGAAGACCATATGGGTTTGACCGCGAGCAGTCTGACCTTCACCACCTCGATTGCGCTGGTGCCATTTTGCACGGTGGCACTGGCCATCTTCACGGCCTTTCCGATGTTTGCCAAGCTGCAGGGGTCCCTGCAGATGTGGTTGGTGGAGAGCTTAATTCCTGACAATATTTCAAGGCAGGTACTGGGCTACCTGACGCAATTCAGCCGGCAGGCCAACAAGCTGGGTGTGGCAGGCTTGGCGGTGCTGGTGATGACGGCCGTCGCCATGATTTTCACGATCGACCGCACTTTCAACGGTATTTGGCGCGTGCGCCATCCGCGGCCTTTTGCGCAGCGCGTGTTGATTTATTGGGCCGCGGTGACGCTTGGGCCGTTGCTGCTGGGCGCCAGTTTGGCGGCTACTTCTTATCTGCTGCCATTCGCCCGTAACGGCATGCCCGGACCCTCAGAACTGCTTCAATTCCTGCTTGATTCGTTGGAATTTGTGGCCTTGGCGGGTGGTATGGCGGCGCTTTACCACTACATGCCGAACACCTATGTGAAATGGGCGCATGCGTGGACGGGAGGGCTGTTCGTGGCGATCGGCATTGCGCTGGCCAAGAAAATTTTGACCGTGTACCTGAGTATGGTGCCGACGTATTCCGTCGTCTATGGTGCCTTTGCCACCTTGCCTATTTTGCTGGTCTGGATTTACGTGGCTTGGATCATTGTGCTGATGGGCGCCGTGATTGCGGCCTACTTACCGAGCCTGCTGGCGGGCGTGGCCCGGCGTGCCAGCGCCCATGGCTGGCGTTTTCAGTTGGCGCTGGAACTGTTGCAACGGCTAGACGCCACACGCAGCAGCATGCCTCGAGGCCAGTTGGCGTCTGAGTTGGCGCAACATCTGCGCGTCGATTTATTGGAGATTGAGCAGTCGCTGAAAGCCTTGATTCGTTTGCACTGGATCGGTCAGCTGGCAGATGATGAAGGTGACAACGAGCCGCGCTATGTCTTGTTGGTTGATCCCGCTTGCACGACCCTTGAGCCGTTGGTGGATGAACTGCTGCTCGACAAGACAGATGCCACGCACAAGCTGCGGTTGCGTGCCGGTTGGGCAGAGACACGGTTGCGTGAAGTGCTCTGAGGGGCCTTCGCTCCTAGCCTGAGCGGGCTGTAGGACAAGGCCCGGATGCGCGTCATCCATTCGCTCAACCGCACGCTAAACCGGTTGTTAAGCCCTGCTTTGGGATAGCATGAATCTCTACCCGCTAACAGGAGAGAACGCCTTATGCAAGTCCAGATCAACACTGACAAAAACATCAAAGGCGGCCTGCCGCTGAGCAACCATGTGCAGGCGTTGCTGGAAACGCGGCTGCGCCGATTCCGCGATCGACTGACCCGCATTGAGGCGCACTTGAGTGACGACAACGGCCATAAGCCTGGCTCTGGTGGTGATGACAAACGCTGCGTCATGGAAGCCCGGCCGCGCGGTTTGCAGCCGCTGGTGGTCACGCATGTTGCGAACAACTTAGACCAAGCGCTGACCGGCGCCTGTGAAAAGCTCGAGCGTTTACTCGACAGCACCTTGAGTCAGATCGATGACCCACGGGGTAAACCTGATGGAAAATTCGACTAACTGTTTCAGTCTGAAGCGCGATTCTGGGCTATATTGGCATCGAATAAAAAATCAGGGGACCTGACATGAAAGTCGCAGATATTTTGCGGGTGAAGGGCAACACCCTTTACACCGTGCAGCCCGACGAACCGCTGGCCAGCGCCACATCCATCATGGCCGAGAAAGACATCGGTTCACTGGTCGTGATGGCGCATGGCAATCTGGTTGGCATGTTGACTTTTCGCGAAGTCATTCAGTGCATCGTCAAGAACGGTGGCGAAATTGGCAGCGCGTTGGTCAGCAAAGCCATGGACGCTCAGCCACTGACGTGCACGCCGGAGACCGAGATCGACGACGTTCGTCGCATGATGTTGGAACACCACGCACGCTACTTGCCCGTGATGGAACAAAAAGTGCTGATGGGCGTGATCAGTTTTTATGACGTTGCCAAGGCGGTGGTCGACAGCCAGAACTTTGAGAACAAGATGCTCAAGGCCTACATCCGAGATTGGCCTGCCGAGGACGAAGCCAAACAGGCCTGACCAGCTTTTGTTAGCCTTGCTTACCCTTGATTGGCGTGAATCATCTCGCGCACTCTGGGGTAGATTTGCTGGTTCCATTTGCGTCCGCTGAAGACACCGTAATGGCCCACGCCAGTTTGAATGTGGTGCGTTTTCAGGGAAGGCCGCAGGCTGGTGCACAAGTCAAGCGCCGCTACCGTCTGGCCAACGGCGCAAATATCGTCACGCTCACCTTCGACCGTCATCAACGCGGTGCGTTTGATGGCGGCGGGTCTGACGGTGCGGCCCCGGTATTGCAATTTGCCTTCAGCCAAGTCGTAGGTCTGAAAAACTTTTTCAACTGTCTCCAAGTAAAACTCCGCCGGTAAATCGTTCACAGCGAGGTACTCGTCATAGAACACACGAATCGTGTTGGCTTTCTCCACATCACCATCGACCAAGTGCTGGTACAGGTCTTGGAATGACTTTTTATGGCGCTCTGGGTTCATGCTTAAAAAGGCACTCAGCTGCACAAAGCCGGGGTAAACGCGGCGCATGTAGCCGGCGTGCTGCACCGGCACGCGGCTGATCAAATTTTTCTCGAACCAGTCGATCGGCTTGCTGGTGGCGAGCTTGTTGACTTCGGTTGGGTTGACGCGGCAATCGACCGGGCCTGCCATCAGCGTCAGGCTGCGCGGTTGCGCTGGGTCGTTGTCTTCAGCCATCAGGGCTGTCGCCGCCAAGGCCGCCACGCAGGGCTGACACACCGCGACCAGATGGGTGCCGGGCCCGATGGTCTGTGTGAAGCGAATCATGTGGTCGATGTAGTCGTCAAGGCTAAAGCCACCGTGCGAGAGCGACACATCACGGGCGTTGTGCCAGTCGGTGATGTAGACGTCGTGGTCTTGCAGCAAGGTGCGCACGGTCTCGCGCAGCAGCGTTGCAAAGTGCCCGGACAGCGGTGCGACCAGCAACACAGCCGGCTGATGCGGGCGGTCAGCGGCGGCTTCTTTTTTGAAGCGCAGCAAGGTGCCGAACGGCAGGCTCAGCACGGTTTCTTCTGTCACGGCCAGTTCGCGCTCGCCGACCTTGACAGCGGTGATGCCGTAAGCCGGTCTGGCATGGGTCACCTTCAGACGCGAAAAAACGTCCATCGAGGCCGACATTTTTCGCAGCCAACTGCCCTCTGTGTCACTGAACCAAAATGCGGCGCTACCGCTTTGAGCCATTTGCCGAAACGGCGACATGAGATCGGAATGGGCTTGAAAGGCTTGGTACAGCATGGGCGATCTTCAGGTGGCGGGCTTGTGACCCAGATGGTGCACGAGCAGGCAAGTTACGGGCCAGCTCAGGTGTTGGCGCGGCTTGGCACAACCCTTGCTGGATGACGGCCAACGGCACCGCGTCCACGGCGAATTTCGGGCGGTGCGAGAGTTTCAATTCACGAACCTTCTGGAGACCTTATGGCCAAAGCCGTTCTGACGATCAGCAGCAAAAACTATGGTGCCTGGGCCTTGCGCGGCTGGCTGATGGCCAAGCTCGCGGGGCTGGCATTCACTGAAAAAGTGATTTCACCAGACGATCCGGCCATGAAGGCGGAAATGCTGCTGTTGTCATCGAGCATGTTGGTGCCGTCCTTGCATCACGGCAGCGTGAAGGTCTGGGACACGTTGGCGATTGGCGAGTACCTCAACGAGATCAAGCCTGAGGCCCAATTGTTGCCCGCCAACGTCGCCGCTCGGGCGCATTGCCGTGCTATCTCCGGCGAAATGCATTCCGGCTTTGCCTCCATGCGCTCGGCCTTGCCGATGAACATCAAGGCGCATTTCCCGGACTTCAAGGTCTGGTCGCGGGCTCAGGCCGACATTGACCGTGTGCTCGAGATCTGGACAGAGTGCCTGGGCCAATACGGCGGGCCGTATTTGTTTGGCAAACAAGTCTCGCTCGCGGACGCGATGTACGCGCCCGTGGTCACCCGGTTTTTGACCTATGCCATTGCGATTGACAAACTCAGCGCCGCTTATGTGGAAACCATCATGGCACTGCCGGCCATGCAGGAATGGATCGCTGCTGCCGAAAAAGAGCCCGACGATATCGACGAGCTGGATGCCGAATTTTAAGAGCGCAAGTTAAGTCGTCCAAGGCGCTGGCGCAGGAATAGCGCACACCGGCGCCACATCAATCGACTTGAAGTCTGCTGGCGACACGATTTCCAGGTATTCCATGTCGGGTGAGTAGTCAAACAGGTAGTGGCTGATGCCCGGACGCTGATGCACCACGTCACCGGCCTCGACCAAGGTTTCCTTGTCGTCGTACATGAAGCGTGCCCAGCCCTTGAGCATGAAGACGATCTGGAAATCTGCCTCATGACGGTGCCAGCCGGTGCCTGTTTCTGGTGCCATATTAGCCTTCACCAGGTGCGCGATGACTTTGCCGCGGGTGGCTTCGGCGACGCCTAGGTCGCGGTACAAAAAGAAATCGCGCAAGCCACCCGGTAAATAGTCTGTGTCGGCGGGTTTGACGTGTGAAAACTCAGTCGCGGTGCGGTCCAGCATGGGGGCTCCTGTTCAATTAAATGGAAGAAACAGACGAAATGGTGCAATGCAGCAAAGCACAAACTGTTCCAGAAGCGCTTCTTCAGTCAGGGATAATCACGGCCCATGAGCGGCAACACCTTCGGACACCTTTTCGCAGTCACCAACTTTGGTGAATCCCACGGCCCGGCCATTGGCTGCGTGATTGACGGCTGCCCACCCGGCATGGCGCT
>CANFXC010000109.1 GCA_947450765.1 Comamonadaceae bacterium | reverse complement strand
GAACTCCAGCTTCATCGTGCGCAAGATCTCCAATGGCGAAGGCGTCGAGCGGACTTTCCAGCTCTACAGCCCGCTGATTGCCAAGATCGAAGTCAAGCGCCGTGGTGATGTGCGTCGTGCCAAGCTGTATTACCTGCGTAGCCGCAGCGGCAAGTCTGCACGTATCAAGGAAAAGCTGGGCGCCCGTAAAGTGGTGGCTCCAGTCGCCGCCGCTTAAGGTACCCGGACCTGAGTCCTTTGAAAAGCCGCTCCTCGGAGCGGCTTTTTTTATGGGCATTCATCTTTCTTTTCGGTGAAAATTCTGCACCTTCTTGCGAACGGTCCCCGACAATTTTTTGACGACTCAACGATGACGATCACCCGCCCCTTGCCGATCTTTGATCCGCGAACTGTTCCGGTGCTGAGCGTGGACACGCATCTGGCCGATGTGCCGGCGCACCTGCTCACCCCCGGGGCTTTGCGCCAGCGGTTTTTACAACCCCCGGTGTGGACGCCTGAGCGCAATACAGAGAAAAAATTTGGCGATCGCGTGCCCGCCTTGGCTGCGGTTTTGATCCCTTTGGTCATGCGCGACGAGCTGATGCTGCTGCTGACGGAGCGGGGCAAAAATATGTCGACGCATTCGGGCCAAATCGCTTTTCCAGGTGGCCGCACAGATGAGTCTGACGCAGACGCGGTGCACACCGCCCTGCGCGAGGCGGACGAAGAGATCGGCTTGCCTGGCGCGCACGTTGAGGTGCTGGGCACATTGCCAAACTATGTCACCGGCTCAGCCTTCATCGTCACGCCGGTGGTGGCGCTGGTCAAGCCGGGTTTTCAGTTGCAGCCTAATCCGGCTGAGGTGGCCGATGTTTTTGAGGTGCCTTTGCGCTTTCTGATGAACCCGGCTCATCACCGCCGGCATGTCTTTGAGTTCGAGGGCGCACAGCGCGAGTGGCTCTCCATGCCGTACACCAGCGACGCGCCTGAATTGCAGAAGGAGCGCTATATCTGGGGAGCGACCGCTGCTATGTTGCGTAACTTTTATCGTTTTTTGGCTGCATGAGTCACCCGTTTGTGGCGGCCGGGCCGTTATGATTTGACATGAGCTTTTTTGCCGTCTTGTTTGCCCTGCTGCTTGAGCAGGCCCGGCCACTCGCCCGGGACAACGCGATTCACACAGGGTTGCGCACATGGGCCCGCTGGTCTAGCCGCAACTTGGATGCAGGGCGCACGCCGCATGGCTGGCTGGCTTGGTCTGCGACTGTTCTGGGCCCGACCTTGCTGGCCTTTGCCATTCATTGGTTGCTCTGGAGTGTGCACGGCTTGCTGGCATTTGCATGGAGCGTGTTGGTGCTTTACATGACGCTGGGTTTTCGCCAGTTCAGCTACCATTTCACAGCCATCCGCGACGCTCTTGAGGTTGGCGACGAAGACACCGCCCGCGAACTGCTGGCCGATTGGCAGCAGGTCGATGCGACTGAGCTGCCGCGCAGTGAAATCGTGCGCCACGTGATCGAGCATTCAGTTCTCGCCGCGCATCGTCACGTGTTTGGTGTGCTCAGCTGGTTTTCGGTGCTGGCGGCGTTTGGTCTCGGCCCAGCCGGTGCCGTCCTGTATCGGATGAGCGAATTCGTCTCGCGCTATTTGGCTGACAAGCAGCGTTTGGCCGAGGAGGGCGCGAGCCCGGCCCTGCAGCAAGCGGCTAAATTAGCGTGGGGTGTGATTGATTTTGTGCCCGCCCGCTTAACGGCCATCGGCTTTGCGGTGGTGGGCAGTTTTGAAGACGCCATTGACAGTTGGCGCAACTACACCCAGGGATTTTCAGCAGGCTCAATGGCCGCTTCTGAAAACCGAAACGACGGCGTGGTGCTGGCCGCCACGGCCGGTGCTGTGAATGTGCGGCTGGGCGGTGACGCCTTAAAACCCCCGGTCAGACCCTTCACGGCAGGTGAAGACAGCAGCGAACCAGTGGCAACGCAGGCGACCCCGGGGCGGGAGCCTGAGCTGGCGCATTTGCGCAGCGTGGTCGGGCTGGTCTGGCGTTGCGTCGTCTTGTGGATGGTGCTGCTGGCGCTGCTGACGCTGGCGCGCTTGTTGGGCTGACGTTTAACGTCTGACTTCAATGGTCAGTCGCTCTCATGCGCCATTGGCCGGGTAGCTTCAGTAGCGCGTCTCAGACAGTTCCGCGAACAAGTCACCGTAGAGTCGGTAACGGCTGGCGCTGATGCTGCTCGGTTTGTCCGTGCTTTTCAGCTCATTGATGACCCCGCAACCCGGCTCATGCAGGTGCGTGCAGTTGTAGAACTTGCAACTCTGTGCGTGCGCCTTGATGTCGGGCATGTATGCGGCCAGATGCATCGGTTCGATGTGGTGCAGGCCAAATTCCTGAAAACCGGGGGAGTCAATCAACGCCGTGCTTCTGTCTGCATCGATCCAGTACAGCGTGGTGCTGGTGGTGGTGTGTTTGCCGGAGTTCAGAGCCTGTGAGATTTCAGCCGTCAGGACTTGCGCATGCGGTATCAACAGATTGGTCAAGCTGCTTTTGCCGGCACCTGAGGGGCCTAGTACCAATGTTTTTTTGCCTTGCATCAGCGGCATCAGCGACAACACAGAGGTTTGCGTTTCGTCATCTGCGGCCTTGGGCTTGATCGCCAGCGAGAGCATCTGGTAACCCATGGCGCGGTAGGGCGCCAGCTTGGTCCAAGCGCGGCCAAAGGGCTCGGTCAGATCGCTTTTGTTCAACGCAATGATCGGGCGAATGCCGGCGGCTTCAGCGGCAATCAGCGCGCGCGTCAGCTGATTTTCAGAAAACTCCGGCTCAGCCGCCATGAGGATCAACACTTGGTCAAGATTGGCCGCGAAGGACTTGGTGCGCATCTCATCCTGTCGGTAAAACAGGTTGTCGCGGGTCTCTACTTTTTCAATCGTGCCTTCGTCCTCTGAAGGCAGCCAGCGCACGCGGTCACCGACCACCGCCTGACTTTTTTTACCGCGTGGGTGGCAGATGACGCGTTCACCGTTGTCTTTTTCAACCAGCACGTGGCGTCCGAACCCGGCCACCACCAAACCAGCTTCAGTGCCCGATACAGCGGGCCGTGCAGTGCCAGCCGGTTTGCCTGAGTGTTTCAAGCGAGCAAGGCGTCAACCTTGGACGCGCAGAGAAAGTCAGTGGCGGAAATCCCATTCACATCGTGCGTGTTGAAACGCACCGTACATTGGCTGAAACTCACGGCCAAATCGGGATGATGATTCTCTGCATTGGCAATGAACGCCACAGCGTTGACGAAGCCAATGCTGTGGTGAAAGTCTTTGAAGCGAAAGCTTTTTTCAAGTGCGCCATCGATCAGGCGCCAGCCCAGCGGCTGCTCTCCATTGAGCTTGCTCAACTGGCTGACGATCTCAGTGGCGCTGAGCGCGCGCCGGGGTGCTGCAGACAGACTCAAGCGGTTGCTCCTGCTGGGCTGGGTTGAATGGCACTCATGCGTGCCAAGCGCTCAGACGCTGGCGGATGTGAATAGTAAAACTTCACAAAGACAGGGTCTGGCGTGAGTGTGCTGGCGTTGTCCTGATACAGCTTGAGCAAGGCGCTGGACAGGTCGCGGCCATCGGTCTGGCGGGCCGCGTAGGCATCGGCTTCAAACTCATGTTGGCGCGAGAGTTGGGCAAACAGGGGTGAGATGAAAAAGCTGAACAAGGGCACGACCAGCATGAACAGCAGCAGTGCCAGCGCATCATTGGGCGCGCTCATGTTGGGCAGGACACCCAGCGCGGTGTAGAACCAAATTTGCGTAGAGAGCCAACCCAGCAGCGCAAAACCGGCCAAGCTCAGAGCGAACAACATGACGATGCGTTTGATGATGTGCTTGTGCTTGAAATGCCCCAACTCGTGGGCTAGCACGGCGTCAACTTCGGCCGGACTGAGCTGCTTCAGCAAGGTGTCATAAAAGACCACGCGCTTGGCTGCGCCGAAGCCGGTGAAGTAGGCGTTGGCATGGGCCGAGCGCTTGCTGCCGTCCATCACAAACAGCCCTTTGGCCGCAAAACCGCAGCGCTGCATCAATGCCGTCACGCGGGCTTTCAAGCCCTCGTCTTCGAGTGGTTGGAACTTGTTGAAAAGTGGTGCAATCACGGTCGGGTAGAGCACCAGAATCAGCAGGTTAAAACCCATCCAGACGGCCCATGCCCAGAGCCACCACAGGCTGCCGGCGCTGCCCATCAGCCAGAGGATGAGCGCAAGGATGGGCAAGCCCACCACGATGCCGACCACAGTCGATTTCAGCAAGTCGGCGAGCCACAACTTGAAGGTCATTTTGTTGAAGCCAAAACGTTCTTCTATCTTGAAGGTGCTGTAAAGCGTGAACGGCAAATCCAGCGCACCGCTGATGACACCAAAGCCTGCGACCAGCGCCAGTTGCTGCGCCAGCGGACTCCACTCGGCCAGCCGTGTACCGGCCAACCATTGGTTCAATGCATCAAGGCCACCCAGCAGTGTCCAGCCGAGCAGCACGGCGGTGCCAAAGGCCAGTTCAAGCAGGCCAAAGCGGGCCTTGGTGATGGTGTAGTCCGCAGCCTTCTGGTGAGCCGCCAATGAAATGGTCGCAGCAAAAGCGGATGGCACGGTATCGCGGTGACGCGCAACATGGCGAATCTGACGCGTGCTCAGATAAAACTTTACCAACAGACCCAGCAACAGCACCGCTGAAAAAACGAGGGTAAATACAAGCGAGTAATCAGTCATCTTTCGAAGTTTAGGGCATCGGCGAGAATCACCGCATGCTTGACACTGAACTCCCCCTGAAAAAGTCAGACCAGAACTTGGTCTGGATCGATTGCGAAATGACCGGCCTCGACCCTGAGAAAGAGCGCCTGATCGAAATTGCCGTGATTGTCACCGGCCCGCAACTGGTGCCGCGCATTGAAGGCCCGGTGCTGGTGATTCACCAAAGCGACGAGTTGTTGGGCCTAATGGACAACTGGAACAAGGGCACCCACGGCCGCAGCGGCTTGATTGACAAGGTCAAAGCCAGCACCGTCACTGAGGAGGACGCCGAAAAGCAAGTGCTGGCCTTCCTAGCCAAATACCTTCCCAAGGGCACCTCTCCTTTGTGCGGCAACACCATCAGCCAGGACCGCCGTTTTCTGGTCAAGTACATGCCCAAGCTGGAAGCGTTTTTACATTACCGCAACGTCGACGTCAGTACTTTCAAAGAGTTGGCTAAGCGCTGGCGTCCCGAGGTCTACAGCGCCTTCAAAAAGCGTCAGAGCCATACCGCCCTGGCCGACGTGCACGAGTCAATCGACGAACTTGAACATTACCGCGAACACTTTTTGAAGTGAGCCACATCTCCTCTTTTGAGGAACCCGCAAACACGCAAAGCGCCTTGTATTTTCGGGGGACTAGTACAAACCCTGAAAGCGTGCCATAATCAGCGGCTTGCAGTTGCACAGAGTGCGCTGCATTTGTACATCTACCTCACACTTTTGGACTCTCACTTCAGAGTCACCGCTTCAGGCCATTTCAGCGCTTGATCCGTATATTCGTTTGATGGTTGATGTTTTATTAACCATGAACGAAGCCTTCTGCATCGCAGGGGTGGAGTTTCCTGTTCCTTCGCCAAAAGCGTTGCGGGCAGGTGATTAGTGAGAAAAAACATGACTGACTCTTTTGAGGCTCG
>CANFXC010000108.1 GCA_947450765.1 Comamonadaceae bacterium | reverse complement strand
CAATGCCTGGAACGTTCAAGGCATTGTGCGAGCGGTGCATACCGCGCTTGGAAGGTGATTTTTTGTTCTGTTGGACGGCCATAATCCGCTCCTGAGGGGGTGTAGGGTTGGTAATTACGCACTACAGCAGACCATCCTTGGGTAACTGGCCATTTTCAGGGGCCGGTCAGGCGGTGCATCAGTACGCGAAGCCTTAGATTATAGCGCGTCGAATCAAGCTCTCAGCTTTTCTTCAATTGTCCGAGCACGGCGAACGGGTTAGGCTTGGCTTCTGCCGCCTCCAATGCGGGGTCTCCAGCACTGAAAACCGGCGTCACAGGGCAGGTCTCATGCATCGGCACCAGAGGCAAGGCCATCAACAACTCGTCCTCCAGCAAGGCCATCAAATCGAACTGCGGCGCCATCACCAGCAAGTCTTCTTCAGCCTCGTCGTCTTCCGCCATGGCGATCTCTTCGCTGTCGACAAAGCGGTACCACTGGTCGACTTCCACCGGCGTCGCGACCAGTGTCAGGCAACGCTGGCAGGTCAAGGGCACGCTGGCCTCGGCGTTCAAGTGCAGCCAAACTTGGTCTTCGGCGCCGGCTTGTGGGCGCAATTCACCTGTCACTTGCCACTGAACCGCATCGGTGGGCGTCAAGCCCTGGGCTTCGGCCGCCAGACGTTGGAGATCTGTGATTAAAGTGGTCTCGGACCACGGTTGGCCATCGTGGGCCAGTTCTTGGAGGTTCAGCCCTTGGGCTTGGAAATTTCTGGACATGCTGGTCAGTGTAAGAGAATCAGGGAATGACTTCCCCCTCCCCTGATGCCGCCACGGCCGTTTTACCCACGCAGCGAGCCCTCGTTTTGGGCTCCACCTCTCGCTACCGACAAGACCTTTTGCAACGCCTGCGCATCCCTTTCAGCGTTGCTGCGCCAGCTGTCGACGAGACACCCCAGACCGGAGAAGCCCCCGCTGCACTGGCGATGCGCCTGGCCTTGGACAAAGCCCGCGCGGTGGCCCATGCCTTTCCGCAGGCCGTGGTGATCGGCTCGGACCAAGTGGCCGACCTAGACGGCGTGCCGCTGGGCAAGCCCGGCACGCACGAACGCGCCGTCGCTCAGCTGCGCCAGATGCGAGGGCGCACCGTGATTTTCCAAACCGCCGTCGCGGTGGTGTGCTTGGCCAGCGGCTTTGAACAAGCGTCTTTGGCCGCCGTGAAAGTCCGCTTTCGCCAACTCAGCGACGAGGCCATTGAAAACTATTTGCAGGCCGAGCAACCCTATGACTGCGCCGGCAGCGCCAAGAGCGAAGGGCTCGGCATCGCGTTGTTGGAGTCGATTGACAGCGATGACCCAACCGCGCTGATCGGCCTGCCCCTGATCCGTACCTGCCTCCTGATTGAAGCCGCCGGCATTCGGCTGCTTGACTCGAAAGTAAGCTCATGAACGACACCCCAAAAACTCCTGGCAACAAAGGCAAACTCTATTTGGTGCCTGCACCGCTGGACTTCGGCTGCGAAGACGCGGCACCCTTGCAGCAAGTCATGCCGCAAGGCACGATGGAGGTCGCCGCCAAACTGGGCTTCTGGGTCTCGGAAAATGCCCGCAGCACCCGCGCATATTTGAAGCGCGTGAATGAGTTACACCCGTTGAGACAGCCCATTCAGTCGCTACAAATTCAGGAGCTGCCGCGCGAAGTGCATAAAAAAGGCGATCACGGTGGCAACTTTGATGCGCGCCCCTTGCTGCAAGCCGCCCTGCAAGGCCATGACATGGGCTTGGTCAGCGAAGCCGGCATGCCTGCGATTGCAGACCCCGGTTCATCGGTGGTGCGCGCCGCGCACGACCTCGGTTTACAAGTGGTGCCTTTGGCGGGCCCCATGTCACTGGTGATGGCGCTGGCCGCCAGCGGGCTGAATGGTCAAAACTTCGCGTTTGTCGGCTATCTGCCGCAAGACGCTGGCGAGCGCTCACAGCGCATCCGCGAGCTCGAGTCCATCGCGCTAAAAACAGGGCAAACCCAGATGTTCATTGAGACGCCTTACCGCAACACGGTCTTGCTGGGTGCGCTGCTGCAAACTTTGCATGGCAACACACGGCTGGCGCTGAGCTGTGGCCTGACGCTGGAAGCCGCTTGGTCGCGCAGCGCTCAGGTCAGCGTGTGGAAAAGCAAACGTGATGAAAAACCGGGTGCACCGCTGGCATTGCCAACGGTGTTTTGCATCGGTCGCTGAGACCCAGAGACAGCGAGGCGCCGAGGCTGCGTTTGCAGCCAGCGCTTTTTTAGCGAAGAGCCGGTACGCTGCGCAAGGTCGCCTTCATGGCCCCCTCGCCCATCGCCGCGCCAAAGCGCTTGGCTAAGCGCTCAGCAACATTTTCGCGACGCGTGTAGTCAATGATGTCTTCTGTTTTGACGACTTCGC
Source organism: Comamonadaceae bacterium (assembly GCA_947450765.1). GTDB lineage: Bacteria > Pseudomonadota > Gammaproteobacteria > Burkholderiales > Burkholderiaceae_C > Polaromonas. Next base: position 3,320 of record CANFXC010000108.1, on the reverse strand, counting down.
GAGCGACAAATTCGAGCGAGCCAAACTGGTCAGCCAACCCCAGATCAACGGCCTGCTGACCGCTCCAGAAAAGGCCACTGAACATCTCAGGAATTTCCTTCAAGCGATCACCACGGCCGTTTTTGACCACCGTGATGAACTGCTGGTGAATCTGATTCAGCATGGTCTGCGCGTAGGCACGCTGACGCTCACTTTGGGCGCTGAACGGGTCCAGAAAACCCTTGTTTTCGCCAGCCGTCAACAGGCGCCGCTCAACCCCCAGTTTGTCCATCAGACCGGTGAAACCAAAACCATCCATCAGCACGCCGATGCTGCCCACAATGCTGGCCTTGTCGACATAAATCTTGTCCGCTGCCACGGCGACGTAATAGGCCGCTGAAGCACATGTTTCTTCGACCACGGCGTACACCGGCTTCTTGTATTTGGCTTTCAGCCGCAAGATTTCGTCATTCATCATGCCGGCCTGAACCGGACTCCCGCCAGGCGAATTGATCAACAGCACCACCGCTTTGGAGCCCTCGTCTTCGAAGGCTGCTTGCAGTGCGGCATTGACGAATTCAGCACTCGCATCCGCACCGTCAGAAATCTCACCCTTGATCTCGACCACCGCCGTGTGCGGCGTGCTCACGCTGCTCGGCGAGGAGCCTCGATGCAGCGCCAGCCAGACCAACACAATCAAGAAAACCAGCCAAGACAGCCGTACAAAAGTCTTCCAGCGACGATTCGATTTTTGCTCATTGAGCGCAGAAAAGGCCAGTTTTTCAAGCGTTGCGCGCTCCCAGCCTGCCTCTTGCGGGACTGCTGCAGCGGGTGCGACAGTTTCATTGCTGACGGGTTGAGTGTTATTTTCGTTCATGTGGTCTAGTTTAAAACGTGAGAGGTTTGAGGTTGTACACAGGGTGCCAAAAGACCACGCCATCGCGCTCGGAAAGGTCGATTTTCACAAGCCCACCGCGGCACGGACCGGCAGCGCATTCGCCCGTTTCTGGGTGGTACGCTGCACCGTGACTTGCGCACAACAACCATTGGCCACTGTCATCGAAAACGCGATTCGGCTGCCAATCCAATTCCATCGCGACATGGCTGCATCGATTCAGGTAGGCCTGCGGCTGACCTTCAAACCGAACCCCAAAAGCCCGACAAGTCTGGCCGGCATACACCACGTCAAAAGGAACCGCCAATCCACCCTCAACGAGGTCGGCGGCGCTGCACAAAGGCTCAGCTGGAAACGCGGTCAAAGCTTCAGGCATGGGCGCTCAGCCAAGTTTGTAGCTCGCCCACCGAATGCAACACAGCGCGTGGCCGCAGCACTTCAAAGGCGTCTGGTTCGTGCGCGCCATAACTGACACCGACGCTGGCGCACCCCGCATTCAGGGCCATCTGCAAATCATGCGTGGTGTCACCAATCATCAAGGTGCGCTCGGGCGTCACATTGAACTGGCGCATCAACTCATGCAGCATGCGCGGATGCGGCTTGCCAGCGGTTTCATCAGCCGTGCGCGAGCCGTCAAAACGCCCCTTGAGCTCGACCGCCTGCAGGGCTTCGTCAAGGCCACGACGGGACTTGCCGGTGGCCACCGTCAAGATATGGCCGCGCTCTTTGAGTTCAGCCAACAGCGCCAGCGCGCCGTCAAACAAACTGATGTCGTGTTGACGCTGCATGTAATGGTGCTTGTAGCGCTGGTTGAGTTCGGGGTAACGGGACTCCGGCACGTCAGGCGCGGCGTGGGCCAGCGCCTCCATCAGGCCCAGCCCGATCACATAAGAAGCAGCTTCGTCGCTGGGCTTGGCTCCGCCCACATCGACGACAGCGGCCTGAATGCTGCGCACGATGAACTGGGTCGAATCGAACAGCGTGCCATCCCAATCAAAGGCAATCAAATCAAAATTCAGGGGGCGGGACATGGGCAACCAAGGCGTCAAGTTCGGGCGGGAGTTCGGCGAGCAACGTGATGCGCTTGCCGTTCGAAGGGTGTGTGAACTTCAAGGTCCAGGCATGCAAAAACATGCGCTTGAGCGCTTGTCCGGCAGGCAGCTTCTGCAGACCCTTGTTCAACTCAAAATTGCCGTATTTGTCGTCGCCAGCAATCGGATAACCTTCGGTCGCCAGATGCACACGAATCTGGTGCGTGCGCCCGGTTTTGATGGTGACTTCGAGCAAACTGAAATCACTCAAGGGCTGGTCTTTGGACGCCGGCAGCGCTGCCCGCACCTTGACCAAGGTGACGGCGCGCATGGCGTCCGGATGGTCTTTGTCGACTACCCTGACGCGGCGTTCACCGTCCGGCAGCAGGTATTTTTGCAGCGGCTTGTCGAGCACTTTCAACTTGGGTGGCCAGTTGCCAGCGACCATCGCCAGATACACCTTGTCGGTTTCGCGTTCACGAAACTGCTCTTGCAAAATTTTCAGAGCCATTCGTTTTTTGGCAATCAACAACACGCCACTGGTTTCCCGGTCCAGCCGGTGCACCAGCTCCAGGAAATCGTGTCCAGGCCGGGCCATGCGCATTTGCTCAATCACGCCAAAGGCCACGCCGCTGCCGCCATGCACCGCCACGCCCGCCGGCTTGTCGATGGCCAGCACATGGTCGTCTTCAAACAAAATCGGGAACTCACGCGACGGCGCCAGCCCGCCGACACTGGAAGTCGCACCGTGGCGGGCGATTTCGGTCGCCATCGCCTGCGCCTTCTGGTCGGCACGTTCTGACGTGCGCACCGGCGGTAGTCGAACCACATCGCCCGCAGCCACACGCGTGTCGGCCTGCACCCGGCCTTTGTTGATGCGCACTTCGCCGCTGCGGATGATCCGATACACATGGGTTTTGGGCACACCCTTGAGCTGACGAATCAAAAAGTTGTCGAGCCGCTGACCGTCGTAATCTTCCGTCACCGTGACCAGCGTGGCTTGCGGCGAGACCGCCGGCTCGACCGGTTCAAGCGATTCAGCAACCACCGGCTGAGGCAAGAAAACGCGCCTCGGTGCCGCCGCTGACTGCAGCTGCGCAGGCGACATGCGTGGCCCACCAGACCGCGCTTTGGCGGGCGAACCCAAGGGTTTGCCGGCTCCGCGTGGGGCGTTTTTTTGTCGTTTGGCCGGAGGATTTCCTGACCCTATAATGTGTTTCACTAGCGATGCGCTGTAAGTAGTTGATTTGTCTGGCAGTTTAGTCCACCACAAGTCCACGCTTGCCGCAGTGCCGCGCTAGAAGGTCGATGCCGATGACTGTTTTGCCTGAAATGCCAGGGTGCGAGGCACCCCGCGAAGGGCCAACACAGTGCGAAAGTCGACGTTTTGCGAATACAACAACGGAATACCAAGT
>CANFXC010000107.1 GCA_947450765.1 Comamonadaceae bacterium | reverse complement strand
GGTCGCGCACGACGGGCAGACCTGGCAGCGGTTTCAGGACGATGGTGCCCTTCAGCGTGAGCATATTGGTCAGGCAGGCGAGCCCATTTTTGCCGTTGATGTTCATGGCGTCCGAGCCACAAACGCCTTCGCGGCAGGAGCGGCGAAAGGTGATGGTCGGGTCTTGCGCCTTGAGCTTCATCAGGGCGTCGAGCAGCATGCGTTCGCTGCCATCGAGTTCAACCTCGATGGTCTGCATGTACGGCTTGGCGTCCTGGTCTGGGTCGTAGCGGTAAATCTGAAAAGTGCGTTTGGCCATGGTGTACTCGCAAAAAATTAGTCAGTTGGGGACAGCGCTAAAGATCTGTCCCACAAGGTGTTAAAAACTACGAACGGTCAGGGGTATCGAATCCACCGTCAGCGGTTTCATTTGCACAGGCTTGTAAGACAGGCGGTTGCCTTTGCTGTGCCACAGCGTGTGCTTGTGCCAGTCGGTGTCGTTGCGGCCGTTCGGGTGTTCAGGTGTGTCACCGTAGTCATCGACCGAGTGTGCGCCGCGACTTTCGTGGCGCGCAGCAGCAGAGACGATGGTGGCTTCTGCGGCTTCGATCAGGTTTTCGACTTCCAGCGCTTCGATGCGGGCCGTGTTGAAAATCTTCGACTTGTCTTTTAGGCCGATGTTCTTCACACGTTCGCGCAGCGCGGCAATCTTGGTCACGCCTTCGTCCATGATGGCTTGCGTGCGGAACACACCGGCATGCTGCTGCATGGCGGCACGGATGTCGTTGGCAACGTCTTGTGCGTATTCGCCTTCGGTGGCGTTGTCGAGACGCGCGATGCGTGCCAACGTGGCGTCTGCGGCATCGGCTGGCAGGGTCTTGTGCACCGTGCTTTTGCTGAACTCAACAATGTGGTTACCAGCGGCGCGGCCGAAGACCAGCAAGTCGAGCAAAGAGTTGGTGCCTAAGCGGTTGGCGCCGTGCACGCTGACGCAAGAGCATTCGCCTACGGCGTACAGGCCGTTGACGACTTCGCTCTGGTTGGCGGCGTTTTGTGTGACGACTTGACCGTGGATGTTGGTCGGAATACCGCCCATCTGGTAGTGGATGGTTGGCACCACAGGGATCGGTTCTTTGGTGATGTCGACGTTGGCAAAGTTGTGGCCAATCTCGAACACCGACGGCAGGCGCTTCATGATGGTGTCAGCGCCCAAGTGGGTCATGTCCAAGTTGATGTAGTCCTTGTTAGGACCGCAGCCGCGACCTTCTTTGATCTCTTGGTCCATGCAGCGCGAGACATAGTCACGTGGGGCCAGATCTTTGTAGGCGGGTGCATAGCGCTCCATGAAGCGCTCGCCGTTGCTGTTACGCAAAATCGCGCCTTCGCCGCGGCAGCCTTCGGTCAACAACACGCCAGCGCCATGCACGCCGGTCGGGTGAAACTGCCAGAACTCCATGTCTTCAAGGGGAATGCCAGCGCGAGCTGCCATGCCCAGACCGTCGCCTGTGTTGATGAAAGCATTCGTCGAGGCGGCAAAAATACGGCCTGCACCGCCAGTGGCGAGCAGCGTGGTTTTGGCTTCAAAAATATGCACGTCACCGGTTTCCATCTCGATGGCGGTGACGCCAACGACGTCGCCGGCTTCGTCACGGATCAAGTCCATGGCCAGCCATTCGACGAAGAAGCTGGTTTTTTCTTTGACGTTTTGCTGGTACAGCGTGTGCAACATGGCATGGCCAGTGCGGTCCGCAGCGGCGCAAGCGCGTTGCACAGCTTTTTCGCCGTAGTTAGCCGTGTGGCCGCCAAACGGACGCTGGTAAATCGTGCCGTCCGGGTTGCGGTCAAACGGCATGCCCATGTGCTCCAGGTCATAGACGACCTTTGGCGCTTCACGGCACATGTATTCGATCGCGTCTTGGTCGCCGAGCCAGTCGGAACCCTTGACGGTGTCGTAGAAATGGTAGTGCCAGTTGTCTTCAGACATGTTGCCGAGCGAGGCGCCAATGCCGCCTTGCGCTGCCACGGTGTGCGAGCGCGTCGGGAATACTTTGGACAAAACAGCAACGTTCAGGCCAGCTTTGGCCAGTTGCAGTGAGGCGCGCATGCCGGAACCGCCGGCACCGACGATAACGACGTCAAATTTGCGCTTGGGGAGTTTGGAAGTGAGTGTCATGATTTCTTAGAGTCTCCACAAGACTTGAATGGCCCAACCGGAACATGCCACGAGCCAAACGATGGTAAATACCTGAAGCGACAAGCGCAGTCCGACGGGCTTGATGTAGTCCATGTAGACGTCGCGCATGCCCACCCAAACGTGCCAAAGCAGGCACAAAATGACCACGAAGGTCAGCATTTTCATGGGTTGCGAAGCAAAAATACCAGCCCACTTGTCGTAGCCGATAGGACCTTTGCTGAGTAGCACCTGGGCCAACACCACGATGGTGAAGAGCGCCATGAGCGCGGCGGTCACGCGTTGGCTGAGCCAGTCGCGCAAACCGTAATGGGCACCGACAACGATGCGTTTAGAGCCGTAATTAACCGACATGCTGGGTTGTTCCTATGACTAATTAATAAAGACCAAAAAGCTTGGCGCCGAGCAGCACAGTCAGGGTCAGACTGATGACCAAAACCGTTTTGGCCGAGGTTTTACCAAATTGCAATTCCACAGCCCGGTGGCTGACATCCATCCAAAGATGGCGCAAACCCGCCGTGAAGTGGTGCAGAAAAGCCCAGATCAGCGCCAACGCCACCAGTTTCCAGACAAAGCCTGGCAGACCCAGCATGCCGACATTGAAGGCGCTGGTGAAACGCGCGAACGAGATTTCGGATGAAATGGACGCGTCGAACATCCAAATGATGAAGGGCATCAAAGCGAACATCAGCGCACCGCTGACGCGGTGCAAGATGGACACCCATCCGGCTGCGGGCAGGCGGTAGCTAGGGAGGTCGGTGAAGGCGTTGATGTTGCGGAACTCGGGCCGCTTTTTTGCTGAGGTCGTCGCTGAATCGGACATGCTTGGCTTTCTATGGTTTTTTTGAGTCACTGGGTTGTAACAAAGCTTCTCAGGCCGAAATTCTATTGCAACGCAACATGAATCTTGACCCAAGACAAGATTGGTCGCGATTTATTCGGGGATTTTTGATGCTGAGGAGGTTTTTTTGGGGCGCAATATGTGATTTCATCTGGCGTGTGGGTTGCAAGCTTGCGCGGGTGTCATGGCTGATCACAAGTTGTTCAAGTTTTTCAGCATCTCGTCGGCGCGCTGGCGAATTGCTTGGCGTTCTTCCGGCGCGATGCGCTGTAGGTTTTTCACCATCAAGGCCGTCCGAGGGTTGCTGCCAAAGCTGGCCTCGTGGCGGTCCAGGAAATTCCAGTAGAGCGTTGTCATGGGACAGGCATCCAAGCCGGTGCGTGCCTCGGGTTGGTAGTGGCAGCCGCTGCAATAGTTGCTCATGCGTTTGACGTAAGCACCGCTGGCAATGTAGGGTTTGGAGGTGAAGCGTTCGCCGTTGGCAAACAGCGCCATACCGGCGGTGTTCGGCAACTCGACCCATTCCACGGCGTCGACGTACACCGCCAAATACCAGTCGCACAGTTGCTGCGGCGTGATTTGCGCTGTGACGCCGAACATGCCCGTGACCATCAGGCGCTGGATGTGGTGCGAGTAGCCATTGGCCAACGTCTGACCGATGGACTGACGCATGCAGTTCATCTTCGTGTCCCCGGTCCAATACCAGGCCGGCAGTGGATTTTGGTGTTCGTAATGGTTGGCTTCTTTGAGCCCGGGCATGTCCAGAAAGTAGACGCCGCGAATGAATTCGCGCCAGCCCAGCACTTGACGAATAAAGCCTTCGACGCTGGCCAGAGGCAGGTCGCGCTCGCGGTGCGCCCGTTCGGCGGCAAGAATGACTTCCAGCGGATGCAGCAGTTTCAGGTTGAGCGAGGTGGACAGCAGCGCATGCCAGCCGAAATCCAGGCCTGTCCACATGGCATCTTGGTGTTCGCCAAAAGACGGCAGGCGCCTGTCGATGAAGTCGTGCAGCGCCATCAAAGCTTGTTCGCGCGTGACAGGCCAGTTGAAGTTTAAGAGCGTGCCGGGGTGGTCGGCAAAGCGCTGCGTCACCAGTTGTAACACCTCTTGCGTGATGTTGTCTTGCGCAAACACAAGTGGTGGCGGCACGTCTTTGGGGCCGGCCTTGCCAAAGCCTTTGCGGTTTTCAGCGTCAAAGTTCCACTGCCCGCCGGTTGGCTGATCGCCGTCCATCAGCACCTTGTACTGTTGGCGCATCTTGCGGTAAAAAAACTCCATGCGCAGGCTGGTCGATGCACCAGCCCATTGGCGAAACTGCGGCAAGCTGCACAAAAAATGCTTGTCTTCGCGCCATTCGAGCGGTGTTGGCTTGCTTTCAGGTGTTTTGCAGGCGGCTTCAATCAGCGCGCGAACACGCAAATCGCCCGGTTCCACGCCAATCACGCGCTCGGGTTTGAATGTGCTGAGTGCCGCCTTGAGGCCTGCGTCTAACGTGGCATCGTCTTCAACGCCCAGTGCCCGGTAATGGACGTGGAAATGACGTTGCCGTAGCGCTTCTGCAAAATGCCGCATGGCCGACAAAAACAGTCCCGTGCGCGCCTTGTGCGACCAGATGTGGGTCGATTCTTCGGCGGCTTCGACCATCAGCACCACGTCCTGAGCCGGGTCCATGTCGTCAAAGACGGCTGAATCTGCGTCCAGCTGATCGCCCAAAATCAGCAGCAAGTGACGGCAGGTTGGTGTCATTCGAGTTGGCTTTCAGCTCAAAGAATTTTGATAGTAGTGCGTGTCTGTGCGGTACAGGCCGCGGCGCAGCTCTATCGGCAGGTCGTTGTAGGTGTAGGCGATGCGCTCGACGCTGAGCAGCGGTGCGCCAGCCGGAACGCTCAGTATGTCTGTGGCGGGCGCCGTCGCCGCCAGCGCCCGAATTTTTTCTTCAGCGCGCACCATGCGAACGCCGAATTCGGTTTCAAACAGCGCGTACATCGGGCCGCGATAGGTATCGAGTCGTTCTGCGGTCAGTCCTTTGAAGGGCGCAGCCGGCAGCCAGAGGTCTTCCAGAATGGTTGGCACCCCCTGAAACGCCAGCACCCGCCGCACCTGTAGCACGGCGTCGCCGCTGCGCAAGCCCAGCGCCCGAGCAATGTCGGCCGGGGCGCGTTGCCGTTTGCACTCAATGATGCGGCGCTCTGCCGGGCCTTCGGTGGTGGTGTCGCCGCTGTCGGGCAACAGCCGCAAGAAGCGGTATTGAACATGCTGCGCGGCGTGGGTGGCGACAAAAGTGCCTTTGCCTTGCCTTCGCACCAGCAGATTTTCAGCCGCCAGTTCGTCGATGGCTTTGCGCACAGTGCCTTGGCTGACGCGAAAGCGCGCGGCCAGGTCCATTTCGCTGGGAATGGCTTCGCCCGGCTTCCATTCGCCGCCTTGCAGGCTCTGCAAAATCAGCACCTTGATCTGTTGGTACAGCGGGCTGAAAGCGGGCGTTCCCCCTGAACCTGCGCTGAGCTCAGGGGGCAGCGGCAGGGTTTCGGCGGGGACGTTGAGTGTGGTCGGCATGGAGGTCTTGAAGAAGCAGCAAATGATATCTTATATAAGACATAAGACAAATTGACGAGCAGGGGTTTTCCCGCGTAAACTCCGAGTCTGCGCCAGACCGTGGCCCTGCCAAAACGGCAGCCTTCCAAAATTTGATTCACAACCTTCCTGGAGTTTCGTCATGAGCAAAAAACCCGTCCGTGTTGCCGTCACTGGTGCTGCCGGCCAAATCGGTTACGCCTTGTTGTTCCGCATTGCCTCTGGCGAGATGCTGGGCAAAGACCAGCCG
>CANFXC010000106.1 GCA_947450765.1 Comamonadaceae bacterium | reverse complement strand
CTGGACGGCCGCCGCCACCAGCTACAGCGTGCACGGCTTGGCCATGCTGCCCTTCTACATTTATTACTCGATGTTTGGCTTTCAGCGCGTCGGCGACCAGATCTGGGCAGCAGCCGACCAACGCGCCCGAGGCTTCTTGCTCGGCGCCACCTCCGGCCGCACCACGCTAGGCGGTGAAGGCCTGCAACACCAAGACGGCACCAGCCATTTAGTGGCGTCAACGATTCCGAATTGCAAGGCCTACGACCCGGCCTTCAGCGCCGAACTCGCCGTCATCCTTGACCGCGGCATGCAAGAGATGATGGTCGAGCAACAAGACGTTTTTTACTACGTCACCCTGATGAACGAGAACTACGCGCAGCCCGACTTGGTGCCCGGCTCAGAAGGCGACATCATCCGCGGCTGCTACCGGTTCAAAGACTTCCCAGCGGCATCTACGTCGAAAGAAAAAGCCGCCAAAAACTCGACCCGCGAAGTCACGCTGATGGGCTCCGGCGCCATCCTGACCGAAGTCGTCAAGGCGGCTCAGCTGCTCGCCGAACAAGGCGTTCACGCCACGGTTTACAGCGTGACCAGTTGGAGCGAGTTGGCACGCGACGGCGCTGCACAGCAACAGCACATGCTGAATGGCGAGGCAGCCACACAGCCATTTGTGACTGAGCAGTTGTCCTCCAGTCGCGGCCCGATCATCGCCGCCACGGACTACGTGCGCGCCGTGCCCGAGAGCGTGCGCGCCTTCGTGCCAGCGGGCCGTTCTTACCTGACGCTGGGGACAGACGGCTTTGGCCGCAGCGACACCCGCGCGGCCTTGCGAGCCTTCTTTAGGGTAGATGCGCAGAGCATTGTTAAAGCGGCGTTGCACCAGCTGCAAGCAGAGCCTTGATCGCTTGCGGATAAATCAAGTGCTCTTGCACCAGCACCCGGGCGGCCAGCGTCTCTGCGCTGTCGCCCGGCAACACGGGCACTGCGGCTTGCGCCAATATCTGTCCGTGGTCAAGATCAGCGGTGACAAGGTGAACCGTCGCGCCAGCCTCAAGGCAGCCCGCGTCAATCGCACGCTGGTGCGTGTTGAGCCCGGTGAAGGCCGGCAGCAAGGACGGATGAATATTCACCATCCGGCCCGCGTAATGCGCCACAAAACCTGGCGTCAAAATTCGCATGAAACCGGCCAGCACCACCAGCGCAGGTTCATACGCATCAACCAGCGTTTGCAAGGCGGCGTCAAAGGCTGCGCGGGAGTCAAAGTCCTTGTGGTCCAGCACCTGCGTCGCCACGCCCAAAGCCTGCGCTAGCACCAAGCCTTCAGCACCGGGTTTGTTGCTGATGACAGCCACCACCCGCGCGCCCAGTAGCTCGTCCCAATTTTCTTGTTGCGCCGTCTTGATGAGGGCCGCCATATTGGAACCCGCACCAGAAATCAGGACGACAATATTTTTATCTCTCTCGGTCATGGGCGATAGTTTATGGCCTGACAACACGCCCTCGTGCTACAAAAGAGCCCTTGCCAACTGACAGCCCGCCAGAGAATCGGAGACACAACCACCATGGACTTAGCTTTCACTACCGAAGAACAACAGTTTCGAAGCGACATTCGCGACTGGGTCAAGGCCCATTTGCCGGCAGATATTGCGCACAAAGTGCACCAAGCGCTGCGCCTGTCACGTGACGACTTGCAACGCTGGGCCAAAATTTTGGGCCAAAAAGGCTGGCTCGGCCACGGCTGGCCGGTCGAATTTGGCGGCCCCGGTTGGAGCGCTGTGCAAAAACACCTGTTTGAAGAAGAATGCGCGCTGGCGGGCGCGCCGCGCGTGGTGCCGTTTGGTCCGGTCATGGTGGCGCCGGTGATCATGACTTTTGGCAACGCCGAGCAGCAACAACGCTTCTTGCCCGGTATCGCCAGCGGTGAGGTCTGGTGGAGTCAGGGCTACAGCGAGCCGGGTGCGGGCTCGGATTTAGCGTCCGTCCAATGCAAGGCGGAACGTCATGGCGACCACTACATCGTCAACGGCCAAAAAACCTGGACGACGCTCGGTCAGTACGGCGAGTGGATCTTTTGCCTGGTCCGCACCAGCCATGAAGGCAAACCGCAAGCCGGCATTTCTTTCTTGCTGATCGACATGGCATCGCCCGGTGTCACGGTACGTCCCATCGTGCTGCTCGACGGTGAGGCCGAAGTCAATGAAGTCTGGTTTGACAACGTCAAAGTGCCCGCCAGCAACCTGATCGGTGAAGAAAACAAGGGCTGGACTTACGCCAAACATTTGCTCAGTCATGAGCGCACCAACATCGCTGACGTGAATCGATCCAAGCGTGAACTAGAGCGTCTGAAACGCATTGCAAAAGCTGAAGACCTCTACAGCGATTTTCGCTTCAGGGACGAGATCGCCAAGCTCGAAGTCGACGTGGTGGCACTCGAAATGCTGGTGCTGCGCGTGCTGTCAGCCCAAAAAACAGGCAAGAACTCCCTCGATATTGCGGGTTTGCTGAAAATTCGCGGCAGTGAAATACAGCAGCGCTACGCCGAACTCATGATGCTGGCCGCCGGCCCTTTCAGCCTGCCCTTCATTCAAGACGCCATGGAAGCCGGCTGGCAAGGCGACCAAGCGGCCGCTGGCCTGGAAGGCTTTCCGGGCGGTGCTGTGCATTGCGCGCCGCTGGCGTCGACTTATTTCAATATGCGTAAAACCACCATTTACGGCGGCAGCAACGAAGTTCAACGCAACATCGTTGCGCAAACCGTGCTGGGCTGAGGAGACAAGACCATGGATTTCAATTTTTCTGACGACCAAGAACAACTTCGTGATGCCGTGCGCAAATGGGTCGCCAAGGCTTATACGTTTGAGCGCCGCCGCAACATTGCCAGCGCTGGTGGTTTTTCACGGGAGGCCTACACCGAGTTGGCTGAACTCGGCTTGAGCGGCCTCTACATTCCTGAAGCCCACGGCGGCTTGGACATGGGCCCGATCGAAGGCATGGTGGTCATGGAAGAGCTGGGCCGCGGCTTGGTGCTCGAACCGGTCGCCCACGCCTTGTTGGCTGGCGCGGTGCTCAACGCCTGGGCGCCAGAGAAAGTCAAAACGGCATGGCTGCCCAAGATCGCCTCGGGTGATGCGCTGGTGGTACTGGCGCATCAAGAACGCGCCGCCCGCTACCGACTCGATCTGTGCGATGCCACAGCGCATGAGGACAGCAACTCAGCAACCGGCTGGACACTGAGCGGCCACAAAAGCATCGTTCCCGCCGGTGACCAAGCCGACGCCTTTTTGGTGCCCGCCATGCTGCGCGGTGAACAAGCGCTGTTTTTAGTCGAGTGCCAAACCAACGGAATCAGCACCAGCGGCGTCACCACGCGCGGCTACGTCACGCAAGACGGCAGCCGTGCCGCCGAAGTGCAGCTGCACAAGGCCGTCGCAACGTTGGTCACATTGGACGGACTGGCCGCCTTAGAGCACGCGGTGGACATCGGCATCGCCGCCGCCTGCGCCGAAGCCGTCGGCGTGATGGATAGCGCCCTGGCCATCACCGTCGACTACATGAACCAGCGCAAACAGTTCGGCGTTGTCATCAGTAGTTTTCAGGCGCTGCGCCACCGCGTGGCCGACATGAAAATGCAGCTGGAGTTGGCCCGTTCCATGAGCTACTACGCCTCACTCAAGCTCAACGCCCCGGCAGACGAACGCCGCGCTGCCATGGCCCGCGCCAAATACCAGCTCGGCCAATCCATGCGTTTTGTCGGCCAGCAAGCGGTGCAATTGCATGGCGGCATTGGCGTCACAGACGAGTACATCGTCAGCCACTGCTTCAAGAAATTGACGCAGCTGGAAATGACCTTTGGCGATTCGCTGCACCAGCTGGGCGAAGTGTCTGCGCGGATGCAAGACACGGCTGGCGTGTTTGCTTGAACAGCCCTGAGTCGCTGAGCAGCAGGCGTCAGGTCAGCAAACGGGAAGAGCGCGGCACGTGCGCGATCAAAAACTCCATCTGGTCCGCCAGAATGCGGCGGTTGCGCAAAATGAAGTCTTCCCAGAGGCTGGGCACGTAAGGCGTGTAGAGCAGCGGCATGCGGGCCTGCTCAGGCGTGCGGCTGCTTTTTCGGTGGTTGCAAGCGCGGCAAGCGGTGACCACATTCATCCAGTTGTCGATGCCCTGCTGCGCAAAGGGAATGATGTGCTCACGCGTCAGCTCTTCTTCGTGGAAATGGCTGCCGCAATAAGCGCAGACATTGCGGTCGCGCGCAAAAAGCTTGCCGTTGGTCAGACCAGGTTTGAGATCAAAAGGATTGATGTTGGGCACACCGCGGGTGCCGATGATGCTGTTGACCGTGATGATCGACTGCTCGCCCGTGTGGGCGTTGTGACCACCGCGAAACAGCGCCACCTGTGCACCTGCTTCCCAGCGCACTTGCCCAGCAGCGTAGTGCAACACGGCTTGTTCGAGGCTGATCCACGATTGCGGCAACCCCTGAGCGGACAGCTTCAAGACCTTCAAACGAACCTCCATGCAAATGGAAACCGGCGTCAAGCATCAAACCGGGCAAACGCTTTTGACTGGAGTCTGCGTCTGCCTGCTAGCCAACAATATACAGTGATTTGATGACAATTTTCTGGCAACGGCTGCGCCAAGCCCAGCCAACGGCGAAAGCGGGTCGCTAAAAAACGATAATCTGCAACATGAAAATTTTTCGTGGCCATCAGCACCCAGCACTGGCTCAGCCCTGCGCGCTGACCATCGGCAACTTTGACGGGGTTCACCGCGGCCATCAGGCCATGCTCGCCGTGCTGAAAAACGAGGCCAAACACCGTGGTTTACCGGCCCGGGTCATGACCTTCGAGCCACACCCGCGCGAGTACTTTTCACCGGGTTCGGCCCCCACACGCATTTCGACTCTTCGCGACAAACTCACAGAGTTAGCGCGCTGCGGCATCGACCAAGCCGTGGTGTTGCCGTTCAATGCGCGCTTGGCCTCGCAAAGCGCCGACGCCTTCATCCACGATGTTTTGGTGAACAACCTGCAGGTGCGCTACATGTTGGTCGGCGACGATTTTCGCTTTGGCAGCAAACGCGCAGGCGACTACGCCATGCTCGACGCTGCCGGCGTCGCCTGCGGTTTTGAAGTCGCCCGCATGGACAGCTACGAAGTACACGGCGCACGGGTCTCAAGCTCGGCGGTGCGCGCAGCACTGGCGCAGGGCGACATGGACGACGCTTCCCGACTGCTCGGCCGACCGTACAGCATTTCCGGCCACGTGGTTCACGGCAAAAAGCTCGGCCGCGAGCTCGGCTTTCGGACCCTGAACATTGCCTTCAGGCACGACAAACCGGCCGCCAGCGGCATTTTTGTGGTGCGCACGCACGGGCTGGGCGCCAAAGGCGACGCCTCCGTCGATGGCGTGGCCAGCTTGGGGATACGCCCAACCGTTGAGGACGCTGGCCGAGTCTTGCTGGAAGTTCATTGCCTGGACTGGACTCCTGAGGGGGCTGGCCTCGACAGTGCCTACGGTAAAATCATTCGCGTGGAATTGCTGCACAAACTGCATGACGAGCTGAAATACGAGGGTCTGGAAGCGCTTACAAAAGGCATCTCCCGAGACTGCGACAACGCACGCGCATTTTTCGCAGCCCTGCACACCGAAACCAGCCGGCAAACCACCCGCGATCGAATTTAGACGATCTCGCCACTGCCAGCGCCTGCCCTGCTCACCGCAAGGCCCATGGCCCCTTCAGGCCCGCGTAGTGCGGCCTACTCCTGACAAGCTACCCGTGACAGCTGCCCCGAATTCCCCGTTTGTTCCGAAATAAAACCATGTCCGACACCAAAACCGATTACCGCAGCACCCTGAACTTGCCTGACACGCCTTTCCCGATGCGCGGCGATTTGCCAAAGCGCGAAGCCGGCTGGGTCAAAGAATGGGAAGACCAAGGGCTCTACAAAAAACTGCGTG
>CANFXC010000105.1 GCA_947450765.1 Comamonadaceae bacterium | reverse complement strand
TCGACAACCTCGAAATCCCCGCCGAGAACCTGATCGGCGAAGAAGGCAAAGGCTTCAAATACATCCTCGACGGCCTGAACGCCGAGCGCACCTTGATCGCCGCCGAATGCATTGGCGACGCTTACTGGTTCATCGACCGCGCCCGCCGCTACGCCACCGACCGCGAAGTCTTCGGCCGGCCGATCGGCCAAAACCAAGGCATCCAATTCCCGATTGCCGACAGCTACATCGAGACCGAAGCCGCCAACCTGATGCGCTTCAAAGCCTGCGCCTTGTTCGACGCCGGCCAGCCCTGCGGGGCCGAGTCCAACATGGCCAAATACCTCGCCGCCAAAGCGTCCTGGGAAGCCGCCAATGTGTGCCTGCAAACCCACGGCGGTTTTGGCTTCGCTTGCGAGTACGACGTCGAGCGCAAGTTCCGCGAAACGCGTCTGTACCAAGTTGCCCCGATCTCCACCAACCTGATTTACTCCTACGTCGCCGAGCATCTGCTGGGCTTGCCAAGGTCTTTCTGATGACAACCGCTACCCTGCAAACCCAAGCCCGTCCACGCCCGCTCGACCACATCACCGTGGTCTCGCTAGAGCACGCTATTGCAGCGCCCTTTTGCACCCGTCAATTGGCCGACCTCGGCGCCCGCGTCATCAAAGTGGAGCGCCCGGGTGTGGGTGACTTTGCCCGCGCTTACGACAACCGCGCACGCGGCGAAGCCTCGCACTTTGTCTGGGTCAACCGCTCCAAAGAAAGCTTGGCACTCGACCTGAAAGACCCGCAGCATTTGGCTGTGCTGAAGCAACTCATCGCCAAGGCCGATGTGCTGGTGCAAAACTTGGCACCCGGCGCCACTGCCCGCATGGGACTTGACGCTGCCACCCTGCGCGCCGCTGACCCGCGCCTGATCGTTTGCGACATTTCGGGCTACGGCAACGACGGCCCGTACCGCGACAAAAAAGCCTATGACTTGCTGATCCAAAGCGAGGCCGGTTTTTTGAGCATCACCGGCACGCCGGAACAGCCGAGCAAAGCCGGCAACTCGATCGCCGACATCGCCGCCGGCATGTATGCGTACACCAACATTTTGTCGGCCTTGATGCAGCGCGACAAAACCGGCGAAGGCTCGCACATCGACGTTTCCATGCTCGAATCCTTGGGCGAGTGGATGGGCTACCCGATGTACTACACCCTAGACGACGCTGCGCCACCCCCGCGCGCCGCAGCCGCCCACGCCACCATTTACCCGTACGGCCCGTTCGCTGCGGGCGACGGCCGCAAGGTCATTCTGGGTTTGCAAAACGAACGCGAATGGCTGCAGTTTTGCAACAAAGTTTTGCTGCAACCCGAACTCGCCACCGACGCACGCTTTGACCGCAATGCGTTGCGCAGTGCGAATCGGGCCGAGCTAGAAGCCATCATCCTCAGCACGTTCTCAAGCCTCACCGCCGAACAAGTGGTGGAGCGACTCGACAGCGCCCAGATTGCCAATGCGAACATGAACAGCATGGCCGACCTGTGGGCGCACCCGCAGCTGAAAGCGCGCGAGCGCTGGACGACTGTCGGCTCACCGGCGGGCGACTTACCCGCGCTGCTGCCGCCCGGCAAACAAAGCAGTTTTGACTACCGCATGGACCCGATTCCCAGCGTCGGCGAACACACCCAAGCCATCTTGGCTGAACTTGGAACAACGCTATGAGTCAACAACATTCCAGCGCCACAGCCACCCTCGCCGCCTTTGCCGCGAACCTGAGCACCGCCGACATTCCCGACGCTGTGTTGCGCAAAACAGAAGACCTGTTTGTCGACTGGTTTGGCTCGGCCATCGGTGGCCACAACGCGCGTCCAGTCGACAGCCTGACCCGTTTTGCGCTGAGCATGGGGCCAGACGAAGGGCCGAGCGAAGTGCTCATCACGCGCAGTGGCAGCAGTCCATATTTGGCCGCCATGGCGAACGCCAGCGCCTCGCATGTGGCCGAACAAGACGACGTGCACAACGGCTCGGTGTTTCACCCGGCCACGGTGGTTTTCCCACCAGCGCTGGCGGTGGCGCAAGCCATTGGTGCCAGCGGTGCGCAGCTCATCACGGCGGCCGTGGCGGGTTATGAAGTGGGCATCCGCGTCGGTGAATTTCTAGGCCGCTCGCACTACAAAGTGTTCCACACCACGGGCACGGCTGGCACGCTGGCGGCAGCGGCAGCCGTCGGTCATTTGCTGGGTTTGAACCCAGCCCAAATGCAACACGCTTTTGGGTCGGCCGGCACACAGTCGGCAGGCCTGTGGGAATTCTTGCGCACCGCCGCAGACTCCAAGCAACTGCACACGGCGCATGCTGCTGGCGCTGGTTTGATGGCGGCTTATTTGGCCAAAGACGGCTTCACTGGCGCGGCCCAAATTTTGGAAGGCCCACAAGGCATGGCCGCCGGCATGTCGAGCGATGCTGATGTGCGCAAGCTCACCGACTGGCTCGGCAGCCGTTGGGCAACAGCCGAAACCTCGTTTAAATACCATGCCTCTTGCCGCCACACGCATCCGGCAGCAGACGCGCTGCTGCAAGTCATGCAAGAGCACCAACTGCAAGCGCAAGACTTGGCGCGTGTGGTCACGCATGTGCACCAAGGTGCGATCGATGTGCTGGGCCCGGTGACGAACCCAAGCACCGTGCACCAAAGCAAATTCAGCATGGGTACCGTGCTGGGTCTGGCCGCACGCTTTGGTCATGCCGGCTTGATTGAGTTTGACAAACACTTCAGCGACAAACTGACGACGGCGCTGCGCGACAAAGTCGAGATGCAGCTAGACGCTGAAGTAGACACCGCTTACCCGCAGCGCTGGATCGGCAAAGTCACGGTCTACACCACCGACGGTCGCGTGCTGCAAGGCCGCGTTGACGAGCCCAAGGGCGACCCGGGCAACACGCTCAGCCGCGACGAGATCACCGCCAAAGCGCTGCGTCTGGCAGCCCACAGCGGCGGTGCCAGCGCCGTCGAAATGCAGTCATCTATCGCCCAGCTTTGGCAAGTCATGCAGTGGCCTCGCGTGGGTCGCTTGCTGCTGGCGGCGACATGAGTTCGTCGCTGCTGACCGAGGCACGCTCGTTTTTATTTGTGCCGGGAAATCGGCCGGAACGCTTCGACAAAGCCTTGGCCAGCCAAGCCGACATGGTGATAGTCGACCTCGAAGATGCCGTGCCTGCAGCCGACAAAGCAGCCGCCCGAGTGGCGCTGGCGACGGCCTGGCAGCAGTGGCCAACAGCGCAGCGTGCACGCGTTGTTGTTCGCATCAATGCGGCTCAAACGGCCAGCCATCTGGACGACTTAGCGTGGTTACCGCAACTGCACAGCCTGTCGGCACTGATGGTGCCCAAAGCCGAAAAAGTGACTGATCTGACAGGCGTTCAAGACGCGCTGGGCATGCCAGCACCCGCCTTGATTCCGATCATTGAATCAGCCGAAGGTCTGGCCAACGTCGACGCGCTGGCCCGCTGCCCAGGCGTGCTGCGGCTGGCTTTTGGCAACCTCGACTTTCAGGCTGATCTGGGCATGGCCTGCGGGGCTGATGAAGCCGAGCTGGCCCCGGCTCGCCTCGCCATCGTGGTCGCTTCGCGCCGTGCCGGTTTGGCGGCACCGATGGACGGCGTGACCACCGACACCCAAGACATGAACCGCGTGCAAACCGATGCCGCCCGCAGCCTGCGTTTTGGCTTTGGCGCCAAGCTCTGCATTCACCCTTTGCAAGTGCCTGCCGTGCATGCGGCCTTTGCACCCACTGCCGCGCAAATAGACTGGGCTCAGCGCGTGTTGCAGGCCGAAGCCACAGCCGGTGGCGGTGCCTTCACGGTGGACGGCCGCATGGTCGACCCGCCAGTGCTCAAGCTGGCACGGCAGTGCTTAGCGATGACCAGAGACGGTCAAGCAGCTCGCCAGGCCCCCTGAAAATCTTCCATTTTCCGAGGGTTTTACAGAGTGACCAACAGCTCAAGTTCGCCAATAATGAGGGCTTCGAAAAATTACCAAGGGCACAAACATGAAAAAACAATTGAAATCAGTCTTGCTTGGATGCTTGCTGGCCTGCGGCTTGGTGCAAGCGCAAGCCCAGACCTACCCCGACAAACCCATCATTCTGGTGGTGCCGTTTGCGGCCGGTGGCCCGACCGATGTGGTCGCCCGCATGATCGCCATTCCGATGGGCAAGTCGCTCGGGCAAACCGTGCTGGTGGAAAACACCGTCGGCGCCGGCGGCACCATTGCAACCCAACGTGTGGCCCGCGCAGCGCCTAACGGTTACACGATTTTTATTCACCACATGGGCATGGCCACCGCGCCTGCGCTGTACAAAAAGCTCAACTTTGACACGCTCAAAGACTTTGAATACATCGGCCAAGTGGTGGACGTGCCCATGACCCTGCTGGCTCGCAAAGACTTCCCCGCCAAAAACTTCGCTGAACTGAAAACCTACCTCCAGGCCAACAAAGAGAAAGTCTCGATGGCCAACGCCGGTCTGGGCGCTGTTTCGCATTTGTGCGGCCTGCTGTTCATGACCGCCTTGGACACCACGCTCAACACCATTCCCTACAAGGGCACCGGCCCGGCCATGAATGACTTGCTCGGCGGACAGGTCGACCTGCTGTGCGACCAGACCTCGCAAACCGTTCCGCTGATCAAAGAAAACCGCGTCAAAGTCTATGGCGTGACCACCCTCAAACGCCTCGACGTCTTGCCCAATGTGCCAACGCTTGATGAGCAAGGTTTAAAAGGTTTTGAGGTCAAAGTCTGGCACGGCATGTACGCTCCTAAAGGCACGCCAGCGCCGGTGATTGACAAGGTCAACGTGGCACTGCGCGCGGCCTTGCAAGACCCGATGGTCAAGCAACGCTTCAAAGACCTGAGCCTGGAAATACCGTCGATGGACAAGGTCACACCGGCCGGCCTGAAGACCCACCTCGAGGCTGAAATCCTGAAGTGGGGCCCGGTGATCCGCAAGGCTGGTATTTACGCTGACTGAGCGGTTCCACCCTGAACCCAAAAGAGCCGCCATTGCGGCTCTTTTTTTGGGCGGTTCGTGGCTTGCGCGAGATTTCAGCCCAAAGACTGTCGACGCAGAGCGACCTGCGATGCAAAGTAGCCGTGCAACCACTGCGCATGGACCGGCTTCTGAACCAGTGCCGTATGGGCCGGCAAGCTCTCGAGGGTGTTGATCTCTGCGGGGTCGACGATCGTCAAGCCAATCAACGCCAGGGCCTGAGGCAAGTGACTGGCCCGAACCGTTCTGAGCAGTTCATAGCCATCGACATTGGGCATGCTGAGGTCTGCAATCAAGACATCGGGCTGGATGGTGTTGAGGTTGATGAGCGCCTTCAGGGCGGAGGTGATCCAAACGCATTCAATCAGAATGCCGGCCAGCTGACCCACGTTTTGGATGGCGTTGAATGTCTCCGCGCTTTCGTCCACCAAGAGCACCTTCAGTGGCGAATGCCGTTCTTTTTGGTCCCCCTCGATATGGCCAAACCGCTTTTGGTAGTCGGTCAGTGACTGCATGGAGATGCGCCGGTGGCCACCGTCCGTCTTCCAGGCCTTCAACTCATTTTTTTCGACCAGCGCCTGCACCGCTCCAACGGAGAGGCCGAGTTTTTTGGCGGCAAAAGTAGTTCCACAGAATTCAGTGACTGACATGATTTTTCAGACTTTGCTCGTGGTGACAGCAGGTCGCGCTGATGTGACAGTTAAATTGTAACAACCGAATATTTTTGATTTTAACAAGCAATTTGATATAAAAAATTCATACCCCTACAAACAATTAAAAATTAACGATTGCCGAATCATTTGTTGATTTCCATCCAAAGTTGACCCCCTTTTTTCATCGGAAGTTAACCCCACCAATTGCAGTTTAAAGCCCTGCTCAAGAGGCTGTGGATAAGTCTAGGTCCGTTGGATTTTCTGGTGACGTTTCTCCTTTGTTGGTTGCGGATACCT
>CANFXC010000104.1 GCA_947450765.1 Comamonadaceae bacterium | reverse complement strand
TTGTACTCGGCCGGGAACATGTTGCCGGTGTAGAACTTCAAGCCCAGAGGCGCGATGTGCGCACCCAACTTCATGACCGGTGGTTTGAATTCATCGCAGCTGCGATTCGGGCCATAAATGGGATCCAAAACGTCGCCTTGATGGCAGTACGGAAAGCCAAAGTCCTCGCCTTTTTTGGTCGCCACGTTCAGCTCGTCGTTCGGCAAGTCGGTGCCCATCCAGTCACGGCCATGCTCGGTGAACCAAAGATGTTTGGTGACTGGGTGAAAGGCCATGCCGACGCTGTTGCGCACGCCATGAGCATAGTTCTCCATGAGGCCCGTCTTCGGGTCAACGCGCATGATCGATGCTTCGTTGTACGTCGGCATGGTGATGTTTTGTGGCGAGCCGATATTGAAATACAGCTTGCCGTCCGGGCCCATGACCATGTATTTCCAGAAATGCCCAGCCGCCTTGTTCGGGTCTAGGTTGTCGATCACCACCTTGCCTTCGCCGGGGTTGTCCAGATTGGCTTCAATGTTGTCGTAGCGCGTGATGCGGTTGCGCTCGGCGACATACAGCGTCCCTTTGTCAAAGACGAGGCCGTTAGGCGTGATCATGCCTTTTAAAAGGACTTTGACTTCCCGCTTGCCATCTTTGTCAGTGATCGCGTGAACCACCGACAAGTTGCGATTGCCGACAAACACGGTGCCTTTGTCGCCCAAAGCCATGGTGCGGGCTTCTGGCACGCCTTCTGCCCAGACTTCAACTTTGAAGCCCTTTGGCAGCTTGAGGGTGTCCAGTTTCAACTCGCTGAGAGGGCGGCCGAGTAGGTGTGGCGCGAAAGGGTGTAGCGTTGACGTCGCTTGGTCTGGCGCAATGCCTTGTTTCCAAGATGGCGGCGCAGCGGGTGCAGCAGTTTGTTGTGCAAAAGCGGTGCTGGCCAGTGTGGCCAATACAGCTGCGCCCAGAATGGTCTGAATACGCATGGTGAGTGTCTCCGGTGTTGTGGGTATATTTGCTCGGCGTATACCAACCCATACGCCACGGCGGAATCATTCTATATTGCGAAATGGTGACTTGTGGCGATTTTCAGGTCTTGTAGCAAAATGGAGAGTCCATGACCGCACCACTTCCTCCTTCCGGCGCTCGCCGTATTCCCAAGCCAGTGGCGTCCAGTACGTCGCCTGACGCTGGCCCTGTCACCATCCGACTGAACAAACGCATGGCCGAACTCGGCATGTGTTCGCGCCGCGAAGCCGACGACTGGATCGACCGCGGCTGGGTTCGTGTCAACGGCAAGCCGGCCTTGATGGGGCAACCTGTTTCGCCCAGCGACCGCATCGAAGTAGCGCAGCAGGCCGAGCATCAGCAGCGCCAGCAGGTCACCATTCTGATCAATAAACCCGTGGGCTATGTCAGCGGTCAAGCCGAAGATGGGCATGAGCCGGCCGTGGTGCTGGTGCAGCCGCAAAATCGTTGGACTGAATGCAACAGCCGCATGCGCTGGGGCCACGAGCAGTTGCGCGGCTTGGCGCCTGCCGGTCGCCTAGACATCGACTCCATCGGCCTCTTGGTGTTGACGCAGGACGGCCGTGTGGCGCGCCAGCTGATTGGCGAAGACTCGGAGATGGAAAAAGAATATTTGGTGCGCGTGAGCTACGGTGCTGAGACCGTCAACGTGCAGGGCGCTTTTCCGGCTGAGCAGTTACAGCGTTTGTGCCACGGCTTGAGCTTGGACGGCGTGGCGCTGAAGCCAGCCCAAGTGTCTTGGCAAAACCCCGAGCAGCTCCGCTTCGTGCTGAAAGAGGGCAAGAAGCGGCAAATTCGCCGCATGTGTGAGCAAGTCGGTCTTTTTGTGACCGGGCTCAAGCGAGTCCGCATTGGTCGCGTTAATTTAGGCCACTTGCCGGTGGGGCAGTGGCGCTACTTGGCTTCACACGAGCGGTTCTAACGCCACAAACTTAGGACAGCGGCCGCGCCGAGCTCTCAATCGCATAACGCGTGACCACTGGCGGCTCTGGCGCAATGTGAAAAGCCAGCTTGCGGTCGCGCAAAGCAACGTCGGCTGCGGTGATGCGGTCAAAGCGGCGCAGGTGCTCTGTCCAGGATTCGTCGACAACTTGTTCGACGTAACGACCGGGTTCGCCCAAGTCATGCAAAAGCTCCCAGCCGAGGGCGCCTTGGCGCAGTCGACTGCGCCGGCTTTGCTGCATCAACGCCACAAAGGCGTCGGCGCGGGCTGGGTCAATGCGGTATTCAAGCGTCACCACAACGTGGCCGGTGCGCGGCGCTGTTTGGCCCACCGGGACTTTGAAGTCGCGGGATGGCGTCAGGTCTTCTTCTTGGTCTGAGTCCTGCATGACGCGTACCGCGATAAACATGCTGATGCTGCCGGTCACAGCTGCGATCATCATACTGATGCTCAAAGAGCTCACGGTGGCGACCTGCCCCCACAAGGCAGCACCAAAGGCGCTGCCGCCCATGATGGCCATTTGGTACATCGACATACCGCGTGCGCGGACCCAGTCGGGCAGTGCCAATTGTGCCGAAACGCTCAAGCTATTGGCGGTGCACAGCCAAGCCATACCGCCCAAAAACATGGCCGGAACAGCGACATACACGTTGGGCGCAAAGGCCATGACCAAGGTCGCGAAGGACTGCAGCAGCGTGCCGGTCAGCACCAGCCGGTTGCCGGCTAAAAATTGACGCACTCGCGGCAAAATCATCACCACCGTGATGGCGCCCGCACCCATAGACGCCAACAGCAAGGTGAAGGTGCCAGCGTCACCACCGACCAAGCGCCGGGCCAGCAAGGGCAGGAGTGCGAGCAGTGCGGTAGAGTGCAAAAAGAACAGCGCCACCTTGACAAAGACAGA
Source organism: Comamonadaceae bacterium (assembly GCA_947450765.1). Lineage (GTDB taxonomy): Bacteria > Pseudomonadota > Gammaproteobacteria > Burkholderiales > Burkholderiaceae_C > Polaromonas. The sequence goes on along the minus strand of CANFXC010000104.1, from coordinate 3,229 downwards.
GCGCAGGCGAGCCGACTGGCTGACAAACTGCATGCCCACGCGCATGGCGCTGAGCAGGCGTTCTCGACCCAATGGGCTGGGCGAATGCTCGCGGCGCCAGCGCATGATGACAAAGCCTGAGATCACGGACAACACGGCATTCAGAACAAAGACGTACGCGGTTCCCGCGCTAGCGATCAAGGCGCCAGCCACCAACGGGCCAATGATGCGTGACGCATTCATCGCCACACCGTTGAGGGCGAGTGCGCTCGGCAGCTGCGGCCGGGGCACAACCTCCGGGATTAGCGCAGAAAAAACTGGCCAGCGCATCGCCAAGCCTATGCCGTTGGCAAAGGTCAGCGCCAGCAACAAGGGCGGCGTGATGACGTCGAGCAACACGGCAATGCATAAGACCACGGCGGTGCCGGCCAGCCAGAACTGCGTGATGATGAAATAACGCCGCCGGTCGAGGATGTCCGCCAGCGCACCGCTTGGCAAGCCCAGCAGGAATACCGGCAGTGTTGATGCGGTTTGCACCAAGGCGACCCAGATCGGCGAGGAGGTCAAAGACGTCATCATCCAAGCTGCAGCCACGTCATTCATCCACATCGAAATGTTGGCGGCCAGCCAAGTGCCCCATAACATCCTGAAAACGGGGATTTTCAGTGGCCCCCAAACGGTTTGAACTGCGGCGGGTGCTGCGGTTGCCGCTTGTTTGGCGGCGGGTGCAGCGTCAGGTGAGGGGGTCATGTGGGGCTTGGCTGGCGGGTTGGGCTGCGTTGGGTGAGAGCGTCCGAGTTTAGATCGACAGTGTTTCCCAGCGCTGCAAGGCTGTCATCAAGTCCTCTTCAAGTTTGCTGCTGCGTGCGTTGAGTTCGGCCGCTCGTTTGGCGTCACGGGTGTAGAGCGTGCCGTCATAGAGCTCTTGCTCGATGGCCTTTTGTTGCGACTCCAGCTGCTGTATCAGTGCTGGTAAAAGCTCCAACTCGCGTTGATCTTTGTAGCTGAGCTTTTTCTTCGGGGCGTCGGCGTCAGCTTTTGCTGCAGCCGGCGCTGCTTTGTTGGCGCTGGCGGCTTTGGCTGCTGGTGCCGCCTTGTTGCCGCTGTTGATCTGGGCTGCGCGTTTGGATTGCGTGATCCAGTCGGTGACGCCGCCTTCATATTCGCGCCAGAAACCGGGGTTCTCCGGTGTGCCTTCGTAGGCGATGGTGCTGGTGACGACGTTGTCCAAAAAGCGTCGGTCGTGGCTGACCAAAAATACGGTGCCTTCGTAGTTCTGCAACAAATCTTCCAGCAACTCTAAGGTGTCGATGTCCAGATCGTTGGTCGGCTCATCGAGGACCAGCACGTTGGCTGGACGGGCGAAAAGGCGAGCCAATAACAAACGATTGCGCTCACCGCCCGAGAGCGTGCGCACTGGGGAGTTGGCGCGCGCTGGCGAGAACAAGAAGTCCGTCAGATAACTCTTGACGTGCTTTTTCTGGCCATTGATTTCGACCCATTCGCTGCCGGGGCTGATGAAGTCTTCAAGCGTGGCGTCAAGATCGAGCGCATCGCGCATCTGGTCGAAATAAGCCACCTGCAAATTGGCGCCTTGGCGGATCTTGCCGGGCGGAGTCGTCACGTCAGGCTGCAATTCACCGAGGATGAGCTTGAGCAAAGTCGTTTTGCCGGCACCGTTTGGTCCCAGCAAACCGATCTTGTCGCCACGCAGCAAGGTGCCGGTGAAGTGGCTGACAATGATTTTTTCAGCGCCCGGATGGCCGAAGCTCAGAGAGACATCGGTCAACTCAGCGACGATCTTGCCGCTCTTATCGCCGCTAGACACATCCAGATTAACGCGGCCGACAGCATCGCGTCTAGCCGAACGGGTATCACGCAGCGCTTCTAGTCGGCCAATGCGGGCCACACTGCGCGTGCGACGTGCCTCAACACCTTTGCGAATCCATATTTCTTCTTGTGCCAAAAGCTTGTCGGCCTTGGCGTTGATCACCGCCTCCTGGGCCATTTGATCTTCTTTGGTGATCAAGTATTGCGCAAAGTTGCCAGGGTAGCTGCGCAGCTTGCCGCGGTCGAGTTCGACGATGACAGTGGCGACTTGGTCTAGAAAAGCCCGGTCGTGGGTGATGGTGATAATGCTGCCATTGAAGTTGATCAGCAGTTCTTCCAGCCACGCGATGGAATCGAGGTCCAAATGGTTGGTTGGCTCGTCTAACAAGAGAACATCAGGCTTGGCGACCAAGGCTTGAGCCAAAGCAACGCGCTTTTTGGTACCGCCTGACAGCGATCCAACGATGGCATCTTTGTCTAGGTGCAAACGGTGCAGCGTTTCTTCAACGCGCTGCTCCCAATTCCAGCCGTCCAAGGCTTCAATCTCTGACTGCAAGGCGTCGAGATCGGTGTGTTCATCCGCAGCAAGGTATTGTTCAACAACATGCCGCGTGCGAGCGAGTCCGGCACTGGCAGCGTTGAACACCGTGGCGTGCGGGTCAAGACTGGGTTCCTGTGGAACATAGGCGATGCGCAGATTTTGCTGCAGCTGCAAGGTGCCGTCATCAGGCTTGTCTAGGCCAGCCAAAATCTTCAGCAAGGAGGACTTGCCCGTACCGTTGCGGCCGATCAAGCCAATGCGTTGGTTGTTCTCAAGAGAAAAGTCTGCGTGGTCTAGCAGTGCGACGTGCCCAAAAGCGAGTTGAGCGTTCAGAAGGGTAATGAGTGCCATATAGGGGGCACATTATCCCGTCTAGAGCTAAGGGCTGCGCACAGAGGGTCTAGGAAGCTACGCGCAGGTCAATAAACAGGACTGCGCGGGGAAAGAGGAGCATATTCTTGCGGAAGGACACGTCGCTACAAGTGACAACAGTGCGAGTTGATGCCTCCCAGAAAAGCCAAAGACGTCAGCAGATTGAAGCGAAGACAGCGCTATAAAAGGCTATCGGACAAGCGTGCGATCGGCACTCTATGCGTAGACGAAATTTATCTTCAACAAAACTTTGCGCAGCCTCAAAAGCAGTGATAAGATTGCTGGCTCTGCTGAAAACGGCAGCGCGAAGTGCAAAGCACCTAGCGCAGACGACAGCAGAAAGAAAGTCAAAAATTATTTGACACGGACGTAAAATCCGGCATATAATTCGAGGCTCAGCTGATTACAGCTAACGACGCAGCAAAGTGGCTTCAGGCCGCTGAGTCAAGTCAGGATCATTAAAAATTTACAGCCGATAAGTATGGGCGTTTGAAGGCGATTGCCAGG
>CANFXC010000103.1 GCA_947450765.1 Comamonadaceae bacterium | reverse complement strand
TCTGTTGTTCGGGATTTGCGAACGCTTTACCTCGGCCAAATGGTCGCCAAAAACCGCTGATTCGCGGCCTCCTCACAAAGACCCACAGTCGCACGGAGCCCGAGGTGAGTTCAACCACCGCCACCGCCATCGCCATCGCCGCCTCGCCCCGCCGGACATGGACTGGCCGTGCGTCGCTTCTGTTGCGCATGCCTCACGCTCTTGGCTGGGTGGCACTTTATATGCTTGTGGCCGGCACGGCTTGGGCGCAATCGACCTTGAGCACCTTCACCGCTGAAGAACGACTTGAGGCGATCCGTCAGGGGCTTGTTCAGGCCGCGCTTGAAGGGGCGACGCGGGTCGAAAGTCTGGCTTGGATTGACGCCCAAGGCGTGCTGCGTGAGGGCAGCAGTTTTCGCTCCGGCATGGAGGTTCGTGGCGTGCAGGTGTTGAGTTACCGGCGTGACAGTTCTGGTCAAGCACAGGCCCGATTGAAGCTACCTTCGGCGGCAGCCCATGTGGCGTCAAGCGACGCCACGCCAGACAGAAAAGACGTGGTTCGGGACGTCAACGCGCCAGCCCAGCCGTGTGGGAATGTTGCAGCCTTGCGGCATCTGGTCGGCTTGCGAACGATCGTCGAAGGCGGTTGGTCGGTTGACCATGCGCCGTCGGCGCAGGCTATCGGCCAGCTGACAGCCTCCTTGTTACAGCAGGTCGGTGGCGCTGCCGCGGGTTGGAGTATGTTGGAGCGGTCAGCACCCGCAAGGACTGGCTATGAGAGGCAATTGGTCAGCACCAGCGCTGACCAATTGCCTTGGCAGGCCGTACTCACCCTCAGGCCCGCACCGGCTTTGCCGGCGACAGGTGCCGCTCATTTGTTCTCGATGCTGCCGGTGTGGCCTGATCGACCGCTCATGGCGCGGCTGAATTTTTCATTGGTAGCCCGTGGCCAAGTCCGGCCGACCTATGAGGCCAGTGCAGTCATTGACATGCCCCGGCAGGCTCAGGCCTGGGGTCGCCCGCAGCTGGAGGCCTCGGTGCGGGAGCAGGTCATGGCATTGATTCAGCCTTGGACGCAGGCTTTGGCGCAACAGTTTTCGTGTGAGGCCTTGCGTCCTGACGTGATTGCTGTGCGGGGCGTTGAGCTGAGTATCAATGCCGGTGCTTTGGCCGGTGTGCGTCCCGGTGACGAATGGCTGCTGGCAGACCCGCAGCGCTTTCCTCAGCAAATTTTGTCTTCTGGTGTGGCGGCCAACGCAGTCCTCGCCCGCGTCGGACAGGTTTATCCGCTGCATGCGCAACTTCAGATCGTTGCCGGCCCGATTGACCAAGTGCGTACCGATTGGCGGGCATGGCGGGCTGACTCACCTATTTTGCAAAGCAAAATTCAGCGTTAAATTAGACCCACGGCACCCGCAGCACCCGCGTTAAGGAAAACCAAATGAACCACCGCTGTTTCAATCGCGCTGCATGCGCCGCTAATGGCGTCTTGCGCATGACTTTATTCATTCTCACGATGATGATGAGTGCCTCTTGGGCTCAGGCCGCAGAGCCGTCCGCCACCTCAACAGCCCACACTTACACAGTTCTGCGTGGTGACACGCTGGACCGTGTGATTCAAAAAACCATGCCTGGCAGCCCGCTGAAGATGGAGATCTTGCGCAAAGCTTTTGTTGACCTCAATCCACAGGCTTTTGCGTCTGGCCATATGACCCGCCCCCGCATCGGTGCCGCGCTTCAAGTGCCAGACCATGTCCAGCTGCTGCGCGCTACTATCTTGCCGGCGCTGGAGGGTGCAGAAGCTGCAGCCGTGTCGGGTGAAGGCAAAAACGCCAACGCCAGTGAACGGCGGAGCTGGGTCCGGTTTCCTTGATCACAGGGCTCCAAGCCAGCCATCTCGCTGGTCCTGCCAATGCGATTTTTCTGGACGGAAAATTGTTGCCCCTGGCCGTGCCGGCAGCGCGTGAGTTAGGGCTCAAGGACGGCGAAATTATCCAGGCCACCGTTCAGGCTCGCGGTGGTGGCGACATGGCCTTGTTGCTGCGGGGCAGGTTGGTGGAACTGCCCAAGCCTTCGCCTTGGCCGGAAGGCCACACCTTGAACATGCGGGTCATTGCTTCAACCAGCGGCCCTTGGAGTCTGCAGCTCTTGCCTGCCGGCGCTGCCCCTTCTGCCGCGACCGGCCTGACCTTGCTACCGGAGGTCAGTGGTCTCATTTCAAAATTTGCCAACCTGTTGTTTCGGCCTGCAGGTCAGCCTGAGTTGGCGCAACTGTTTCGCCCCGGGACGCTTGAAGCTTTGCTTCAAACTGTCCCCCGTCCTGATCTGCAAGCGCAGTGGCGCGGTATGCAACTGTCCATGGCCCAGCTGACGCCACAGGCATTGAGTCAGGCCGTTGCGGCAGGCATGGGTGCTGAGGTCTGGCTGGCGCGTGGCATGGCGCCGCCGGCCGACGACCCCAAGCAGTTGCTGCGCCGTTTGATGGCGGCCATTGAACGTGGCGCCTCAGACGACGACTCATCCAAAGTCGGCGGCATTCAACGCGCCGTCGACGACCTTGAAGCCTCACAAGTGCAAGCGGTTCAAGCGCAAAACCAAAACGAAATGTTGATGCGCATGGTGCTGCCTTTCAAGGACGCTGACCCCGTTGAGCTGGTCTTCAGGCGGGCGCCTCGCAAGGGCGGCAAAGCCCCACCGCTGACGGTCAACGTGCATTCACGCAGTCAGACGCTGGGTGAAATTTGGCTTAAAACCCAGCTGCATGGCACCGAGCGCGTTGAACTCAATATGTGGGCGGTCGATGTGGACGTCGTGCGTCAGGCCAGGGGCCGTGCCGCTGAGCTCGGCCAACAGCTTGTCGATGCGGGCTTGACCATGCAGAGCTTTCAGATCGTGCATGGTCGTCGGCCGGACGAACCAGCTGAGTGGCGCCCGGCCAACCGCGGCATGGTGGTGGACGTTTCCGCATGAACCAGCGTCTGCAAGCCATTGCCCTCGAGTACGGCCCAAACACCACACCGGTGGTTGTCGCCAAAGGGGACAACGCCGTCGCCGCCATGATCGTCGAAGAAGCGCGCCGGCAGGGCATCTATGTGTCCGAGGACCCGCAGTTGTTGGCTTTGCTTAGCCGGCTGAATGTCGATGACGAAATTCCGCCGGAGCTGTACACCACCGTGGCGGTGATCTTGAGTTGGGTTTATTGGCTCAAGGGCATGCGCCCTGGCGACGAAAAAAAGCCTGAAGTCAGCCCTGATCAGGCTTCTTGATAACCGCGACCGCGCGTGTAGCGAGAGACTTTACCCAAACGGTCATAGACTTCAACGCTGCTGGTGGCGACAGACGCTTGCAAGCTTTGCAATGTGCCGCGAATGGCTTCAAGCTTGCGTTCAATGAGCATGGCGTTGCGACGGTGCATGTCGCGGCATTGGACCATGCTCAGCAGCAGACCCTGCCAGTCGGGGTCGGATTGCAGGATGTCCGAAGGCGGGCAGAGGCCGGCTAATTCAGCCAAGACGTCTGTCTTGCGTCCCTGCAATTGTTCAAAACGCTCGAGGTCCTGCTTTTGCAGGGACTCAAATTCCATTTCCAAGATTTCTTCAAGCTCATCCGCCAACCGCTGGGCGTTGACTGTCCGTCCACGCTTGGCGGCTTTCTCTGCCTCAGTCAAAGGTACAGACTCATCCACGGATCATTTGCTCAATGGCGACAAAGCTCTCGGCAATGCGGCGTGGGTCTAAAGGGTATTGGCCATTTTGGATGGCTTTCTTGATCGACTCCACCTTGGTCCGGTCAAATGATGGCTCTGCCATGGCTTTTTTGGCCACGTCGCTGAGGATCAACATGTCCGGTCCAGGCTTGCCCACCGACGGTTTGTTGTCGGCCGCTGAAGCGACTTGGCTTGGCGAATTCGCGCCAACCGCGGTCTTGGCGTCTGCGGCGACTTTGCTGTCCATCGCATTGCGAACCGAGTTGTCTAGCTGGCCCAGTCGTCCGTATTGTGAAATGGCATCGGTCATGACTTTCTCTCTTTCTAATGATGACAGTCACTTTGGGTGACTGTGCATCTGAAGTATCGGCCGCTCATTCTAGAACTTGAGGCCGATTTTGAAAACAGTTCAAAGGCCACGCACTGCGTTCGGGCCTGTCACTGTACCTGTTAGTAATCGACCCGAATCCGGGTTTTTCAAGCGAATTTGTTCTCCTATTCGACCATCTTGCAGCGCTTCGACCCGGACCGTGATCTGAAAACCACTGTTGAGGCCGACGCTCATCAGCGCCGACTGGCCTTGCTTGACCAGCACCGCGCGCCGAATGTCACTGTTGCGTAGCACTTGGCCAGCGGGGACATCGCGGACCAATTCACCATACAAAAGGTCTTGAATGGACGCGACGGACTGTGGGTCCATGCCTTGCGCCGGCAGTGAGACTTCTTCTAACATGCTCGCGTCTAACTGGGTGCCGCGCTGGATCAAGTAGCGTGTCACCACGGTTTTCCGGGTAAGCGATTCGCGCGAACCGGTCTGTGTGACTTCAACCTGTCCGGTGTTGGCGGTGGTCGGCGTTTGCAAGCGCATGTACAGCTGCCATGGCGGCTGAGTGCAACGCACACGAACCGTCTCACGTGACGCAAAAGGCAGGTCCATTTGCAGCGGCTGCGCACAAGACTGTACCTGCACGCGGGCGTCCAGCGGGGCCAGGTCGACCTGCGAGGGGTTTGTATTTTGGGTTTTCCCCACCCACTGGCGCACTTGTGTGAGCAGCTTGTCTTGAGGGCTTTGCGCCAACGCGCTGCCGGGCAGGGCGCTGGCAGCCATCAGCAGCGAGACCATCAAGGTCCGCCAAAGGGTCGTCGGAAAAAGTAGGCACAGCATTTGCATTAATCCTGGTAAATCGATGCCAATTTGCTCGAAGGGTGTTGAATTTTTGACACCAAAGATCACCAATAAGAGCAGAGATGCAAGAAAGGGACCAAGTGAAAAAAGCGGCAAGCGAGCCCTGTCAGGTCGGGGTTTGTCATGGGACTTGAAGACACATTCGGCGTCAGCGTGCGCCCGTCAGCGTGGCTGAATGACAGCCAAAACACGCCTGGTGCTCAGACCCCAGTAGCGTCGACTGCATTTGGTCAGGCCTTCAGCCAGGCTTGGCCCGTGGCCGCACGTTCGCCCAAGCTGGGGCCGCCCGAGTTGTCGGCGTTGACTGAACCCCCGCAAGCGGACACGCCACAACCCGTGGTCACCCGAACCGTCGCCGCTGGCGACACCCTCAGCGCTTTGGTCAAATCCCAGGCGCAAGCCCAAGGTGTGCAACTCAGTGGCCCCCAGGTCATGCGGCTGACCCAACGGGTCGCCAGTGACAACAAGATTTCCAACGTCAACCGCATTTTCCCGGGCCAGCAGCTCAATATGAGCGGCCTGGTGGCCGAACTCAACGCCAGCCTGAAGGGGCAGCCGGCCACGCCGTCGGTTTTGGCGACGGCCGCAACCGCCTTGCAGGCTTTCCGGTCTAGCCCTGTCGACACAACGTCAGCGGCCAATGCATCGGCCCCCACTGCTGCGGTGAGCAAGCCGTCTCAGTCGCGCCATGACGTGCTCGACAAGACCCTCGCCCGCGCTGTCGCCAAGGGTTTTATTCCGGCCAATGAAAAAAATGACGTCCGCGACAAGATTCTCGAACTCGCCAAGACCCATCACTTCAACCCCGACGACTTCGCCCGCATGACGCTGATGGAAAGCGACGGTATGAACCCGCGCGCCAGCAATGCACGTTGCCACGGCATCATTCAGTTTTGTGACGGCTCAGACCGCGGTGCTGCCAGCGCTGGCTTTGCCGCCAACCCGAAAGCCATTTTGGGCCTCAGCGTTTACCAGCAGCTGCATTTGGTGGACAAGTACTTTGGCGAGGTCGGCCTCAAAAACAAAGGCCCGGCCGGTCTGGACGACCTCTACCTGTCGGTCTTGATGCCGTCAGCCCGCAGTGAAGTACGGACCGACGCGCCACTCTCTATCGGCAACAACCAAGCCAAGGCGCTGTACGAAGGGCGTGACACCAGCGCCCCCATGACGCGTCAGTCCATTTTGCAAGGCCTGCTTAAAAACGCCGCAGATCGCCTCGG
>CANFXC010000102.1 GCA_947450765.1 Comamonadaceae bacterium | reverse complement strand
TCGCTGGCTTGTTTGGAAACGTAGTCGGCGGCGATCACGCCCGCGGCTCCGGCCTTGTTTTCAATGATGACCGACAGGCCCCACATGACGGAGAGCTTTTGCCCGACCACGCGGGCCAGCGCATCGGTGCCGCCGCCCGGCGGGAAACCGACGACGATGCGAACCGGCCCGTTCGGCAGGCTTTGCGCCTTCAGCATGGGCGCGGCCACCAAGGCCGCACCAGCGACGGCGCTGCTCACAAAAGTTCTGCGTTGCATGTTTGTCTCCTACTGGTTGTTTATCGTCATGGCGGGCGAGTCACACCTCGTCATCGCGAGCGCAGCGCGGCGATCCATCGTGGCGGTGCGCGGTGATGGACTGCCGCGCTGCGCTCGCAGTGACGGCATTTTGCGCATACGCGTCAAGCTGCCTTGCGAACCGGCACCGCCGCCGCGTGGCTTGAAAAATAATCCATCGCCGCCTGCACGCCTGAGCCGGCGAGCTTGACGCCGGCCAGTTTCAAGCCCATTTCGCAGCCAGCCAGCGCGGCCAGCAGCGTCAGGTCGTTGGTGTCACCCAAGTGACCGATGCGGAACATCTTGCCCTTGATTTTGCCCAGACCGGTGCCCAAAGAGCAGTCAAAACGCTCATGAATGATTTTGCGCACGGTGTCGGCGTCAACGCCTTCAGGCGTCATCACACCGGTCAAAATCGGCGAATAAACCGCTGCGTCCGCACATTGAATCTGCAAGCCCCAAGCCCGCACAGCCGAGCGCACGCCTTCGGCCCAGCGCTGGTGGCGCGCAAACACCGCATCCAGTCCGTTCTCTAACAGCATGTCACACGCTTCGCTCAGGGCATAGAGCAAATTAGTGTTGGGCGTGGTCGGCCAGAAGCCGGTCTTGTTCATCTCGATGATCTCGTCCCAAGCCCAGAAAGCCTTTGGCAGCGTGGCTTTTTTGCTGGCTTCAACAGCCTTGACTGAGAGCGCGTTGAAGCTGATGCCGGGCGGCAGCATCAGGCCTTTTTGCGAACCGCTGATGCTGACGTCCACACCCCAGTCGTCGTGCCGGTAGTCGGCAGAACCGAGGCCTGAGATGGTGTCGACCAAGAGCAAGGCCGGGTGTTTGGCCGCGTCGATGGCTTTGCGCACGGCGGCGATGTTGCTGGTGACGCCCGTCGAGGTTTCGTTGTGCACGACGCAAACCGCCTTGATGCTGTGGGCTGTGTCCGCCTTCAGCCGCGCTTCAATCAAATCAGCGCGAACACCGTGTCGCCAGGCGTCCGGGCCGGGCAAGCCCATCACCTCGGTCTTCAGGCCGAGCCGCACGGCCAGCTTGTTCCACAGCGCGGCAAAGTGCCCAGTTTCGTACATCAGCACATGGTCGCCAGCGCTCAAGGTGTTGACCAAAGCGGCCTCCCAGGCGCCTGTGCCGGAGGCCGGGTAAATGATCACCGGCTGCCGGGTTTGGAAGAGGGTCTGAATATCGGCTAAGACCTTGAGCCCGAGCACCCCGAACTCGGGGCCCCGGTGGTCAATGGTCGGATAACTCATGGCGCGCAACACGCGGTCAGGGACCGGCGAAGGCCCTGGAATTTGCAAAAAGTGGCGGCCCGTGGGGTGAAAGTCAAGCGTTTGCATGGGAAGGCTCCGTGAATGAGTCTGCATTTTTTGCATACAAAATATTTTTGTCAATAGGGCAGATACCAGAAAATCTCACAAGCAGATGGTTTTAATCACTTTAAAACGGTTCACTTTGTGTTTGACATCCGGAAATTTTGCATACAAAATTTCACCATGAGCGCTGACATCATTTCCCTGAACCCCACACCCAGAACCACCCTGCATGAACAAGTGGCGCTGCGCCTGCGAGAAATGCTGGTCGAAAGCCGCATTGCCCCGGGCGCCAAACTCAACGAACGCGAACTCAGCGAGGTCCTGAACGTCTCGCGCACGCCCTTGCGTGAGGCCATCAAGATGCTGGCGGCTGAAGGCTTGGTCGAGCTGTTGCCGAACCGCGGCGCGATTGCCGTCGAGTTGAGCCAAGCCGATGTGCTCAACACCTTTGAGGTCATGGCAGGACTCGAAGCGCAATCCGGCGAACTGGCGGCAGAGCGCATCACAGACGCCGAACTGGTCGAGATCCAGGCCATGCATTACGAAATGCTGGCCGCCTACACACGGCGCGACTTGCCGGCTTATTACCGGCTCAACTCGGCGATTCATGCTGCCATCAATGCCGCGGCCAAAAACCCGGTGCTGAGCGCCACCTACCGGCAAGTCAATGCGCGGCTGCAAGCACTGCGTTTTAGATCCAACCAAGACGGCGACAAATGGAGCGCCGCCATGAAAGAACACGAACAAATGATCGACGCCCTGACTCAGCGCAACCCAGCCGCCATGCGTGCCGTGCTGCTGCGCCACTTGAACAACAAGCGTGATGTGGTGATGGCCCAGCTGGCACAAGCGCAGCGCAGCCGTGAAGCAGGTGAAGCCGGCGAAGGAGAGCAGGCATGAACGCCCCGCTGCCCCCTAACGTCGCCCGGCAAGCCCAAGCTCACGAGCACAACAACACCTACGACAAGGTGTCCCAGAGCAACAACGAAGTCGCCGGGCGACTGGCAGCACGGCTGGCCAGCGAAACCCAGGGCGAAGTCTTGTTTTCAGCCGCCGACAAAGGCCGCTACGCCACCGACGCCTCGATCTACCAAAGCATGCCGACCGGTGTCTTTGTACCGCGCAGCAGCGCAGACGTCGCGCTGGCGCTGGAGATCTGCCGCGACTTGGGCGTGCCCATCGTGGCACGCGGCGGTGGTACCAGCCAATGCGGCCAGACGGTGGGTGCAGGGCTGGTCATCGACCACTCCAAATACGTTCGCAACATCTTGGCAGTGGACCCTGCTGAACGCATCGCGGTAGTCGAACCCGGCTTGGTGCTCGATCACTTGAACGCCAGCCTGAAAAAACACGGCCTGTGGTATCCGGTCGATGTCTCGACCAGCGCGCAAGCCACGCTGGGCGGCATGGCGGGCAACAACTCCTGCGGCAGCCGCAGCATTGCCTACGGCAACATGGTCCACAACGTGCGCGGCGCGCAGGCTTGGACATCAGACGGCACGTTGCTGACACTGGGTGACTACGCCAGCAGCAGCGGCAAGTCACGCGAACTGGGCGACTACGTGCGCGCCTTGGCCGAGCAACTTGCGCCCGACTTGCACGCACGCTGGCCCAAGGTCCTGCGCCGGGTCGGTGGCTACAACCTCGACATCTTTGACAACCAGAGCGAACGCCCTTACACCGCTGACGGCTCGGTCAATCTGGCGCACTTGCTGGTGGGCAGCGAAGGCACGCTGGCACTGACCAAAAACCTGACGCTGCAACTCAGCGAACTGCCACGCGCCAAGGTCTTGGGCGTGGTGAACTTCCCGACCTTTTACGCGGCCATGGATGCCGCGCAGCACATCGTCAAACTCGGTGGCGGCCTGTCGGCAGTCGAGCTGGTAGACCGCACCATGATCGAGCTGTCGCTGCAAAACCCGGCCTTTGCGCCGACGGTTCGCACCGCGCTGCTGGGTCAGCCCGACGCGATTTTGCTGGTTGAATTTTCAGGCGCGTCCAAGGCCGACTTGTTGCCCAAAATACGCGAGCTGGTGGAGCTCATGGGCGACCTCGGCCTGCCCGGCTCGGTGGTGGAAATGACCGAAGACGCGCCACAAAAAAACCTGTGGGAAGTGCGCAAGGCTGGCCTCAACATCATGATGAGCCTGAAGGGCGACGGCAAGCCGGTGAGCTTCATCGAAGACTGCGCTGTGCCGCTGGAGCACTTGGCCGAATACACCGACGCGCTGACCGAAGTCTTCAAACGCCACGGCAGCAAAGGCACTTGGTACGCCCACGCCTCCGTCGGCACGCTGCACGTGCGGCCGATTCTGGACATGCGCCGTGAAGGCGCTGTCAAGATGCGGGCAATTGCCGAAGAAGCCTCAGCGCTGGTACATAAATTCAAAGGGGCATACAGCGGTGAACACGGCGACGGCCTGTGCCGGGGCGAATGGATTTCATGGCAATTCGGGCCGCAAATCACGCAGGCGTTTGCCAGCATCAAGGAAGCGATGGACCCGCTGAACTTGCTCTGCCCGCAGCGCATGATCGACCCGCCCAAAATGGACGACACGCGGCTCATGCGCTTTCCGCCCAGCTACAAAGTCATCCCGATCAAGACCGCACTCGACTGGCGCGCCTGGGACGTGCAAAGCAATCCGGTGACCGAAATGACCACCGCCCCAGGAACCGGTGGCGACCCGGCCCAAGGCTTGGCCAAAGCGGTAGAGATGTGCAACAACAACGGCCACTGCCGCCAGTTTGACGCTGGCACCATGTGCCCCAGCTACCGCGTCACACGCGACGAAAAACACCTGACACGCGGCCGCGCCAACACGCTGCGCTTGGCACTTTCGGGTCAGCTCCAAGGCGTACAAGCAGGCGAAAAGCCCGAAGACGCTTTCACCAGCCAAGCGGTGCATGACGCGCTCGATTTATGCGTCGGCTGCAAAGGCTGCAAACGCGATTGCCCAACCGGCGTCGACATGGCCAAGATGAAGGTCGAGTTCTTGCACCACTACAAGGCACGGCACGGCTACACGCTGAAAGACAAACTCATCGCCAGTCTGCCCGACTATGCCCACTGGGCCAGCCGCTGGGCGCCGCTACTGAACTTGCGCGACAAGCTGCCAGGGCTGGCCGCGCTGAGCGAAAAAATCATCGGCTTTTCAGCCCGTCGCACGCTGCCGCAATGGCAACGCCAGACCTTCTGGCAACAGCTCTCAAACGCAACATCGCAACAAGAAGACGCCCCAGCCCAACAACTCCAGACAGCCACATTTGAAGAAGTTCTGACTGCCAGCAAACCCGTGGTGCTGTTTATCGACACCTTCAACGGCACCTTCGAGGCAGGCAATGCGCTGGCGGCACTGCAAGTGCTGCAAGCCGCCGGCTACACCGTGCACGTGGCCACCAAGGCCAAAGCCGATGGCAAGCACCTGTGCTGCGGCCGCACCTACTTGGCCAACGGCATGATTGACGAAGCCAAAGTCAAAGCCCGTGAAGTGGTCGCCTCGCTCTTACCCTTCGCTGAAAAAGGCATTGCCATCGTCGGTCTGGAGCCTTCTTGCCTGCTCACCCTGCGCGATGAAATGCTGGTGATGGGCTTGGGCCCCGCAGCGCAAACCATCAGCGATCACGCGCTGCTGTTTGAAGAATTTTTGGCCCGTGAAGCGACCGCCGGTAAACTCGAAGCGCTCAAGTCACAACTCAAAGCCACCGACCAAGCCATCTTGCTGCACGGCCATTGCCACCAAAAAGCCTTTGGTGCGGTCAGCCCGATCATCGACGTGCTCAAGTTGATTCCGGGCGCCCAACCTGAGCTGATCGAGTCGAGCTGCTGCGGCATGGCGGGCAGCTTTGGCTACGAGGCCAGCCACTATGAGGTGTCGATGCAGATGGCCGAGCTCAGCTTGCTGCCCGCAGTACGCAAACAACCCGACGCCATCGTGGTGGCCGACGGCACCAGCTGCCGTCATCAGATCCGCGACGGCGCTCAACGTGAAGCGATTCATGTGGCCGAGCTGTTGGCACGGCAGCTGCAACACTGAGGTGCTCACCAGCAATCTGAGCTTCAACGTGGCAATCGGTAAGGGTTGAAACCACACTGTAAAAATCAGTTTTTAAATTCATAAAACACAGTTAATAGGGGCTCATGGAGAAAAACATGGGCTTTCCTCAACTTCATCAACGCTGGAAAAAACCTTGCATCAGTTGCCTGATGTTGGGTTTGTCATGGCACGCGCTGGCGGCTGACTGGTGCGCTCATCCAGAGCTCAATGTGAACGGGTTGTCCAAGCATTTTGACGACGCCAACAGCCCCCCAAGCGACAAAAGAAATGAGATCAATACCGGCCTCGGTTTGACTTGCGCACTCAAAGGAGTCGGCAACTGGCGGGACGAAATCGAGGGTGGATTTTATAAAAACTCCCATTTCACCCACTCGTTTTACGCCGCCTACGGCATCTACTACCCGCTCAACTCAGTGCTCTTTGCAGGCCTGCGAAACATCGTTGCGACGGGCTACCCAACAGACGGCGACCGGACCGGCCTGGTTGCAGGACCGCTGCCGACGGTCAAG
>CANFXC010000101.1 GCA_947450765.1 Comamonadaceae bacterium | reverse complement strand
TTCGATTGGCAGATTCTTCTATGCGTGCCCGCAGCACCGAAACCTCAACACGACGTAATTGCACATCATCGACAACGAGGGTGACGCTACCCAACACCCGGTTGTCAGGGTCGAAAATCGGGGCCGCCACTCCTGTCAAGTCAGGCACGACTTCGCCGCGAGTAACGCAGACCCCCGCTCTGCGGATGCGCCGCATGTGAGCGCTAAATTCTTTCCAGTTCGCACCCAAGCCAGCTTGCTGCAATTCCTTTGCGTGATGAAGCATGAGATTACGCCTCTGATAGGGTGAAATATTAGCCAAAATGACTTTAGCCATGGACCCAGCAAAGATCGACATGGGCCTGCCTCGCTCATAGTCACGACGGCCTCCTCCCGTTTCGGTCCAAATAGAGTCTGTACACAAAACGTTTTCTCCGTAATAACTACAGAGCATGACGCTGATATCGAGCTCAGCATTGAGCTCCTCCATTAAAGGCCTCGCTGCGGTTAGCAAGGGGTCGTTGCGTCGTATCAATCGATCTAATTCAATGACGCGAGGGCCCAAGACAAACGTGCCACTGCTAGGCGAGGCCAGTACGCCAGTGCTCCCCATTGCCTTCAGATACCTATAAGCCGTAGCCCTTGAGCATTTTAAAACGGCGGCTACTTCGTCATGCCCGATCTCGACTTTGCTGTCGCTAAAGAGGCTCAGGAGGCTCAGCATCTTGTCCAGACTACTCATATTTAAAGCTCACCATTTCCTAAAAAAACAAAATTGACACAAGCTGCGATTTAATGATAATCGCACAAGATGAGATTTTAGTTAAATGAGAAATGTGCAAAACCACATACAAAAGGAGACAAACCATGAGCGTTTTTCGTCAAGTTCTAGCGGTTGGATTGTTGGCAACCAGTACAGCGGTGCAGGTCCATGCCCAGACAGCATTCCCTCAAAATCCGGTCACTATCATCGTTCCCTACGGCCCAGGCGGCGGTGCTGACATCTTTGCTCGGACCATTGCACCAAAGATGGGCGAGAGACTGGGACAGCCAGTTGTCATCGAGAACAAGCCGGGCGGAGGTACTGCAATTGCAGCATCCGAAGTCGCCCGTGCCAAGCCGGATGGCTATCGCATTTTGTTGGGCGATGTCTCTACTTTCTCCACTAATCCCCACCTGTACCAGAGACTTAGTTACGATCCCGTGCGCGATTTAACGCCCATCACTTTGGCTGGGCGCTCGCCGTATCTGCTCTTGGTAAATCCCAAGGTACATCCGCAAACTTCGCTAGTTGAATTCATTACCGCGGTACAGAAGGCTCCACCTGGCACGATCAGCTATGGAAGCGCCGGCAACGGAGGACCATCACACCTTGCAGCAGAAATGTTCATTAAAGGAGCAGGAGTACGCTTAATACACTTGGCATACCGAGGCTCGGGGCCAGCAATGCCCGACCTACTGAGCGGCAATATTGGCATGATGTTCATGGATTACGCACCTTCGAAGGCACAACTGGCCGGCGGAAAGCTTCGAGCGCTTGCGGTTACGTCAACGCAAGCCAGCCCGGTACTCCCTGGCATACCGCCGCTTGCCTCGGTTTACCCGGGGTTTGAAGCTTGGTTCTGGATCGCTCTAGCAGCACCCAAAGGAACGCCGGCCGCAATTACAGATAAGCTGCGTGAGGCTTATATCGTGGCTGTCAACGACCCAGAAACCCGTCGAAAGCTGGTCGAGGCTGGCATTGAGCCTCTGCAGAGCTCGGCTTCAGAGATGGATACATATGTGAAGTCTGAGGCCGCGCGTCTCGGTCGGATCATCAAGGAAGTCGGCATTCAGCTGGACTGATGAAACCTGCATCACTCCGACAGATCATGCTGCCGGAGTGACGACCCACGAAGGCCCCGCTCGGTAATGAATAAAAATGAACTGCAAGATGAGTCACGCGTGGCCTTAGTGGTTGGCGCTAATGGCATCGTTGGAAGTAACATGCTCAGACACCTGAGCGAGAAGACAAGATGGAAGCTGTTGGGCCTCGCAAGAACGCCAATTTTGCAGTCCACTGGTGCAATCGGGGTTGCGACTGACCTTCTTGATCATGAGGCCAGTCGAGTAGCGTTAGGCAGCCTAGGTTCTGTTGACTATTTATTCTTCGCCGCATTGGCTGTGCGGCAGACATCCGACGAGCAAGTGGCTTCCAATTTGAGCATGCTACGCAACGCGGTGACACCGTTCCTTGACCCGGTAAAAAAGCTCCGTCATGTGTGCTTAGTGCATGGCACGAAATGGTACGGAAGCCACCTTGGTCCTTACCGCACGCCTGCGCGGGAAAGTGATCCGCGCCATAAGGGCTCCAACTTTTACTACGATCAACATGATTGGTTGACTGCAGCGCAGCAGGGCCAAACATGGAGTTTTTCGACACTCAGGCCCCACTTTATCAATGGCTTTAATGTTGGTAATCCCAACAACATGATGGCTGCGATTGGAGCTTATGCCGCCGTGCAGCGTGCCGAGGGAAGACCGCTGGATTTCCCTGGAACCCACGCTGCTTATGAATCGCTGACCATGGTGTCAGACGTATCGCTCGTTAACGCCGCGATGTTGTGGGCAGCCACATCTTCTAAATGCGCCAATCAAGATTTTAATGTCCACAACGGCGACTACTTCCGATGGAAAAACGTCTGGCCGTTACTGGCCGAAGCCTTCGGGATGCCCTGCGGCAAAGTCGTGCCAACAAAGCTTGCCGAGTACATGATTGGTAAGTCAATGGTCTGGGATCGTATCGTCGTCGAACATGGTCTAAGGCCGACGTCACTTGATCGGATTGTGAGTTGGACTTGGGCTGATTTCTTCTTCCGGGGTGAATGGGACGACATGTCCTCTGTGTTGAAGGCTCGCAGCTTTGGTTTCGACCAATTTATTGACACGCAAGAGGACCTGCTTTCGAGCCTTGGGCGCTATCGCGCCGAAAAAGTGCTCCCATAGCCACCGCCAGCCAGACTCAATCGCGCGGCATGTGCCGGGCTTCTATTTTTTTAAACACTACTAGGGTTTTAGATATGTTGTTGAAGAACAAAGTAGCGATCATTACTGGTGCGGGGAATAAGCAGGGCATCGGCTTTGCTGCAGCCCAGCTTTTCATCGCTCACGGTGCACGCGTAGCGCTTATTGATATAGACGAAACTGCAGTTGCTGCTGCTGCAGATTTGCTTGGAGAAGATGCCATCGGTATTGGCGTTGACGTGCGCTCTGCCGAAGCTTGTACGAAGGCCGTTCAGCTAGTCCAAGCGCGCTGGGGTGGAGTCCACGTACTGCTAAATAACGCGGGGGTATTAGGCGCGCAACGCATCACCCAAATTACACGCGAGGACTACGATGCTGTGCTCGACGTAAACCTGCGCGGCACACTGCACATGTCGCAAGCCTGCATCCCTTTTCTGCGGCGCGAAGGAGCCATTGTCTGCATTGCCTCGATCGCCGCCCAGCGCGGAGGGGGATTACTTGGAGGTGCCCACTATGCGGCGTCCAAAGGGGGCATTCTAGGTCTCATGCGCGCGATGGCAAGGGAGCTAGGACCGGCTGGTATTCGTGTGAACGCCATCAATCCGGGTGTGATCTCAACGTCAATGAATATCAATGTCTTTGACGATGCTACCCGTGACCAATTGACGGCGCAGGTTCCGCTCGGCCGTTTAGGAGAACCACAAGACATTGCGGGTGCCTGCCTCTTTTTAGCATCGCCGCTGTCCTCCTACATTACAGGCGCATCGCTTGATGTCAACGGCGGCCTGCTCATTCACTGAACTGACTACCAACATAAAAAGGTAAATATGACATCTAATCCGTTGCCTTATCGACTTTCACAAAGTGTGGTTTGTGTTGCGTTCATGGGGTTGATAGCCTTGGCAACGTGTGCAAACGCCCAAAGCAAATGCACGCCAACATCAAGGACTCTGAGTTCTTGATGATCAAGGACGCCGCGCACATCGCCAACATTGAACAGGAAGCGGTGTTCAACGAGGCCATGATGAATTTTTTGAAAAAGCATGGTGGTTAAGCCGACACGGTTTGATCCACAAAGGGGAACGCATTGCCATTGATCAAACGAAGAGACTTTTTAATCTCCATCCCAGGGCTTAGCTTGGGTTCTTTTGCCCAATCGCAAATGGGCTCATCCGCCTATCCTGTTAAGCCGATTCGCTTCGTCGTTCCGGTGTCCGCCGGCGGTGGTGCCGACATGATTGCCCGCGCGACAGGTGAGCGCTTGGGAAAGGAGTTGGGTCAGACCTTTGTGGTCGACAACATCTCTGGCGGAGGGGGTGCGATTGCGGCACAAAACGTCGCCCGCGCAACGCCCGACGGCTACACGTTGATTCAGGCCTACGTGGCGACCCACGGCACGGCACCAGCCACACGCAAACTGCCATACGACGCGCTGCGCGATTTCACACCTATTGGCATGATTGGCACGGCCCCCAACGTGCTGTGTGTCTATCCGGGCTTGCCGGTGAACGACGTCAAAACGTTCATTGACTACGCCCGTAAGCAGGCGGGCAACATCGCTTACGGCTCGGCCGGAGCAGGTTCACTAACGCACTTGGTGGGTGAGCTTTTCAAACTGCAAACGGGCTTGACCATGACGCATGTACCCTACCGCGGGGTGGCTCCGTCGAACGTCGATTTGATGGGGGGTCAGACGCAGGCGGCATTCCCCAGTTTGGCGGGTGCCTTGCCGCATATCCGCAGTGGGCGCATGCGGCCCTTGGCGGTGACGGGCAAGCATCGGCATGAGTTACTCAAGGATGTACCGACATTTGAAGAGCTTGGCTTGAAGGGTTTTGATGGCGAGCAGTGGTACGGCATCATGGGACCGGCGGGCATGTCGCCGGGCCTCATCAAGCAGCTCAACGAAGCCTTGGTCAGAGTACTGGCGCAGCCGGACTTCAAGGAAAAATTAGCCGCTGAAGCGGTCGCTTTGGTGCCGATGTCGCCAGAGGTTTTTGGCGCTTATGTCAAGGCTGACATAGAGCGTTGGACAAGAGTTGCTAAAGAGCAAAAGATTCAGCTGGACAGCTGAATTTCAGCGGTGACTTGCTTCACCACCCGCTGGTTTGGCGCATGGTGAAGGGTACGTCGGCAGCGTCTGGCGGGGCATCACTGCTCAGGTCTTTCCAGACACCTTGGATGATCTCCCCGCAACTGCCGTCCACGACCTTGCCATCCCAGCCGGCGGTCAGATTGATGCCGTTGGAGGACTCATCAAGCATGAGCAAACCACCTTCCAAGTCTCCAACGACTTGGGCGCGCGGGGAATGGCCAGGTACTTTGCCACCGGGTACCGTGCTGAAGTCGCGCAGCAATGTTCCCGCCAAGCTCTCGCTGTACTCTGCATGACGCTGAAGCTGCAGCGTGGCTTTGGCCGGCAAGCCCCGCGGCGGGCTGGTGAACTCCACCGTCCACTGACCGTGCAGATCTTGCACTTGAACTTGTTGCGCTGCCGGGCAGGCTTTGGCTGGTACAGGCATTTGAGGTTTTGGTTGTGTCATGCCGTTGTTCAACACAAGCAGTAGCGTCAAGCTGACGAACAAGGCTCGCTGCCCAACGATGAATTGACGTGTTGAAAATGTTGTCATGGCATGGACCTTTCTACAAACGTCAAGTTGGAGTTTTAGTTTTAGCTTCAGCCAAGGCTTGCGCTGCGGCGCTGTCGACCGCACGCTGTGCAAATTCGGCACGCAAGGCACGAATTTTTTCGCGAGGGTCTTCTTTGACCGTGGTTTTGTCGAGGCCCATTTCGGCGATGAAACGGCTGGGTGTGCCGGCAATCATCTCGCGGCCTTTTTTACGCCGGCGCAGCCAGCTCACCAACAGCGTGCGTTGGGCGCGTGTGATGCCAACGTACATCAGCCTGCGTTCTTCTTGCAGGCGCAGCGCAATGCTCTCGGCGCTGGCCTCGGCGTCGTCTTCGCCGAGCTTGAAGGGCAGCAGCCCTTCGACGCAGCTGACCAACATCACGTGCGGCCACTCCAGTCCTTTGGCGGCGTGCAGGGTGGACAGCGTGACGACGTCTTGGTCGCCTTCGCGTTCGCTGATGGTCGACAGCAGCGCGATGGTTTGCACCACTTCGAGCATGGTCTTGCGTTCTTTCTCGACGGTGGTGCCAGAGGTGTCTTCAATCTGACCGCCGCAGCGCTGCGCCATCCAGTCGCAAAAATCCATCACATTGGTCCAACGCGCAGCGGCGACTTTCTCGCTGTCTTCGGCGTCGTACAAATGTTTTTCGTAGTCGATGTCTTTCAGCCAG
>CANFXC010000100.1 GCA_947450765.1 Comamonadaceae bacterium | reverse complement strand
GGGCCGCCAATCTGCACGGCCCGCTTGATCGCTTTCGCGGCCTCCGGCAAACGTCCCTGCTCCAACCGGACTTGCGCCAGATTGTTCCAAGCATCGGCAAAATCGGCATGTTCCTGGGTCGCTGACTCAAAACGGGCAGCCGCCTCTTCTTTTTGCCCCAAGGCATAGGCAGCATTGCCAAGACCGATCATGGCGGCATGCTGCCCAGGCCAAGCCTTCAGAGCGGTCTTGTAAGCCACCTGAGCGGCGGCTGGCTGCACCCTTTCCAGCCCAGCCACGGCAGCCGTGAAACTCTCAGCCTGTGCAGTCGCCGGCAAACGTTCTGGCGGCAAGGCCACCATCGACCAATACTCACCACGAGCCCAGGTTCTTTCAAACGTGAACAGCGACATCTCCAGCCGCTCGGTCACGCCGGAATGCAGCACGACCGTGTTGCGCTCCCGGTCAAAACCGATCACCACAGCGTAGTGCCAAATCGGGTAAATCTGCAACGAGAGGTTTTGAAAGACCAGCACCGGGTTGCCGCTGGCGACCTCGCGCAGCAGGTCTTCGAGTTGCGGCCTAAGCGGGTACGCGACCAGCGCTTGGCGCCGGGTGGCCGTCAGCATTTCGACCTGAAAAGAGCCTTTGCGACCGGGCACGTAAACCTGCTCGGTCAGCTCGTCGGGCAGCACTTTCACGCCGGCGTGTTGCGCCACCATGGCCAATGCAGCGGGGCCACATTGGAAATCATCTTGGGGAAAGAAAGGCACACCGGGAATGCTCGCAGCCATGGGCAACGCTGATCTTGGCTGAGTCGACGAATCGCTGTCGCCAAGCGCGGCGATGCCTGAAGTTCCAGTTGCTGAAATTGGAAAGTCCCGCGCGAGCTGGCTCACTTGAGGTGTCGCGCAACCGGACAGCACGAGTGCGGCCGTAACGAAAAACCCCGCCAAGGCGGGGTTCCATTCGAACGAGCGGCGGTCAGGACCGTTCATCGAACCGATCGGGTGAAGGGGAAGACTTTGGTCAAACCCAAGATGTCGGTGACCAGCAAAACAATGAAGACTGTGAAGACGACACCGAGAACGCCAGCGCCGGCAGGTGCTTGGTCAACACGCGAGGCCAATTGAGCCACTTCAGCATCGGTCATGGCCTGCACACGGTCAGTGGCAGCCGTAGCGCTGACGCCCTGGACTTCAAGTTCAGCGCGAACATCGTCACGGCTCAAAAATGCCGTGACTTTGTCACGATTGCTTTCAGCCAAAGCGGATGGCACTGCAGCGACTTCTTCTGTTGTGACCAAACCAGCGTGTGCAGCCATTGGCAAGCCCATCAAAGTAGTACTGGCAATCAGCATGGAAGCAAGCAGGCGTTTAAATGGGTTCATGTGAAATTCCTCAGAAAGTTGTTGTGAAAGACGGTCTAGCCTGAAATAGCTGTCATCATCCAGATAAATACGCTTATCGATATAACGATTGAAGACACTCTACACCAAAATAAATTTAAAAGTATTTAGTTACTAATTATTTCGATTTAACCGCATGCGCGTCGTAAATCAGCCAACCGATCGGCCACTTCGTCTAAATCCAGTGCATCTTCCGCGCGTGCCAAGTACGTTTCCAAGTCAATCAACGCGCGTTCCAGTTCACCCTGCTCGGCCAATGCCAAACCCCGGTCGCGGTGCTCTGACCAAGCCGTCGGATGCAACACCAACAGCCGGTCCAACACCGCGATCAGGCGCGACCAGTCTTCCTGCATTTTGTGAATCTCTTTGAGGTTGCGCAGCATGCGCTCGATGATGTCGCGCGGTGCAGCAGCTTGCAGGTACAGACCGATGGGCACCTCAAAATCTTCGGCCAGCGCATGGCGCTGGCGAAAAGGCTCCAGCCGCTCAGCCAACTCTTCCCGGCTCAGCGATTGGCCGGTGAATGGATCGATCACGACCTGCCCTTTGGGCAAGTTCACCTTGACCATGAAGTGACCTGGAAAGGCCACCCCGCGCGCATTCAAATCTAGACCGACCGCCAACTCCAGCCACACCACCGCCAAGGTGATCGGAATACCGCGGCGGGTTTGCAGCACCGCATGGAGAAAACTATTGTCGGGATCGTAGTAGTCGTTGACGTTGCCGCCAAAGTTGAGGTCGCGAAAGAAAAACTGGTTCAGCACGCGCAGTTTTTGCAAGGCAGATGCATCCGGTGGCAGGCGCCGCTTCAAACGAGCCAGCAGCTGGTCCACCTCCCCCAGCACTTGCTCAACGTCCAGCTCAGGGTATTCGTCTTGAGCCAAGCTGACGGCGGCTTCAAGCAGGGGAAAGTGCTCGTCGCTTTGCACCAAACTTGAAAAATATTGCAGCGGGGACGGGACTTCTAATTTCAATGGCATATCGCTACTTTCTCACAAGTTAGGCCATCATGCAGACAACGGATATTGCAAGGTCGAGACGCTCAGCGCCCGAACAGCTGACGCACCTTCAGGCCGGTAGCCCGCAAGGCAGTGAAATACAGCACGGCTGAGCCCAACAAGACCAGTGACAACAAGCCAATGCGTTGACCGTAAAGACTACGCAAGCCGGTCCAACTCACAGCGCTGGCCGCCCACCATAAAAAAGCGGCCAGCAGCGCACTGGCAAAAACAACCTGCAAACTAAAACGACCCCAGCCTGGCAACGGCTGGTAACTGCCGCGGCGGATCAGACCGATCAGCAGCCAGCTCGCATTGATCAACGCTCCAATACCAATCGCCAGAGCCAAGCCGGCATGCTGAAAATACGGCACCAATACAAGGTTGAGCAATTGCGTGAGAACCAGCACCACGATGGCAATTCGCACCGGCGTCTTGATGTCTTGATTAGCGTAAAAACCGGGCGCCAGCACCTTGATGGCAACCAGTCCGAGCAGGCCCAAGCCGTAACCCATGAGTGCGCGCGTGGTCTGCAGCAC
The DNA here is from genome assembly GCA_947450765.1 of Comamonadaceae bacterium. GTDB lineage: Bacteria > Pseudomonadota > Gammaproteobacteria > Burkholderiales > Burkholderiaceae_C > Polaromonas. Next base: position 3,447 of record CANFXC010000100.1, on the reverse strand, counting down.
ATCGGCGTCCGTGAAAGCGCCATAGTGGTACAGCGTGGCCACCAAAGGCTGCGCAAACGTCAGCAAAGCCACCGCGCTGGGGACAGCCAGCAAGACCACTAAGCGCAAACCCCAGTCAAGCATGGCGGAGTATTTTTGCGTGTCGTTCGCGGCGCGCGCACCGGCCAGTTGCGGCATCAGCACGACACCCAAGGCGACACCGAGCAAGGCCGTTGGAAACTCCATCAAGCGGTCTGCATAGGTCAGCCAACTGACGCTGCCGGCTTGCAAATGCGAGGCGATCTGGGTGTTGATGAGCAGCGAGATTTGCGCCACGCTGACGCCGAGCAAGGCCGGCAACATGAGCTTGGCAATGCTGCGCGTAGCCGGATCACTCCAGGCCGTGCGAACCCCCTTCACGCCTAGACTGATGTTGGGCAGCAAACCTAGCCGCAGCAGCGCCGGAATCTGCACGACAAGCTGCAACATACCGCCCACCATGACGCCAGCGCCCAGCGCATAGACCGGCTCAATTCCTTGTGTTTTCAGCCAGGGCGCACCAAGCCAAGCGGCAGCAATCATGCTCAGATTCAACAGCACCGGCGTGGCGGCAGGCACGGCAAAGCGCTTCCAAGTGTTGAGCACACCAGCCGACAAGGCCACCAGCGACATGAAGCCGATGTAGGGGAACATCCAGCGCGTCATGACGACAGCCGCGTCGAAACCGCGCGGGTCTTGCTGCAAACCGCTGGCCATCGCCCAGACCAGCAGCGGCGCAGCAGCCACACCCAGCACACACGTCAACAACAACACCCAGACCAGCAAACTGGCGACTCGGTCAATCAGCAAACGCGTGACCGCCTCGCCGTCATGTGCTTTGCTGGCCGCCAGCACAGGCACAAAAGCCTGGCTGAAAGCCCCTTCGGCAAACATGCGTCTGAACAAATTGGGAATGCGAAACGCCACATTGAAAGCGTCCGTCATGGCGCTGGCGCCAAAAGTCGAGGCGATCAGCAGTTCACGCGCCAGCCCCGTGATGCGAGACACCAGCGTGAGCAGGGAGACAGTAGAGGCGGCTTTGAAAAGTGACACAGCAGGAGTTTAAGGGCAACCAAGTACACGCAGTGAGAAGCGTAGGGGCCGACAACCAGCGTGGCATATAATCGTGGGCTTTGCTGCATCATCCACAGACTCCTCCCCAGGATTAAAGGAATTTATATATGGCCACCGCCAAACCCAAGAAAAAAAACCCACGCCTTGCTTCCGGTCGCAAACGCGTTCGTCAAGACGTCAAACTGAATGCTGCGAACACCTCGCTGCGTTCTAAATACCGCACCGCTGTTAAAAACGTTGAAAAAGCCGTTTTGACTGGTGACAAAACCAAAGCTGCAGAACTCTTCGCCAAGGCGCAGAGCATTGTGGACACGATCGCTGACAAAGGCATCTTCCACAAAAACAAGGCTGCTCGTGACAAGAGCCGCCTGTCCGCCAAGGTGAAAGCCCTGGCCCTGAAAGCCGCCTAATTCATTAGGCAAATCGCCCGGATGCCGCACAAGTGACATCCGCCGTTTTGTAGGGTGCGCTGCAGTAAAGTGAACAAACCGCCTCAGGGCGGTTTTTTCATGCCCGCGTTTTTCAGGCTTCGGATCAGGTTTTAGATTTAGGCACGTCAGGCAAAAGACACGCTTCTGCAACTTGCAGGGCATTGTCTTTGGCGAAGTTCAGGGCGAAGTCCCAAGCCATGGGTTCAGCCTCACGCAGTTTGCTGTTAACAACGACACATTTAACGCCGTTCACCAGGGTGGGCACACACCACGGCGAATAGGTCAGGTGACTGCCGGGTTGCGGGCCACCGGGCCTGAACTGGCTCATCACGCCACACAACCTGTCGGCCCAATCGCTAGGGCGGAAGGTTTTTCCCTCGAGGGTCAGACCCTGGATAAAGATTTCTTTGGCGCTGCTGGAGACCATCGGTATAGGCTGCTTGTAGGACCTGTTGATGCGGTACAAGGCCGGGGTGTCCGGACTATGCTGCACTGCACAATCATTCTATCTTATATAAGACTACAGCTCGAGCGAGAGCCGCTTTGTGGTCATTGCGGCGGTCACGGAAGCGCCACGGTCTGCGCCTAAAATCAAGCTTCCAGTTTTAAGCGAAAGTCCCGTCTGCCATGAACGCTGCCATTCCCGTCGCCAAAGAAGCCACATCCCCACATGTCATGAACACCTACGGCCGTCTGCCGCTGGCCCTCTCACATGGTCAGGGCTGCAGGGTCTGGGACATCAACGGCAAGGCTTATCTGGATGCGCTCGGCGGCATCGCCGTCAACACGCTCGGTCACAACCACGCCAAGCTGGTGCCCGCCCTGCAAGAGCAGATCGGCAAGCTGATCCACACCTCCAATTACTACCATATCCCCCTGCAAGAAGCGTTGGCCGCGAAGCTGGTCGAACTGTCGGGACTGACCAATGTGTTCTTCTGCTCGACCGGGCTGGAGGCCAATGAAGCGGCCCTCAAACTGGCGCGTAAATTCGGCCACGACAAGGGCATCACCAAGCCCGAAATCGTGGTCTATGAGAAAGCCTTTCATGGCCGCAGCATTGCCACACTCAGTGCCACCGGCAACCCCAAAGTGCAGGCCGGTTTTGGCCCCCTAGTGGAAGGCTTTGTGCGCGTACCACTGAACAACATCGAGGCCCTGAAAAAGGCAACGCTCGGCAACCCCAATGTGGTGGCGGTATTTTTGGAAGCTATTCAGGGTGAAGGCGGTGTCATCCCGATGGACACGCAATACCTGCAGCAAGTACGCCAGCTGTGTGACGAGCAAGACTGGCTGATGATGATTGACGAAGTGCAGTGCGGCATGGGCCGCACCGGCAAATGGTTTGCGCATCAATGGGCCGGCATCAAGCCGGACGTGATGCCGCTGGCCAAAGGCTTGGGTTCTGGCGTGCCGGTGGGCGCCGTGGTGGCAGGTCCCAAGGCCGCCCATATTTTTGCACCCGGCAACCACGGCAGCACCTTTGGCGGCAACCCGCTGGCCATGCGCGCCGGCGTGGAAACCATCCGAATCATGGAAGAAGACGGTTTGCTGGCCAACGCCGTGACGGTCGGTGATCACCTGAAAGCTGCACTGACGCGCGAGCTTGGCGGCCTGCCCGGTTTGAGGGAAATTCGTGGCCGCGGCCTCATGCTGGGAGTTGAGTTGACCCTGCCCTGCAGCGAGTTGGTTGAGCGCTGCGCAGCCAACGGACTGCTCATCAGCGTCACCGCTGACACGGTCATTCGCTTGGTGCCATCGCTCATCATGACCACCGACGAAGCCGACGAAGTGGTCAGCATTTTGTGCCCGCTCATCCATCAACTGCTGAAGGAAAAGGCATGAACACCAACACCCCCATGCCGATCAAACATTACCTGCAGTTCAGTGACCTGAACGCCAGCGACTACGCCTACTTGTTTGAGCG
>CANFXC010000099.1 GCA_947450765.1 Comamonadaceae bacterium | reverse complement strand
GTGCCGATTGACGTGCACCTGATGGTGCAGCCGGTCGATGCCTTGGCCGCCGCCTTTGCCGATGCCGGCGCCGACTACATCAGCTTTCACCCCGACGCCTCGGGTCACGTGCACCGCAGCGTGCAGGCGATCAAGTCCAAAGGCTGTAAAGCCGGGCTGGTGTTCAACCCGGCGGCGTCCATGGATGTGCTGGATTGGGTCATTGACGACATTGACCTGATCCTCATCATGAGTGTCAACCCGGGCTTTGGCGGCCAGAGTTTCATCGACTCGGCGCTGCGCAAGATCGAGAACGCCCGCAAGCGCATTGACGCGTCGGGCAAAGATATTCGTCTGGAAGTCGATGGCGGCATCAAGCTAGAGAACATCGCCCGCGTTGCTGCTGCAGGCGCTGACGCCTTTGTGGCGGGCAGCGCTATTTTTGGCAAGACGGATTACACATCGGTGATCGACGCCATGCGCTTGGAATTGGCGAAATGATGCAACAGCAGGGCACTGCTGTCTTGGGCGTTCAGTTGGACTTGGGGCGCAGTTTTGACGCCCTCATGATCGACCTCGACGGCACCATGGTCGACACGCTTGGCGACTTTGTTGTCGCCCTCAATTTAATGCTGGAGGAGTTGCCTTGGCATCCTCAGGAGCGCGCCTTGGCAGGCTTACCGCTGGCTTCGGCGGTGGTCGAGTCGATGGTGGGCAAGGGTTCCGAGCACTTGATTCAGTCTGCACTGATGCATGTGCTGCGGCTGTCGGTTGAGACGCTTGAGTCCGGCACTTCATCTGATGCGCAGAGACGTGTCAGGGCTGAGGCGTTGTACGCGCCGGCTTGGGCTAGCTACCAGCGGCATTACTTGGCCATCAATGGTCTGCATTCCAGTCTTTATCCTGGCGTGGTGCAGGGTTTGCAGCAGTGGCACGCGCAGGGTTTGCCGATGGCCTGCCTGACCAACAAGCCCTTGGCCTTTGCGCAACAGTTGCTCAAGATGAAGGGCTTGGACGCTTACTTCAGTCAGGTCTTTGGTGGCGACTCGTTCGAGCGCAAAAAGCCGGACCCGATGCCTCTGCTCAAGACCTGCGAAGCGCTGACCAGCGCACCGGCCCGCACGCTCATGCTTGGCGACTCTAGCAACGATGCCCGCGCTGCGCGCGCGGCCGGTTGCCCGGTGGTGTTGGTGACTTATGGCTACAACCATGGCCAGCCGATTCGGGCTGTGGATGCCGACGGCTTTGTCGATTCCTTCGCTCAATTGACGCTGCGTTAGGCGCCAACCCCCGACCGAGCTTTGCTACACTTCGGCCTCATATGTTCATTCACAGCATCACATGTACAGGTTGTAGCAGCCGGGGAGCCTGGCTTTGGCGTCGCTGCTCGCTCCGTCACGCCTGATCGCTGAATCTCCTTTTTTCACGAGCATCCAAGCTTTCAGGTAGGCAGTGTCCGTAGCCTCCCGCCTCCCAGTCTTTGGACTGTCTGAGGTATCTTGAATGAACCGTGGCCCAGCCGTCAGCGCTGGCCACGCAATAAGGACTCGCTTTGATCACCGAACTCGAATTTAAAAGCCTGGCGCAGCAGGGCTACAACCGCATTCCATTGATGGCGGAGGCCTTTGCCGATCTGGAAACGCCGCTCTCGCTCTACCTCAAACTGGCATTTTCCAAAGACGGCGGCAAGTTCAGCTTTTTGCTGGAGTCTGTTGTGGGTGGTGAACGTTTCGGTCGCTACAGCTTCATTGGCCTGCCGGCGCGCACGCTGGTGCGGGCCCGTGGTTTCGGCCCGGAGGCCGTGACCGAAGTGGTGACCGATGGCCACGTGGTGGAAACCTCGACGCAGAACCCGTTGGATTTCATCGAGGCTTACCAGAAGCGTTTCAAGGTGGCCTTGCGCCCGGGTCTGCCGCGGTTTTGTGGTGGTCTGGCTGGTTATTTTGGCTACGACACGGTGCGCTACATCGAGAAAAAACTCGAGGCTTCGTGCCCGCCCGACACGCTCGGTTGTCCCGACATCTTGCTGCTGCAATGCGAAGAACTGGCGGTCATCGACAACTTGTCGGGCAAGCTGTATTTGATTGTTTACGCCGACCCGGCCGCACCCGAGGCCTTTGCCAACGCCAAGAAACGGCTGCGGGGTCTGAAGGATCAGCTGCAGTATTCGGTGAGTGCGCCGGTGGTCAAGCCATCGCTGGGTTACCCGGCTGAGCGCGAGTTCGCCAAGGCGGATTACATCGCCGCCGTCGAGCGTGCCAAGGAGCTCATCGCCGGCGGTGATTTTATGCAGGTGCAGGTCGGCCAGCGCATCAAGAAGCGCTACACCGAGTCGCCGCTGTCGCTGTACAGGGCGCTGCGCTCGCTGAATCCAAGCCCCTACATGTACTACTACCACTTCGGTGATTTCCATGTGGTCGGTGCATCGCCCGAGATTTTGGTGCGGCAAGAGGCCATCGTCTTCAAGGATGCGCAAGCTGGTGGTGCCGAAAAAACGGCACAAAAAATCACCATTCGCCCGCTCGCCGGAACGCGCCCTCGCGCTGCTTCGGTTGAGGCTGACAAGGCCATTGAGCAAGAACTCATCAACGACCCGAAAGAGCGCGCCGAACACGTCATGCTGATCGACTTGGCGCGCAACGACATTGGCCGCATCGCTGAGATCGGTTCGGTCAAAGTCACCGAGGCTTTTGCGGTCGAGCGTTACAGCCATGTGATGCACATCGTCAGCAACGTTGAGGGTGTGTTGCTTGAATGCATGAGCAATATGGATGTGCTGAAGGCGACCTTTCCGGCGGGTACCTTGACGGGTGCACCAAAGGTTCATGCGATGGAGCTGATTGACCAGTTGGAGCCGACCAAGCGCGGCTTGTATGGCGGGGCTTGCGGCTACCTGAGTTATGCCGGCGACATGGACGTGGCGATTGCGATTCGCACCGGCATCATCAAAGACCAGACGCTGTATGTGCAGGCGGCAGCAGGTGTGGTGGCGGACTCGGTGCCCGAGCTGGAATGGAAAGAAACCGAAGCCAAGGCGCGCGCACTGCTGCGCGCCAGCGAACTGGTTGAAGAGGGGCTGGAATGAAACTCTTGATGATCGACAACTACGACAGTTTCACCTACAACATCGTCCAGTACTTTGGCGAGTTGGGAGCCGAGGTGGAGGTGCTGCGCAATGACGAGGTGACGCTGGCCGACATCGAAGCACGCGCACCCGACCGGCTGGTGATTTCGCCGGGACCGTGCTCGCCTGCAGAGGCGGGAATTTCCGTTGCGGCGATCCAGCACTTCGCTGGCAAGCTGCCAATTTTGGGCGTGTGTTTGGGCCATCAGGCGATTGGTGCGGCCTTTGGCGGCAAGATCATCCGTGCGCAGCAACTCATGCATGGCAAGACCAGCGTCATCACCACCACGCAAGAGGGCGTGTTCGCCAACTTGCCCGAGAAATTTGTTGTCAACCGCTACCACTCGCTGGCGATTGAACGCGCGTCTTGCCCCGACGTCTTGGCCGTGACGGCTTGGACCGACGACGGCGAGATCATGGGCGTGCGCCACAAGACGCTGGCCATTCAAGGGGTTCAGTTTCACCCTGAATCCATCCTCACCGAGCATGGCCATGCCATGCTGAAAAACTTTCTGCTGCAGGCCTGAGCTTCGACCTTCGCCTGACTGCCGTTCCCCGTATTTCGAAAGCGTCAAGATGTCCCAATCGCAGAAGATCACGCCTCAAGAAGCCTTGCAACGCACGATCGAGCACCGTGAGATTTTTCACGACGAGATGCTGCACATCATGCGCTTGATCATGAACGGCGAGATGTCGCCCGTGATGATGGCCGCGCTCATCACCGGCTTGCGCGTCAAGAAAGAAACCATCGGTGAGATCACCGCTGCGGCGCAGGTCATGCGCGAGTTTTCAACCAAGGTCGAGGTGGCTGACAAGACGCATCTGGTCGACATTGTTGGCACCGGCGGCGACGGCTCACACACCTTCAACATCTCCACTTGCGCTATGTTTGTGGCGGCGGCGGCAGGCGCCAAGGTCAGCAAGCATGGTGGCCGCAGCGTCAGCAGCAAGTCGGGTAGTGCTGACGTGCTGGAGTCTTTGGGCATCAACATCAACTTGCCACCGGAAGCGATTGCGCGTTGCATCGCGACCGTGGGCGTCGGCTTCATGTTCGCGCCCAACCACCACCCGGCGATGAAAAACGTCGCACCGATTCGCAAAGAACTCGGCGTGCGCACGATTTTCAACATCCTCGGCCCGTTGACGAATCCGGCCAGCGCGCCGAACATCCTCATGGGCGTTTTCCATCCGGACCTCGTCGGTATTCAGGTGCGTGCTTTACAGCGGCTGGGTGCCGAGCACGCCTTGGTGGTCTACGGCAAAGATGGCATGGATGAGATCAGCCTGGGCGCTGCGACCGTGGTGGGCGAACTGAAAAATGGTGAGATCACCGAGTACGAAATTCACCCCGATGATTTTGGCTTGCCGATGGCCGGCAGTCGCGCACTGCGCGTCGAAACACCGGAGCAGTCGATGCAGATGCTCAAAGGCGTGCTGGACGGAGAAGCGGGTGCGCCCGCCGATATCGTTGCGCTCAACGCAGGAGCCGCCTTGTACGCTGCCAACGTGGCCGCGTCGATGGTTGATGGCATCGCGTTAGCGCGTCAGGCGATTGCTTCCGGTGCGGCTAGGGGCACGCTGGATGCGCTGGTCAAAGCCACGCACGCGGCATAAGCAACACGACGCGCATTCACATATGCATCAATAATCGGTTTTTGCATTCCGGTTCCTATTCTTTTTTAGACATTACGACAACATCGGTACCCCAACACATGGCTGACATCCTCGACCAGATCATGGCGGTCAAACGCCAAGAAGTAGCCACGGCGCTGCAACGCAAGCCGCTCGCCGTCATGCGCGAAGATGCTGAGTCGCGCGTCCTCACGCGCGACTTTGTCGGCGCCATGCGCAGCAAGATCGCGGCGGGTCAAGCGGCCGTGATCGCTGAAATTAAAAAAGCCAGCCCTTCCAAAGGTGTTTTGCGCGCCGACTTCATTCCTGCTGACATCGCCCAGAGCTATGCCGAGCATGGTGCGGCTTGCTTGTCGGTGCTCACCGATCATCAGTTTTTTCAGGGCAGCACGGACTACCTGAAGCAAGCGCGTGCCTCCTGTGACTTGCCCGTGTTGCGCAAAGATTTCATCATCGATGCTTATCAGGTGTACGAAGCGCGGGCGATGGGCGCCGACTGTATTTTGCTGATTGCCGCCTGTCTGGACGACGCCCAAATGAAGAGTTTTGAGGCGCTGGCGATGTCGCTGGACATGGCGGTGTTGGTGGAGGTCCATGACCGCGCAGAGTTGGAACGCGCGCTCAAGCTCAAAACGCCGTTGCTGGGCATCAACAACCGCAACCTGAAAACGTTCGAGGTCTCTCTCGACACCACGCTGGGCATGATCAAAGATGTGCCTGCCGACCGGCTGCTGGTGACCGAATCAGGCATCAGCACCGTGGCTGATGTGCAACTCCTGCGTCGAGCGGGTGTGCATGCGTATTTGGTCGGCGAAGCCTTTATGCGCGCCGACGATCCCGGCGTTGCACTGGCGCATTTGTTTACTTGATGAGTATTCAAGGCAATTTCGCCTTTGACGACGGCGGGTTGCCAGCCGCAGCGTCCGAGCGTCTGACTGCTTGGAACCCTACCCATTGGCCCATCGACCCTGGCTGGGCGCCTGTTGTGGATGGGTTTTTAGCCAGCCCGACCGGCCAGAAGCTAGGTCAATTCATAGCGGAACGATTGGCTGACGGTGTTGTGATTTACCCCTCCCATCCCCTGCGCGCCTTGGAGTTGACGCCGTTGTCGGCAGTCAAGGTCGTTATTTTGGGGCAAGACCCTTACCACGGCCCGAATCAAGCGCATGGTTTGGCGTTTTCTGTGCGCCACGGCAACCGGATACCGCCGAGCTTGCGAAATATTTTCAAAGAAATTGACAGAGGTGCGGCTCAAGTCGGTGCTGCGGCAGCGCCACTTCAGGGGCCACCAAGGCTGCGGAGTGGCTCGCTCGACGCATGGGCCCAGCAAGGCGTGTTGCTGCTCAACACCTGCATGACGGTCGAAGATGGTGCCCCCGGTAGCCATGCCAAGCAGGGTTGGGAAGCGCTCACGGATGCGTTGGTTCAGGTTGTGGTCGAGTCGGGGAGGGCGGTCGTGTTCATGTTGTGGGGCGCTCACGCCCAGGCCAAGCGCGATCTGATCAAGGGCGATCACCTGGTTTTGACTGCCAACCATCCGTCGCCGCTGTCGGCTAATCGGCCGCCGCAGCCATTCTTGGGCTGCGGCCACTTCGCCGCGGCCAATGCCTGGTTGCAATCGCGCGGTTGTAAAGCCATCAACTGGTCGTGAGGGGCGTGGAAACCATGGCATAATCCGTGGTTCACTTGAAGGATGGGTGTCCGAGTGGTTAAAGGAGGCAGACTGTAAATCTGTTCGCTAACGCGTACGCTGGTTCGAATCCAGCCCCATCCACCAAGCTTTCTAGGCGTTGATTCTTTGAATGTCTTGGTGATGTCCAAGTGGTGTCAGTGAGTTGGTGAAAATAGTTTCAGAGCTGCGGGAGTAGTTCAATGGTAGAACCCTAGCCTTCCAAGCTAATGACGCGGGTTCGATTCCCGTCTCCCGCTCCAGTTTGTGCCTCGTGTGGGGTGTTGGTTGGGTGGATGATCTGGGGTTTTTGTTGGCGCACTGCTGATGTTTGATTGATGAGTTAGTTTTAGAAGGCCCATTTGGCTCAGTGGCAGAGCACTCCCTTGGTAAGGGAGAGGTCCCGGGTCCGATTCCCGGAATGGGCACCAGATTTTGAATTGGCGCAGCGTCGCTGGCCAGGCAATAGTTTTTGT
>CANFXC010000098.1 GCA_947450765.1 Comamonadaceae bacterium | reverse complement strand
CCGCGCCACGCACCACAACACCGGCGACAAGTGGTGCATCTACCCGATGTACACCTTTGCGCACCCGATTGAAGACGCGCTGGAACAAATCACGCACAGCATCTGCACGCTGGAGTTTGAAGACCAGCGGCCGTTTTACGACTGGCTGCTGGACAAGCTGGCCGAAGGCGGTCTGATCACCACGCCGCACCCGCACCAATACGAATTTGCCCGCCTGAACCTCACGTACGTGATGACCAGCAAACGCAAGCTGGCGCAACTGGTGACGGAAAAACGCGTCAACGGCTGGGACGACCCACGCATGCCAACCATCGTCGGCCTGCGCCGCCGTGGCTACACCGCCGAAGCATTGCAACTCTTTGCTGAACGCATTGGCGTCACCAAAAGCGACAGCTGGATTGACTACAGCACCCTAGAAGGCTGCCTGCGCGAAACGCTGGACGGCTCGGCAGCGCGCGCCATGGCCGTGCTGGACCCGGTCAAGCTGGTGCTGAGCAACTGGGACGAGGTCATGAGCGAAGGCACGTTGGATGACTGCAGCGCGCCAATTCACCCGCACCACTCAGAACTCGGCAAGCGCCACTTCAAGATCGGCAAAGAGGTCTGGATTGACCGCAGCGACTTTGAAGCCACGCCGCCAAAAGGCTTTTTCAGACTCTTCCCGCCGCAGCCTGCAGCCGATGGCAGCATGACCCCCGGCAACAAAGTGCGCCTTAAATATGGCCACGTGATTGAGTGCACCGGCGCAACCATGGACGCCGCAGGCCAGGTCGCTGAAGTGCATGCCCGCTTGATACCTGACACCAAGAGCGGCACGCCCGGCAGTGACGCTGTCAAAGTCAAAGGCGTCATCACCTGGGTTGGCGTGGCCGACGCGGTGCAAGCCGAAGTGCGCCTGTACGAGCGCCTCTTCAGCGAAGCCCACCCGGGCACTGGCGACCACGACTTCTTAACGCAACTCAACCCAGACAGCATTCAAGTCATCACCGCTTACGTCGAGCCGTCGCTGGCCGCCGGTGGTGCCATCGCAGCCAAGGCCGACGACAAGTTCCAGTTTGAACGCCACGGCTACTTTGTGGCTGACCGGGTAGACCACACCGCAGCCAAGCCGGTGTTCAATTTGGCAGTGGGCTTGAAGGACAGCTGGGGCAAGTGACGGCCGACATGCTCAACCTGACCCACGTGTCATTTGCTTACCCGGACTGCGTGGTGCTGCGCGACTTCTCTGCACAGTTGGCGCCCGGTGTGGCGCTGGTGCTTGGCGGTGACGGACGTGGCAAGACCACGGTTCAATGTTTGCTGGCGGGTGAGTTGCCGCCTGATGCCGGCCGTTTGCAACTGGGCGGCGTCTATTTAGATGAGCAACCCGAGGCTTACCGTCAGCAAGTGTTCTGGAAGGACCCGCGCTCGGCCACGCATGACGCGTTGACGGTGGCCGACTACCTGCAGTCTGTGCAGCGCGTCTACCCCGGCTTTGACGAAGCTGTGCTGGCCGATGCGGTTGATGGACTGTCGCTGGAGCCGCACCTGCACAAAAACCTGTTCATGTTGTCCACCGGCTCCAAGCGCAAGGTGTGGATTGCGGCGGCGGTGGCCTCAGGGGCCAAGCTGACGCTGCTTGATGGCCCCTTTGTTTCCTTGGATCAGACGTCGATCAACTTTGTCTTGCAGCTGCTGACAGAAGCGGCGAGCCAGTCCACGCGGATGTGGGTGGTCGCCGACTACGTTGCGCCGGGTGACGTGCCGCTGACAACACTGATCAATCTAGGCGATTGAGTCGCAGGCCGCAGCAAACAGTGCGGGCTATTTTTCGACCGGATTAGCCGTCAACCAGTTCGCCGGGTAGGCCCGCATGAACTCCTTGGCCTTCTCGTGACGGGCGTTCAACCAAGCATCGTAAGTGCCTTCACCCAAGATAGCTGGCATGCGTTTTTCGTTGCCGCCTTGTTGGTAGCGGTGCAACAGCGCATGGCTGTTGGCGTTGACCGTCAGCAAGGTGAAGCTGATGATTTCCTCGCCGTCTTTGGCCCAACGCTCCCACAAACCCGCCACGCCCATCGGCTTGCCGTCGACGCGACTGATGCGCGTGGGTACAGCTTTTCCGCTGCGCCAGTCGTCTTCAAAAAACGCCATCATCGGCACGATGCAACGCTGGCCCTTCAGCCAAGTGTCGCGAAAATTGGTCGAGGTGGTGACGGTTTCTGATCGCGCATTGACCAGCTTGGTCGAACGCAGTTTGGCGTCCGACGCCGACTTGACCCACGGCGGCACCAAGCCGAACTGCCCGACACCGAGCTCGCGTGCGCCCTTGTCGGGCGCATCGCCTTCGGCCGTCGTTAATGCTGAATCTGGATCGGCGCTGGCGTCAATCAATGACGGCGCTTTGCGGATAAAAACACCGAGTTTGCGCGGCCAAATGTGACGCTCCAGCGCAGAAGAAGGGGCCGCCACCTGAAAGGCTTCGGGGTAGAGCGTGCCAGTTTGCACGCTTTCGTAATGAACACTCATGCGGGGATGCTAGCGCACTGGGAAGCACCATTTGATCCTGCGACTGAAAACACAAGCAAACATACCCAATTTGGGTAAAATAAGCCCCATTATGGGTACAAAAAAAACTCAAACACCGGTCATAAGCTCATTTGCGGACGCCCTTTTCCCCAAGGTCAGGCAACGGGTTCTGGCTGTTTTCTTTGGCATGCCTGACCGGAGCTTTTACGCCAGTGAAGTCATTGCGCTAGCCCATTCAGGACGGGGAGCGGTTCAGCGTGAGTTAGCAGGTCTGTCCGAAGTTGGCTTGCTCCGCGTCAAACTGCAGGGCAAGCAAAAACACTATCAGGCCAACGCCGCGGCACCCATATTTACAGAACTGCGAAGTCTTGTTCTCAAAACGTCGGGGCTGGCCGATGTCATACAGCAAGCCTTGCAGCCACTCGCTGGGCAAATTGACTCAGCCTTTATTTATGGCTCAGTCGCGCGGCAGGAGGACACCGCTCAAAGTGACATTGATCTGATGATCGTGAGCACGACACTCGGCTACGCGGATGTGTTTGGTTCACTCGAAAAGGCCACACAAGCACTGGGTCGCAAGATCAACCCCACGCTGTACACCCCCGCCGACATAGCCAAACGCATAGCGCAAGACAACGCATTCGTCACCCGCGTCTTACAGCAGCCCAAAATATGGCTCATCGGTAACGAGGAGCGGCTTCATGTCCAACCCACTTGAGAACCTGAGTGGCCCAGGCAAAGCATTGAAGGCCGAGTCGCCAGACCCGACGGAAATCGCCGGCTTGCTGCGCACGGGATTGGCGCGCTTACTCGACGCACGAAATCCTTCTCTTGCTCTGGAAAGCCGCTTTGATTTGGCTTACAACGCTGCACACGCTTTATGCTTGGCCGCACTGCGCAAGCAAGGCTTTCGCGCGGGCAACCGCTACATCGTGTTTCAGGTGCTCCCGCACACGCTGAACTTAGGACCTGCGGTTTGGCGGGTTCTGGACAAGTGCCACAACGCACGTAATCTTGGCGAATACGAGGGCTTTTTGGATGTAGATGAGCGGCTGGTCACGGACTTGATTGCGGCGACTCAAACTGTGGCGAACGCAGTCCAACTGCCATGATCATTTCCAACCCCACCCGCCTGATCTGCTTTAACAAGCCATACGGCGTGCTGAGCCAATTCACGCCTGAGGGGCGTTGGCGCGGCTTGAAAGATTTTCTGAACATCCCGGACGTGTATGTGGCCGGCCGGCTCGACGCTGACAGCGAAGGCCTGTTGCTACTCACCAATGACGGCCAACTGCAAGCGCGAATCTCTGATCCGCGCTTCAAGATGGAAAAAACCTATTGGGTGCAGGTCGAAGGCGAACCCGGCGAAGCAGCGCTAGCCGCTTTGCGTCAAGGCGTGCAACTCAACGACGGCATGACGCGCCCTGCCCGCGCCAACCTGATGAGCGCAGCGCCAGCCGTGTGGGAGCGCGACCCGCCGATACGGGTGCGCCAATCCAAGCCCACCGCCTGGCTTGAGCTGGGCATTCGCGAAGGCCGCAACCGGCAGGTGCGCCGCATGACCGCCGCCGTGGGTTTCCCCACGCTGCGCCTGATTCGCGCCGCCATCGGGCCGCACACCTTGGACGGCTTGGCACCCGGACATTGGCGCGACGTCAATAGCGCACTTTGACACCTCGCATGGCTGAGCGCAGTCGGCGTCTTGGCTGACACGCGCCATCAGATTTGTGTCGATTGATCGACGGATCGAAAATCAAGACAATGGAATGGTTGATTCAAGCGTTTTGTGTGTCAGTGAGCGAATAAAGCCAAGGAGTAACTATGTTCAAACACGTCTTACTGCCAACGGATGGATCGCCTCATTCCGAAGCGGCTATTCAACAAGGCATCGAGCTGGCCAAAGAGACCCACGCCCGCGTCACGGGCATCCACGTGGTGCCCGAATTCCATGTCTTCACCTACCAGTCCGACATGCTGGAAGACACGCGTGAGCAATACGCCAAGGACTCACAAGCCAAGGCAGCCAAGATTCTTCAATCGGTTGAAAAAGCAGCGCACGTAGCCGGCGTTCCTTGCGACACGGTCTGCGTTGTCAGCGATGAACCTTACGAAGCCATCATCCGAACGGCCGATGAGCAAGGCTGCGACTTGATCGCCATGGCCTCGCATGGGCACAAGGGTATCAAAGGTTTGTTGGTTGGCAGCGAAACCCAAAAGGTGCTGACACACAGCCATCAGCCGGTGATGGTGTTGCGCTGACATTGACGCCAGCCTGAATGGCTATGTGGCCGATTGCAGATGCTGGTGTCGCCAAGCCCCAAAGGCGCACAGCAGGGCCAGCAAGCTGGTCATCACTGAGGCCCAGTAGACGCTGACCAGTCCGAAATGCGTACTCAACACGCCACCAGCCAGCCCGCCAAAAAGGCCGGGGAATCCATAAGCAACGACGGTGTAAAGCGCCTGTCCGCGCCCCCTCAAGCGGCCACTGAAATGCTTCGACAACAAGGCAATGCAAACGGTGTGATGCGTCGCAAACGTCAGCGCGTGCAGGGCCTGCGCCGCCAGCAACAAAACCAACACCTGTGCACTGCTGGCCGTGATGCCCATGCGCAGCACCATCGCTGCAGAACACACCATCAGCCAGGCCGTCAGGCTCAAACGCGGCAGCCAACGCGACTGCGTGAAAAACCAGCCAATCTCCACTACCACCGACAAGGCCCAGAGCAGACCGATCATGGTTTTGCTGTAGCCCAACGAATCTAAGTACAGCGAGAAGAAAACGTAAATACCAATGTGCGAGAGCACATGAAAAAACGCCGCTGCAAAAAACCACTGCACTGCACGCTGCCTTAAAACCGGCATCACGTTGACGTGCTGCGCATGCTCGGGAACCGCCTCTTTCAGGTCAGGCAAAAACCAGACACTGACGGTCACCGCGAAGATAGTGGCCACCGTCCAGGCCGGAAATTGGCGCATGCCGTCGTGCTCAAACCAAGCCCCAGCCGCCAGCACCGTGACCAGAAACCCGAGTGATCCCCACAAGCGGATACGGCCATAACGCCGCGCATCGAACACGCCGCCCTGCGTCACCAGATGGGCCATCGCGGCTTCGCTCATGGGCATCATGGCGCTGGTGTGGGTGAACATCACCAGCAGCACCAAAAACAACCACTGCACACCGCCATCGAACCACAGCCCTGTCGACGCCAGCAAGGCCGCACAAGCGCTGTAGCGCAGCAGTTTGATGCGCTCGCCAGTGCGGTCGCTCAACCAGCCCCAACCGTAGGGCGCAAACAGCCGCGTAGCAGCCTGTACCGACACCAGCACGCTGATGGCAAAAATGCTCAAGCCCATGTCTTTGAGCCACAACGGCAAATACGGATTGAAAAACCCGATGTGCGCGTAGTAACTGGCCGACAAGGCGGCAAAGGGAACGAGTTGGCGGCGGGTAGTCACCGTCAGTACGGCCTCAAGTCGGCGGTCAAGCCGCGCCAGGAATAGGGGGCGCCGGGGCGCGCACATCACCGCACTGCGCGCGCTGCTGCAGCACATGCTCGATCACCACCAGCGCCAGCATGGCCTCGGCAATCGGCGTAGCGCGAATACCGACGCAAGGGTCGTGTCGGCCTTTGGTCATGACGCTGGTGCTTTGCCCGGCCATGTCAATCGACTCGCGTGGCGAGATGATCGAGCTGGTCGGCTTGATGGCGATCGAGACTTCCAAGTCTTGCCCGGTGCTGATACCACCCAACACACCGCCGGCGTTGTTGCTCTTGAATCCGGCTGGCGAAAGGGAGTCGCCATGCACCGTGCCGCGCTGGCTGACGCTGGCAAAACCGGCGCCAATTTCAACGCCTTTGACGGCGTTGATGCCCATCATGGCGTAAGCAATATCAGCGTCCAGCTTGTCAAACAGCGGCTGGCCCAAGCCCACGGGCATGTGGGTGGCGACCACGCGAATACGCGCGCCGCAAGAGTCGCCTGACTTGCGCAACTCGTCCATGTAATTTTCGAGCGCCGAGACATCTGCAGCCGGGGCAAAAAATGGATTGTTCGGCACATGATCCCAAGACTCAAACGGCACGCTCATGTCGCCAATTTGCGTCATGCAACCCTTGAAGACAATGCCGTGCTGCGCCGCCAGCCACTTCTTGGCCACCGCGCCAGCCGCCACCATCGGCGCCGTCAGGCGGGCCGACGAACGGCCACCACCGCGCGGGTCGCGCAGGCCGTATTTGTGCAGGTAGGTGTAGTCCGCGTGACCGGGGCGAAAGGTGTCGAGGATGTTGCCGTAGTCCTTGCTGCGCTGGTCGGTGTTTTTGATCAGCAGGCAAATCGGCGTGCCGGTGGTCTTGCCTTCGTAGACGCCGGAGAGGATTTCGACCGCATCCGGTTCGTTGCGCTGCGTCACGTGCCGGCTGGTGCCGGGGCGGCGGCGATCGAGGTCATGCTGAATGTCGGCCTCACACAGCGCCATGCCGGGTGGGCAGCCGTCAATCACGCAGCCAATGGCCGGGCCGTGGGATTCACCAAAGTTGGTGACTGCGAAAAGGTGTCCGAAGGTGTTGCCGCTCATGGGCCGTGATTATCCCTGACTG
>CANFXC010000097.1 GCA_947450765.1 Comamonadaceae bacterium | reverse complement strand
GCGTCTTCACCTTCTTCGATCATCACTTGGAAGGCGCGGGCCAGTTGGCCGCTTGGGTCGCCGATCATCGGGTAGGTGATCTTGCCGATGGTGTCCGACGTGTCGTGCCAAGCTTTGTGGGTGAAGTGGGTGTCGGTGGACACGCTGTAAACCTCAACGCCCATTTTCTGGAATTCAGCGTAATGGTCGGCCAAGTCGCCGAGCTCAGTTGGGCAGACAAAGGTGAAGTCGGCTGGGTAGAACACCACGACAGACCATTTGCCTTTGAAATTGTCGTTGCTGACAGGGACAAATTTGCCGTTGTGATAGGCGGTGGCTTTGAATGGAACGATTTCTGTATTGATTAGTGACATGTTGGTCTTTCGTAGGTTGTTATCAAATTTCGACAATTAATAGTGTAACTGTACTAATCGATGAATATTGATAGTTTTTTGCTATTAATGGGCTTAACCCTGTCTATTGAATGCCATCACAATCCACGCTAAACGCCTTTTTCAGCCTCAAACGATGTCAGTCTTGAGCGCTTTCTCAATACTCCAGCCGCTCGGGTCTGACTTCTTGCAAGATCGTGGTGGCGATCTCTTCGATCGACTTGGTGGTGGTCGACAGCCAGCGAATGCCTTCGCGGCGCATCATCGCTTCCGCTTCATGAATCTCATGGTTGCAGTTCGCGATGCTGGCGTAGTTGGAGTTCGGCCGGCGTTCGTTGCGAATCTGGCTCAGTCGTTCAGGTGCGATGGTCAACCCAAAGATTTTTTTGCGGTGCGGTACCAGTGCCGGGGGCAGTTGACGGCGCTCAAAATCTTCTGGAATCAAGGGGTAGTTCGAGGCTTTCACGCCGTATTGCATCGCTAGATACAGCGAGGTCGGGGTTTTTCCGCTGCGGCTCACACCCACCAGAATCACATCAGAGCCCGCCAGATCGCGGTTGCTCTGCCCATCGTCATGGGCTAATGAAAAATTGATGGCGTCAATCCGGTCGTCGTAGGCCTTGCTTTTGGAGGCGTCTGAAAAGCGTCCGACGCGGTGGTTCGACTTCAAACCCAGCTCGCTTTCCAGCGGCGCCACGAACATGCCAAACATGTCGAGCAGCATGCCATTGCAATGGGTTTTGATGACCGACAGGATTTCCATGTTGACCAGTGTCGTGAAGACGATGGGTCTGCGGCCCTCCAGTTCACCCGTGTGGTTGATTTGACGGACCGCCTGATGCGCCTTGTCCACGCTGTCGATAAACGGCAGCCGCACATGGCGCGCGTTGATCTCAAACTGGGCCAGGATGGCGTTGCCGAAGGTTTCGGCCGTGATGCCAGTGCCGTCAGAGATAAAAAATACAGTGCGATTGGACATGGGATCTTTGGATGTGTTTTGAGGGCGAGCCACTTGCCGGGACACTGAAAAGGCAGCGCCCAACTACAATTACCGCCAATTATCCAGATTCTGTCGCCATGCCCCGCAACCACCCCATCAAACAACAACAAGGTTGGCTGCCGCCCGTGGTGACTCTCACGGTTTTAAAACCTCCCGGAGTATTTCTATGTCTAACTTGTTTGAGGCGACCTCCCTGGTCGTACCGTTCGAAAACCTGAGGATGACTGACGTCGACTCGGTCGGCGGTAAGAACGCCAGCCTTGGCGAAATGATTTCCCAATTGCCAACCGGCCCGAACGGTGTTCGCGTACCGACCGGCTTTGCCACCACGGCGCATGCTTTTCGCGTTTTTCTGGCGCATGCCGGGTTGGACAAGAAAATCAACGGCGTGCTCGACAAACTCGACACCGAAGATGTGCGGGCCCTGGCCGCAGCCGGCGCGCAGATTCGCGCACTGGTCGAAGCCCAGCCTTTTCCGGCTGACTTTGAAGCCGCTATTCGCGACAGCTTTGCCGCTTTGAGCGCGGGCAATCCGCAAGCCAGCTTTGCGGTGCGTTCTTCAGCCACGGCTGAAGATTTGCCGGATGCTTCTTTTGCCGGTCAGCAAGAAACCTTTTTGAACGTGGTCGGCATTGAGGACGTGCTGCACAAGATGAAAGAAGTGTTTGGATCTTTGTACAACGACCGGGCCATCAGCTACCGCGTTCACAAAGGTTTTGCACACGCCGATGTGGCGTTGTCGGCCGGCGTTCAGCGCATGGTGCGCAGCGACTTGGGTGCTGCCGGCGTGATGTTCACCATCGACACCGAAAGCGGTTTTGAAGACGTGGTCTTCATCACCTCCAGCTACGGTTTGGGCGAAACCGTGGTGCAGGGCGCCGTCAATCCAGACGAGTTTTATGTGCACAAGCCGATGCTGCGTGCCGGCAATCGCGCGGTGATCCGCCGCAACTTAGGCTCCAAGCTCTTGCAGATGGAATTCACCAGCGCTGATGAGAAAAAAACCACCGGCCAGTTGGTCAAAACGACCGACGTGCCGGTCGAGTTGCGCAACCGTTTCTCGCTGACAGATGCTGACGTTGAGCAACTCGCCCGTTACGCTTTGATCATTGAAGACCATTACGGCCGCGCCATGGACGTGGAGTGGGGCAAAGACGGCACCGACGGCGAAATTTACATTTTGCAGGCCCGTCCTGAAACCGTCAAAAGCCAGTCCAAGGGCAAGCCCGAGCAGCGCTACAAACTCAAAGCCACCGGCACCGTGCTGACTGAAGGTCGCGCGATTGGCCAGAAGATCGGCACTGGCCCGGTGCGCATCGTGCGCCACATCAGTGAAATGGACCAAGTCCAAGCCGGTGACGTTCTGGTCACCGACATGACCGACCCGAACTGGGAGCCAGTGATGAAGCGCGCTTCCGCCATCGTCACCAACCGCGGCGGACGGACTTGCCACGCGGCCATCATTGCGCGTGAGTTGGGTATTCCGGCGGTGGTTGGTTGCGGCGACGCGACCGAGCTGCTGAAAGACGGCATGCTGGTGACCGTGAGTTGCGCTGAAGGCGACACCGGCAATATTTATGACGGCTTGCTGGAGACCGAGGTCACTGAGGTCATGCGCGGCGAAATGCCGCCGATTGACGTCAAGATCACGATGAACATTGGTAATCCGCAACTGGCTTTTGACTTCTGCCAGATACCGAACCACGGTGTTGGCTTGGCGCGGCTGGAGTTCATCATCAACAACAACATTGGCGTTCACCCGAAAGCCATTTTGGACTACCCGAATGTCGATGCTG
The DNA here is from genome assembly GCA_947450765.1 of Comamonadaceae bacterium. Classification (GTDB taxonomy): domain Bacteria; phylum Pseudomonadota; class Gammaproteobacteria; order Burkholderiales; family Burkholderiaceae_C; genus Polaromonas. The sequence continues at coordinate 4,016 of CANFXC010000097.1, read as the reverse complement.
ACTTGAAAAAGGCTGTTGAGAGCGTGGCACGAGGCCATGCATCACCACGCGCTTTTTACGTCGACAAAGTGACCGAAGGCATCGCCACCATTGGCGCGGCATTCTGGCCAAAACCCGTCATCGTGCGTCTGTCTGACTTCAAGTCCAACGAATACCGCAAGCTGATTGGTGGTTCCCGTTACGAGCCTGAAGAAGAGAACCCAATGCTGGGTTTTCGCGGTGCAGCGCGTTACCTGAGTGCCGACTTTGCTGGCGCTTTTGCCATGGAGTGCGAAGCCTTCAAACGTGTTCGCAACGAGATGGGTCTGGTCAACGTCGAAGTCATGGTGCCATTTGTCCGGACACTTGGGCAGGCCAAGGCCGTCATCGAGTTGTTGGGTCAGCATGGCCTGAAGCGCGGTGAAAACGGCTTGCGCATCATCATGATGTGCGAGGTCCCCAGCAACGCCGTGTTGGCCGACGAGTTCCTGGAGTACTTTGACGGATTTTCAATCGGTTCGAATGACTTGACGCAGCTGACGCTGGGTCTGGACCGCGATTCCGGTCTTGAAATTCTGGCCAAAGACTTCGACGAGCGTGACCCTGCGGTCAAAGCCTTGCTGAGCTTGGCCATCAAAGCCTGCTTGCGCCAAGGCAAATACGTCGGTATTTGCGGCCAAGGCCCTAGCGATCACCCTGACTTTGCGCAGTGGCTGAAAGAGCAGGGCATTGGTTCGATGTCCTTGAACCCGGATACGGTCATCGACACGTGGAAAAAGCTCGCCGGCTGATCAGCCGGCGGTCTGCTTGCTTATGATTGCCGCCGCTTACTGGATGCAGCGCGGGCTGGCCATGGCCTTGCTGTCCGCTGACTGGTCTCGTCTGGCTTTGGCTGTTTTGAATCGGCTGCTGGTTTTGCGGCCACGCGATTTATACGCTGGGGTCAGTCGTGCCAAAGTGCTGGCTGACTTGGGCCAGAAGAACGCTGCGATCAAAAGCTTGCAGCAGTTGCTGGTTGATCACCCCAAGCATGCGGCCAGTTGGTACCAACTGGCGTATCTGCTGGAAAGCACGGCACGCCACACTGAGTCAGAGTCGGCCTTTCGGGCCGTGCTGGCTATTGCCCCCGACATGGACGAGGCTTGGTATGGCTTGGCGATGCTGCTGATGCGCGAAGAGCGACTCGACGAGGCCGTCACAGCACTAGAGCACACAACCCGACTTCAGCCCCAGAGCCCGCACGGCTGGTACCAATTGGGCAAGGCCCATGCGAAACTTGCGCATCCCGCACAAGCGCTTGAGGCGATTCGGCAGCTTCGCAGGTTTGAACCGCAAGTGGCCAACCGGCTGGCCAGTGAGATCGGCCTGAGTGGATTGGCATGAACTTTGGTTTTGGCGCATCGTTGAAAAAACACACGTAACCATAAAGAGTCGTTAACGGCTTAGGGTTGGAGGCAAGTGGAATGCAGGCAGACAACCATCGCCGGGCTTATTGGCGAAAAAACATCAGGCTCACCGGCAGCTTGATGCTGCTTTGGTTTGGTGTCACCTTCGGAGTGAGCTATTACGCCCGCGAACTTAATTTCGATTTTTTCGGCTGGCCCTTCAGTTTTTGGATGGCTGCACAGGGTTCGCCGCTCATTTATGTCGCCATGATTGCCTTTTATGCGCGATCTATGGAGAGGTTAGATGTCGCGCATGGCTTCGACGAAAGCGATGTCTGACATGCCGGCCAACTCAGATTCAGGTGACGCTCAGGGCGCAGAGTCGAGGTCCGCATTCAAAACGGCGTTGAACCATGTTTACAAGTGGTATGCGGCTGGCTTTCTTGTCTTTGTGCTGATACTGGCCGTGTTGGAGCAACTGGGTTTGTCCCGCCAGTGGATTGGCTTGATTTTTCTGCTGGCAACCATTGGCTTGTATGCCGGTATAGGCATCATGTGCCGGACGACCGATGCCGCAGAATATTACGTTGCTGGTCGGCGTGTTCCTGCGGTTTACAACGGGATGGCGACGGGCGCTGACTGGATGTCGGCGGCATCTTTCATCGGCCTGGCGGGCACGCTTTACATCACGGGTTACAGCGGTCTGGCTTTCATCATGGGTTGGACGGGCGGCTATTGCCTGGTGGCCTTTTTCCTGGCGCCTTATTTGCGCAAATTCGGGCAGTTCACCATTCCTGATTTTTTGGGTGAACGCTATGGCGGGAATATTCCGCGCTTGCTGGGTGTGATCGCTGCCATTTTTTGCTCCTTCACCTACGTCGTGGCGCAAATTTATGGTGTTGGCATCATCACCGCCCGACTCACCGGTGTGGCCTTCGAGCTGGGTATTTTTCTCGGTCTGGGCGGTATCTTGCTGTGTTCATTTTTGGGCGGCATGCGCGCCGTCACGTGGACTCAGGTGACTCAATATCTCGTGCTTATCGTGGCGTATCTGTTGCCAGTGGTCTGGTTGTCGGTCAAACAGACGGGTGTGCCCGTGCCGCAGGCCATCTACGGTTACCAGTTGCAAAAAGTCACTGCCCGCGAAAAAGAGCTGAGCCTCGACCCGAAGGAGTTGGAAGTACAGCAAATCTTCAAGCAGCGTGCGTCTGAGCTAGCGGCTAAGTTGCTGGACCCGAGCGCTGCATTGTTGGCTGATCGTGTACGTGCCACTAAAGTCTTGGCAGAATTGAAGGCGAAGGATGCGCCCTTGTCCTCGATCTACGCTGCCGACCGCGCACTGACGAATTTGCCTAAGACGACCGACGCCGCTCGGAATGTCTGGATGCTCGAGAAAGCCGAAGCTGATGCGAAATCGCGACCGCTCAATGGCATGCCGCCGCATGCGCAGCAATTCGCCGGTGACCCGATGGGGGACGCCAAGGCGCGGGATGAATTTGATGTGTCGCGGCGAAATTTTTTGGCGCTGGTGTTTTGCTTGATGGTGGGTACCGCCGCCTTGCCCCATATCCTGATTCGTTACTACACCGTGCCGAGTGTCAAAGAAGCACGGCAATCGGTGACCTGGTCGCTGCTCTTTATTGTGCTTCTCTACATCACAGCGCCAGCCTTGGCGGTGCTGGTGAAATACGAAGTCTTCACTTTGGTAGTCGGTACGCCGTTTGAACAGTTACCCGACTGGATCACGGCGTGGAACAAAGTCGATCCCAATTTATTGTCGGTGGTGGACGTTAACCATGACGGTCTGCTACAACTCAATGAACTGTCCATTGGTGGTGACGTCATCATGTTGGCAGCACCGGCCATCGGTGGTTTGCCTTACGTCGTGTCGGGTCTGGTGGCCGCAGGCGGTTTGGCGGCGGCCTTGTCAACGGCGGATGGCCTGCTGCTGACGATTGCCAGCTCACTCAGTCATGACGTTTACTACAAGATGATTGACCCCAATGCCTCAACCGCCCGCCGCGTGACATTGTCAAAGGTACTGTTGTTGGTGGTCGCTTTGGGGGCCGCTTATGTGGCATCTCACAAGCCTGCTGACATCCTGTTTTTGGTGTCTGCGGCATTCTCATTTGCGGCCGCGGCTTTCTTCCCGGCCTTGACGCTGGGAATTTTCTGGAAACGGGCCACAGGTATTGCCGCCTCGCTGGGCATGGTCGCCGGTCTCGGCACCACCTTGTATTACATGATGCTCACCCAGCCTTGGATGCGCCGCCTTTTCAACGTCACCCGGCCGATTGAGCTTTGGTGGGACATTCAGCCTATTTCGGCCGGTGTCTTTGGGGTACCGGTTGGTTTTGCGGTCATCGTACTGGTCAGCCTACTAACCAAGCGACCAGACCCTGCCGTGCAAGATTTGGTGGAATACGTGCGGTATCCCCGCTTGGCGGGTTCAGTCAAACGAGAGCCTTGATCGGTCTATTCGGTGAGCTTAGCCAGTCTGCTGGGGGCAGGCTATAATCATGGGCTTCGCCTTGCTGCACCCTTAACGACGCTGGGGCAGCTTTCATCAACCAAAAGGAGAGTTTATGCGTCATTACGAAATCATCTTGCTGATCCACCCGGATCAAAGCGAGCAGGTCCCGGCCATGCTGG
>CANFXC010000096.1 GCA_947450765.1 Comamonadaceae bacterium | reverse complement strand
GAGATGGAGTTCAGCTCAGTGTCAAACTGACTGGAGATGTGCTTGTCACTCATGATTAACCAAACCTTCCTGTGATGTAGTCTTCTGTCTCAGTGCGCTTGGGCTTGAAGAAAATCTGCTCGGTGGAGCCGAATTCCATCAGTTCACCCAAGTACATGTACGCGGTGAAGTCACTGCAACGTGCTGCTTGTTGCATGTTGTGTGTGACGATGGCGATGGTGTAATCTTTTTTCAACTCATGCACCAGTTCTTCGACCTTGCCAGTCGAAATCGGGTCGAGAGCCGAGGTCGGCTCGTCGAGCAGCAGCACCGACGGTTTGACCGCCACGCTGCGGGCAATACACAGGCGCTGCTGTTGCCCGCCAGAGAGAGACAAGCCGTTCTGGCCCAGCTTGTCCTTGACTTCATTCCAGAGTGCGGCTTTGGTCAGAGCCCATTCAACGCGTTCGTCCATGTCGCTCTTGTTCAGATTGTCATAAAGACGCACGCCGAAGGCGATGTTGTCGTAAATCGTCATGGGGAACGGCGTTGGCTTCTGGAACACCATGCCGATGCGGGCACGCAGCAGGTTCAGGTCTTGGCTTTTGTCCAGTATGTTCTTGCCGTAGAAATTGATCTCGCCTTCAGCGCGTTGTCCAGGGTACAGGCTGTACATGCGGTTGAGCGTGCGCAGCAGTGTCGACTTGCCGCAACCCGACGGGCCGATGAAAGCGGTGACCTTGCGCTCGGCAATGTTCATGGTCACGTCTTTGAGTCCGCGAAAGCTTCCATAGTAAAAATTGAGGTTGCGCACCTCAAGGGCGTTTTTCAGTTCTGTGGTGGTTTCAGCCATTGACAGGTCCATGTTTCTAAATAGGTTTTAGGAAGGAATGTGTGATCGTTTGTAGGCTGTCGTACTCAGGCATGAACCTTGTCCCGAAAGAACACACGCGCCAGAATGTTAAAGACCAAGACGGCCATGGTGACGAGCAAAGCGCCACCCCAAGCCAGTCGAATCCAGTTCTCGTAGGGACTCATGGCGAATTGGTAGATCACGACCGGTAAATTAGCCATCGGTGCACCCATGTTGGTGCTGTAGAACTGATTGTTCAATGCGGTGAAAAGCAGTGGTGCTGTCTCACCGCTGATGCGGGCAATGGCCAACAGTAAACCGGTGATCACACCGCTTTTGGCGGCGCGCAGTGTCACCAGCATCGAGACTTTCCAGCGCGGCGCACCCAAGGCGAAAGCGGCTTCGCGCAAGCTACCGGGCACCAGTCGCAACATGTTTTCAGTCGTCCGCATAACGACTGGTACGGCGATCAGTGACAAGGCCAAACTACCCGCGTAGCCCGAAAAATTGCCGACTGTGGCAACCGCGATGGAGTACACAAATAAACCGAGCACGATGGACGGCGCAGACAGCATGATGTCGGTCACGAAGCGGGTGACTTCCGCCGTCTTGCTTCTGTCACCATATTCGGTCAGGTAAATGCCGGCCAAAATGCCCACTGGTGTTGACACCAAGACCGACAAGCCGACCATCATCAAGCTGCCGACAATCGCGTTTCGCAAGCCGCCACCGTCTGAGCCTGGTGCCGGCGTGTCTTGGGTGAACATGTTCCAGTCAACGGCGGACAGTCCGTTCGAAAACAACACAAACAAGATCCACAGCAGCACCGTCAGTCCCAAGGCCATGGCGCTCATGGACAAAATCAGGCCTTGGGTGTTGGCCCGGCGGCGTCGGTTGTAAAGTTTCTGGTTGAAATTGCTCATCATTTCAAACTCCTTTGGCTTTATCAGCCCGCATGACCAGAATCTTGGCCATCGCCAGCACCACGAAGGTGATGATGAACAGCACAAAGGCGAGGGCAAACAAAGCTGCGATGTGAAACTCATCGGCTTCACCAAACTCATTGGCCAGTGTTGAGGCGATGGATGTGCCTGGAGAAAATAAAGACGTCGGCATGCGGTTGGCGTTGCCGATGACAAAGGTCACGGCCATGGTCTCGCCTAAGGCGCGACCCAAGCCGAGCATGATGCCGCCAATCACGCCCTTTTGGGTGTATGGCAAAACAACTTTGCGGACGACTTCCCAAGTCGTGCAACCCAGGCCGTAAGCGGATTCACGCAGGATAGGGGGTGTGACTTCAAAGACGTCGCGCATCACCGCGGCGATGAAGGGCAAGACCATGAAGGCCAGCACAATGCCGGCGGCCAAAATGCCCATGCCGTTGGTGGCGCCACCAAACAAAAAACCCACCAAAGGCATGCCGCCCAGTACTTTTTGCAGTGGTACTTGCAGGTAGTCGGCGAACAAGGGTGCGAAGACGAACAAGCCAAACATGCCATAGATGATGGACGGTACAGCGGCCAATAACTCGATGGCGGTACCCAATGGCCGGCGCAACCAGACGGGGCAGGTTTCGGTCAAAAAGACAGCGATGCCAAATGCGAGTGGGACTGCGATCAACATCGCAATCCCCGCGCTGGCCAAGGTGCCGACGATCGCAATCGCGGCGCCAAATTCTTCGTTGACGATATCCCACTCAACATACCAAAGGAAATGCAGTCCAAACTTATGCAGCGCCGGCCAAGCATTGATAAACAAGGACGCAATGATGCCGGTCAGGGCGATCAGCACCAGCAGCGAGAAGCTCTGAGTGATGCGGTGAAAAAAGAAATCCTGAATGCGTTGACGTTTCGCGACAGCGATCATGTCTTGACTGCCTGTTTCGCTCGTTAAATCGCTGGGGCTAGATGGCAAAGTCATGATGGCTTCCACACTCATTTGAATACCTTGGAATTGTCAGCTATTGAATAAAACCCGCCGACCTGCTTTGGGCAGTTCGACGGGTTTATCTGTTGACCAGAATTACTTCTGAATTTGTGACCAGACTTTGCTGCGGATCTGATTCGTCAGGCTGTCCGGCAGCGAGACGTAGTCAAGATCGTCAGCCATTTTCTTGCCGTTTTTGAACGACCAATCAAAGAACTTCAGGGCTTCTGCGGAGGCTGCTTTGTCGGCTGGATTCTTGTACATCAAGATGAAAGAGGCCGTGCTGATAGGCCAGCTGGCGGCGCCCTTTGCGTTGACCATGGACACGCCCATGCCTGGGACGCTGAACCAGTCAGCACCTGCTGCGGCGGCTGCAAATGTTTTGTCGTCCGGGCTGACGTACTTGCCGTCGGCGTTTTGCAGCTGCATGAAGTTCATGCCGTTTTTCTTCACGTAGGCGTATTCCACGTAGCCAATTGCGCCTTTGATACGGTTGACGTTGGCGGCGACGCCTTCATTGCCTTTGCCACCCACTGAAGATGCTGCTGGCCACTTGACGGCTGCGTTCTTGCCGACCTTGTCGGCCCATTCTTTGCTGATGGATGAGAGGTAATCTGTGAAGTTGAAAGTGGTCCCCGAACCATCAGCGCGGTGCACCACGGTGATGTTTTCATCAGGCAGTTTTTTGCCGGGATTCAATGCTGACAATTTTGCATCGTTCCATTTGACGATGGTGCCGAGATAAATATCGGCCAACACGGGACCGGTGATGCGCAGCTCGCCAGGCTTGAAACCTTCCAGATTCAGCACTGGCACTGTTCCGCCAATGATGGCTGGGAATTGAACCATGCCATCTTTTTCCAAGTCTTCACCGCTGACAGGTGCATCCGAGGCGCCAAATGTCACAGTCTTGGCGCGGATTTGCTTCAGACCACCCGATGAACCGATGGACTGGTAGTTCATGCCGATGCCGGTCACGGCTTTGTAGCCTTCAGCCCATTTGGCATAAATCGGGAATGGGAATGTGGCGCCGGCGCCCGTCAGGTCAGCGGCCATGGCTGAGCTCATGGCTAGGCTGGCAAATGCGGCAGCAACGACTGTTTTGAGAAGCGTGCGTTTTGTATTCATAGGAGTCCCTTGTGTTGATGCTTGAAGAACAAGCTGAACTTTATGGCGCTTGTGTGACAGCAGTGTGACAGTGTTATCTTGTCACATCATCCTGCGACAGGTGTCACATCCTGTCAATGAACGTGTCATGGCCTTGATGACGCTTGGCGTGAGGCTCGCCAAAGCAGCGCTAAAAAGCAGCATGCCACAGCGGCCAGCGCCAGCGTGGCGGCCGACCAGAAGCTGACGGCTAGCTGTGACGCCGGCATGCCGGAGGTTCCGACATAAGCCAGAAAATAGCCGCCTGCTAGGCCAAAACCCCATAGCAAAACGCTGTAAATCAACAAAGGCATCAAAGTGATGCGGTAGCAGCGCAGTAAAAAGGCGCAGACCGCCTGCAAAGAATCAGCCAGATGGTAAAGCGCCACCCAAACGAGCAGTGTCGAGGCCGTGAGCACGACTTCCGGATTACGCGAGTACCAGGCTGGAATCTGCTGGCTCAGCAGCCACAGCAACAAAGCCAGCGCTGAGGCGCTTAGCGCTGACAGGCTCAGCGCCAAGCCGACCACGCGCCGCGCTTGAGCCGGCTCGTCCGCGCCAATCCAAAACGACACGCGGGCGCTGCAGGCAATCGCCAGCGACAGCGGCACCATGTAAAGCACTGCAGCCATGCTGGCGGCAATCTGGTGACTCGCCGCAGCCACCGTGCCCAGCCGGGCAATGAACAGCGCCATCAGTGTGAAGGAAGTCACCTCAACCATATAGGCCAGACCGGCCGGCAAGCCGAGCCGCGCAAAAGCCCTGATTTGTCGCCAGTCGGGCCTTTCCATGCGCGCCCAGATGCGGTACGGCAGATAAAGCTCATGGGTGCGCAGCAGCAAAAAAGCCAGCAACAGCAACAGGTAATTGACCACCAGCGTGGCCCAAGCGCAGCCAACTGCGCCCATCGGATCCAGCCCAGCGCCGCCGGCGACGAACCAGATGGACAAGGGGATTTTCACGATCAGTGCAACGATTTGCATCCAGGTGATCAGCACCGGCTTGCCCAGCGCCTGGTTCAGGGTGCTGAACAACCGGAACAGCAGTGACGGCACAAATGCCATTGCCAGTACCGCCAGATACGATTGCACCTCGCCTTGCATGGAGGCCGGAATTTTGGCCCAGTGCAGCAGCGGCCCCGGAAACAACAGCGCGCCAATACCGGCCAAGCTGATGAGACCGCACAAATACAGGCTCTGCCTGATCGACTGGCCCACCGCGTGGTTGTGGCGTGCGCCGCGCATCTCAGCCCAGATCGGCAGCAAGGCCTGAATGATGCCGATCAGGCCGACGTAAACGCTGATGTAGATGGCCGAGCCGACCGACAAGGCGGCCAATGCGGTGTCGCTGTAGCGGCCGGCGATCACGGTGTCAGCGACGCCAAAAGCCATGATGGCGAGCTGCCCCACCAGCACGGTACTGGCGTGCTGGCCAATGATCTTGAGTTCTTTCACGCGCCGAAAATCACTGACGTGCAGCGGCCGCAGAAGACTTGAAGCGGCGGAACACCACCACATTTTCGCTGCGGTCGGCAGGGCGTCGCAGCAAGATCATCCGTTCCCAGTCAGCGCGGTTGACGCTTTGTCCCATACTCGACAATGAGTCGGTGTCGACCAGCAGATACGGACAAGCCGTACCGCTTTCGACGGGCCGCAGGTCGAGCTTCTGGTGGTAGCGCAGGGCTGCGATCTGAGCTGTGTTCAGTCCGACAAACTCGACACAGGCATTTCGGTTCACCTGCCACGCGACCTGCCGCGAGAGGGACTCGTAACTGCGGGCAAAGTCCAGCAACGGCAGCCACAGCGTCATCAGCAGCAGCCAGCACAGCGTGGTGCCGCCGGCGGGGAGAATCAATGACTTCCAGATGGCTGCCCGATGCTGTCCGGCGCGCCATTTCACCAGCCAAGCCCAGGCGAATGTGGCCAGCAAGGCCAAGCCAAATGCCAGTGTTGAAAAGCTCGGTTCAAAGCCTGGAGCGAGCTTGGCTACGTTGGCTGCTGGTTGCTTGGGTACACCGGTTTGCATGGCGACCCAAATCACCCAGATGGCGATTCCGCAGGAGGTGAAGAACAGCAGCGTGAACCAGTCGATCAAGGACGCCACGCTGCGCCTGAGGGTTGGCAGTGCAAACGCGGCGAGCGTCGCCAGTGGCGGCAGGCTCAGCAGCAAGCTGCGGTCTGAGGCGCCCGTCAGCAACGTTGTACCGACGGCGACGACAACAAACCACAAGGGCAGGGCGACATGGCGGCTGGTCAGCTGGCGCCGCCAGCGAAACAGCGTCCAAAGGGCCAACGGCCATGCGGGCCACGGAAACCACAAGAGCAAGCGGATGATGCTGCCCCATTCTTTATGGGCTTCAGAGCGGCTCAGGGCCGCCACATCAATACGCCAGACCCAGAGATTGAGCACATAGGCCAGTGCAGCTGTCGCTAAGGTGGCACCCAGCATCAGCAGCATCCAGCCCTGTGTGTCGGGTTGGTCGCTCGACTCACCACCCCAGCGGCGATGCGCCCATTCCACCAGCACGCTGCCGATGCCGAGCAAGGCCGCGACCGTGGGAGCGCCACTCAGCGCCAGCCCCGCGATACCAACCACAAACCCAAAGGCCGGGCCTAATACGCGCCAGGGGCTCCGGTACGGACTGGCTGCCACGCTGTAAAACATCAGTGTCATGAAGCCGAGCTGGGCCATGGCCGGGGTTGTCTCGTGGGACAACTGAGCCAGACCCAAGCACGCCAGCAGGGCCAGCAGCCCGGCATCTGCTATGGCGCGGGCGTAGTCGGCCGGGCTGGCTTCGCCGCCGAAGGCAAAAGCCACAGGCTGGGCCTGTGGGCTGCGGGCCAGGTAATAGACCGAATACCAAGTTGCGGCCAATGTCAGCACCAGCAACAAGATGTAGGGCAGACGTGCAGCCAAAGCCGGATCCAAAAAGGACATGGCTTGAATCGATAATGCGCCGATCCAGTAAGGGAGCAGGCTGTCAAAGTCGGCGGTGATGCCGATTAAATTGGGGTGCAGCCAGTCACTGCCAGTCATTGCCATTTGCTGCATGACCCCAAAGGCGGTGATGTCCGCGTCCTTCCACGGGCCACGCCCGACCAGACCGGGGAGCACGTAAGCCACGCAAAAAAGCAGCAAGGCAAGGCGCGGCAACCTGCGAACGGCAGACTGGGCAATGATGGCGGGGGAAGGCTGATTCAAGGCGAGGTTGAGGGAAAGACCATGGGTGTCGGCAGGGCCTCAATCATGAGGGAAATTTAGGTTTCAGGGCGAAAAAAAAGCAGCCTGAATTTCAGGCTGCTTTTCGTATCGGCTTGAAACGATTCGCAGTTTACTTGGCGGCAGTTTTGCCAAAGCGGTTACGGAAGCGCTCAACACGACCACCCATGTTGTCCACGGATTTTTGCGTGCCGGTGTAAAACGGGTGCGACTCGCTGGAGGTGTCCAGCTTGTACAAAGGCAATTCGCGGCCATCATCCATCTTCACCATTTCTTTGGTGTTGACGCATG
>CANFXC010000095.1 GCA_947450765.1 Comamonadaceae bacterium | reverse complement strand
GCGTGGCGGCTTGAACCCCACAAGGCACACACCATGGCAGAGCTTCAAACCATTTATCTTCACGTCAACGGGCAGGCTCACACTTGCAGCGTCCCGCCGCGTCTGCACTTGGTCGACATGCTGCGCGACGAACTGGGCCTCAAAGGCTCACACCTCGGTTGCGAGCATGGCGTTTGCGGCGCCTGCACAGTCGAGGTCGATGGACGAGCCGTGCGCGGCTGCTTAACACTGGCTGTACAAGCTGACGGCAAGCAAGTGCGCACAGTCGAAGGCTTGGCAGACTTCCCCGATGCCAGAGCCTTGCAAGACTCTTTCGTCAAACACAACGCGCTGCAATGCGGCTTTTGCACGCCCGGCATGTTGCTGGCAGCGCGTGAACTGATCCAGCACAAACCCGACGCCACACGCGAAGAAGTGCGCGAATGGATGAGCGGCAACTATTGCCGCTGCACCGGTTATCACGCCATTGTTGATGCCGTTTGCGAGGTCTTGGCACAGCGCCATCAGGAGTCTGCAGCATGAATATCACCATCGACAAAGCGCCCGCCAAGTTGCATGACCTGACGCAGGACCCGCGCTACATCGGCCACAGTCCAGAGCGGCCAAGCGCCCGGCGTCTGGTGCAAGGCCAAGGCTGCTACGTGGACGACATTGAGCTACCGCGCATGACGCACGTGGTCTTCTGGCGCAGTCCGGTGGCGCACTGCCGCATCACCGGCATCAACGCTGAATTTGCCAAACGCATGCCCGGCGTTGTGCTGGTGGCCGACGGTCCAATGCTGGCCAAAATCTGCAAGCCGTGGGTGGCCACGCTCAGTCATTTAGCGGGCATGAAGTCAGCGCCGCAATACCCGCTGGCCATCGACCGCGCCTGCTGGCAGGGTGAGCCGGTGGTCGCCATCGTCGCCGAAACCCGCGCGCAAGCGGAAGACGCCATGGCCTACCTGCAAGTCAGCTGGGAGTTGCTGCCGGCGGCGGTCGACATGGCGACCGCACTGGACCCCAGCACGCCCGTGATTCACCCGGAACTCGGCGACAACCTGTGCTTCACCCGCAGCTTAGACAGCGGCGGCGTTGACGAAGCATTCGCCCGCGCTGACCACGTGGTGTGCACGACCTTTGAGTTCGGCCGCCACACCGGCGTCACGCTGGAGCCGCGCTGTCAAATCGCGGACTGGCGCAGCGGCGAGCAGCGCTTGACGGTCTACCACTCGCAGCAAGCCCCGCACATGATGCAAGACCTGTATGCCCGCCAGTTCAGCATCGCTGAATCCGCTGTGCGGGTGATTTGCAAAGACGTTGGCGGCTCCTTCGGCATCAAAGTCCACGCCTACCCCGACGACTTCGCCACGGTCGCGCTGTCCATGATGCTCGGCCGGCCAGTCAAGTTTGTCGCCGACCGTCTCGAGTCGTTCACCAGCGACATCCACGCCCGCCATCACCTGGTGAAAGCCCGCATTGCGGTGCGCAACGATGGTGAAATTTTGGCCTTTGAGATGAACGACCTGACGGGCATTGGCCCGTTTTCGATGTTTCCACGCACCAGCGCGATTGAAGGCAATCAGGTTGTCAACCTGGTCGGCGGCCCGTACAAGCACCAGCACTACCGCGCCAAACTCGACGTGGTTTTTCAAAACAAAACGCCAACCTGCCAGTACCGCGGCGTCGGCCACCCGGTGGCTTGCGCCATCACCGAAGGCTTGGTCGACATGGCCGCGCGCGCCATCGACATGGACCCGATGGAGATGCGTCGGCGCAACGTCATACCCGACGATGCGTATCCGTGTTCGGGCATCAGCGGCATCAAACTTGAAGGCTTGTCGCACCAAGCTTGCTTAGCCAAACTTGAAGAACTGATGGACTACAAAGCCCTGCGCGTAGAGCAAGCAGCGCTGCGAGAAAAAGGCATTTACCGGGGCATCGGCATTGCGGCGCTGATTGAACTCACCAACCCCAGCGCGGCTTTTTACGGCGTCGGCGGCGCACGCATCGCGTCGCAAGACGGTGCCACGGCCCGCTTCGACCCGAATGGCGGCATCACTGTCATGGTCAGCGTGGGCGAACAAGGTCAAGGCACCGAAGCCATTTACACCCAGATTGCGGCTGATGCGGTCGGCGTCGATATGGCGCAGGTCCGCGTTGTCACTGGCGACACTGAAGTCACGCCCTACGGCGGCGGCACTTGGGCTTCGCGCGGGGCCGGCATTGGCGGAGAAGCGGTCTTGCTGGCGGGCGAAGCCCTGCGCGCCAGCATCTTGAAAGTCGCGGCGGTCATCTTGAAGCGGGATGTTCAAGAGTTAGATATTCACCGTGGCGATGTGATCGACGTCGCCAGCCGCGAGGTGCTGACCCCCTTGACCGAAATTGGCCGCGTCGCCTACTTCCGCTCAGACCTGCTACCCAAGGATTTCACCCCCGAACTGAGCGTCACCCGTCACTACGCCCAGCGCGACTTTCCCTTCATCTTCACCAATGGCGTGCAAGCCTCCTACGTCGAGGTCGACCCGGACACCGGCTTTGTCAAACTGCTGAAGCACTGGGCGGTCGAAGACTGCGGGCGCGTCATCAACCCACAGCTGGTGAACGAGCAAATTCGCGGCGCCATCGTACAAGGCATTGGCGGCGCCATGCTCGAAGAGTGTCTGTACGACAGCCAAGGCCTGATGCTCAACGCCAACATGGCCGACTACCTAGTGCCCATGTGCGCTGAGATGCCGGACATTGAGGTCGCCCACATCGAGACGCCGACCAAGAGCAGCAAGCTAGGCGCCAAAGGCGCGGGAGAAGCTGGCACAGCCGGCGCGCCAGCGGCCGTGATGAACGCCATCAACGACGCCTTGCACCCACTGCATGCTCAGGTGACGTCGCAGCCCTTCACGCCGGAAAAGATCTTGCGAGCCCTCGGGCGGGTTTGAATCCGCCCCAGCACGCTAGCGCTCAGTTACTGATCGCTTTGATACCGGTGCTGAACAGTTTTTTCTGGCTCTGTAAATAAGCTGCGTAGTCGTCAGGTCCCAGCAGCCGGGTTTCTGCGCCCAACAGGGGCAGGTCATGGTTGTCAGCCCCTGAGCCTCATCGCCGATGCTGGCGGGAACAGATCGTCGCGCTTAGCGGGTGTGCATCCGTTGCTCCGCCCCCCTCATTTCCCGGAAAAAGCATTGACACACGGCCTGCGCTATAAACAGGCTCCAGCATGTTCTGGCATCCACAAAGCTGTTCCCCATGACCGACGTTTCTCCTATGTCCCGACTGATTTTCCGACGCCCACTCAGGCTGCTAGGCCTGCGACGGAGGGCCTGCTAATGTGGCCTTATTTGACGCAACTTTTGATAGCCGCCAACGTTGGCATCATGGTGTTCTTCACGGTGGCCGTTGCCCCCACTATTTTCACAGCGCTGCCGCCTGAGTGGTCCGCCGCTTACGTGCGAAAGTTCTTTCCCAAGTACTTTTTCTTTTTGGGTCTCACCACCGCGACAGCCGCAGGAACGGCGGTGGCCGGCAGAGGTGATCTGGCCGGCCAGGCAGTGCTGATAGGCTGCGCTGTGGTTTTCTTTTTCAGCTGCTTTTGGCTCACTCCGCGTATCAACAGAGCCCGTGACGACCAACAAACTGCCACTTTCAAATGGCTGCATTGGGCCAGTGTTGGGCTCAACATGGCCCAGCTGTTGGTCTTTATTGCTTGGCTGGTTTCTTACGGACCGGCAAGATGAAGCAGCACCAGAACCATTCCGCAATGGCAGCGCGCCTGAATTGGACCGATGCGCTGCCGGCCACACACGCGGCTGCGTTGGCGCGCATCGCAGGTGTTCAGCCGACCGTTTACGCGCGCACGCGCAACCACCTTGAAGGCTCGGTCACGGGCTTGTCGCCTTATTTGACGCATGGCGTGACAACGCTGCCGGAGGTGCTGCTCGAATTACTCCAACTTGAACCCCTGGCGGTGAACCACAAGCTGGTCTATGAGCTGGGCTGGCGTGAATTCTTTCGGCACGTTTGGTCCCATGCGCAGGCAGGGATTTTTCAATCGCTGCACCCCGGCCCACTCGCTGACACAGCTTACGCGCCCGAGCTGCCGGTCGATATTCGCCAAGCATGCACCGGTGTGCCTGTCATTGACGAGGCGGTTCGGTCTCTTTACGCCACCGGGACATTGCACAACCACGCCCGGATGTGGCTGGCGAGCTATGTGGTTCATATCCGGCAAGTGCATTGGCGGGCGGGCGCCGACTGGTTAGTGGCCCATCTCCTGGATGGCGACCTCGCCAGCAACCATTTGAGTTGGCAATGGGTCGCTGGCACAGGCAGTCACAAACCTTATTTGTTCAACGCCGACAACGTGGCGCGCTTCGCCCCAGCCCACTGGCATAGCCACGGGTCGGTGATTGATCGGTCTTACGAGGCCTTGGACCTGATCGCTCGCACGGCGCAGAAAAAGCCCTTGAGCCCAGCACGCAACATCCTCGCCGGCGACGCGTTGTCAATCGAACCTGCGCTGCACACAAAGCCGCCGCAAGACCTACAGATTACGGCACCCCAAGCGGCGGCTGTCGCACAACTCAAAGGGCGTGATGTCTGGCTGGTGCACCCTTGGGCGCTGCGAGCGCCGCCAACAGATGTGCACAAAGATACGGTCATGATTGGTGTTTACCTGCGCGAGCACCACCAAGCTTGGCCCTGGCCCGAAGCGCGTTGGCGCTGGGTCGACAGCGCGATGGCTGATCTGACCCCGCAACGCTGGTGGGTCAACTCCACAGAACTGGCCGCGGCCCTGGCTGGGGCTGCGAGCGTGCGCAGTGTCGATGACCCGCACATCGCCAGCTGGCTAAAGCCCTTGGCGCAGTTGGACGCCGCGCCGACCCTGTTCCCACCTGTCAACCGGCAATGTGCCAGTTTTTCGCAGTGGTGGACTCGTGCGACGCGCGGCATCGACACAGCCAGTGATCTGGCTAAACACCCAAACAGGCTCGCCCTGGCTTGAGTTTTTCCAGCCCCAGTGCGCCATAACAAAGCTGCTGCTGATCCGCCAGCTGACGCAAGCCTTCGATGGCGGCATGGCGGCTGGCAGGTCGCCACATCGCAGTGGGCGCTAGGCAAAAACTTATTCCGCATTCGAGTGAGCACCGCACCGGTGCTGCCCACGTTTCGCTCGTACTTGTAGCTCACGGGGACGTCACACGCCTGGCACAGGTCGATGACATGCAGCCTGTCGACCGCAGCATGGCCGCTCTCCAATGTCTTGCGCACTTGGCGGTCAAAGCGCTTGACGGCCAACACCGGTCGGGGGCTGCGCAGGATCGCGACCTCGGCCACGGGAAGCCCCATGACCCTGGCCAGCGACATGCAGTAGTGTTCGTTGACCACCATGTGCGGGTAGTCAGGCAGGAACATCGGCGCGCCCCGTTCGACGTCAGCCACATCGCCGTCTATGTACACGAGTAGTTTGTCCTGCTAGCCGGCAACCGACATGCGTACTTTGCCATCCCAGACGACAAAGGGCTCCGTGTCCCGGTCTGCAATGCGGCGGTCCAGCTCAGCCAGGCTCACCTGGCGAAGTTCATGGAACGGCTGCTCAATGGCGCCGTCGATCCCATCAGGCAAGAACCTGAACGCGCCGGTCGTCTCCGCCCCGAGCTCATGGATGAGCCCATAGACATTGGTCTTGGCCACGCCATTTGCAGACGCCGCAATATCAAGGGCGCGTCCTTCAGGCAACAAGTTCTCAATGAAGCGACGCACGGACTTGGTTGCTAATCACAGTGGCGGAGCTCACTACTTGGATAGCCGGCACATCGAGCAACACAGCCTGGCGCGCGGCAGCCCGATGACGAGAAGACATCCGGTCGACGGCAGTTTGCTTGCGGGGAGATTTTTCCAAGTCTTGCTGTGACTACGCCGCCAGCCGTTCAATCTTCGGTCGCTTGAGTTTTCCTGCCTGGTACAAGTCGTACTGCAACTGCATGCCCGCCCACATTTCCGGGCTGGTGCCAAAGGCGGCACCAAGGCGGTAAGCCATATCAGCCGATATGCCGGATACGCCTGTCACGATTCGATTGAGCGTCACGCGATTGATCCCCAACTTAATGGCGGCGGCGGTGACGGTCGTTTCACCCAAATATTCCCGCAGGACTTCGCCTGGGTGCGGCGGATTGTGCATTCGTGTCATTTCAAATCCTCAGTGGTAGTCACGGTAATCAACCAATACGGCATCAGCGCCGTCAAAAGCAAAGACCATCCGCCAGTTCCCATTGACAGTCACGGCCCAATGGCCCTTCATGTCACCCTTTAGTGGATGCAGTTTCCATGCTGGTGCTGACAGGTCTTCAGGCCTTACAGCCTGATCCAGCGCCAGCAGTTGCAGCCGCAGTCGGTTTGCATGCGCGGCCTGGATGCCCGCCTTGGTGCCTTCACGGAAAAAGCGTTCCAATCCCTTGTGCCGGAAAGTCTTGATCATATTGCCCCATTGTAGCGTGTAGCGCATCTGACTACAAATTGGACGTAAGGTGAGATGAGCTTAAATTCGCACAGAGTTCAAAACTTGGTGAGAAAAGTTCAAAACCTACTGAACATCGACAACAACCCACTGCACATTTCAGGCTTGAGGGCACTGTAGCCCTTGAAACTCCAGAAAACGCCCTTATGATTAGCACTCGATGTAGTTGAGTGCTAACAAGCCTGTTTGGGCTTGCCCGCCTTGCTGCGGCGCGCTCAACCTTCAAAGTTGGCGAGCACCCACTGCGCTCCGGCGTACTGGCTGTGCTTATTTGGTATCTTAAATACAGTGTTTCAAAACAAGGAGCTCCTATGAAACTTCGTCCATTGCACGACCGCGTGATTGTCAAACGCGTAGAAAACGAAACCAAAACTGCCTCAGGCATCGTCATTCCTGACAGCGCTGCTGAAAAGCCAGATCAAGGCGAAATCTTGGCTGTCGGCCCTGGCAAGAAAAACGACAAAGGCGAACTCCAGCCCGTCGGCGTCAAAGTCGGTGACCGCGTTTTGTTCGGCAAATACAGCGGCCAAACGGTCAAAGTTGACGGCGACGAGTTGCTGGTCATGAAAGAAGAAGACCTCTTCGCTGTTGTCGAGAAATAAAGCTACTGCGCGGCCGCCATGCGTCGTTGCTCCGCGCTCGCAATCCTCACGTACTGGTGTACGTTCCGGTTGCTCCGCGCGGTGCGCCTAGCCTGACAGCCGCTCGCTACGCTTTTTGGTAAATAACTTGTGGGACGGACCTGCGGACGGCAAAGCCCCCGCAGCTCGGTCCCCAACCGATCAAGAATTCTTGATCGATCTTTTTAACTGAATCTGGAGAATTAACATGGCAGCAAAAGACGTCATTTTCGGCGGCGAAGCCCGCGCACGCATGGTCGAGGGTGTCAACATCCTGGCCAACGCCGTCAAAGTTACCCTGGGCCCTAAAGGCCGTAACGTCG
>CANFXC010000094.1 GCA_947450765.1 Comamonadaceae bacterium | reverse complement strand
GCTTTTCTCAAGGCGTTCGCTGACTTCTTTTTCAAGTTTGTCAAAAGCGGCCTTGTCGGCGGCTTCAACGATTTGCTTTTTCTCAGCCTCGCTCACTTGGTCGGGGTTGGCCCGCTCATTGCTGTTCGGTGACGGATCATTTTCAGTCGGACCGCCTTCAGAGCGCGGTGTCACACGTTCCATGGCCGCCGTTTGTTTGGCTGAGAACGGAAAACCGTCCGGGTCAATGATGGAGCGGCCGCCCAGAATACCGTTGGAGCCGGCCAACTGACCCATGGTGACGTTGCTGTGCGAGCTCGGTTTGAAGTAATCGGCAATGCTTTTGCGTTGGTTCTCGTTGGTCGCGCCGAGCAGCCACATGAGCAAAAAGAAGGCCATCATGGCGGTCATCATGTCGGCCAGGGCGATTTTCCAGGCGCCACCGTGCGCACCCGCATGACCATCGTCAATGACCTTTTTGATGACGATGACCGGCGCCAGCGGGGCCGGCTCGACGGGGACCGCATCAGCGGCCTTGGCAGCTGGTTCAGCGGCGGGAACAGCCGCTACAGAAGCCTCGGCAGTGACGGGTGCCGCAGTTTTGTCTGCTTCTGGAGGGGTGTCGACGACCGCTTCAGCCATGATTATTTGCCGCGCAAGCCGTCAAAGACTTCAGCGAAGCTGGGTTGGTTGTGGTGGCTGATACCCACACGCGCTGCTTCAATGATGAGTGGCATCGGGTGACCGTGCATGGTGCCAATGATGATTTGCTTGACGACCTTGTAGATTTCGGCCTCGTCTTCAATGATCTGGTTCAGCCGGCCGGCCATGGGTTCGACCATGCCGTAAGCCAAAAACACACCGAGAAATGTTCCCACCAGAGCGCCACCGATCAAACCACCCAGAATCGCTGGTGGCTGGTCAATCGCGCCCATGGTTTTCACCACACCCAACACGCAGGCCACAATGCCCAGCGCAGGCAAGGCACCCGCCATAGAAGCCAGCGCAGCAGCGGGTTTCAGGGCGTTGTGGTGATGCGTCTTGATGGACTGCTCCATCACTTCTTCCACCGCATAAGCACTCAAGTTGCTCGACGACACCACCAACAAACGGATCGTGTCTGTGATCAGGTGCAACAAGTCGTGGTCTTTGAGCAGCGCGGGGTATTCACCAAAAATCGCGCTGGCTTCGGGGTTTTCGATGTGGGCCTCCAGTGCGACCGCACCCTCGCTTTTGAGCGTTTTCATGATCTTGGAGACCACGAAAATTGTGCTGAGGTAATCGTCTTTTTTGTACTTGGGGCCTTTGAAGACCTTGCCCACACCGCCCAGAGCGCCCTTGATGATGGCGGTGCTGTTGCCGACCAGCATGGCACCGACAGCGGCGCCGCCGATCACCAGCATTTCATGGGGGGCGGCGTGAATAATCGGCGCCATGGAGCCGCCGGCCAGAATAAAACCGCCGAACACGCAGGCGAACAAGACGACCAGACCAATTATCGAAAACATTGATTTATCCCATAAAGTTGGCAACGACCTGCGCGACGGTCGGGAACTGGTTTATTCATTCTTAACAATGTTGACTTCGCTCGAAGCTCACAACTCAATGGGCTGTCAGGCTGGTACGGGCCGGCAGCAAAGACGGGACATCACGCCACGCCTGGCGAATCTCGCTCATCAAACCATGAACTTCTCTGAGAGCGTCCAGGTCGTTGTGCATGTTGATGTGCAGCAAACGACGGGTGACGTAGCTGTAAAGCTCGTTCAGATTGGTCGCCAGGTCACCGCCTTTTTCGAAGTCAAGCGCGCCTTGCAAGCCAAACAAAATACGGTTGGCACGGGCTAAGCTCTTGCCTTTTTCGGCAATCGCACCGTGCTGAATGTGGCCTTGGGCCGACATCATGCTTTCAATCAGGCCGTCAAACAGCATCTGGATGAGTTCTACCTTGTTGGCCACAACGGCTTGGCTGGCGACGTTGCCGGCACCATAACTTTCCATGGCCTTGAAATGAACTCGCATGTCGATGACTCCTGATGAACTGACTGTGGACACTGCAAGTATCGGAACGCCAGCGGAAAACTTGAGCATCTCGATGAAGGCTGAAAAAGCCCGCGCCATGGCTGGCTGTTTGTACGGATACATCGCCACGGGGTCGGTGTCGTGAATCCAGGCGCTTTTGTGGCGCTGTTGTGACGCTTTTAGCTGCGGGTACGCGGTTTGGCGGGCGGCGGCTCAGCCACTTGCAAGGTCACGCGCAGTTTTTTGACCACCGCGCTCAAGAGTTGGCTAACGCGTGACTCGGTCACACCCAGCACTTCACCAATTTCTTTGAGATTGAGTTCTTCAACGTAGTACAGGTTCATCAGCAATTGGTCGCGTTCGGCCAACTCACCAATGGCACCGGCCACCGCCCCCATGAACTGGGCGTGCTCAACGATGGCGTCTGGCTGCTGAGAACTGTCGTCGGCGATGTTCATGACCTCGTCATTCATCACCTCCATCGAATAAGTCTCAAAGCGTTTGGCTTGGCCGCGTTCTTTTTGAAACGCGTCCAAGTCTTTGCCGACGTGCTCGGCCAACTCAGTCTGTGTTGGAATCCGGCCCAGCTCAGAGGCGAGGGCGTCGGTGGCTTTGCTGTGTGATTTGTTGAAGGCAACCGCCGAGCGTGGCAAAAATGACAGGCGCCGCACTTCGTCCAAAATAGCGCCGCGCACGCGGCTGTGGGCAAAGCCCTCAAACTCAATGCCCTTGGTCGGGTTGAAGGCGCGGGCGGCTTCCAGCAGGCCAATCATGCCGACCTGAATCAACTCGTCCAGCTCCATGAACGGCGGGATGCGCACTTTCAGGTGCAGCGCCACGCGCTTGACCATGCCCATGTGCGCTAGCACCAAGGCTTCGTGGTTGTTCTGAACTTCTTCGTACAGGCGAATAGAGGGGGCCATTTTTTCAGGTCCGGCGGACCAGCCTCTCGACGAAAAACTCAAGTCCGCCCGAGGCTTCCTCGATCGGGGCCAGTTTCTCGGTCGCATCGGCCAAGCGGCGGAAGTCACGGGCGCCGGTACTGTCCGGCGCAAACTCAAGCACCGACTGGTATTTTTTCAATGACTTGAGAATGTTCACGTCATTTTCAATGGTCGCGAGGTAATGCACGCTTTGGTTCAGAAAACGCGCGCAAACCTGGTTCATGCGGTCAAACAGCACTTGACCTTCTTTCTGGCTGTTCATGCCGTTGAGCACCAGATAAATTTCATTCAGCCCTAATTCTTGAATCAACACTTTGATGGTGCCGTAAGCATCTGCAATCGAGGATGGGTCGTCGCGCACGACGATGTAACGCCGTGGACATGCAGACATGAAAGCCAGCACCGAGGGTGAGATGCCAGCGGCCATGTCAACGATCAAGTAGTCGATGTCTTCATCCAGCGCACTGAAGGCCTGCACAATGCTGGCCGCTTGCAGCTGACTGAGTGCGGCCATGTCTTGCATGCCGGACGCGCCGGGCACCAGACGCACCCCAGCGCGGGTGGTCACGATGATGTCTTCCAGCGTTTTTTCACCGCTCAGGAAGTGACTCAGGTTGTAGGTGCAGCGCGTACCCAGCGCAATTTGCGCGTTCGCCATGCCCAAGTCCGCGTCCAGCAACATGACCCGCTTGCCCATGAGTTGCAGGGCGACGGCCAGATTGACGGAGACGATGGTTTTACCGACGCCGCCTTTGCCGCTGGCGATGCCGATGACTTGCGTGCGGGATGGCTTGCTCATGCGATCTTTCAATGAGAGGTGCTTCATGCTGGCACCGCGTTCTGGTGGAATTGGCGAAGCGCTCGTTGCTCGACAAAACCGTTGGCCAACTTATCGTCTGAGGGCGGGCTGGCCGGCTGGAGTTGTGCCAGACCCAGCGCCACGAGTTGTTGAACCGGAAAGTCTTGGACCAGGTCTCGCGCACTGACACCGTCACTCGCCCCTGCCAAACCGAGCGGATTATTGCTCAAAAAGTGCAGCAGTGGCCAGGGTTGCGAGCTCTCGTCGACTTTACTCACCAGCAAGCTGTGCCAGACAATGCCGCTGTCGATCAATTTGGCGAGGGTCGCGCTAGAGGCGTCTGCCGGCACCACTGCGTGGCAGCTGCAGTCTGCGTGAGTCACCAAAATCTCGGCCACACGTTCTTTCATTTGCACGCCGGGGGTGTCAATCAACACCAGTTTTCGCTGTGACAGTTCATTCAGCAGCAGGGCCAAGGTGGCGGCATCACCCGCCCGAAAACTGTCAATCCCTAGCTGTGAAGCCAACATTTGCGTTTGACTCCAGGCGCCCGCGCGGACATCTTGGTAACTGATCACGGCGACTTGGTGAGCGCCGTGCAAAGCCTCGGCATGACGCGCCAGACGCGCCGTCATCAAGGTCTTACCCGCACCGGACGGGCCTGCCAGCAAGTGCACGCCTTCTGAGGGCAGCGTCACGGCAGGTCGTTCCAGGGAATGAGTCAATTGGGCTTTGAGTGCCTGCATGGCTTTGGCTGGCGTGGTGTGGTCTTTCAGGGAGTCCATCAACAAAGCACGCAGCTCCTGCGGAATGCTGGCTTCGCCCAGCGCGCGCGCCAGGGGTTGCACGGCAGGGGCCAGGCTCAGACCGCTTTGCCAGCCGGTGGTTTGTTGGTTCAAGCGGAATTCACGGCGAATCAAGGCCAGTTCATCGCGGACCAGATCGACAATTTCGCGGCCGCGCAAATAGTCACGGGCATCTTGCGGGTTGGCGGCCACCGGCTTCAGTTTCGACTTGGCTTCTGCTTCAAGCGTCGGCGCGGCTTCCCACTCCGCTTGGATCAAGCTGTCCCTGAAGTTGATTGGCGCAGGTTGAGCGGCTACGGCAGAAGCCGGTTTTTTCTTCGTCACATCGATCAATGACACGGCACGAACGGCGCTGGCAGTGGCGGTCGTTTCGGCTTCCGGCAGGTCGAGTGCGACCACCAGTTCTGTCTGACCGTTCACCAGGTGGTTGGAGATGATCAGCACCTCCGAGCCATAGAGCGCAATCGCCTTTTCGGTGGCGGTGCGTGTATCGCGGGCAAGTATTCGCTTGAGTTGCATGGCAGTGGGGGGTTATTGTTTGGATTCGGCGTGCACGGTGTGAATGACTTTGACCATTTGGTCCTCAGGAATTTCGCTGTAAGACAAGATGGTCAAGTCGGTGACCCTGAAGCGCACAGCCTTAGAGAGCCAAGGCCGGATCGCCGGTGACACCACCAACACGGCAGGGTGCCCTTGTTCTTCGACGGCGCGGGCGCCTTCGCGTAACGCGCTGAACAGGCGCTCAGCCAAGCCGGGCTCGAGCACCATGTTTTGATTCGGGCCGCTTTGTTGCAGCACGTTGTGCAGCAGCTGCTCTAAGCCGGGGTCGAGGGTGATGACGGACAAACCGTTTTGCGCGTCGACCAAGCCTTGCACGATCATC
The DNA here is from genome assembly GCA_947450765.1 of Comamonadaceae bacterium. Classification (GTDB taxonomy): domain Bacteria; phylum Pseudomonadota; class Gammaproteobacteria; order Burkholderiales; family Burkholderiaceae_C; genus Polaromonas. The sequence continues at coordinate 2,213 of CANFXC010000094.1, read as the reverse complement.
CGGCCGAGTTTGGGGCGAATGATGGAGGTCAGCTGATCCGGGTCTTGGGTGCGGCCGCAGGCTTCAGACAGGGCTTCAACGATGGTCCGCATATCGCGGATAGAAACCGACTCGCCCAACACGTTTTGCAGGGTGCGGGTGACCACGCCCAACGAGAGTTTGCCGGGCACCAAGTCTTCCACCAGCTTGGGTGACTTGGCGGCCAGTTTGTCGAGCAACTGTTGCACTTCGTCGTGGCTGAGCAGGTCAGAGGCGTTGTCGCGCAGCACTTTGTTCAAGTGCGTGGCCACCGCCGTGCTGGCGTCCACCACGGTGTAGCCCAGGGTGCGCGCATGGTCGCGTTGCGACGGGTCAATCCAGACGGCGTCCAAACCAAAGGCGGGTTCTTTGCAAGCCACGCCTTCAAGCGCGCCATAGACCTGGCCCGGGTTGATGGCCATTTCACGGCCGACGCGGATGTCGCCTTTGCCGCGGATCACCCCTTTGAGCACGATGTGGTACGTGTCCGGGTCAATGTTCAGGGCGTCACGGATGCGCACCGGCTGAATCAAGAAGCCGAGTTCGACGGAGAGTTTTTTGCGCACGCCCTTGACGCGCGCCATCAGCTGACCGCCGGCTTCAGGGTTGACCAGTGGGATCAAGCCGTAGCCAATCTCCAGGCCAATCAGATCGACCTGATCAACGTCATCCCAGTCGAGTTCTTTGGGTTCTTCAATGCCACTTTCAGCGGCCGCACGGGCGATGCCGGCGGGGCTGGTTTCCGGCATGCTGGTGCGTCGCAAGACCATGAAGCCGATACCGGCACAGCCACTGGCCAGTAATAAGAAGACGAAATGCGGCATGCCGGGCACCAGACCCAGAATGGCCAGAATACTGGCGGAGATGAAGAGGGCGGACGGGTTCGACAACTGCGTCGTCGCCTGCTCGGTCATCGACTCTGAGGTTGTGACGCGGGTCACGATGATGGCGGTTGCCAGAGACAAGAACAAGGACGGGATTTGCGCCACCAGACCATCGCCGATGGTCAGCAGGGTGTAAATACGGCCCGCTTCAGCCAGCGACAAATCATGCTGGCCAATGCCAATCGCCAAGCCACCGACCAAGTTGATGATCAAGATCATCAGACCGGCGACCGCGTCACCGCTGACGAACTTGGACGCACCGTCCATGGAGCCGAAGAAGTCTGACTCTTGGGAGAGTTCTTCGCGGCGTTTTTTAGCGGTTTCCTGATCGATCACACCGGCGTTCAGGTCGGCGTCAATCGACATTTGCTTGCCCGGCATGGCGTCCAGCGTGAAGCGGGCGTTGACCTCCGAGACCCGTCCCGCACCCTTGGTCACCACAATGAAGTTGATGATCATGAGGATGGCGAAGATGATGAAACCCACCACGTAGTTGCCGCCAATGACGATGTGACCGAACGCGGCGACCACTTTGCCGGCCGCTTCTTCGCCTTCGTGGCCATTGACCAGTACGACGCGGGTTGAGGCCACGTTCAGTCCGAGCCGCAACATCGTTGCAAACAACAAGACGGAAGGAAAGGATGAGAACTCCAGCGGCTTGCGGGTGCCGATGGCGATCATGATGATCAGCAGACTTGAGGCTATGTTGAAAGTGAACAGGACGTCGAGCAGCCACGGCGGGAAGGGCAACACCAACATGGCCGTGATCAGTAAGACGAGCGCCGGAATGCCCAGCCCTTTGAGGCTGAAGCCAGACAGGATCTGTCGAATACTTGACAGGGTCAATGTGTTCATGGGGCTGTTAGTCGGTGAAAAGCGTGAAAAGTCGGTTGTGGTGGTCTTACTCTGCAAAGTCTGTGCCATGCAAAGTCGACAGTAGCGCGGGCGTTTTTTCCCTCTGCCCAAGCGGCAAGACCTGTCCGGTCACGGTTTTTGCTGTGTAGTTGTCAGCCCGACTCACGGATGACCTGATCAGCCAGTTTTTCGAACCAAAAATCACATGGACGCCAACCTTCTTTCTTTATCACTCAATCTCTCTCCCGGCCCCTCCAGCCCGGCGGTGCAAGGGGCTACGCCGGCTGGCGCTGCCTCTGGGGCCGCACCCGGTACAGCGTTACGCGGTGCTGACTTTGCCAATTTGCTCGGCAGCATGCTGGCTGACCCGAAGCGGCAAGGTATTGCCGCTGCCGGTTTGGCGGAAGCCGGTTTGCAAGCCCTGCCCTTGGGGCCGCAGATCGAAGTCATCACGGC
>CANFXC010000093.1 GCA_947450765.1 Comamonadaceae bacterium | reverse complement strand
TTTTGACCGCCCGTCAGGCTGCGCATTTCGACAATGCTGTTCTCGACCACAAAGCCAAAGGCGATCGTGACCATGGCGAGATACGGCCCTTTGACTCTGACAGCAGGCAGCGCCAGCAATGCGCCACAGGCGGCAGCCAACAGCGCAGCGGCAGGCCAAGCCAACCAAAAGCTGATACCCAACTTGGTCGTCAGCAGGGCCATGGTGTAGGCACCAATGGCGTAGAAGCCGACATGACCAAGAGAGACTTGGCCCGTCAACCCCATCAGCACATTCAAGCCGATGCCCACCAGCGCAAAGAGCGCCACATTGGTCAAGACGAAAACATAGTAGCCATTGACATTCAGGGCGAGCACGCAACTGAGCAACAGCAGAGCAACGACAAGCAGAATCTGGAACGGCGAGCCAAGGCCCATGAAGTTACGACTCATACTTTTTTAACGTCCGCACGGCCAAACAAACCACTGGGTCGCCATGCCAGCACCGCAATCACCATGGCAAACGTGATGATCTGGGTGTAGCCAGAACCCAAGGTGGCGGTGACAAGCGCTTCCACCAAGCCAAACAACAACCCGGCCAACATGACACCCCAGGCGCTGGTGATGCCGCCCAAAATGGCCACGGCAAAAGCCTTCAAACCAAACAAGGTGCCCATGTCGGCATTGACATTGAACAAGGGCGCAATCAGCACGCCCGCTGTGCCTGCAAACAGGGCCGACAGCGCAAAAGAAATGGCAATGACGCGTTGGATCGGAATGCCCATCAACCGCGCAGAGGACTTGTTCTGCACCACGGCCAGCATGCCGGTGCCCCAACGGGTGCGGCGCGACAGCGTGTGCAACACGGCCGCCAGGGCCAGCCCGACCAGCGGGATCAACACCTGAAGCGGATACACACCCAGCCCGAGCTCACCGATTTTGATTGGCACTTGAGCCAAGGGTGAGGGCAGGCTACGCGGCTCTTTACCAAAGGTGAACAGCACCAAGTTGTCCACCACAATGCCAAGGGCCACCGTCGCCATCAACCAGGCGTCAGAGTTCCGATTGACAAAAGGTCGGACTGCAAAAAACTCCACCAACAAGCCGTACAGTGAGCACAACATCAGTGCCAACACAATGGCCAGCCACATCGGCCAGCCCACCGTTTGGGCGAAGGCAAAGGTCAATACAGCACCGAGCATCATGGCACTGCCTTGGGCAAAATTGACGGTGCCCGAGACAGCATAGGTGACATAAAAACCCAGCGCCATCAAGCCATACATGCTGCCCAACCCCAGGCCGCTGATGAACGTAGAAAGAATCAAAATTTAACTTTCTTCAATGCGTCCACGCAGCGAATAGCCCTGTTCAAACGGCTATTTGGCAATGACGGTGGGCACGATTTGGTTGTCAATGAATTGCGCCCAAACGTAGTCGCCCGAACTCAGCGCATCGTGCTTGGCCTCGTTGAAGGGTTTCACGTAGCTCTTGATCAAGCCGTCATATTTGTCGATTTTGTAAAAGCCTTGGCGAACCGCGTCGCCGTTGGTAGAGCCCGCAGCGTTGATCGCCAAAGCAGCCAAATGCATGCTGTCATAAGCGTTGGCAACACCGACTGCCGGCGTGATCTCCCCTGGGCCTTTGATCGCGGGGTATTTCGCCATCATGGCTTTAATGACTTGGGCACCTACTTTGGATTGCTTGCCAAAGAAACTGTAGGTCTGCACAAAATGCACACCCTTGCCATTAGGACCCGCCAGCTCGGTGAAACGTCCACCAGCGGGGCCCCAATGCGAAACGATCGGCACTTTCCAACCCATGCGGTCAAGCGACTTGACCACCTGCGCCGATGGCCCAACATTGGCCACCAGAAAAAGCGTGTCTGCACCGGCCGCCTTCAAGCGCGACAACTGGGGCACCATGTCCACGTCGCTGCCTTCAAACTTCTCCACACCCACAGCGGTCATGCCCTTGGCAGTCAAAGCGGCCTTGAGCCCTTTTTCGTTGGACTCGCCCCAAGGGTTGTTGACCAGCATCATCCCGGGTTTGCTGGATTTGAAGTTCTTTTGGGCGTAGTCGAGCATGCCAACGTCCACCAGCTCGTCAACCGCTGAAACGCGGAAGGCGAAGTTGGGGGTCGCCCCATTTTTAGTGATGGCCGTCCCGGCCGCCCAGGGCACCACGAAGGGCATTTTTTCCTGATTCATCAAAGGCACCATGGCCATCGCCACCGGTGTGTCCAGACCGCCGATGATCAACGCTACTTTTTCCTTGAAGATCAACTCACGGGCAGCCACGACGCCTTTAGCAGGGTTGGACTCATCGTCACGGCGAATCAGTTCCAGCTTGCGCCCGCCCAAAACACCGCCCTTGCCATTGACTTCTTCAATGGCCAATTGCAAGCCACGTGAAATGGCTTCACCGGCCAGTGCCGATTGACCCGACAAGGCAGTCACCAAACCGATCTTGACGGGCTCAGCAGACTGGGCTTGGCAGGCGCCGGCAAAAGCCAGCGCCGCCACCGAGGCCAGCAGAGTACGTCGGGTCACGTCGAAGCGCAGAAGTGTCGTGGATGTCATGGCGTTTTCTAGGTTGGGTTGAATTAAAAATCAGTGACTCTCAATGTGCGGATGTATTGCAAGCTCCATGCCATCGCCCTTATGCGGCACATGTCTTGCTGAAAGCAACGTAGAGAACAAATTGGCAGAAGCTTTTATGGCTTTTGCACCATTGCTGTGCCACACACAACCGGACCCCTTTAAAACGCCCCAATAGACAGCACACGGCCTTGGCAACGCTGTCAAAAAACGATGACACTTCAATACCCTGGCACGCTGCCGACCCACAACCGTTTTGATTACCAGCCCATCACCCACAGAAACCCGTACCGCTGGCCGGGTGGTTCTGGCTTGGCGGTTTATATTGGCTTTAACGTCGAGCACTTTGCTTTTGGTGAAGGGCTGGGGGCCGGCATTGGCCCTGTTTCACCCCAGCCCGACGTGCTCAATTACAGCTGGCGTGAATACGGCAACCGCGTGGGCGCTTGGCGCTGCATGGCACTTTTTGAGCAGCTTGGCCTGCCGGTTGGCGCGCTGATCAACACAGCGCTTTACGACCATTGCCCTGAGCTGGTGAGTGCCATGGTGCACCATGGCTACGAGCTGATTGGCCACGGCCACAGCAATGCTGAGCGGCAAGGCAGTCTGCCGGAAGCGGCTGAGCGTGCGCTGCTGGCCAGCTGCCGCAGCCTCATGCAAACAAACAGCGGCAAGGTACCCGATGGGTGGTTGTCGCCATGGATTTCTGAAAGCCTTTTAACCTCAGACTTGTTGGCAGAGACGGGCTACAGCTACACCCTCAACTGGTGTCACGATGACCAAGTCACGCGCCTGCGCACCAGGGACGGGAAATCACTGTGGTCTGTCCCTTACCCACAGGAACTCAACGACATTCCGATGATCGTGGGGCGCCAAATGGACGCCAAAGATTTTGCGCAAATGATCATCGACAACTTCGATGAAATGCTGGAGCAGTCAACCCAGCAACCTCTTGTGATGGGCATCGCTCTGCACCCTTACCTGATCGGCCAACCCTACCGCTTGCGCCACCTGCGGCGCGCGCTGGCGCACATTGCCAGCGCGCGCGACAGAGGCGATGTGTGGTTGAGCACCCCGGGTGAAATCTGCCGGCATGTGGAGACTTTGTCACAGCAAAACTCGGATAATTGAGAAAAGCTGTTGGCGCTCAAAGCTGCTGAAGCGGCTCTTATAGATGTGGGACGTGCCCCTCTTTAGACGGTTCTCAGACCCAAACCGGCCTTGGTCAGCTGAAACACCGGCAGCAGTGCGGCCCCCGCCGCAAAAGCCATCAACCATTGGCTTGGGGCCAGCAGCGCAAAACCAAACGCAGCGGCTACGGCCGGGACGTGGGTGACGGCCAGCAGCGCCGCCAGCGTTGCAGCCAGCACCCACAACGGAGTGGCAGACAAGCCCGAAAAAAGAGAGCGCCAGCTGCCGCGCCGGGATCGTGTCGGAAATATCAGCGCCGCATTGGCGGTAACCAACGCCACAAAACTGGCGGTCCGCGCCACGTCTGTAGCCGCGCCCTGTGCCAGCAGCCAAGCGTAAAGCCCCATCACCAGCAACACCACCCAAAGCCCTTGCAGCACCGATTCGAGCACATGGTTTGCATCAATCAGCGACTCGCTGGCGCTGCGCGGTGCTTGCTGCATCAGGTCAGTATCTCCAACTTGCTCCGCCTCAAAAACAATCGAACACGCCGGGTCAATCACCAGTTCCAAAAAGGCAATGTGCAGTGGCGCCAGCACCAGCGGCAAACCAAACATCACCGGCAACATCGAGACGCCGATGATCGGCACATGCACCGCCAAGGTGTACACCATGGCCTGCCGCAAATTCGCAAAAATACGTCGTCCTAGTTGAATCGCGCCAACGATGGCCGTGAAATCATCTTTCAGCAAGACCAGCGAAGCCGCTTCTCGCGCAACGTCGGTACCGCGCTGGCCCATGGCAATGCCGATGTGTGCGGCCTTGAGGGCCGGCGCGTCGTTGACGCCATCGCCGGTCATGGCCACGACATGACCGGCGGCTTTGAAGGTTTCGACCAGTCTGAGTTTTTGCTGTGGTGTGACGCGGGCAAACACATTCACACCCGCCAAATCGTCGGGTGTCATGGTCTCGATTTCAGCGCCACTGAGGACGCGAACACCGTCTATGCCAGACTGCTCGGCGATGGCTGCAGCGGTGCGCGCATGGTCGCCGGTGATCATCACCACGCGAATGCCGGCACGCTGGCATTGCGCTACGGCAGCGGGCACTTCGGGCCGCAATGGGTCAGCCAAACCAATCAACCCAACGAACTCAAAAGCAAACGCGGCTTGTGACTCCGGCCAACGCTCTTGGCTGCGGTGAGTCGCTTTGGCGACCCCCAGAACGCGCAGACCGCTGCTGGCCATTTGCGCGGCTTGGGCCACCACGCGTTGGTGTGTAGACGTGGGCAATTGGCACAACTCAGCCATGGCTTCGGGTGCACCTTTGGCCGCTACCACGTCCTGCTCACCCAAACCGTCTTGCCATAAATGCGACATGGCCAATAGCTCGGGAGACAACTCGTATTCGCGCGCCAGCGACCATGCTGGATGCAGGTGGCCAGTGCCGCTCAAATGCAAATCGGCAAACTGATGCACGGCTTGTTCCATCGGATCGTGCGGCGCCAGTTCGCTGGCCAGCACGGCGTACTCGACGAGCTCATGAAACGCGTCAGGCAACTCTTTTGTCTTGGGGAAGTCCAGCACCTCATCGCCTACGCACAAAGCGGCTAGTGCCATGCGGTTTTGCGTCAGGGTCCCCGTTTTGTCGACGCACAAGACGGTTGTGGTGCCTAAGGTTTCAATCGCATTGAGCCGCCGCGTCAGCACCTGCCGCGCCGCCAACCTGCGCGCGCCCAGAGCCAAAAATACGATCATGATGACGGGGAACTCCTGCGGCAACAGACTCATCGCTAAAGTAATACCGGCCAGCAGGGCCTGCAGCCAATCGCCGCGCAAGGTCCAAAAAAGCACCGCCAACGCCAGACTCAAAGACAAGGCAATCAGCATGATTCGCTGCGTCAGCCGGCCGATGCCGTCACGCAAGGGAGAGGGTTCAACTGAGATGTCTTGCAAGGAATGCCCAATGCGGCCCAACGCCGTTTGTCCACCTGTGGCCGTGACGCGCACCAGCCCCTGACCGCGCACCACCAAAGTACCGGCCAGCACACCACTGTTGCCCGCCTGTTTGGCCACCGCCTCAGATTCCCCGGTTTGCAGGGATTCGTCGAGCGCCAGTTCGTGCGCCTGCAACACCTCGCCGTCGGCCGGTACCCGGTCGCCTTCGGCCAGCATCAACAGGTCTCCGCGCACCACTTCGCGCCCAGCAATGCGACGGGCCTGACCGTCACGGATCACCAGCGCGCGCGGGCTGGACAGATCGCGCAGGGCTTTGAGTGTGTTGTCGGTGCGTCGCTCTTGGCCAATCGTGATGACCATGATCAATAGCACAAAGCCCAGCAAAGCCAGAGCTTCGCGCGGCTCGCCAATGACAAAGTAAATTCCACCGGCCACCAGCAACAGCACAAACATCGGCTCACGCGCCACCTCCAGCGCGATGCCCCAAAGGCTGCGCCCGTCGTGTGGCCCGATCTCATTGACACCCTCACTGAGCAAGCGTGCCGCAGCCGTGACCTGGTCAAGACCGGGGGCGTCTGACTGACTCTGCGGGTTTGTCTGGTTCATGGGTTTTTTCAGGCTACTGGGGTGGGCACGGAAAAGACGATCATCATCGTCTTGCAACTCGCCTAAAAGCAAGCGCAACAGTCTTCAGAACGTGCATGACAATGACTGCAGCCATTCCTAGGCGAAATAATCCAGCACGCGCAACACTGACAACGCAGTAAGCTGAACAGGCGTCAAGCTTTTATACTATGAGGCTTTTCGCACTCCCTTCAACAGCCTCTGGACAAATACCATGAAACGCTGCAACGCTCGATTTTTCAGTTTTCTGCGCATTCTTCACACCTGCAGCCAAGCTGCAATGTCCCAGCTCTGGGGCGCCATCGGGCGAATTGATCTACACCGTCAGCACTGACCTCAGCGCCTAGTGGCGCAACAGATCGCAGAGGCCCTTCAGGCCAAATCGACACACTCTTTCCTCAGACGGTCCGACAGCCGTCTTATTTCTCTTTTTCAGACACCGCACCCCATGAGCAAAAAAGTCTTTATCAAAACCTTCGGCTGCCAGATGAACGAGTACGACTCGGACAAGATGAGCGACGTGTTGCATGCCGCTGAAGGCTATGAAGCCACACAAGATGTGGAAGAAGCTGACCTGATTCTTTTCAACACCTGTTCGGTGCGTGAAAAGGCGCAAGAAAAAGTCTTCAGTGACCTCGGCCGCATCAAGCACCTGAAGAAAAAAGGCGTGCTGATCGGCGTTGGTGGCTGTGTCGCCAGTCAAGAAGGTGCGGCCATCATTCAGCGCGCACCGTATGTGGACGTGGTGTTTGGCCCGCAAACCCTGCACCGCCTGCCCGAGCTGCTGAAAGCCCGCGAGCGTCTGGGTAAATCGCAGATCGACATCAGCTTTCCGGAGATCGAAAAGTTTGACCACCTGCCGCCAGCCCGCGTTGATGGCGCGAGCGCTTTTGTCAGCATCATGGAAGGCTGCTCCAAGTACTGCAGCTATTGCGTGGTGCCCTACACCCGCGGCGAAGAAGTATCCCGGCCGTTTGACGACGTGTTGGTCGAGATCGCCGGGCTGGCTGATCAAGGCGTCAAAGAAGTCACCCTGCTGGGGCAAAACGTCAACGCTTACCGTGGCCCCATGACCGCAGCAGGCAAGAGTGGCCAGACTGAAATAGCCGACTTCGCCCTGCTGCTGGAGTACGTCTCCGATATCCCCGGTATTGAGCGCATTCGCTATGTGACCAGCCACCCGAACGAGTTCACCCAAAGCCTGATTGAAGCCTATGCCAAGCTGCCCAAACTGGTGAACCATTTGCACTTGCCCGTGCAGCACGGCAGCGACCGCATCTTGATGGCGATGAAGCGCGGCTACACCGCCATGGAATACAAAAGCACGATTCGCAAGCTGCGCGCTATTCGGCCAGACTTGGCCATGAGCAGCGACTTCATCGTTGGTTTTCCGGGCGAAACAGAAGAAGACTTCGGCAAGATGATGAAGCTGATTGACGACGTCGGCTACGACACCTCGTTCAGTTTTATCTTCAGCCCGCGCCCCGGCACACCCGCCGCCACGCTGCATGACGACACGCCGCACGAGGTCAAACTGCGTCGCTTGCATGAGCTGCAAGCCGCCATTGACACCAATGTGCGCGCCATCAGCGCCAGCCGCCACGGCACCGTGCA
>CANFXC010000092.1 GCA_947450765.1 Comamonadaceae bacterium | reverse complement strand
CTGGCCCCATTGGAAAGTTTTGCTGACTTTATTGAAAATGCTCATTGTTTTGCTCCATGTAAATCGGTTGCATGAGGCTGCAACCTGGGGCCCGGAGCGGGGCTGGCTGAACACGATGCCATTCCACAAAACGCCTGAAAAACCTTCCAATTGCAGGACTTTTCTTGTGGAATGACACAGCGCGTGCTCTTTTTGCCTTGCTCCGAAGTAAAAAACGCCTGAGCTAGTGAACTAACTCAGGCGCTCTTAAAGTTGATTAGCGATTACTTGCGCAGGCCAAGTTTGGCGATCAGTGCAACGTAACGACCGGCGTCTTTGGACTTCAGGTAGTCCAGCAGCTTGCGGCGACGGCTGACCATGCGCAACAGGCCACGACGACCGTGGTGGTCTTTGGCGTGTGTTTTGAAGTGAGGCATCAATTCGTTGATGCGGCCAGTCAGCAGAGCGACTTGGACTTCCGGGCTGCCGGTATCGCCAGCTTGACGTGCGTTGGCTTGAACAATGTCAGCCTTGATCGATTTTGCAATCATGGGTTTCCCGTTTTCTATGTGGACTTGCGAACGAAGCAGTGTTCCCACTGTGGGAGTTAACCGCTAAACGTCGTGTTTCTTCACTGATTTAACATTCTTTTAAGACATAGCTAAAGCAGCAAAGCCTTGGATTATAGCCCAGGGTTTGGGCTGATCTCGGCCAGCGGCCAGCGCGGCTTGACATCAAAGGTGTAAGCCGTCTGCAGGTTTTCCAGTCCGGCTTGCAGGCGCATGCCTGCCGCCAGCGCAATCATGGCGCCGTTGTCGGTGCACAAGTGCAGCTCGGGATAATGCACCCGAATACCGCGCTGCCGGCAAACCGCATTGAGCTGGCGCCGCAGCTCGGCGTTGGCGCCCACGCCGCCGGCCACCACCAAGCGCTTGAGCCCGGTCTGCGCCATGGCGCTCATGGATTTCTTCAGCAACACCTCGACGATAGCCGCTTGCGTGGAGGCGGCTAAATCGGCCTTCCGAGCCTCAAGCTCATCACCCAATTTTTTGGCCTGCGTCAACACGGCGGTTTTCAGACCGGAGAAAGAAAAGTCCAGGTCCCCGCTGTGCAACAAGGGCCGGGGTAATTTAAAGGCGGCTGGATCACCCTGCTCGGCCAACTTGGCCAGATGCGGGCCGCCCGGGTAGGGCAAGCCGATCAGCTTGGCGGATTTGTCAAAGGCTTCGCCAGCTGCGTCGTCAATGCTTTCGCCCAGCAACTCGTAACTGCCGACGCGGTCAACCCGCATGAGTTGTGTGTGGCCACCCGAGACCAGCAGCGCCACAAATGGAAACTCCGGCGGGTCAGCACTCAAAAAAGGCGACAGCAAATGCCCCTCCAGATGGTGCACGCCCATCACTGGCTTGGCCAAACTAGCGGCCAGCGAACAGGCCACCCCAGCCCCCACCAACAAAGCACCGGCCAGCCCAGGCCCACGCGTGTAAGCCACTACATCCACCTGCGGCAGAGTGCAGCCAGCCTGACCCATGACCTCGGCGATCAACGGCAGCACGCGGCGGATATGGTCACGGCTGGCGAGCTCCGGCACCACGCCGCCATAAGCCTGATGCATCTCGATTTGGCTGTGCAGGGCGTGGGAGAGCAGTACCGGCACGCCGGCGCCCGAGGTGTCGACCAGCGCCACGCCAGTTTCGTCACAACTTGATTCAATTCCTAGTACGAGCATGGCATGAGTTTACGAGGCTGGGGTCAGAACTTAGCTGGGCTTGGCTTGAATATTGCAAAATCACGGTCATGACCAATCCCTTGGCACCACCTTCCTCCCTGCGCTTGGTCGTGATTGCGCCGGATTTGTCGGCGGTCGACGCGGACGATGAAGCCGCAGTAGCGCTGATTGAGCGCTCGCGCCAATTGCGCATTGGCCTGCTAGAAGGCGGCTTCAACCTGATCGCCACCCTGCCCGCTGACACCTTTTTGGCCGAGCGGCTGGCGCAGCTGCAACCCGACATGATCATCGTCGACGCCGAAAGCGATGCCCGGGATTCGCTTGAGCACGTGGTCATGGCCACCCGCGACGCACGCAGGCCCATCGTGCTGTTCACCAACGACGACGACACCAGCCATGTCAAAGACGCCGTGGCGGCGGGCGTGTCCGCCTATATCGTGGCCGGGCTGGAACCGACCCGCATCCGTCCTATTCTCGATGTGGCGATGGCGCGCTTTGAACACGAGCAAGGTTTGAGGCGGGAACTCGCCGACGCCAAAGGCGAATTGCAGGACCGCAAAACCATCGACAGGGCCAAAACCATGCTGATGCAGCGCCAAGGCTTGAGTGAACCCCTTGCCTACGACAAACTGCGCAAAGCCGCCATGGACAAGGGCTTGCGCATGGGCGAAGTGGCTCAGCGCCTGCTAGACGCCGCCGACCTGCTCGGTTGAAACCGCCTAAATTGGTGCAACGCACAAAAGAAGTGCACCACAGCCAGCGGTCAAACCTGATTTCGCACCATCTAGCCATCCAAAGTGGCTGAATCAAACTCCCAAAGACTGGCACAGCTTTTGCATTGACAAACGCATTGACTCATTGCTTCAACGGCGAAGGAGTGAGTCACCCGAACAAAGGCGTTCGTACCCGGCAGCACAGTCATGTGCCTGCCCGGTCCGAGCGCCTTTTTTGTTTTTGCGACTGCTTTTTCTTGTTCTTCACCTCTGGAGTTTTCGACATGACTGAACTGCTGAAATCGTCTCTGACCCGACGCTCCGTGCTGCAAGCCGCCACGGTGGGCGCCATCGGCATCACCCCGGCACTGCGCGCGGCGGTGTATGCGCAAGGCTCTGACGCCCCGGAAAAAAAGGAAGTCAAGATCGGCTTCATTCCGCTGACCGACTGCGCCTCGGTGGTGATGGCTTCGGTGCTGGGTTTTGACAAGAAATACGGCGTCAAGATCATTCCGACCAAGGAAGCCAGCTGGGCCGGCGTGCGCGACAAACTGGTCAGCGGTGAGCTCGACTTTGCCCACGTGTTGTACGGCTTGGTCTACGGCGTTCACATGGGCACGGCAGGCCCGAAGAAAGACATGGCTGTTTTGATGGGCTTGAACAACAACGGTCAGGCCATCACGCTGTCTAAAAAGCTCGCCGACAAGGGCGCGGTCGATGGCGCCGGCCTGGCCAAGTTGATGGCCAGCGAAAAACGTGAATACACCTTTGCACAAACCTTCCCCACCGGCACCCACGCCATGTGGCTCTACTATTGGTTGGCAGCCAACGGCGTGAACCCGATGAAGGACGCGAAAGTCATCACCGTGCCGCCGCCGCAAATGGTCGCCAACATGCGCGTTGGCAACATGGATGGTTTTTGCGTTGGCGAGCCCTGGGGCCATCGCGCCATCATGGACGGCATCGGCGTCACAGCGACCACCACACAAGACATCTGGAAAGACCACCCCGAGAAAGTGCTGGGCACCACCGACGAGTTCACCAAAAAATACCCGAACACCACGCGCGCCGTGATGGCGGCTATTTTGGAAGCAGGCAAATGGATTGACGCCAGCTTGAGCAACAAAAACAAGATGGCTGAAACCATCGCTGACAAGTCTTATGTGAACACCAGCGTGGATGTCATCAACCAGCGTATTCTGGGCCGCTACCAAAACGGCATGGGCAAGACCTGGGACGACCCCAACTACATGAAGTTTTACAACGACGGTGCGGTCAACTTTCCGTACCTGTCGGATGGCATGTGGTTCATGACGCAGCACAAGCGCTGGGGCCTGATCAAAGAGCATCCGGACTACCTGGCGATCGCCAAACAGGTCAATCGGATTGATATTTACAAAGATGCCGCGACAGTCGCCAAAGTCAGCCTGCCAAAAAGCGAAACCCGCAGCAGCAAGTTCATGGACGGCGTGGTGTGGGACGGCAAAGATCCGAAGAAATACGCCGACAGTTTCAAGGTTCACGCCTAAACCTCGACGCACGCTTGCGAAAGATTTATGTCGAACGATTTGTTTGATGCGATTCACCTGAAAAGAGAGAAGGTCTAGCCATGGTCAGTGCCGTATTTCACAACCCTTTGGGCGCTGCAGAGCCGGCAGTCGACGTACCGGTCTCCGACTTGGCGGGTAGTCCGGCTGTGGTGCGACGCAGCGTTAAAAAGCCAACGCCAGCAGCAGTTCCCAGCAAGCCCCAGTACGACCTCTCTTGGTTGTGGCTGGGCTGCCTGCCACCTGTGCTCGGGTTGGGTCTGTTGGCGCTTCTCTGGGAGCTGGTGTCCATGGGCACTGGGGCGTCGATTCCGTCGCCCAAAGACACCTTGCTTCAGGCCATCGATCTTTTCAGTGATCCGTTTTACGACAAAGGTCCGAACGACCTTGGCATTGGCTGGAACATCTTGTCATCGCTCAAGCGCGTCGCTATGGGTTTCGGCTTGGCGGCGTTGGTCGGCATTCCAGTAGGGTTCGCGATTGGCCGGTTCACGTTTTTGAGCCGCATGTTCAACCCGCTCATCAGCCTGTTGCGGCCGGTCTCACCGCTGGCTTGGTTGCCGATTGGCCTGCTGGTGTTCAAGGGTGCCAACCCGGCCGCCATCTGGACCATCTTCATCTGTTCGATCTGGCCCATGATCATCAACACGGCAGTCGGCGTGCAACGCGTGCCGCAAGACTACATGAACGTGGCGCGGGTGTTGAACCTCTCCGAATGGAAGATCGTCACGAAGATTTTGTTCCCGGCGGTGCTGCCTTACATGTTGACCGGTGTGCGTCTGGCGGTCGGCACAGCTTGGCTGGTGATCGTTGCGGCAGAAATGCTCACCGGCGGCGTCGGCATCGGCTTTTGGGTCTGGGACGAGTGGAACAACCTGAACGTCAAGAACATCATCATCGCCATCTTCGTGATCGGACTGGTCGGCCTGATTCTGGAGTACATCCTGATCAAGATCGCCACCGCCTTCACCTTTGAAGAAGTCAAGAACTGAAAGCCCATCATGCACACTTCATTGAGCACCAAGTACATTGAAATCCAGGGCGTTGAGCAAACCTTCAAGACCAAAAAGGGACCGTTTTGCGCACTGAAGGACATTGACCTGACCGTCGCCAAAGGCGAGTTCGTCGCGCTGATCGGTCACTCCGGTTGCGGCAAGTCCACGCTGCTGAATTTGCTTGCAGGTCTGACCACACCCACCGAGGGCACACTGCTCTGCGCCAATCGCGAAATCTCGGGCCCCGGCCCGGAACGCGCGGTGGTCTTTCAAAACCACTCACTGCTGCCTTGGTTGACCTGCTATGAGAACGTCTACTTGGCTGTCGAGCGCGTCTTCTCGAAAACCGACAACAAGTCACAACTGAAAGCACGCACCGACGCCGCGCTGACCATGGTCGGTCTGACGGATGCGGCCCAAAAGCGGCCCGGTGAAATCTCGGGCGGCATGAAACAGCGCGTCGGCATTGCCCGCGCTTTGTCGATGCAACCCAAGGTCTTGCTGCTGGACGAACCCTTTGGCGCACTCGACGCCCTGACCCGCGCCAAGCTACAAGACGAGTTGCTGCAAATCGTCGCCACCACGCAGAGCACAGTGGTGATGGTCACGCACGATGTCGACGAAGCCGTGCTGCTGAGCGACAAGATCGTCATGATGACCAACGGCCCGTCAGCCACCATTGGCGACGTGCTCGAAGTGAAGTTGCCACGCCCCCGTAACCGGGTAGCGCTGGCGGAGAGCTCAGAGTACTTGAGCTACCGCAAAGCCGTGATCGACTTTTTGTACACACGACAAAGCCACGTCGAAAAATCCGCCTGACCCCTGTTGCAGATTCACCCCTCGATTTCAAACTTCGCATCACTGAAAGAACAACGCCATGGACATGCGTGTCAAAAAACAAAAGCTGGTGATGGTCGGCAACGGCATGGCCGGTGTGCGGACCCTCGAAGAATTACTCAAGGTCGCACCTGATCTGTACGACATCACGGTATTTGGGGCTGAGCCGCACCCCAACTACAACCGTATCTTGTTGAGCCCGGTACTGGCCGGTGAACAAACGCTTGACGAGATCGTGCTGAACAGCTGGGAGTGGTACAGCGACAACCACATCACGCTGCACGCTGGCAAAAAAGTGGTCGAAGTGGACCGCGTCAAACGCGTGGTACGCGCTGAAGACGGCACGGAAGAATCCTACGACCGACTGCTGATTTGCACCGGCTCGAATCCGTTCATCCTGCCGGTGCCGGGTAAAGACTTGAAGGGCGTGATCGCCTACCGCGACATCGCCGACACCAACGAGATGATAGCCGCCGCCACCAAGTACAAAAACGCTGTCGTCATCGGCGGCGGACTGCTCGGCCTTGAGGCGGCCAACGGCCTGATGCTGCGCGGCATGCAGGTCACCGTGGTGCACGTCATGCCGACGCTGATGGAACGCCAGCTCGACAGCGTGGCCGGCAAGCTGCTGCAAAAATCACTCGAAGCACGCGGTCTGAACTTTCTCATGGGCGCGCAGACACAAGAGCTCACCGGCAACGCCGAAGGCCGCGTCACCTCGATCAAATTCAAAGACGGCTCTGAACTCGCCACTGACTTGGTGGTGATGGCGGTGGGCATTCGCCCCAACACCACGCTGGCTGAGTCGATGAACCTGCATTGCAACAAAGGCATCGTCGTCACCGACACGCTGCAAACCGTCACCGATGCGCGCATTTACTCGGTCGGCGAATGCGCAGCGCACCGCGGCATTGCCTACGGTTTGGTTGCGCCTTTGTTCGAGCAAGCCAAGGTCGCCGCCAACCACTTGGCGCTGTTCGGCATTGGCCGCTACACCGGCTCGCTGACCTCGACCAAACTCAAAGTCACCGGCATTGATTTGTTTTCAGCGGGCGACTTCATGGGCGCGTCATCGGGTCGCCCAGAGGACGCTGGCACCGAAGAAATCATCATGAGCGACCCGTTCGGTGGCGTTTATAAAAAGCTCGTCATCAAAGACGACAAGCTGATCGGCGCCTGCTTGTACGGCGACACGGTCGACGGCAGTTATTACTTCAAGCTGCTGCGCGATGGCCGCAGCGTGGCGGACATTCGCGACAAGCTGATGTTCGGCGAATCCAACATCGGCGACGTCGGCCACGAAGGCCACAGCAAAGCCGTGACCATGCCTGACACGGCCGAAGTGTGCGGCTGCAATGGCGTGACCAAAGGCACCATCTGCAAGGCCATCAAAGAAAAAGGTCTGTTCACGCTTGACGAAGTGCGCAAGCACACCAAGGCCAGCGCTTCGTGCGGCTCGTGCACCGGGCTGGTCGAGCAGATTTTGATGTTCACTGCGGGTGGCGACTACTCAGCCACGCCCAAACTGAAAGCCATGTGCAGCTGTACCGACCACGGCCACCAAGCCGTGCGCGAAGCCGTTCGTGCCAACAAGCTGCTGACTATTTCTGACGTGTACAAGTCCATGGAGTGGCGCACGCCCAACGGTTGCGCCAGCTGCCGCCCGGCCATCAATTACTACGTCACCAGCAGCTGGCCAAAAGAAGCCAAAGACGATCCACAAAGTCGCTACATCAACGAACGCAGCCACGCCAACATCCAGAAAGACGGCACCTACAGCGTCATTCCGCGCATGTGGGGCGGCGAGACAACGTCCAGCGAATTACGCCGCATCGCAGACGCAGTTGACAAGTACAAAATTCCGACCGTCAAGGTCACTGGTGGCCAGCGCATTGACTTGCTGGGTGTCAAAAAAGAAGACCTGGTGAACGTCTGGAAAGACATCGGCATGCCATCAGGCCACGCTTATGCCAAGGCGCTGCGCACGGTCAAGACGTGCGTCGGCAGTGAATGGTGCCGCATGGGCACGCAAGACAGCACCCAAATGGGCAAAGACTTAGAGCGCGCGATGTGGCGCATGTATGCACCGCACAAGGTGAAGTTTGCCGTCAGCGGTTGCCCGCGCAATTGCGCCGAAGCTGGCATCAAAGACGTTGGCATCATTGGTGTCGATTCTGGCTGGGAGATGTATATCGCGGGCAACGGCGGCATCAAAACCGAAGTTGCGCACTTTTTCACCAAAGTCAAAACCGCGGCCGAAGTGCTGGAATACACCGGCGCGTTTTGCGAGTTGTACCGTCAAGAAGG
>CANFXC010000091.1 GCA_947450765.1 Comamonadaceae bacterium | reverse complement strand
TGGCCGTTGTGGCAACGCCGCGCAGATCTCAGGCGCCGCTGGGGCAGGCTCCTGCTGGCCGCGGTAGCAGGCGGTGTGGCCGCTTGCAGTTCTGCCTTGGCGCTGGGCTGGGCGGTGGGCTTGCCAAGCGACGTGTTGTTGTCGCTGGCCCCCAAGTCCGTCACGGCGCCGGTTGCCATGGGCATTGCGCAGAGCATAGGCGGCATTCCCGCACTGACCGCCGTGTTTTCAGTGATGACCGGACTGGTCGGAGCACTCGGTGGCAAGTACTTATTTGACGCCCTGCGAATTCCGACCGATGCCGCCGGCTGGACGGCACGCGGCTTCGCGCTGGGCACCACCTCTCACGGCATTGGCGCCGCACGGGCGATGCAAGTCAATGCCGATGCAGGCGCGTATGCGGCGCTGGCGCTCGGCCTGCAAGTGGTGCTGGCGTCATTGCTGCTACCGCTGCTGCTCAGGCTGCTCTGAGCTAACGAATTAAGTGGGGCATACGGGCGTTGCGGGCTCGAGATCAATCACCGCGACCAACTCACCCCCGAAGCGGCCAACGCCCCACGCCTGCATCACCCGCGCGTCTTCCTTCTCTGATTGCATGTGCCAAAAACACATCGCTTGATGGTGACCACCCTGTTCAACCAAAAAAATTTCAAGGTCAGCCACCGTGCCAAGCGGCGCACACAAAGCATGCAGTGTTGACCGCAAACTGTCGAGGTCGGCACACGTTTTAAGTTGGTCTAGCGGCGGCTTCATGGGAGAACTTTTGTTGGCAACGGGTAGGAGTCGGGTCGGAACTTCAGCGGTAGAAAGCTGGCTCCAATCAGGACGGCCAAACAAGCTAAAACGGACCATCGAACTTAAGGATGGCCAACCGCCGGTTGACTAGGTCACCAACGGCAACTGGCGTAGGACTTGAACTGTTTGACCTGTTGAGGGCTTCTCTCCGGGTCAGCAAAGCAGTAACCTCACTGCTCGTGCATTCAAACCACAAATAGCTCACCAGAAGCCCACCCGATGCCCTCGTCCAGCCTCGCATCAGCCAGCCAACTCACACCCGTGAGTCCCCTTACCCCGCCCCAGCAAAGCTGCCTCAGCCTGCTTGAGCGCAGTGCACAAGCAGGCTGCTGGACACTTGACCTCCCCCGCCACACGTTGAGCATGACGACCGGCTTGACGAAACTGCTGGCGTTGAATCAAGTGCCGGATTGGCAGGCCTTTCTCGCGCTGTTCACCCCTGAGTCGCAAGCCGCCATGCAGGAGGCTGTCAAGACCTGTCAACGTGAAGGCACCGCTTTCGATTTGGAGGCAGACATCTTCACCTCGGCGGGTCGACGCTTGCCGGTCCGGTCGGTGGGACAGCTCGTGCATGACGGCACGGACACCGTCATGGCCGTGCAGGGAGCGCTCCTCGACTTGTCTGAAAAGATGCGTGTAAAGCACACTTCAGAGCGTGTGCTGATGCAGCTCAGCACCACGCTGGCCAGCCTCGACGAGGCCTTTGTCACGCTCGACCACGAAGGGCGCTTCACCTACCTCAACCGAGAAAGCGAACGCATCCTGGGGCATCAAAGTCAGGCGCTTCTAGGCTGTCCTATTTGGGGCGAGTTGGTGCACAACGGCACCAGCCGGCTGCACAAAGAGATCATCAACGCATTGCAGAGCGGACACTTTTCAGAATTTGAAGCCTTCTACCCCTTGCAAAAAAAATGGCTGGCCCTGCGTGTCTATCCGTTTGCAGACGGCTTGGCGGTTTACTTGCAAGACGTCACTGAGCGCCGCCACGAGCAGGAACAAATGCGACTGCTGCAGACCAGCATCGCACGACTCAATGACATGGTGCTGATAGCCGAAGCCGGGCACGACAGCGAATGGCCGAAGATCGTGTTTGTCAACGAAGCGTTTGTGCGGCAGACTGGTTACAGTCAGGCCGAAGTGCTGGGCCGCACGCCCGAGTTGCTGCTAGGCCCGAAAACTCAGCGCAACGCACTGAACCGTATCGTCCACGCCTTGCGCAACTCACTGCCCGTGAGTTGCGAGCTGATCAACTACAAAAAAAATGGTGAGCATTTCTGGCTGGAGTTGAGCATCGTGCCAGTGGACTATGAGAACCGTAGCCTGACGCATTGGGTCGCGGTGGGCCGGGACATCACCGCGCGCAAAACAGCCGAGGAGCAGATCGAGCACCTGGCCTTTTACGACCCCATGACGCAACTGCCCAACCGTCAGTTACTGACAAAACGACTAGAAGCCGTGATGTCAGCCACGAACGAGCACAAACAAATCGGCGCGCTGATGTTTATCGACCTCGATAACTTCAAGGTGCTGAATGACACGCTCGGTCATTCGCGGGGTGACATGATGCTTCAGCAAGTGGCGACACGTTTGCAAGGCTGCGTACGGCGCAGCGATACGGTCGCCCGACTTGGCGGCGATGAGTTCGTTGTGATGCTCGAAGATCTGTCCGTCGACTCTGCGATGGCCCTCAAAAAGACCCGCATTGTGGGTGAAAAAATCTTGGCCTCACTGAGCACGCCTTACGACTTGAGTGGCAACCAATACCACGGCACCTGCAGTATCGGCGTCACACAAGTTGGCCTTCTCAAGCAAAGCATGGGCGATGTCCTGAAACAGGCCGACCTGGCCATGTACCAAGCCAAAGCAGCAGGTCGCAACACCATGTGCTTTTTTGACCCTGAAATGCAGATCGCGGCAACCGCCAGCGCCACCCTGACCACCGATCTCAGGCAAGCTTTTTTTAGCCATGAATTTGTCTTGTATTACCAACCGCAAGTCGGTAGCGAGGGCCAGATGGTCGGCGTTGAAGCGCTGCTGCGCTGGCAACGCCCTGACCGCCTGGTCCTACCGGATGATTTCATTTCGCAGGCCGAGCACAGCGGTCTGATTTTTCCGCTCGGAAACTGGGTACTGGAAACGGCTTGCGCCCAACTGGTGGCTTGGGCGCAACGACCCGAAACTGAGAAATTGTGCATCGCTGTCAATGTCAGCGTTCGGCAATTTTGTCACCCTGAGTTTGTCGACCAGGTGATGGCATTGATCCAGCGCACCGGCATTCAGGCCAGTCGACTCAAGCTTGAACTCACTGAAAGTTTACTGGCGGTCGATATTGACGTGACGATTGCCAAAATGGGCATGCTCAAAGACGCCGGCGTCACGCTGTCGATCGACGACTTCGGCACAGGTTATTCAGCGTTGTCGTACCTTAAAAAATTACCGCTCGACCAGCTGAAAATTTGCCGCACGTTCGTCAAAGACGTGTTGTCTAACCCGAACGATGCAGCCATTGCCCGCACCATCATCGGATTGGCGCAGAGCTTGGGCCTAGAGCTCATGGCAGAGGGCGTGGAAACACAAGCACAACGCGATTTTTTGATGCGCCACGGCTGCGAGAGTTATCAAGGTTATCTGTTCAGCAAAGCCTTGCCGATTGGCGAGCTCGACCCCTTCATCACCGCGCATTTTGCGGAGCGAACGAAAGCCTAAGGGAGAGGACTTGCCCAGCGGGCATTCACCGCATTAATCCCGTTGACCGCGGCCACCAAAAATCGCCGTGCCCACACGCACCATCGTGCTGCCCGCAGCAATGGCGGGTGCCAAGTCAGCGCTCATGCCCATCGACAAGGTGTCCAGCGGCTGCGGCAGTCCGCCTACGGCATTGATCTGCGCCATCAGCGCGGCAGTCCGTTCATGGACGGCTCGTGCGCTAGCGTCATCTGGCGCAGGCTCCGGAATGGCCATGAGGCCACGCAACACCAGTCGCGGCAGCTGCGACACCGCCTGCGCCAACGCCAAGGCTTCCTCTGGCGACACGCCGGATTTATTAGCGCCGCCGTCAATATTCACTTGCAGGCAAATTTGCAGCGGCGGCAAATCAGCAGGACGTTGCTCGCTCAAACGTTGGGCAATCTTCAGCCGGTCGACCGACTGCACCCAATCAAAATTCTCGGCCACCAGACGCGTCTTGTTGCTTTGAATCGGGCCGATGCAATGCCATTCCAGCGCGGCTTGCCCGGACTGCGCTGGTTCGGAACGCCATGCGCGCAGGGCCTGGATTTTCTCAACGCCTTCTTGAATGTAGTTCTCGCCAAAAGCGGTCTGTCCGGCCTGCACGGCTTCGATCACAGCGTCTGCATCGAAGGTCTTGGAGACCGCGAGCAAGTGGACGTCGCCAGGCTCACGACCTGCGGCGATAGCCGCTTCTGCGACCTGCCGGTGCACCTGTGCAAGTTGACTGGCGATGCTGGGCACTGGGCTGTGATGAGACTTTAAATTGTTGTCAGTGGTCATCCCTCTGACTGTAACGAATTGACAGCAGACTTTTGCACCGGCGGCCGGAACCAAGCCCATCTCAGCAGCACTTGACTGTCACTTTTGACCTATATTCAAAGTAACCGCAAAGGCAATTTATGGAACTCATCGAGCTGCTGAAGACCACGATCGACCGCCAGGCATCAGACCTGCATCTGTCGTCGGAGCTGCCGCCCATGCTGCGCGTGCATGGCGACATTCAGACGCTGGATTTGCCGGCGATGGACGCAGTGCAGCTTGCGCATTTGTTAACCCAGGCGATGAGCCGCCGCCAGCATGATGACTTTGCGCAGTCGCTAGAACTGGACTTCGCCCTAGATGTGCCGGGCTTGGCGCGCTTTCGCGTGAACGCGTTTCAGCACAGTCGCGGTGCGGGTGCGGTGTTTCGCAGCATCCCATCGCTTGTGCCAATGCTGGAAACGCTGGGAGCGCCGGCCATCGTCGCTGAACTGGCGCTCAAACCACGTGGGCTGGTGCTGGTGACCGGGCCAACGGGGTCGGGCAAGTCGACCACGCTGGCGGCGATGGTGGACTTCTACAACCGCACAGAACGCGGCCACATCATCACGGTAGAAGACCCGATTGAGTTCGTCCACGATTCTAAAAATTGTCTGGTGAGTCAACGTGAAGTGGGTCGCCACACGCACAGCTTCAGCGCCGCCCTGAGGTCTGCGCTGCGCGAAGATCCCGACGTGATTTTGGTCGGCGAAATGCGTGACCTAGAGACCATCCGGCTGGCCTTGTCTGCGGCCGAAACAGGCCACTTGGTGCTGGGCACATTGCACACCGCCAGCGCGACCAAGACCATCGACCGCATCATTGACGTCTTCCCCGCCGACGAGAAAGAAATGGTCCGCAGCATGCTGTCAGAGTCGCTGCAAGGCGTGGTGGCGCAAACCTTGTGCAAGACGGCTGATGGACTGGGCCGAGTTGCGGCGCACGAGATCATGCTCGGCACGCCAGCTATCCGCAACCTGATCCGCGAAGGCAAAGTGGCGCAAATGTATTCGAGCCTGCAGACCGGCCAGAGCCAAGGTATGCAGACCCTCGATCAAAGTCTTGCAGACCTGCTCAAACGACAGCTGATCACGCCTGCAGAGGCACGCAACAAAGCCAAAACGCCGGCGCAATTTCCAGGCTGAGCGTCGACGGTCTGTGTAAAAATCATTTTTTTTAATTCAAACCAACGAGACAAACCCATGACCCACAGCACCAACGCCAAAAGCTACACACCCACAGCCTCCCGCAAAGTCGCCTTTATTGGCTTGGGCGTGATGGGCTACCCGATGGCCGGTCATCTGGCTTTGGCTGGCCACCAGGTCACGGTGTACAACCGCACCGCTGCCAAGTCCGCCGCTTGGTGCACTGAATTTACAGGCACGGCCGCACCGCGCCAAGCCGCCACCCCGCGCTTGGCTGCGGCCGGCGCTGAGATTGTTTTTTGCTGCGTCGGCAACGACGATGACTTGCGCGGCGTGACGCTGGGCGCAGACGGCGCTTTTGCTGGCATGCAACCGGGCACGGTGTTTGTGGACCACACCACGGCATCCGCCACGGTCGCGCGCGAGTTGTATGCGGCCGCCAAAAATCTTGGCTTGCATTTTGTTGACGCACCCGTATCGGGCGGTCAAGGTGGCGCCCAAAACGGCGCGCTCACGGTCATGTGCGGCGGCGATGCGGCCGCTTTTGACAACGTCAAACCAGCGGGCATCGCCTTTGCCAAAGCCTTCACCTTGATGGGTGACAGCGGCGCCGGTCAGTTGACCAAGATGGTCAACCAAATTTGCATCGCTGGACTGGTGCAGGGCTTGAGCGAAGCCATTGCCTTCGGTCAAAAGGCCGGCCTCGACATGAACTTGGCGCTCGACGTGATCGGCAAGGGCGCAGCCCAAAGCTGGCAGTTAGAGAACCGCGGCACAACCATGGTCGCCGACAAGTTTGACTTCGGCTTTGCCGTCGACTGGATGCGTAAAGACTTGGGACTGGTACTGGACGAAGCCAAACACAACGGCGCACGCCTGCCGGTCACGGCCTTGGTCGACCAGTTTTATGCCGACGTGCAAGCCATGGGCGGTCGCCGTTGGGACACTTCCAGTCTGATCAAGCGGCTGAAGTAACCCTAGGCCTTTGGCGATTCAACCGACTCTGAGCGCTGCGGCTGCAGGCGGCGCAACTCGTCTTCGCTGATGGTCTCGAAAATCCGCACCACCCGTTGCACGCCCGAAATGCCACGGGCAATGCCGGTCACGCGTTCGGACTCGCGCTGCGTGACGCGGCCCATCAGGTAAACCGTCTTGTTCTCGGTGACCACCTTGATGGCATTGCTTTGCAAGTCACGGGCATCCAAAATCGCGGCCTTGAGGCGGCCGGTGATCAACAAGTCGGCCGAGCGGTCGGCCAGTGACGGCGTGTTACGCACGCCCAGCTCATTCACAACCGAACCCACATTTTGAATTTTCTTCACCAGGTCCTCGACCGCCTGCTTGTCTTGCAGGCTGGGCACTTCACCGGTCAGTAGCACTTGCCGGTTGAAGCTCACCGTGCTGACCCGAACGCGCGTGCCAAAATTTTCCCGCACACGGCTGAGGGTGCGCAGTTCAATGCCCTCATCTTCGAGTTGCGCGCCCGAGGTGCGGCGGTCAGTGGCGACCATCGCCGTACCGGCTGCGGCACCACCCAGGACCAGCGGCACGCAAGCCGTGAGAGAACCAGCGACGCCGATGATGGCGGCTGTGACACCGACGGCGAACAGCCGACGTTTGAAAATTGATGGGTTCATGTAGAGAGCTCCTGGTCACCTAGTAATTGAGCGTCCACACCGTCGCAAATACAGTGCAGGGCCAAAAGATGGACCTCCTGAATACGGCTGGTGCGGTCGTGTGGAATGCAGATATGCACATCGGTTTCGCGCAAGGCAAATGTCATCTTGCCACCGCCTTTGCCGGTCAGGGCAACCACGGTCATGTCGCGTTCGTGGGCCGCGTCAACTGCGGCCAACACATTGGCTGAGTCACCGCTGCTGCTGATGGCCAGCAAGACATCACCGGCACCCCCAAAGGCGCGCACTTGCTTGGCGAAGATCATGTTGAAATCATAGTCATTGGCAATGGCCGTGACGATGGAAGAATCGGTGGTCAGGGCCATGGCCGCCAGTTCCGGGCGTTCACGCTCGTAGCCGACTACAAATTTGGCAGCAAAATGTTGCGCACTGGCCGCACCGCCGCCATTGCCGCAGGCCAGCACCTTGCCACCGCTGGTCACGCTGGCAAGGATGGCCGAAATGGCGGCAGAAATGGGTTTGGACAGGACTTGCGCAGCTTGGTATTTGAGGTCCGCACTGTCAATAAAGTGCTGCTCAATGCGTTGTTCAATCATGTCCTCCATGATAGCGTCACCTGCACAGACCCGTGTGTCAAGACGCGTCAAACGCCGCTTGCAACCATTCGATCGTCTGCTGCCCTTCAGGCCGCGACGGCCCCTGCACCAGCACGACGTCAAAGCGACACGGCGGCAAAGTAGCAAAACGCATCAAATAATGCCGCGCCGCAAAGACAATGCGCCGCTGCTTCGCATGCGTGATGCTGCCGCCCGCGCCGCCATGCGAGGCCGTACTGCGTTGGCGTACTTCAACAAAGACCAGCGTGCCATCAGGCGCGCGCATCACCAAGTCAATCTCGCCGCCGCCACGGCCCGGCGTGGCGAAGTTGCGCTCCACCAAGCGCAAGCCCTGCCCGACCAAGTACGCGCAGGCCAAGGCTTCCGCCGCATCGCCGCGCCGCTTGGTGGTAATCTGCCCGGTCGGCGCTGCCGCTTGTTTTTTGGAAAACCACATTGAACGCTTCTTTCGACTTGGCCTTGGAGGCCTCCCGGGTCGCTGCCGGCCTGCAACATTACCCACCAGCCACACTTTACGTGGTTGCCACGCCCATCGGCAATTTGTCTGACATCAGCCTGCGCGCACTGCACGTCTTGGGCC
>CANFXC010000090.1 GCA_947450765.1 Comamonadaceae bacterium | reverse complement strand
GTGACCATGGAATACGCTGCTGACAAGGCCGATATTTTTGTCTCCGCCACCGGCAACAAAAACGTCATCACCTACAAGCACATGGCGGCCATGAAAGACCAGGCCATCGTTTGCAACATCGGCCACTTCGACAACGAAATCGATGTCGCTTCGCTCGAAAAATGCGAGTGGGACGAGATCAAGCCGCAAGTCGATCACGTGATCTTCCCGGACGGCAAACGCATCATCTTGCTGGCCAAAGGTCGCCTCGTCAACCTCGGTTGCGGCACCGGTCACCCAAGCTTTGTGATGTCGTCGAGCTTCGCCAACCAGACCATCGCGCAGATCGAACTGTTCACCAAACAGGCTGACTACGAAGTGGGCAAGGTTTACGTGTTGCCGAAACACCTCGACGAAAAAGTCGCACGCTTGCACCTGATGAAAGTCGGTGCCATGCTGTCCGAACTCAGCGACGAGCAAGCGGCTTACATCGGTGTCTCGAAAGCCGGTCCTTACAAAGCCGACACTTACCGCTATTGATAACCGCGCGTTAAGCGCACCAACTCTGTCTGCCTTATGCGCGCTGATCTGTTTCTCGTCGACCGTGGCATGGCCACGACCCGTTCCCAGGCCCAACGCCTGATCG
Source organism: Comamonadaceae bacterium (assembly GCA_947450765.1). GTDB lineage: Bacteria > Pseudomonadota > Gammaproteobacteria > Burkholderiales > Burkholderiaceae_C > Polaromonas. Next base: position 7,905 of record CANFXC010000090.1, on the reverse strand, counting down.
CTTCGGGCGTGCAGTGGCGCGCCGACGAGGACTCAGCTTGGCGCAAAGTCGCTAAGAACGGCGATGAAATCCCGGAAGGCGCAGAGTTGGTCGTGCCTGACACGACAGAAGCCAAGTACATCTCGCGTGGCGGGCTCAAGCTAGAAGGCGCGCTGAAAAAAGCCGGTCTCGATGTGACCGGTTGGCGCTGCCTAGACATCGGCCAGTCCACCGGCGGCTTCACCGACTGCTTGCTGCAGCACGGTGCAGCGCAGGTGGTCGGTGTCGACGTGGGTCACGGTCAGTTGCACCCAACTTTGCGGGCTGATGTGCGCGTGGTGTGCATCGAAGGTGTCAACGCTCGCTCGCTGACGGCTGACGATTTGGTTGAGCACCACAGCCGCGCCTTGACGCTCAAGCTGGATGCCGCTGAAGCCGAGGGCACGCTGCAAGACCATCCGGAATTGTTGGCTGCGTTAGACGCTGACTTTGATCCGGTGTTTGATTTCCTCACCGGTGATTTGTCCTTCATTTCGCTCACGCTGGTGTTGCCGGCGGTGGTGCGCTTGCTCAAGCCGAGTGGCGACTTGCTGATGCTGGTCAAACCACAGTTTGAATTGCAGCCGGGGCAGATTGGCAAGGGCGGCATTGTGCGCGACCCGATTCACTTCGCCTTTGTGGAGCAGCGGCTGCGTGACTGTTGCGCCGAACTCGGCCTTGAGGTGCTGGCTTGGATCGACTCGCCGATTGACGGCGGCGACGGCAACCGCGAATTTTTCATCCAAGCACGCAAAGGTCTGGTGGCGCTGGGTGAAGACAAGCCTTTGCCAGCAGCACCTGCACGTCAGGCAGCTAAACGGGTGCCGCGCACTGCGACCCGCAGCTTGCTCGATGCCATGGATGAAGACGGCGAAGCCGCGCACGCGGGTCAGCCGGGTCCTGCGCGCAGCAAGAAGCGCGAGAAGAAAAATCTCGCTGACTAAAGCTATTCCAGTTATCGACGAATGCCAGAGTGACACCATGACACTGCCGATCAGTTTCGAATTTTTCCCGACCAAGACGCCTGAAGGCGCGGCCAAGCTGCGCGTCACGCGTCAGCAGTTGTATGCGCTTCAGCCGGAGTTTTGCTCAGTCACTTTTGGGGCTGGCGGTTCCACGCAAGAAGGCACGTTTGCGGCCGTCAAGGAAATCTTGGCCGAGGGCGTTGAAGCGGCTTCGCATTTTTCCTGCATAGGGGCGACCAAGGCGACCGTGCGCGAACAACTGGCCCAGTTGCAGGCCATGGGCGTGAAACGTCTGGTGGCCTTGCGCGGTGACTTGCCGAGCGGTTTCGGCATGGGTGGCGAGTTTCATTACGCCAGCGATCTGGTGGCCTTTATCCGCGCCGAAACCGGTGATGCTTTTCACATTGAAGTGGCGGCGTACCCTGAGATTCATCCGCAGGCGAAATCTGCCGAGGCTGATTTGCAAGCCTTTGCTGCCAAGGTCAAGGCCGGCGCCAATGCCGCCATCACGCAGTATTTTTTCAACACCGACGCTTACTTCCGCTTTGTCGATGACGCATACAAGCTGGGTGTCGATGTGCCGGTGGTGCCCGGCATCATGCCGATCACCAGCTCTACGCAACTGATGCGTTTTTCAGATGCCTGCGGCGCCGAGATCCCACGCTGGATTCGGCTGCGCCTGCAGGGCTACGGTGACGACATTGACTCGATCAAGGCCTTTGGACTCGACGTCATCACCGACCTGTGCGACCAACTGCACATGGCCGGCGTGCCGGGCATTCATTTCTACACCATGAACCAAGCTGGTGCGACGTCGGAAATCGTTCGGCGGTTGCAGCTGCGCTGAGGTTTGCTCAGCGGCCCAAGTACTGTTGCACGGTGCTCCAAGCGACTTGTTGCAAATGTGCAGCGACCTCAGGCGCCAGGCCCGCGTTGTATTGCAGCCCCACTGGTGATTTATTGAACAAGGCGGCGTACGTGGTGGCGGCTGCCAAATAGGTGCCTGCGAGACTCGGATGGCGTTTGTCGGCAACATAAAGATTCAGCTCGGGTCGCTGGGCGATTGAGCGTGCAAAAGCCAGTCCGGCCGGAATCACCAAGGCTTGGTTGGCATTGCCAGCCACGGTGTAGGCGTCGGCCAGACTTTGCGTCATCTCTGGTGCATCTTGATAGGCCCACGACATGAAAAACACCGGCACGGCGCCGTGTTTGCGCACGGTGTCGCTGTGTTTTTTGGCGTACTCAGTGAAGACTTCTTTCAGCGTGGCGTGGATGGGGCACTGGCTGCAATCCATCATGACGGCGACTTCAAAGAGCTTGCCCTCTGGCGGGTTGAAGACCACCCGGTTGTTCTCGACAAAAGAGTACTTGCCAATGCCGTTCGGGCGGAAGTAAGAGTCGACGTCATGCCAGTCAAAACCAGAGCCACTGATGGTGACGGATGAGCCACGGTATTTTTGACCTTTGAGTCCCTCGCTCACCATGTTGCCAACGTGACCGTGCAGGCTGTTGTTGTAATAAAAGAAGCTGTTGCCGATGTAGATGACCGAGGCCGGGGGCACTGGGCCGATGTCTTTGACGCCCGGTTTGACTTGCGCCGAAGCGGTGCAGGCTAGTCCGATAGACAGCGCGACGGCTAAGAGGGCGTTGGTGAAGCTGCGGCTGAGGGTCATGTCGTCTCCAGTTGTTGTATGAATAGCGGCCCTATTTTGAGCCTTGAGCGATGACAAAAGCGAGCTTTTACGCAGGCTCGTTTGGTTTCTTGCCGGTGTAAAACGCCGGCCACTTGTGCATCACGATGCTGCGCTCGGCGGCATAGGCGTAGCAGCTGTTGATCTTTTTGGGCTGGCCTTCGGCGTTCAGCGCATCGGGCCTGTCCATGCGCAGCGTTGTGAGGGATTGAAATGCCGTCGTTCCCATGGGAATCAGCAGTTGCATCAGGTGGGTGCAGCTGTTGGCGCCTGCCAAACGGCGTGTCACCTCTGCGCTCCAGCCGGCAGCGATGCGCATGCCCTTGAGGGTTTGCAGTGTCTCTCCGGCCGTCAGGCAATCCGTGTACGGTGCGGCGTCGGTGAAGGCGAAGACATCGTGCACCAACATGTCGTCATCAAAAACGAGCTTGACGCCCATGTCGTGCAGCGCTGAGTTGGCCTGAACCACTTTCGTGCCATTGGGGACTTTGAAGTCATGAGGTTTGCGGTCGGTGACGCGACCTTCGACCTCAAACAGGCCGTCGGAGCGCCGCCATCCGCGCATGTCGATACGCCTGAAATGCAATTCTTCTCGTGTCAGGCTGTCGTTTGATTTTAAATTGTCAGTCGCGTCAGCCAAGGGATTTTTCATCTTTGAAAATATACCATTCGGGGCTGGGTGAACAAGCGATGGAAAGTCCTTTCGTCTACAACCCTTGACGCTCAAGGGGCACTCATTGTTTCTCTGAATCTCCTATACTTTCCGAACTTTCAGTAATTCCTGAAATTTGGAGAAGTTATGCAGCTAGCCCCCTTGACCCAACGTTTCGTTTTGCATTTCGGTGAAATGGGCAGCCGCTGGGGTATCAACCGCACGGTCGGACAAATCTACGCCTTGTTGTATGTCTCGCCGCGCGCGCTGAATGCCGATGACATTGGTGAGGCACTGGCGTTCTCTCGCTCCAACGTCAGCATGGGCCTGAAGGAGTTGCAGTCTTGGAATTTGGTGCGACTGCAGCATTTGCCGGGTGATCGGCGAGAGTATTTTCAGGCACCTGAGGATGTCTGGGCGATTTTCCGGACGCTGGCCGAGGAGCGACGAAAACGCGAGATCGACCCCACGCTGTCGATGCTGCGCGAAGCCCTGATGGAGCAGCCGACGAGCGAGGACGATATACATGCCCAAGCGCGCATGAAACAGATGCACGACTTAGTCGAGCTGATGACGGGCTGGCTGGCTGAAGTGCAAAAAATGGACTCAGCGACCTTGGTCAGCCTGATGAAGATGGGCGCCAAAGTGCAAAAACTACTGGAGATCAAGGACAAGGTCAAAGCCAGCTTCAGTGGCCGATCGACCGAAACCGCTTTCACGCCTAACACCACCACCAACGGAAGCTGAGCAGCATGGAACACCTCGACGCCTTTTTGCTCGCGCGCATTCAGTTCGCGACCAACATGACTTTTCACATTTTGTTTCCGACAATTTCTATTTCACTGGCTTGGGTGCTGCTGTTTTTCAAGCTGCGCTTCATCAAAACCGCCGAGCAGCACTGGATGGACGCTTACCAGTTTTGGGTCAAAATTTTTGCGCTGACTTTTGCCTTGGGTGTGGTGAGCGGCATCACGATGAGCTTTCAGTTTGGCACCAACTGGCCGGGTTTCATGAACACGGTCGGCAACATTGCCGGCCCGCTGCTGGCTTATGAAGTGTTGACCGCATTTTTCCTAGAGGCCACCATGCTCGGCATCATGCTGTTTGGACGGCAGCGGGTGAGTGAGCGTGTGCACACCTTGGCAACCTTTCTGGTGGCGGCGGGTACGACGATGTCGGCGGTCTGGATTCTTGCGCTCAACTCCTGGATGCACACACCGGCCGGGTTCGAGATGATCAACGGGCAAGCCCACGTGACCAGCTGGTTGCAGGTCATCTTCAATCCGTCTTTCCCCTACCGCTTCAGCCACATGATGTTGGCGTCGGGCCTGACGGTGTCTTTTTTGGTGGCAGGCTTGTCGTCTTACCGTTGGCTCAGGAACGACCGTGGTCTTGATGTTCGTGCCGCCTTGCGCACGGGGGTTTACCTCGCTGCTTTTTTGATCCCGGTGCAAATCTTGGTCGGTGATGCGCATGGTCTCAACACGCTGGAGCATCAACCGGCCAAAGTGGCGGCGATGGAGGGCATCTGGGAAACCCAAAAAGGCGCCCCGGCGGTGTTGTTCGCGCTGCCGAACAAGGCGACGCGCTCGAACGATTACGAAGTGGCAATTCCCGGTTTAGCCTCGCTTTACCTCACGCACAGCTGGACCGGTGAGATAAAAGGGCTGAATGAGTTCGAGGGCAAGCACCCACCTGTGGCGCCGGTATTCTGGGCTTTTCGGGTGATGGTCGGCACCGGCATGCTGATGCTGCTGATGAGCTGGCTCGGCGTCTGGCAACTCAAACCTTGGCAGCGGCTGAGCCCGGGTCAGTCGCGGCGAGAGCTGCAAGACTGGCAGGCGCGTATTTTTGTGGCCATGACGTTTGCCGGTTGGTTGGCTCTGATTGCCGGCTGGTACGTGACGGAGGTCGGTCGTCAGCCGTGGTTGGTGACAGGCGTTCTGACCGCTGCAGACGCTGCTTCCAAGGTGCCGGCAGCGCACATCGGGCTGACCTTGACGCTGTACCTGCTGCTCTACGCGGTGCTGCTGTCGGCTTATGTGTCGGTGCTGTTTTACCTGGCCCGCAAAGGAACGCCCACGCCCGAAAGCACGCCAACGAAAGCCCCGTTAACAAACGCCAAAGAGGGCTTGTCCCATGGTTAATTTCATTCCAGACCTGAGCCAGCCGGCCGGCTGGATGCCGATTGTGTTCATGGGTGTCATGGGGTTGGCGATGCTGGCCTACGTGATTTTGGACGGCTACGACCTCGGTGTTGGTGTGCTGATGCGCCGCGCCAGCGAAGACGACAAAGACGCGATGATCGCCAGCATCGGCCCTTTTTGGGACGCGAATGAAACTTGGCTGGTGCTTGGCATCGGTATTTTGTTGACAGTTTTTCCGCTGGCCAATGGTGTGATTTTGGGAGCCTTGTATCTACCGGTGGCACTGATGCTGATTGGCTTGACGCTGCGCGGCGTGGCCTTTGACTTTCGTGTCAAGGCGCGGGCGCAACACAAGCCGGCCTGGAATCGCGCTTTTTATGCCGGTTCGCTGCTGGCCGGTTGGTCGCAGGGCTACATGCTGGGCTCGTTGGTGACGGGCTTTGCCGGCGACATCTGGTCGATGCTGTTCAGTGCTGCAATTGGTCTGGCGCTGGTGGCGGCTTACTGCCTGTTGGGCGCGGGCTGGCTCATCATTAAAACCGAAGGGGCATTGCAGCTCAAAGCCGTGCAATGGGCGCGCGGCAGCTTGTGGTTCACGGCGGCGGGCATCGCGGCTATTTCATTGGCCACGCCGATGGTCAGCCCAGCGATTTTTACCAAATGGTTCTCTTTCCCGAATATCTTTTTGCTGTCGCCGATTCCACTGGCGACGCTGACCTTGTTGCTCATCATCGCCCGCAGTTTGAAGCGCTTGCCGGAGCGGCTGGCATTGGGCAACGAGTACGGCGCTTGGGTGCCGTTCGGCGGCACGGTAGGGGTGTTTTTGTTGGCCTTTTATGGCTTGGCGTACAGCCTTTTTCCGTGGCTGGTGATAGACCGCGTCCATCTTTGGCAAGGTACGATCGCACCGGAATCTATGGGCGTGATTCTGGTCGGAGCCTTGGTGGTGCTGCCGATGATCATCGGCTACACGGTGTTTGCATACCGGGTGTTCTGGGGCAAGAGCACCGCGCTCAAATATTGAGGCTGTGGCTTCAGGTCGGGCCTGGCCGAGTTTTCAGCCAGAGCCCTTTGCAAAGCCTTTTATGTTCAGCCGCCGTGTTCAAGGCCGAAGGAAGCGTGCCGGTCTTGCCCGAGTTTGGCCACCATTTGCGGCAATGCCAGCTGCAAATCAGCCTTCAGCGTGTGCGGCGGATTGATGACAAACATACCGCTAGCGGGCAGGCCAGGGCGAATCACTTCACCCGCCGTGTCGGTCACCAATTTGCTCGACTTCACCGTCAGGCTGGCATTCAGCCAGCTACGGCCAGCCTTGACGGCCAGGGTTTTGAGCTTGCGCGGCAGGTCATGCGCTTCGGGTCGCGGAATGATCGGGTACCAAACCACATAGGTGCCGGTGGCAAAACGTTTGACGGCGTCAGCCATGCAAGCGCTCACACGGGCATAGTCGCTCTTGATTTCATAGCTGGGGTCGCAAAACACCATCGCCCGGCGAGCCGGTGGTGGCAAAAAGGTCTTCAGCACTTCAAAGCCGTCTTCACGCGACACCGTCACTTGGCGGCCAACGCCGAGCTGCTCAATATTGCCCGCCAACGATTTGAAATCAGTCGGGTGCAACTCAAACAGCTTGAGCTTGTCGCGGCCGCTCAAAAACTGCTGCTCAATAAAAGGTGAACCCGGATAAATCTTCAGGTGCGCGGCTTCGCCGGTCTGCGCGAACTGCGGGTTCAGCGCCTTCAGCACGTTCAAATAATCTTGCAGCGCGGGTGCCAGCACTTCGAGAGCGGCGGGCATGGCCGGCTTGCGCGGCTTGGCCTCAGGGGCAGGCGGCGCCAGCGGGGCAATGAGTTTGAGCACACCTTCCAGCGCCTCGCCGCTGGTTTCGGTGTAATCACCATCCAGACGGTAAAGGCCGGCGCCGGCGTGCGTGTCAATCACGGTCAGAGCCGTGTCTTTTTGGGTCAAATATTTCATCAGGGCAATCAGCGTGGTGTGCTTGAGCACATCAGCGTGGTTGCCGGCGTGGAAGGCGTGGCGATAGCTAAACATGAAGAGATGCTAACCGCTGGCAGGCCATAAAGTTGAACCCGCTGCAGGTATTTGCCGCGAAACCCGGAATATTCGTATAATCCGAGGTTCTTCAGCGTTTCCATATCCGCCGGAAGACATTTGCCGGGCCATAGCAAAACACTAAGCCCAGCAGGTGAAACCCACCTAAGAGGTTCTCAAAAGAAGAACGCCGACCGTGGAATAGACGTGGAACCATTCCGGCGCAGCCCCTAAGTGTGCCGGGCAAACCAACTTTTTTTAAAGAGTATTTCATGAAAACTTTCAGCGCAAAACCCGCTGACGTAGTGCATGAATGGTTTGTGATTGACGCGACCGACAAGGTCCTCGGACGAGTAGCCAGCGAAGTTGCTCTCCGTTTACGC
>CANFXC010000089.1 GCA_947450765.1 Comamonadaceae bacterium | reverse complement strand
GGAAATTCCTTGTTCAAACTCACCAGCCTCAACCTCAATGGCATCCGCTCAGCCACCAGCAAAGGCGTGGAAGCCTGGCTCGAAAAAGCCAAGCCCGATTGTATTTGCGTGCAAGAGATCAAAGCCCAAGCCCCGGACATGGCCGGCCGTTTTGAATCGCTGGCAGGGCTGAAAGGGCATTTCCAGTTCGCCGAGAAGAAAGGCTACTCAGGCGTCGGCGTCTACACCCGCCACGAACCGAGCGACGTCATCGTCGGCTATGGCTCCAGCGAATTCAACCCTGAAGGCCGCTACGTGGAGTTGCGTTTTGACCGGCCTGGCCGCACGCACGCGCCCAAGTTGTCGATCATCAGCAGCTACTTCCCCAGCGGCTCGTCGGGTGAAGAAAGGCAAGCTGCCAAGTTCCGCTTCTTGGCCGAGATGGCCCCGCACTTGCAGGCCCTGAAAAGCGATGGCCGCGAGCTCGTCTTGTGCGGCGACATCAACATTGCGCACCAAGAAATCGACTTGAAGAACTACAAAGGCAACAAGAAAAACAGCGGCTTCTTGCCCGAAGAGCGCGCCTGGATGACCGCGCTTTTGCAATCAGCGCAAGCTGATGCGGAAGACGGCGCGCCTGAAAGCGTTACCGGCGGCGGCATGGTCGACGTCTACCGCCACCTGCAACCCACCACCACCGACGCTTGCTACACCTGGTGGAGCAACCGCGGCCAAGCCTACGCGAAGAATGTGGGCTGGCGACTCGACTACCACTTGGCGACACCCGCCTTAGCCGCATTGGCCAGGACCGAAGCGGTATACAAAGACGAGAAGTTTTCGGACCATGCGCCGCTCACGATTGAGTACGACTTGACGCTGTGAGCGCTGGTATCAAACCACCCCCTCAAGACATATGAAACAACATAGATATTGTTAAATGTAAATTTACGATAATATCTATGTCATGTCAAAACGACCACAAGCCTTAGACGCCATGCCGCCATCGGTGGTCGCCCAGCTGCGCCAATTGGGCGACAACCTGGCTGTGGCACGCAAGCGCCGCCGCGAGCCACTCAAAGTTTGGGCGCAGCGCATTGGCGTCTCCGAGCCGACCTTGGTGCGCATGGAAAAAGGTGACCCGAGCGTCGCATTTGGCATCTACGCCACCGCTCTCTGGCTGATCGGCCGTGCGCCGGCTATTGCCGAGCTGGCTGCGCCTGAACACGACATGGGCGCCTTGGAGTCGGCTGTGCAGGTAGCCAAACAGCGTGCCGTGCGCAAACCGCGCACGGGAGTCACACCATGAACGCGGCTGACCTCGCGGCCTACCAGCCCAGCGACACCCTGTACCTGTGGTGGCTCGGCCAAGTTGATCTGCCACTGTTGATTGGCGAGCTGCAAACAGCGCGCTCATCGCAAGGCGTTTCGCTCCACTACGGGGCCAGCTGGTTGGCGTCTGGCTTCGCGCTCAGTGAAGACTTGCCACTCAAGGACATGACTTTCCCCCCCATGGTGAAAGGAACTGCCGCTGGCGCGGTCGACGACGCCCGACCGGATCGGTGGGGTGAACGCGTGATCCGCGTTCTGGACAAACCGCCCCGACTCTCGCTCATGGAGTTTCTCTTGTATGCGGGTGATGAGCGCTTCGGCGCCCTCGGGGTTTCAGTTTCTAAAGAACAGTACCGGCCACGCAGGCTCGGCCCACTGCCCCAGCTGATGGAGGTCGAGGCTATTGCGCAATTGGTGCGGCAGATCGCCAACGGCGAGCCGATTGATCCGCAGCAAAAAAGGCTGATCGCTGCGGGCGCGTCGCTGGGCGGTGCGCGCCCCAAAGCGCTGCTGAATCTAGAGGGTCAGCCGTGGCTGCTGAAATTTGCCGAGTCTGATGAGGCCGTCGACACGCCACTGATTGAACACGCCAGCATGACCTTGGCGGCCAAAGCCGGCATACGGGTGGCGCAAACACGCCCGATCGCCCTGCACAAAGGACATGCTGTTGCTGTCAAGCGCTTTGACCGGGACGGCCAACAACGCCGGCACGCCATCTCGGCCAACGTCGCCCTGAGAGCGGCCGGTGAAGTCATGGGCTATCCGGAGTTGGCGCAGTTGCTGCGCCGACGCGGGATCGCTGAGGACCGCGTACACCTTGAGCACATGCGTGAATTGTTCCGTCGAATGGTCTTCAACATTCTGATCGACAACACGGACGACCACGAAAAAAACCACGTGCTGTTGATGACCGAGCGCGGTGACTACGCGCTCTCCCCGGCCTTCGACGTGCTGCCCTCCGGTCAAGCATTGGGCTACCAACAGATGCGGGTCGGTGCCCACGAAGCGGACGCCACACTGAGCAATGCACTGTCTGAGCATTCGCAATTCGGGCTGAAGGCCGCCGAAGCCATTGAACAAGTGAAACAAGTCTGCGCCGTTGTGTCCGGCTGGCAGGCGCACTTTGCGAGCTGTCATGTGTCGCCCGCTGATATCGACTCGCTGGCCGAGCAGATCGACCGTCCTTTTTTGCGGGATCAGCGCACCGCCTATCTCTAAAGTACTCAACACAGGTCAAAAAGATTTATATTGACGGGCTTTCATTAAATACAACGGTTGATTCATCTCCAAAGGAATCTGAAGTGAAGTACAAAACCCTCCCTGACTTTCTGGACTACGTCAAAGCCCGCGATCCACACCAGCCGGAGTTTTTGCAAGCCGTCCATGAAGTCATGGGCAGCCTCTGGGGCTTTATCGAGGCCAACCCGCAGTACGCTGACGCCGGCATTTTGGAGCGCTTGGTGGAGTCTGAGCGCGTCATTCAGTTCCGGGTCTCGTGGGTCGATGACCGCCAGCAGACACAAACCAACCGGGCTTTTCGCATCCAGCACAGCTCGGCCATCGGCCCGTTCAAAGGCGGCATGCGTTTCCATCCGTCGGTGAACCTGTCCATTTTGAAGTTTTTGGCGTTTGAACAAACCCTGAAAAATGCCTTGACGACCTTGCCCATGGGCGGCGGCAAAGGTGGTTCTGACTTTGACCCAAAAGGCAAAAGTCGCAACGAAGTCATGCGCTTTTGTCAGGCCTTGATGACCGAGCTGTACCGCCACTTGGGGCCAGACACCGATGTGCCAGCCGGTGACATGGGCGTCGGTGGCCGTGAAGTCGGCTTCATGACCGGCATGATGAAAAAACTCTCGAACAACGCTGCTTGCGTGTTCACCGGCAAAGGCCTGTCCTTCGGCGGCAGCTTGATTCGCCCTGAGGCCACCGGCTACGGACTGGTTTACTTTGTGCAAGAGATGCTGGCGCGCCAACACATGAGCCTTGACGGTCTGCGCGTGTCGGTCTCGGGCTCAGGCAACGTGGCGCAATTCACCATCGAAAAAGCCATGGCACTGGGCGCCAAAGTCATCACCGCGTCCGACTCCGGCGGCACCGTGATCGACGAGGCCGGCTTCACGCCAGACAAATTAGCGCTGCTCATGGACATCAAAAACCAGAACTTCGGCCGCGTCGAAACCTACGCCAAGCAACTCGGCCTGCGCTTTGAAGCCGGCCAAAAACCGTGGGGCGTTGCGGTCGACATCGCCCTGCCTTGCGCGACGCAAAACGAGCTCAATGCCGACGATGCGCGCACGCTGGTGAAGAACGGCGTCAAATGCGTGGCCGAGGGCGCCAACATGCCCTGCAACCTCGACGCGGTGGACGTGTTTTTGAACGCCAAGATCATGTTTGCGCCGGGCAAAGCCGCGAATGCGGGCGGCGTCGCCACCTCCGGCCTGGAGATGACGCAAAACGCCGAACGCCTGCCGTGGACGCGCGACGAAGTCGACGCCCGCCTGCACATCATCATGTCCGACATCCACGCCAACTGCGTACGCCACGGTGAACGCGCTGCGGGCTTTGTCCACTACGTTGACGGCGCCAACATCGCCGGTTTCGTCAAGGTCGCCGACGCCATGTCGGCACAAGGCGTTTACTGACGCCCGACGTCTTTGTTATAGACTCCCGCAGCCCCGAATTCTCATCTTTAGGAACCGCCCCATGCGTCAACGCAAAATCTTGGCCGTCATTGCCACATTCACCCTTGGCTTGAGCGCGTTCATCGCCCTGAGCGCCTCAGCACAAGACTTCCCGATCAAAAAACCCATCACTCTCTTGGTCGGTTTTGCCGCGGGCGGTGCCACCGACACGGCGGCGCGCGTCATTGCGAAAAAGCTGAGCGAGAACATTGGCCAGACCGTCGTGGTTGAAAACAAAGGTGGTGCAGGCGGCAACATTGCACACCAGTACACCGCCACGGGCCCGACTGACGGCAGCCTAATCCTGTTCGGCTCGGTCGGCCCGCTGACCATTGCGCCGCACCTCATGAAGCTGCCCTACGACCCGGTCAAAGACCTCGCCCCCATCACCATGGGCGTGAACTTTCCGAACGTGCTGGTGGTCGGCGTTGACACCAAAATCAAGACCTTTGGCGAGTTCGTCGCCTTCGCCAAGAAGAACCCGGGCAAGCTGGACTTTGCGTCGACCGGCGCCGGCTCGGCTTCGCATTTGGCCGGCGAGATGCTGAACCAGATGGCCGACATCGACACGGTACACATACCCTACAAAGGCGGTGCGCCTGCATTGCAAGATTTGCTGGGTGGCCGCGTCGCCGCGTACTACTCGACCTACGCCACCGCACAGCCGCACATCGACAGCGGCAAACTGATTCCGCTGGCCAGCACCGGCGCGCAACGGCTGGCCACGCTGCCGAAGATTCCGACGATAGCCGAGTCGGGCTACCCCGGCTTCGCTGCCACCAACTGGTATGCCTTTGTGGCGTCTTCCAAAGTGCCGCAACCCATCCTCGAGCGCTGGAATGTGGAGCTGGTCAAAGTGCTGAAGTCACCTGACGTGGTCGCGGCGCTGAACAAGCACGGCCTGACCCCACAGCCCGGCACGCGCGACGAACTGGCGCGCTACATGGCCTCTGAAACCATCACCTGGGGCAAGCTGATCCGCGAGCGCAAGATCACGGCGCAATAAAACAAACCCCGCCGGGCACTTCAAATACCCTGCCCTGCCTCCACAAAAACACGGGCGCGGCGGGGTGTCAAAACTAGTTTGTCGCCCTCAGCAATACCTAGGCTCTTGTATTCCTCGGCCGTCATTTGCGCCTCGACCAAGTCAGCTGCCACATTGCCGGTGGTTTCGGTGCGCAGCAGTTCAAGCCGCGCCATCGGGCCAATCACAATCGCCCGCTCCAGCGTCGCGACGATGCCACTGGCACCCGCTTTGTAGCGTTCCACTTGTACATCGTGTGGCCGCACATAGGCCAGTGCGCTGCTGTCTTGCACCGCCGCGTGTTCGGGTGCCGCGATGCGAATACCGTCATGCACCGGGCCGATCTGCACTTCACCCTGATGGGCGCGGCCTTGGAACAAATTCACGTCACCCAAAAAGCCGTAGACAAACGGACTGGCCGGATGGTCCCAGACCTGTTGTGGTGTGCCGACTTGTTCAATTTTTCCGCGGTTCATCAGCACCACACGGTCAGCCACCTCTAGCGCTTCTTCCTGGTCGTGCGTGACAAAAATGCTGGTGACATGCAGGTCGTCATGCAAGCGCCGCAGCCAGCGACGCAGCTCCTTGCGCACCTTGGCGTCGAGCGCGCCAAACGGTTCGTCGAGCAACAAGACCTTCGGCTCAACGGCCAGCGCACGCGCCAACGCAATCCGCTGGCGTTGACCGCCGGAGAGTTGTGAGGGGTAACGGTCCGCCAACCAATCAAGTTGCACCAGACCCAGCAAGTCATGCACTTTTTGTTTGATTTGCGCATCGCTAGGACGCAGCCCACGCGGTTTGACACGCAGACCAAATGCAACGTTTTCAAACACTGTCATGTGCCGGAAAAGCGCGTAATGCTGAAATACAAAACCCACTTGACGTTCACGCACATGCACATCGGTGGTGTCCGCACCTTCGAAATGAATGCTGCCAGTGTCTGCCGTTTCCAGACCGGCAATGATGCGCAGCAGCGTGGTCTTGCCGCAGCCCGAAGGGCCCAGCAAGGCCACCAACTCGCCAGAGCCGATGTCCAGCGAAACATCGCTCAAGGCCTGAAAGTCACCGAACTGTCGGCTGACGTTGCGTACTTCGATACTCATGATGCGGCTTTCAAATTTGCAGTAGGTTCGGGTGATAAATCGGACAAAGTCTTCATTTCGCGCTCGTGCTGCCACTCCACCACCTGCTTGATCAACAAGGTGACCAGCGCCAGCAAAGCCAGCAGAGAGGCCACGGCAAACGCCGCCACCGACTGGTATTCGTTGTACAAAATCTCAACATGCAGCGGCATGGTGTTGGTCTGCCCGCGAATGTGGCCAGACACCACCGACACAGCGCCAAACTCGCCCATGGCGCGGGCGTTACACAGAATCACACCGTAGATCAAACCCCACTTGATGTTGGGCAGCGTCACGCGCCAAAAAGTTTGCCAGCCCGTCGCGCCCAGCACGATGGCGGCCTGCTCTTCGTCGTTGCCCTGGGACTGCATCAGCGGAATGAGCTCACGCGCGATGAAGGGAACCGTCACAAATATCGTCGCCAAAATAATGCCCGGCACAGCAAACACAATCTTGATGTCATGTGCCGCCAGCCAAGGGCCGAACCAGCCCTGCGCACCAAACACCAAGACATAAATCAGACCCGCCACCACTGGCGACACTGAAAATGGCAAGTCCACCAGCGTCGTCAGAAATGACTTGCCCCAGAACTCGTACTTGGCGATCGCCCACGCGGCCGACACGCCAAAGACCAAGTTCAGCGGCACGGCCACAGCGGCGGTGAGCAAAGTCAGGCGAATCGCCGACCACGCATCCGGATCTTTCAAGGCCTCCAGATACGCGTCCAGCCCTTTGCGCATCGCTTCGGTGAAGACCGCCGCCAGCGGCAGCACCAAAAACAGAAACATGAAAAGCAGCGCAACACCGATCAAGGTGTAGCGGACCCAAGCGGCTTCAGTGGTGCCCTTGCGGGCACTGCGAACGGTCGTGCTCATGACGAACTACCTCCGGAACGGCGGCGCTGCCAGCCTTGCAAACCATTGATGAGCAACAGCAAAATAAATGAAATCACCAGCATCACGCAGGCCACGGCAGTCGCCCCGGCGTAGTCGTATTGCTCAAGCTTGCTGATGATGATCAGCGGCGTGATTTCTGAAATCATCGGCATGTTGCCAGCAATGAAAATCACCGAGCCGTATTCACCGATGGCACGTGCAAAGGCCATGGCAAAACCGGTCAGCAAAGCGGGCGCGATGGTCGGGAAGATCACCCGCGAAAACGTTTGCCAACGCGTCGCACCCAGGCAGCTGGCGGCCTCTTCCAGCTCTTTCTCCATGTCTTCCAGCACCGGCTGCACTGTGCGTACGACGAAGGGCAGGCCAATGAAAATCAGCGCGATGACGATGCCATTCCGATTGAAGGCCAGCTGAATGCCCAGCGGCTCCATGAACTGACCGATCCAGCCGTTACCAGCCAGCAGCGCCGTCAGCGAGATACCCGCGACGGCAGTGGGCAGCGCAAAAGGCAAATCCACCAAGGCATCGACGATTTTTTTACCCGGAAAGGTGTAGCGCACCAGCACCCAAGCCACCAACAAACCGAACACCACATTAACCAACGCCGCCAGGAACGACGCTCCAAAAGTCAAACGGTAAGACGCCATCACACGAGCGCCCGTGACGGCCTCCCAGAACTCCGGCCACGTCAGTGTGAAGGTCTTGAAGACCAAGGCCGACAAGGGAATCAAGACAATCAAACTCAGGTAAAAAATTGTGAAGCCGAGAGTGATTTTGAAGCCCGGCAGTACACGCCCATGGCTTCTTTTGTGAACCGGCAAAACTGCGCCGGCACTGGCAACTGCAGCTGTCATTTACTTACCTACTGTGTAGAGCTTGTCGAACTGGCCGCCGTCATCGAAGTGCACCTTCTGCGCTTCTGCCAATGAGCCAAAATATTCCCCCACCGTGAACAGCTTGAGGGGCTTGAAGGTGCTCACATATTTCTTCAACACCGATTCAGAACGGGGACGAATCCCGTGTTTGGCCGCGATCTCTTGGCCTTCTTCGCTGTAGAGAAAATTCAGGTAAGCAGTGGCTTCGGCGCGCGTGCCTTTCTTGGCGACGGTGCGCTCGACAATGGCGACCGGGTTTTCAGCCACGATGCTGGCCGACGGGTGAATCGCATCGACTTTGCCAACGCCAAATTCGCGGTCTACCGACACCACTTCAGACTCGAAGGTCACCAGCACATCGCCAATATTGCGTTGCAAGAAAACGCCAGTGGCGTCTCGCCCGCCACGCGCCAACACCGGCACGTTTTTATACAACTTGCCGACAAACTCCGCCGCCTGCGCATCGGTGCCGCCCTTGCTGCGCACATAACCCCACGCGGCCAGATAGGCCATGCGGCCGTTGCCACCTGTTTTGGGGTTGACCACAATTACTTGCACACCCGGCTTGATGAGGTCGTCCCAGTCCTTGATGCCTTTCGGGTTGCCGTTGCGCACCAGAAACAACATGGTCGAGGTGGTCGGCGCAGCGTTGTTCGGGAAGCGCTTGGTCCAGTC
>CANFXC010000088.1 GCA_947450765.1 Comamonadaceae bacterium | reverse complement strand
TCTTCGCGTTCAATCATCTGTTCTTTCATCATGACCACTGTCCTGTTTCTACGCGAATGGCGACTTCGCAATCTTCAAAAATTTCGAGCTTGGCGATCTTGACGCGAACGCCCAGAACGCCGGGCAGCAGCATCAGCCGGTGCGCCAGTTTGCCGATCAAACTCTCCAGCAAGTTCACGTGTTCCACCGTGCACTCGCTGATGATGATTTGCCGGACTTTGCGGTAATCCAGTACATGCTTGATGTCATCGTCACTGGGCAGCAGCGGCTGCGTGCCGAGGTTGAGTTCAGCGTCGACCTGGATCGGTTGGGGTGCGTTTTTTTCTGACTCCAAAATGCCGAGGCTGGCGTTGAAGCGCAAGCCGGTGAGCGTCAGAATTTGGGTGCCGTGGGTGTTGCTCATGCGGTTCAGTCTATGGTTTTCAATGGCGCCCCGCCCATCAGCGAAAAGTCGCGGCCGAATTTCATCAGGTGTTGACCACCGTCGACCAGCAGCGTGGTGCCGGTGATGGATTGATTCTCAAGGGCGAAGCGGACCGTCGCCGCGACATCGGCAGGCGTGGAGGAACGGCCCAGCGGAGACAAGCGGTGCAGTGCCGCAAACTCTTCGGCGCTGAGCATGTGGCTGGTCATGGTCAGACCCGGCGCCACACCGACGACCCGCAGCACGGGTGCCAGCGCTTGCGCCAGCAAGGTGTTGGCGGCTTCCAGCGCGGCCTTGGACAGTGTGTAACTGAAAAAGTCGGGGTTCGGGTTCCACAGTTTTTGGTCTAGCAAATTCACCACGCAACCGGGCTGACGTTCTGTGTTTTCGGTCTGCTGGGCTTGGCGTGCCAAGAGATGCGTGTGCAGCGCCTGCGCCAGCAAAATGGCCGCGCCGGTGTTGCTGCGTAAATGCTTTTCCATCGCCGCGTAACTGAAGCTGGCGGCGTCGTCAAACTCAAAGGTGGAGGCGTTGTTAACCACCGCGTCGACCCGTCCAAATTGCGCCACAACTTGCGGCAGCAGGCGACGCACGGCGTCTTCGTCGTTCAGGTCACACGCGAATGCTGCGCTTTTCACTTGGGAGACATCAGCGGCCAACAAACCGGCACAGTCGGCGACGGTTTGCTCAGCGTCTTCGGCTGAACCCCGGTAATGCACGGCAACGCGCCAGCCAGCACCGGCCAAGGCCAGCGCGATTTCGCGGCCCAGCCGGCGGGCGGCGCCGGTCACCAAGACAACACGAGAAGAAGAAGCTGCGGACATGAGTGGAATGAAGATGTAAGGCGGAGAGCGGCGTGCAAGATGGCTGACAAGATGGCCGACAATCAAAGACCCCAGAGAGCCTAGCGACCATGACGAAACCGCCCATTTTACCGACCGATGCTGCGTTGGTGCCTGACAGCGCCGCAGCATCCCCACTCCAGCCGATCTTGAAGCGCGCGATTGAAGACGCGGGCGGCTGGCTGGGCTTTGACGCCTTCATGGCGCTGGCCTTGTACGCGCCCGGCCACGGCTATTACGCCAGCGGCTCGCGTAAGTTTGGCCACATGCCGCAGTCGGGCAGCGACTTTGTCACCGCGCCTGAGTTGTCGCCGCATTTTGGCCGGGCCTTGGCGCGCCAAGTCGGTGAAGCCTTGCAAGCCACCGGCACCACCGACGTGTGGGAGTTTGGTGCGGGTTCGGGCGCACTGGCCGAGCAGCTGATCGAGTCGCTGGACGCAGCGGGTGCCCTGCTCACGCGCTACACCATCGTTGACCTGTCTGGCAGTCTGCGGGAGCGGCAGCAAACGCGGCTGGCCGCCTATGGCGAGCGCGTGCGCTGGGTGCAAGAACTGCCTGCGCAGATGACGGGCGTGGTGGTCGGCAATGAAGTGCTGGATGCCATGCCGGTCAAGCTGCTGGCGCGCATGAAAGGCGTCTGGCATGAGCGCGGCGTGGCGCTGCACGCCGGTGAGTTGGTGTTTGCAGACAGGCTGACCGAGTTGCGGCCGCCGCTGGAGATTGACGGGCCGCAGGACTACCTGACAGAAATACATGCACAGGCCGAAGGCTTTGTGCGCACGCTGGCCGACCGGCTGGCGGTGGGGGCTATTTTTCTGCTGGATTACGGGTTTCCGGAGCACGAATATTTTCATCCGCAGCGCAACATGGGCACGCTGATGTGTCACCAAGGCCACTTGGCTGACAGTAATCCGCTGCTGCAGGTGGGCATGAAAGACATCACCGCGCACGTTAACTTCACAGGCATCGCACTGGCTGGGCAAGACGCTGGGCTCCACGTGCTGGGCTACACCAGCCAAGGTCGATTTTTACTCAACTGCGGGTTGTTGGACGGCATGGAAGACGCACCTTTAGAACAACGCGTGATGCTGCAAAAACTCATCAACGAGCATGAGATGGGCGAGATCTTCAAGGTCATTGGCTTTGCCGCCAACACCGCGCAGCAGCCGTACACGGACTGGCAGGCACTGGGCTTTGCGCAGGGTGACCGCTCCCACACACTCTGAAGTGCACGCATTGCGGCGCACGCGCTGGAGTTTGGGTGCCTTCGGTTTAAATCTGCGTCACTGCGTCAGCAGCAACGTCAACCGCAGCTACACGCGCCGCATGCACCCGCTCGCCAATCTTGGCGCCACTTTCACCTTGCGCTTCAGCCGCTGCTGCGACCTCATGTGTAGGCACGGACTGCGCGGCACTCAAAGCTGCCAGCAGCCGCTGGCGCTGCGGATAAGGCTGCTCCGACAGCCCCAAGCGGCCACGGGCATCGCATTCGCACGCCAGCAAAATATCGGCAAAACGCTGCGGTTTGCGAAAAGCGTCACAGCGCTCCAACAGCCGCACCAGCGCGGCAGCGTTGAAGTCGGCACTGCGGTGAATGTTGCCGTGTTCACGCGCCACCACATCGGCGATCTCGCGACAGTCGGTCGGCACGCGCAGCCGCTGGCACAGGCTTTTGAGCAGGCGTGCGCTGCGTTCTTCATGGCCAATGTGACGCGGTAAGTCGGCCACCGGCGTGGTGCCTTTGCCAAGGTCGTGGCCGAGGCAGGCGAAGCGCACCGGCAGCGGTGCGTCTAACTGCGCGGCCATGTCGAGCACCATCATCAGGTGCACGCCGGTGTCGACTTCTGGATGGTATTCGGCGCGCTGCGGCACGCCCCACAGGCGGTCGACTTCAGGCAGTAATTTTTTAAGTGCGCCGCAGTCCCGTAGCACCTCGACCATGCGGGACGGTTGGCGTTCCATCAGTCCGCGTGCGAGTTCTTGCCAAACGCGCTCTGGCACCAGCGCATCGACTTCGCCGCCGGCCACCATGTCACGCATGAGCTGCAAGGTTTCGGGCGCGACGCTGAAGTCCGTGAAGCGGGCGGCAAAGCGCGCCACGCGCAAGATGCGCACGGGGTCTTCGGCAAAAGCGTTGGTCACATGGCGCAGCACCCGAGCGGCGATGTCGCGCTGGCCGCCGTAGGGGTCGGTCAGCACGCCGTCGGCGTCCTGGGCAATGGCGTTGATGGTCAGGTCGCGCCGGGCCAAGTCGTCTTCAAGCGTGACGTCTGGCGCGGCATGCACGGCAAAGCCGTGGTAGCCCTGCGCGGTCTTGCGTTCGGTGCGGGCCAAAGCGTATTCTTCGCGCGTTTGTGGATGCAAAAAAACCGGGAAATCTTTGCCCACTGGCAAGTAGCCCTCAGCTACCAAAGCCTCAGGCGTGGCTCCGACCACAACCCAGTCGTGGTCGCGCACCGGCAAGCCCAGCAAGGCATCGCGCACCGCACCGCCGACACTGTAAATCTTCATTCGCCCGACATCCGCCCGGCGGTCTGCCGCTTGGCCATCAAGCCGCTGCGCAAACCGCGCGCGCCCAAGTAAGTCGGGGCGATGGCGCTGAGTGCAGCGGGCTCAATGCCAAGATCCTTCAAACCGGGCACATGGCCGGTGGCGATGTTGGGCACCTTCATCGAATCCAGGTTGTCGCGGCTCAGCACTGGCTCGCCCGGCATCAGCTCCATCAGCCGTGCCTGAAGCCGCGCCAGAGCGTTGGGCAAACCGATCACCGGCCGACCCCGGCCGCGGTTGACACCAGCGTATTGGCCAGCCAGTTGCACCAGTTGGCGCAGCGAAAAAATATCAGGGCCGCAGGCCTCGTAGGTTTGGCCGGTGGTGCTGTGAAAATTCTTTTCTTGCAAGCAGTGGACGATGGCGCTGGCGACGTCTTGCACCCAGACCGGCTGGAACATCGCGCTCGCCCCGGCCAGTGGCATCACCGGCAAAAACTGCTGCAGCTGCGCAAAGACATTCAGGAACTTGTCTTCAGCGCCAAAGATGACGCTGGGGCGCAGCACCGTCAGGTCGAGCGCCGCTTGACGCAGCACCTGCTCACCCCGGCTTTTGCTGCGCAGGTACATCGACGGCAAACCGTCGGGGTTGCGCACATCGGCACCCAAGGCACTGACATGCACCACGCGCCGCACGCCGGTGGCTTCGCAAGCGCGGGCGATTTTGGCGGCCAGTTGCACGTGCGCTTTGTCGAAGGACGCTTCACTGCCTTGCAAGATGGCCACGAGATTGACCACCGCATCATGCTCACCTATGAGCCGCTGCAGCGTGGCTTCGTCATGGATGTTGGCCTCGACCACCTCCAGCGTGGGCAGCATGAGGATGTGATTGGCGCTCTGACGCCGGCGCGTCGGCACGGTCACGCGCACCTGCGCATGGACCAGCTTTTCGCAGACATGCCGCCCCACAAAACCCGTGCCGCCAAGGATGAGTACTTTTTGAACCATGGGGTTATTTTGCCCTTTTGCAGGCGTTCTTTGGTGACCGGCGTGTTCTGCGCTTTGGCGCCCAATGGTCATTGGGTGTGGTTATCGCCGTCGTTGTTGTGTGTGCCGGTCGTTGCGAGCAACGCGTTCCCGTCATTGCGAGCGTAGCGCGGCAATCCATGACTGCGAATTCGGGCCCCTGGACTGCCGCGCTACGCTCGCAGTGACGAAATGTGGCGCTCGCAGTGACTGTGCTGGGCGTGGATCGCCGCGCTGCGCTCGCGATGACGGAAGGGAGCTCGCGATGACGGAATGTCGGACGGTTTGGTTTAAGGTGCTTGGACTGCTGCTGTCCGCATGCGCGACACGGCTTGGCGCAGGTCCGGCCAGGCCGGCTCGGCGGGGGCATAACGGCTGCGCATGTAGCGGGCCAGTTCGGCGATTTGATCGTCGTTGAGGCTATTTTTGAAGGCCGGCATGAAACCGATGTCAGCTGAAGCGGGCTGGCGAATGCCGTCCAGAATGACGCGAATCAAGTTGTCGGGCCGTGTGCTGTGCAGGTTGCTGTTCAGGGCCAGTGGGCCGTTGATGCCCAGCAGCTGCGGCCCGTCGCCGTCGTGGTGGCACGAGGCGCACGCACCGTTGAAAAGTCGCTGGCCTTGGCTCAGCAAGGCGGGTGCGTTTTGCTGTGCCGCCAGCACCACTTGACTGGCTTGGGCGACGCTCTGGGCTTCCGTCAGGGGTTCTGTGAAGGATGCCAAGTAGCGCGCCATGGCCTGCACGTCAGCGTCGGGCAGGTGGCGCATTTCTTTGACGACATCGGCCATCGGCCCGGCAGCGATGCCGTGTTGCTCTGTGTGGCCACTGCGCAGGTAGCGGTAAAACTCAGCTTGGGTCCACGGCACGGGCGCGCGCGACAGACCTGTCAGCGCCGGGGCTTCCCAGCCGCCGATCACCGCACCCGCCAGAAAAGCCGGGCCACCCCGTTCAGCGCCCAAGGTGTTGCGCGGCGTGTGGCAGGCGCTGCAATGACCAAGGCCGTTGACTAGATAAGCGCCCCGGTTCCATTCGGCGCTTTGTGTGGGTTCGGGCTGGAACGGTTTGGCGTCATGAAACAGCGCATTCCACGCGGCCATCAAGGGGCGCACGCTGTACGGAAATGCCAGTTGCGCCGGCGGCGTGGGCGCATGCACGGCGGGTTGCGCCATCAGGTAGGCGTACAGCGCGGTCAGGTCTTGGTCGCTGGTTTTGGCGAAAGAGGTGAACGGAAAGGCCGGGTAAAGGTGGTGGCCGTCGCGTGAAATACCTTCCCGCATGGCGCGCTCAAAAGCCGCGTAAGACCACAAGCCCAAACCGGTTTGCGCATCGGGTGTGAGGTTGGTGGTGAAGACCTGCCCAAACGGCGTGTCCATGGCCCGACCGCCCGTGTTGGGTGCGCCACCTGCTGCGGTGTGGCAGCCGATGCAATTGCCCACGGCGGCGAGTTCGCGGCCACGCTCAATCGTGGCAGCTGAATACACCGCGCTGCCGCCCGAGACGGCGGGCGGTAACGCCACACGCCAACCCAGCAAGGCGCTGGCCAAGCCGAGTGCACCGGCCAGCACTGCAGCGCTGCGCGACTTCCAGCCCAGCTGGCGCGGCCACAGCGCCTTGGCTGGTGGTTGGGCCAAAGCACGCACGGGTGGCTGAACCACGTCGGCGATGAGCGGCGACGTGTTCAGCACCGACGGATTCAGCGCCGCGCGCACCACTTCGGGTGTGAAGGGCGGCTGCCGAAAACGCACGCCGGTCGCGTCAAAAATCGCATTGGCAATAGCCGCTGTCCCGGGCACAGAGGCCGACTCACCGGCCCCTAAAGGGGCCTCGCCCGGTCGCGCCATGGTGACCACTTCGATCACCGGCACGTCCCTGAAATTCAATATCGGGTAGCTGCCCCACTCCAGGCTCGCCACCGTGTTGGTCTGCGGCGTCAGCTGAACTTGCTCATGCAAAGCGCGGCTGGTGGCCTGCACCACATTGCCGTGAATCTGGTGCTGCACACCCGCCGGGTTGATGAGCGTGCCGGCGTCGTGACCGACCACCACGCGTCGGACATGCACTTCGCCGGTCTTGCGATTGACCTCGACATCCGCCACCCACGCCGCCCAAGCCGCACCAAAGCCCGGCCACTTGCTGTGCACATAGCGGGCGTAAGCGACGCCTTGGCCGTGCAACACATCGGGGTTGGCGGCGTTGTCAGTGCTGGCCGTGTTGTCTTGCTGGCCGGGTTGCGTGTGGGCTCTCCAGCCGGCGCGTTCAGCGGTGCTGCGCACCAGTTCGGCGGCGCGTGGCTCGCTCAAGTAGCGCAGCCGGAATTCAACCGGGTCGACGCCCGCCGCCGTGGCCAGCTCGTCGATGTAGGACTCATGTGCAAACGAATTCGGCAGCGCTGAAACACCCCGCAGCCAGGAGGCGCGCAGGATGGGCGCCATGTCGTTGACGGCGACGCGCAGGTTTGGGTAGTCGTAGGGCGGTCTGGCGGTGCGGTCGCCCATTTCAAAGGCTTGCGCGACGGGCTCGATAGTGCGTGTCAGCAGCAGCGCCAGCATGGGCGCGCCGTTGGACGGGTAGCTGGTTTCGAAGTCATACGCAGCGACGGAGCCGTCGGCGTTCAGCCCGCCCTTGACCTGCATCAGTTGGGCGGCACCTTTGGGTTCCCAAGCGTGTTCTTGTTCGCGCGTGAGTTGCACCCGCACCGGTTGGCCAACTGCCCTTGACAGCAAGGCGGCGTCTGCGGCCACGTCGTCGGCGCAGTTGCGGCCGTAGCAACCGGAGGCTTCCATGCGGATGACGTCAATCTGCACATCGGCCAGACCCATCAGGCGCGACAGGTCAGCGCGCAACACATGCGGGTTCTGGCTGCCGGCCCACACAGTCATGTGCTCGGGCTGCCAGTCGGCCACTGCACACGACGGCCCAATAGAGGCGTGCATCTGGTACGGCCAGACGTATTGGCGCTCCATCGACTGCGCTGCGCCCGCCAGTCCGGCGTCGACATCGCCTTCGTCGACCAGCCGGCGCTGCGTGGACGGGTTGTTGCGCAGCGCGGTGGCGAGGTCGTCCAGCGGCGGCAGGCCCGGCCAAGCTTTCCACTGCACGCGGAGTTCCCGCAGGGCTTGTTCGGCGTGTTCTTCGCGCTCGGCGACGATGCCGACGAAGTCGCGGATCACCAGCACTGCCCGAATGCCGGGGATGTGCGCAATCGAAGATTCGTCAACCGACTCCAGCGTGTTGCCGATGAAGTCACCGTGGTCAGCACCCGCATACGGCGGCCTGACAACCCGGCCGTGCAACATGCCGGGCACGCGCATGTCGTGCACAAAAGTCAGCTCGCCAGTGGCCTTGGCCGGTATGTCGACCCGCGCTGTGCTGGTGCCGACCAAGCGGTAATCTTCCGGCGACTTGACGGCGGTGTGCAGGTCCAACAGCAATTCAATGTGCTGACCGGTGAGGAGTTCGCTGTAATCGAATTGCGCTGCTTCGCGCTGTTCCGTGGCCGTGCGAGACAGCAGCCAGGCGCGCGCTTGCGCCGCCGCCGCACGCAGCGGTAGCGCATGAATTTGAATCGATGCGCTGGCGATGGTCGCGCCCTGGTTCGGCGCGCGCGTGGTGTCGCCCAAGACCATGTTGACGCGGTCTATGTCAACGCTCAGTTCTTCCGCCACGATTTGCGCCAGCGACGTGCGCAGGCCGGTGCCCAAGTCGACGTGACCACTCAGCGCGGTGACGCTGCCGTCGTCCCAGACGGCCAGCAATATTTCTAGGCCTTCGGCCGGATTGCCGCTGACCAACGTGGGCTGCCCTTTGACGGGCGGCGGTGCCGGTGGAGGTTCGCGCGTGACCAGCAGCACGCCGCTAGCTGCACGAAAGTCAGCACGGGTTAAGGGTGCGTCGTGGGCGTGAGCGCGGGTCATGGTGCTGGTGCTGAGGTTTGAGCGCGGGCTTGCGCCATCAATTCGGCTGCGCGGTGCACCGCCTTGATGATTTCAAGGTGCGCACCGCAGCGGCACAAATTGCCCGACAACGCCTGCCGAATTTGAAGGTCGTCAGGGTGCGGTGTGTGCGCCAACAG
>CANFXC010000087.1 GCA_947450765.1 Comamonadaceae bacterium | reverse complement strand
GACATGCCGGACTCGTCCTTGGTGAGTGTGCGCATGGCCGACAACCGGCGCCTGTGCGTGGCCACGCCCGACTACCTGCGGCGCCACGGCACGCCGCAGCAGCCGTCTGAATTGGCGCGCTTTGACTGCTTGACGCTTTCGAGCGATGCCTCGCAAACGCGCGGTTGGGCTTTTCGCATCAATGGTGAGTTGCAGCACCTCAAGCCCGGCGGTCCGTTGGATTGCTCCGATGGCCAAGTGCTGCACGACTGGTGTCTTGCCGGTTACGGGATTGCCTGGCGCAGCACGTGGGAGGTTGAGGCCGAGATTGCGGCAGGCCGGCTGGTGGCCGTGCTGCAAGACTTTGACGCGCCAGCCAACGGCATTTTTGCGGTGTTCCCACAGCGCAAACACCTGCCGCTGCGGGTCCGGCTGTGGATTGACTTCTTGAAGCACAGCTACGGCCAGCCTGAGTTTTGGGCCGCGCCACGGCCTGAGCCACGGTAAATACATCCAAAAGATTTATTGAGCGGGGTTCTAGCCTCCTGTCCTACAGCTATTTTTCGTATCTGTTGGTAAAGTGCTCTCTTCGCCAGTTTTTCTTCGGCATTGAGTCTTATTTTCATGACTCAGTCTGCTGACGCCCAACTGCCGCGTCCCGGCCGGCTGCCGTTTCGCTTTTATTTGCCGCCCTGCCACGGGACTCCAGGAGCTGAATTGCAAAAAACCATACTCGCCACCGATCTGGATGGCACCTTTCTGGGCGGCTCAGACGCGCAGCGCACCGAGCTGTACGACTGGATCCTCGCGCGTCGCGACGAGATTGTCTTGATCTACGCCAGTGGTCGCAGCTTGACGGCCATGCAAGACGTGTTGACCGGCTTGCCCTTGCAGCCTGACCACATCATTGCCGACGTTGGCACCAGTTTTTACAGCGGCCCGCAGTACCTTCCGCATGACGGCATGGAGGCTTGGTTCGATGGCTGTTGGCCGACAGACGCGCGTGAGCGGATTCACACCGTGCTACAGAATCATCCCCATTTGAAAGCTCAGCCGCACATCGAAGGTCGCCGCATTTCTTGCTTTTATACCGACGAGGCGCTGGCGTTGACAGCGCGCGAGGCAGTGAAGCCGCTGGGCTTTGATGTCCTGCTGTCCGACAACCAGTATTTCGATGTCTTGCCGCGCGGCGTGCAAAAGGGCCCGACCTTGCTGCGCAGCTTGCAGGCGCTGAATCTGCCGCCGGAGCGCACGCTGGTCGCTGGCGACACCCTGAACGATTTGTCGCTGTTTCAGACCGGTCTGGCTGGCGTCGCTGTGGCCAACCGTGAACCACTGTTGAGTGCGGCCATCGCCGACCTGACCCATGTGCATCAAAGCGAGCTGGAGGGCGCCGGTGGCGTACTTGAAGCCTTGCGCCGCTTTCACTGAAGGACTAAAAATATGGACACCCAACTGGTCGTCGTCTATCACCGTCAACCTTACGAAGAGGTCATCGAAAACGGCAAAACCGTGCTGCGTGAGCCGCGCAGCCCGAACGGCATCATCCCGTCGATCAAGGGTTTTTTCAGCCAGGTCGACAGGGCCGTTTGGGTCGCTTGGAAAAAAGCCCCGGTCGGTAAAAAAGGCAAATTCGAGCGCCGCATCACCATGAAGGAAAGCACCGGCGACTACGACGTCGTGCGCCTGCCGCTGGATGCCACCCAGATCAGCCAGTTCTACCATGTGGTGTCCAAAGAAGCGTTGTGGCCGGTGCTGAACTCCTTCCCGTGGTTGTACTCAACCGAAAACACCGATTGGGCGATGTTCCGGGAGGTCAACCGGCTGTTCGCCGAGGCCGCCTGCGAGCAGGCGGCGCAGGGCGCGGTGGTCTGGATCCACGACTACAACCTGTGGCTGGTGCCGAAGTTTGTGCGTCAGTTGCGGCCCGACCTGAAGATCGCCTTCATGCACCACACGCCGTTTCCCGGCCCCGATGTCTTCAACATCATGCCGTGGCGTGACGAAATTCTCGGCAGCCTGCTGGACTGCGACATGGTCGGTTTCCATGTGGCGCGTTACAGCCAGAACTTTTGCGCCGTGGCCCAAGGCCTGCGCAGCGGCATCACCCGGCATGAAGAGCCGGTGCCCGAGGCGATCAGCACCAGCGGTCAAGGCATGTCCGAACCGGTGGTGACCAGCAGTCTCGACTACGAAGGGCGAAAAATCCTGATCGACACGTGGCCGATCGGTACCACGCCGGATCGGATCATTGCCGCCGTGGAGTCGGAGGCCGGCTTGGCCTGCACTGACAAAATGCGCAGCGATCTGAGCTCCGAAATTGTGATTGTCTCGGTCAGCCGGGTTGACTACGCCAAAGGCACGCACCAGCAACTGGACACTTTTGACCGACTGCTGCGCCGTCGGCCGGAGCTGATTGGCCGCGTCAAGCTGCTGCTGGTGACGGTCTCTGCCGCTGATGGCATGGAGGTTTACAAAGCCGAACAACGCAAGATTGAGCAGCTAGTGGGCCGCATCAACGGGCATTTCGGCACCATGAGCTGGCTGCCCATCATGCTGTCGACCACGCCGCTGCCTTTTGAAGAGGTGGTTTGCGCTTACCGGGCGGCCGACATCGCCTGGATCACCCCGCTGCGCGACGGCTTGAACTTGGTCGCCAAAGAGTTCATTGCGGCCAAAAATGGCCAGCCGGGCGTGTTGGTGTTGTCAGAGTTTGCGGGCTCCGCCATGGAGCTGAAAGACGCTGTCCTGACCAACCCCTTCAGCCGTAATTCCATGGACGACGCTATCGACCTGGCGATCGACATGCCGCAAGAAGAGCGCCGCGCCCGCATGCAGCGCCTGTTGGCGCACGTCAAGCAATACGACATCGCCTACTGGACCCGGCACGTGATGGCGAAGTTTGCCAAGCTCACAGCTTCAGGCAAGTGAGGCAGGGGCCGCCGTTGACCCGGCGGCCTTCACCGTAAAATCAGCGGATGCTATCGATTAAAAAAGACTTGCTCGCAGCTTTGGCTGCCGGGCTGGAAGAACTCTCCCCCGGTGCTGGCGACAAAGCCGCTTTTGAGTCCCCCAAAGTGGCGGCTCATGGCGACTTCGCCTGCACGGCTGCCATGCAACTGGCCAAACCCCTCAAGCTCAATCCGCGCCAAGTGGCCGAGAACCTGCGCACTGTGTTGTTGCAGGCGCCGGCTTTTGAGCGCTGGGTCGACGCGATTGAAATCGCCGGGCCGGGCTTTCTCAATATCCGGCTCAAGCCTGCGGCCAAGCAAGAAACCGTGCGCGAAGTGCTGCGCACAGGAACCGCTTACGGCCAGCAGCAGCCGGACACCCAACCGCGCATGATCGTTGAGTTTGTCTCGGCCAACCCGACCGGGCCGCTACACGTTGGCCACGGCCGACAAGCCGCACTGGGCGACGCCATTTGTAATTTGTACGCGACCCAAGGTTGGGACGTTTACCGCGAGTTTTATTACAACGACGCCGGGGTGCAAATCCACACGCTCGCCACCAGCACCCAAGCGCGCGCCAAAGGCCTCAAGCCTGGTGACGCACTGTGGCCAGAACCGGCCTACAACGGCGACTACATCGACGACATCGCACGCGACTTTATCGGCCAAAAAACGGTGCGCTCAGACGACCGCGAATACACCGCTTCAGGCGACATCGAAGACCTCGACGCGATTCGCCAGTTTGCCGTGGCCTACCTGCGCCACGAGCAAGACCTAGACTTGAAAGCTTTCTCGGTCAGCTTCAACAACTATTACCTCGAGTCCAGCTTGTACAGCTCGGGCCGGGTCGAGCAGACCGTCGGCAAGCTGAAAGAAGCCGGCAAAACCTACGAGCTGGATGGCGCGCTGTGGCTCAAGTCGACCGACTACGGTGACGACAAAGACCGCGTCATGAAAAAAAGCGACGGCAGCTACACCTACTTTGTGCCCGACGTCGCTTACCACCTGGCCAAATGGGAGCGGGGCTACACCCGCGCCATCAACATCCAAGGCATGGACCACCACGGCACGATCGCCCGCGTGCGCGCCGGTCTGCAAGCGGCGGGTGCCGGCATCCCCGCCAACTACCCCGACTACGTGCTGCACACCATGGTGCGTGTGGTGCGTCACGGCGAGGAAGTGAAAATTTCCAAACGCGCTGGCAGTTACGTCACGTTGCGCGACCTGATCGAGTGGACCAGCAAGGACGCGGTGCGTTTCTTTTTGCTGAGCCGAAAACCCGACACCGAATACGTCTTTGACATTGATTTGGCGCTGGCCAAAAACAACGAAAACCCGGTCTATTACGTGCAGTACGCTCATGCGCGCATTTGCTCGGTGCTGCTCCGGCATGCGGGGCTGGACGATGAAGACATCAAAAGCAGGCTGCCAAGCGGGCAAGACGAGCAGCAGTTCAGAGCCGAGCGCGTGTTGGCGATTGCCGATGAGCTGCGCAGTGTCGACGTCTCGCCGCTGGACAGCCCGCAGGCTCAGTCCTTGATGCTGCTGCTGGCCAAATACCCCGACATGCTGAGCAATGCCGCCAGTGGATTTGCGCCGCATGACGTGGCCTTTTATCTGCGCGAATTGGCCGCCAATTACCACAGCTATTACGACGCCGAGCGCATCTTGGTGGATGACGAAGATGTCAAGCTGGCGCGGCTGGCGCTGGTGGCGGCGACGCGTCAGGTGTTGCACAATGGTTTGCAAGTGCTGGGCGTGAGCGCACCGGCAAAAATGTAAAGAAACTCAATATGAAAAAGCAACGTGGCGGAACCCTTTTGGGTTTCATTCTGGGCGCCCTGATCGGACTTGGCGCGGCTTTGGCCGTGGCCGTCTACATCACCAAGGTGCCGATGCCTTTCATGAACAAGACGCCGCCCCGCGCGGTTGAAAACGAAGCCGCTGAGGCGCAGAAAAATCGCGACTGGGATCCTAATTCCGGCCTGTCGAGCAAGCCTGCAGTCAAGCCGGCGCCCGCCGATGCGGCCGCTGTGGCGGCCCCGCCAGCTGACCCGCTGGGTGATCTGGTCAATGCCAAATCTGAGGCCAAGCTTGAGGCTCCGGCTCGGCCCGCAGCCCCTGCTGCTGCGGCACCGCTGACACTGCCCGCGTTGTCGTCGTCCACCACGTCAACCCCGTCGGCCGGCGCAGACCCGTTCAACTACTTCGTGCAGGCGGGTGCTTTTCGCACCCCCGAAGATGCTGAGCAACAACGCGCCAAGCTGATGCTGATGGGCTTGCAGCCGCGCGTGAGCGAACGAGAGCAATCGGGTCGTGTGGTGTACCGGGTCCGTCTCGGTCCGTTTGACAAAAAAGACGATGCCGACAAAGTCAAAGTCAAGCTCGACAGCAGCGGCGTCGAAGCCGCGCTGGTGCGCGTTCAAAAATAACCCATCGTTGAGGACAACATCCATGCAAAGACGTGAATTTTCGCAAGCCGCTCTGTCTGCCGCCACTTTGGCCAGTCTTTCCGCTGCACTGCCGCTGACGGCTCAGGCGCAGGGCAAACTGCCTGTCGAGGGCACCGATTATTTGCAGCTGGACAAGCCGGCGCCAGTCGAGGCTGCTGCCGACAAAATCGAGGTGGTGGAGTTCTTTTGGTACAGCTGCCCTCACTGCAACGTCTTTGAACCGCAGTTTGACGCTTGGGCTAAAAAAGCCCCGAAGGATGTTGTTGTGCGACGCGTTCCGGTTTCATTTCGGCCTGATTTTGAGCCGCAGCAGCGCTTGTATTACGTGCTGGAAGCCTTGGGCAAAGTCGAGGCCCTTCACAAAAAGGTCTTCTACGCCATTCATGTTGAAAAGCAAGCGCTCAACACGGCGGAGCTGGTGGCGGCTTGGGCAGAAAAGCAAGGCATCAACAAAGCTAAATTCACAGAGCTGTACAACTCATTTCCGGTCAATCTGAAAGCCCGCAAAGCCACCCAGCTGCAAGATGCTTTCAAGGTGGATGGTGTTCCAGCGTTGGGCGTGGCAGGTAGCTACTACACCTCGGGTTCTCTGGCCGGCACCATGGAGCGCGCGCTGACAGTCGCCGAGTACCTGATCGGCCTGGCTCGCAAACGCAAGTAAGGCGCGACCGATGCCGCCGCCGCGTCGGGCAGCTGCAAATCAAAAAATAGCCGCCTTGTGCTTGTACCAGGCGGCTATTTATCTGGCGAATCAAGCCTCTAGGTGCGCGTGCTGGCTACAATCACCGTAAACATCACAGCAAGATTCGTGCCCTTATGAACTATTTTTCTTCCCTGTTGTTGGCTTTGACCCTGCTCACGGCACTTCCGGCGATGGCTGAAAAAGCCGACCGCGACAAGCCCATGAACGCTGAGTCTGATGCGCTGCGCTATGACGACCTCAAGCAGAGCAGTGTTTTTACGGGCAATGTGGTCATCACCAAAGGCACCATCCTGATTCGGGGCACCCGTGTTGATGTGTTTCAGGACGCGCAGGGTTATCAGCAGGCCGTGGTCATCGCTGAGCCCGGCAAACTGGCTTACTACCGCAGCAAGCGCGACGGCGTCGATGAAGTCATCGAAGGCGAAGGCGAGCGCATTGAATACGACAGTCAGGCCGACAATGTCAAATTTATCCGCAAAGCCGTGTTGCGCCGGTATGTGAGTGGCAAGTTAGCCGACGAAAGCAATGGTGCCTTCATTCGCTACGAGAACACCACCGACGTCTTCACAGTCGATGGCAGCCCTCAGCCAGTTCGCACCGCTGCTAATCCTAGCGGACGCGTTCGCGCCTTGCTGGCGCCTCGTGCGGCACCAGCGGCACCAGCGGCAGCCGCTGCTACAACAGGTACTGCCGGCCCCGCCGTGGCTTCGCCCTCAGTGCGGCCACCGGTTGCGGCCGTTCCATCACCCAGCTTGCAACCCAGCACCACGCTGGGTGGCGAAAAAAAATAAGTACGACCTGATGGATTTGGATCCCACGCTAGCTCTCACGCCCAGTCGCCTCGTCGCGCAGGGTCTGCAAAAATCATATGGGAGCCGCAAGGTCGTCAAGGACGTTTCGCTTGCGGTGCAAAGCGGCGAAGTGGTCGGTCTGCTGGGCCCCAATGGCGCCGGCAAGACCACCTCGTTTTACATGATCGTTGGTCTGGTTCGGGCTGACGCTGGCCAGATCAGTATTGATGGCCAGTCCGTCGAGCACATGCCGATCCATCGTCGAGCCCGGCTGGGCCTGAGTTACTTGCCTCAAGAGGCCTCGATTTTTCGCAAACTCACGGTTGAGCAAAATGTGCGCGCGGTGCTTGAGTTGCAGACAGACGATGCCGGTCAACCTTTGGGCGAGGCGGAGATTCGCCAGCGCACCGACAGCCTGCTCCAAGAATTGCGAGTTGAGCATTTGCGCGACTCGCCTGCACCGGCCCTCTCTGGCGGCGAGCGTCGTCGCGTTGAGATTGCCCGAGCGCTCGCCACGCAGCCGCGATTTATTTTGTTGGATGAGCCGTTCGCCGGTATCGATCCGATTGCTGTCATTGAAATTCAGCGCATCATCGGTTTTTTGAAAGCACGTGGTATCGGCGTCCTGATCACCGACCACAACGTGCGCGAAACACTGGGCATTTGCGACCATGCCTACATCATCAGCGAGGGCCAGGTGTTGGCCACGGGGACACCTTCTGAAATTGTGAACAACGCTGATGTGCGCCGGGTTTATCTCGGAGAGCACTTCAAGATGTGACATGAAGCAAGGCCTGTCCCTTCGCGTTTCGCAGCACTTGGCGTTGACGCCTCAGTTGCAACAGTCGATTCGTCTGTTGCAACTCTCTACGTTAGAACTGAGCCAAGAAGTCGAGCAGATGCTCGATGAAAATCCGTTTTTGGAAGTCACTGAAGAAGCCGCGTCGCGTGAAGAGTTTGGCTTGGCTGAGGCCGATGCGCCTGTCAGTCAGGACAACCGCGACTTCGAATATTCGGCCAGCGACAGCGCTGCCAGCAGCAGCGCCGACGAGAAGGCCGCCAGCAGCAGTGAGTCCGAGAGCAGCGAACCCAAATTGGAAGAAAGCTGGGAGGGCGACGGCACAGTCGAGTCGGCGCCGGACGACAGCGAGTGGGGCAGCGACGCGCCAGCCCGCAAGAACAACAACGACGACAGCGAAGACGTCGACGCCTCCGAACTGGCGCGCAGCCAAGAGTCGCTGCAAGACCACCTGCACCGGCAGTCCTTGGGGCTGCGTTTGTCCGACGAGGACCGCGCTGCGCTGCACTTTTTGATCGAGTCGCTCAACGACGACGGTTACTTGGAAGACACGCTGGCGTCGCTGGCTGCGGGGCTGGCGGGTGACGACTTGGAGCAGGCTGAAGAGCTGGAGCAGCACTTCGCCATGGCGCTGAATCTCTTGCAGCACATGGAGCCCGCCGGTGTCGGCGCGCGCAACCTAGGCGAGTGCCTGAGCCTGCAATTGCTCGACTGCAAGAACACCGAAGAAGTCCGTGCGGCCATGGCCATTTGCAAGCAGCCAATGGAGTTGCTGGCCAAGCGCGACGTGAAACGCCTGACGCTGCTGTGTGGTTTTCCGGAAGCAGCCATCAAGCTGGCCATCGGCGTCATTGGCCGGCTGGACCCGAAGCCGGGCCGGCGCTTTGTGAATGTAGAGCGCAACGTGGTGGTGCCCGACGTGCTGGTCGTCAAGTCGGGTCGCGGCTTCAAGGTCTCGCTCAACGGTGAAGTCATGCCGAAGCTGCGCGTGCACGATATTTACGCCAACGCCTTGAAGCAACACAAGGGCCAAGGCGGCGCGGCCTTGCAGCAGCGCTTGCAAGAAGCCCGTTGGTTCATCAAAAATATTCAGCAGCGCTTCGACACGATTTT
Organism: Comamonadaceae bacterium; assembly: GCA_947450765.1. Classification (GTDB taxonomy): domain Bacteria; phylum Pseudomonadota; class Gammaproteobacteria; order Burkholderiales; family Burkholderiaceae_C; genus Polaromonas. The sequence goes on along the minus strand of CANFXC010000087.1, from coordinate 100 downwards.
GCGGGTCTCTACAGCGATTGTTGAGCGGCAAAAAAACTTCTTCATGCACGGTGAGTTGGCCATGCGGCCGCTGGTACTGCGTGAAATTGCCGACGAGCTG
>CANFXC010000086.1 GCA_947450765.1 Comamonadaceae bacterium | reverse complement strand
TGCAGCCCAAGTGTGGAACCACACCTTCTTCTGGAGCTGCATGAAGCCCGCAGGCGGCGGCGAGCCAACAGGCCCGTTGGCTGAAGCCATCAACGCCAAGTTCGGCTCTTACGCTGCTTTCAAAGAAGCCTTCGTCAAGTCGGCTGTTGGCAACTTCGGATCCGGCTGGACATGGCTGGTGAAAAAGCCAGACGGCTCGGTTGACATTGTCAACACCGGACCTGCAGGCACGCCGCTCACTACCGCTGACAAAGCGCTGCTGACGGTCGACGTGTGGGAACACGCCTACTACATTGACTACCGCAACGCGCGTCCTAAGTTCGTGGAGACTTTCCTGTCGAACTTGGTGAACTGGAAATTTGCAGAAGCCAACTTCGCAGCCTGAGCTGACAGCTGAACAACTTGTTCAGCTCGAAAAAAAAACCGACCCGTGGGTCGGTTTTTTTTGGCCAAAAAAAGACCGGTGAACCGGTCTTTTGATCATCGGCCGAGGCAGATTACTTAACGATGTGCTTACCGATCAGGCCGGCCATCTCGAACATCGAGACTTGGGCTTTGCCGAAGACAGCTTTGAGCTTGTCGTCTGCATTGATCATGCGCTTGTTGACTTTGTCTTGCAGGCCTTTGGCTTTGATGTAAACCCAGAGCTTGCTGACAATTTCAGTGCGTGGCAATGGCTTGTCGCCCACCACGGCTGCCAGAGCTGGGCTCAGGGTCAGTGGCTTCATGAATGCAGCGTTCGGAGTGCGTTTTTTAGCCGGTGCTTTTTTAGCGGCGACCTTTTTAGCAGGTGCTACTTTTTTAGCAGCGACCTTCTTAGCAGGTGCAGCTTTTTTAGCGGCTACTTTTTTCGCTGGAACTGCTTTCTTCGCAGGTGCTACTTTCTTAGCGGGTACTGCTGCTTTTTTTGCAGCTACTTTTTTTGCCGGTGCAGCCTTTGGTGCAGGTGCTTTTTTTGCCGGTGCTTTTTTCGCAGTTGCCATGATTGATTTTCCTTCTAAAAGTTGATAAATCACCAATGCAGATAACTACTCTTCACTGGCATTGCGGATGCTACTGGAGAAATCAGCTTTTTCGCAGGGATAAATCACTTTTTTGCCCTTTTTTGTTGCTCATTTGCCTCTGAGAACGAAAAATGTACCAGTGCAACGCCGACAAAGCCGCCTAGGACTGATTTCCGGCTGCAGCCAATGTGATTGAATTTTCCAGCGCTTTGCCGCCGCCGTAGCTGTTTTGTACCGGTGGAATGCCACCCACGGAAACACGAATGGCGCAGTATTTGAACTCCGGAATCTTGGCGAATGGATCAAGCGCTGCGTTGGTCAGTTTGTTGATGGCCGCTTCGTAATAGCAAAAGGGCACAAACACCGCACCGCGTGGCGAGCTTTCGTCGGCGCGAGCGTACAGCGCGACTTGGCCGCGGCGCGACTCGATGGTCACGATGTCGCCGGGCTTGCCGCCCATGCCGGCCAAGTCAAGCGGGTGCACCAAGGCTACGGGGTCGGGCTCTATCGCGTCGAGCACGGTGGCACGTCGGGTCATGCTGCCGGTGTGCCAATGCTCCAGCTGGCGACCGGTGATGAGCACCAGGGGGTAGTCGGTGTCGGGTCGCTCGTTGGCCGGGATGATGTCGGCCGGGACAAAGCGGGCACGACCGGTCTCGCTTGGGAAGCTGTCGACGAAGACCACCGACTGCCCCGGGTCGCCTTCTTTCAGGCAGGGGTAGGTGACGGAGTGCTCGCGCTCCAGACGGTCCCAGGTGATGCCGCCAATGCTTGGCATGGTTTGGCGCATTTCGTCAAAAACTTCGCTGACATGTTTGTAGTGCCAGTCGCAACCCATGCGCTTGGCGATCTGCTGGATGATCCACAAATCTTGCCGTGCATCGCCTGGCGGGTTGATGGCTTTGCGGCCCATCTGCACCAGCCGGTCGGTGTTGGTGAAGCTGCCGTCCTTTTCGGGGAAGGCGCTGGCCGGCAAGATGACGTCGGCCAGATAGGCGGTTTCAGTCAAGAAAATGTCTTGCACCACAAGATGGTCGAGTGCCGCCAGAGATTCACGAGCGTGGTTGGCGTCGGGGTCTGACATGGCCGGGTTCTCGCCCTGCACGTACATGCCGCGTATGACGCCTTTTTTGATGGCGTGCATGACCTCAACGACGGTCAGGCCGGGTTGGGCGTCTAGCGAGCCCTCCGGCACGTTCCAGGCCTTCTCAAAGTTCGCACGCACCACCGGGTTGGTGACGTGCTGGTAGTCCGGGAACATCATCGGGATCAGGCCAGCGTCAGACGCGCCCTGAACGTTGTTCTGGCCGCGCAGCGGGTGCAGGCCGGTACCAGGACGGCCAATCTGGCCGGTCATCAGGGCCAAAGCAATCAGGCAGCGCGCGTTGTCTGTGCCGTGCACGTGCTGAGAGACACCCATGCCCCAGAGAATCATGGAGCTGTTGGAGGTGGCGTAGAGGCGCGCCACATAGCGAATGGTGTCCGCGTCGATGCCGCAGATGGGCGCCATCAACTCGGGTGTGTAGCCTTCAACGTTTTTGCGCAGCTCTTCGTAGCCAATCGTGCGGCTGGCGATGAACGCCTCATTGACCAGGCCTTCGGTGACGATGACGTTCATCATGGCGTTCAGCAGCGCCACGTCGGTGTCGGGTTTGAACTGCAGATGGCGGTGGGCCATGCGGGTCAGGTCTGAACGGCGTGGGTCGAGAATGAGTAGCTGGGTGCCGTTTTGAACAGCGTTCTTGATCCAAGTAGCGGCCACCGGGTGGTTCACGGTCGGGTTGGCACCGATGATGATGACCACCGCAGCTTTGGTCACGTCCATCACCGGGTTCGAGACTCCACCCGAGCCAATGCCTTCAAGCAAAGCAACGACAGATGAGGCGTGGCACAGGCGTGTGCAATGGTCGACGTTGTTGCTGCCAAAGCCGGTGCGCACCAGTTTTTGGAACAGGTAGGCTTCTTCATTGCTGCCCTTGGCAGAGCCGAAGCCGGCGAGTGATTTTTTGCCGTACTGGTCGCGTATGTCTGCCAACTTGCCGCCGGCAAACTCAAGCGCTTCTTCCCAACTGGCTTCGCGGAACACATCCATGACGCGGTCTGGGTCCATGCTGAAGTCACCGGTTTTGGGTGCGTCGGCGCGGCGGATCAGCGGCACTGTCAGGCGGTGCGGGTGGTGGGCGTAGTCAAAGCCGTAGCGACCCTTGACGCACAAGCGGCCATGGTTCGACGGGCCATCACGGCCTTCGACGAACAAAATCTTGTCGTCTTTGACGTTGTAAGTGAGCTGGCAGCCCACGCCGCAATAAGGGCAGACTGACTCGACCTGTTTGTCGGGCACGCTCAACGCGGCCTCGCGTGCTGGCATCAGCGCGCCGGTCGGGCAGGCTTGCACGCATTCGCCGCAGGCCACGCAGGTGGACGCACCCATGGCGTCGTCCATGTCGAAAACGATCTTGGCGTGGTCACCTCGAAAAGCCAGGCCAATGACGTCGTTGACTTGCTCGTCACGGCAGGCACGCAGGCAACGCGTGCACTGAATGCAAGCGTCTAGGTTGACGGCGATGGCCGGGTGCGAGAGGTCTTGGCGAACTTGCTTGCGCGCTTCAAAGCGCGGCTTGCCGACGCCGATCTTGGCGGCCCATTGGTCGACTTCGTTGTTGCGCGTGTACTCCTTTTCAGGCATGTCCGACAGCAGCAACTCAAGCACCAGCTTTTGTGACGCGACAGCGCGCTCACTGTCGGTGACAACCTTCATGCCTGCCGTAGGCGTGCGGCAGCACGACGGTGCCAGCACTCGTTCACCATTGATCTCGACCATGCAGGAGCGGCAGTTGCCAACGGCCTCCATGCCTTCTTTGAAGCACAGGTGGGGGATCTCCACGCCTTCACGTTTGGCGACTTGCAGCAGTGTTTCGGTGGCGCGTCCGGAGACTTCGCGGCCGTTCAGGCTGAAGCTCACCAGCGGTGCGTCCAGCTCAGCGAGTTCTTGTCGGGTGATGGCGTTCATGATGGATCCTTAAAACTGGCGACGCAAAATAACAAGCGTGGGTTCACAGCTCATGCGGGAAATACTTGACGACGCAGTCCATTGGGTTGGGTGCGGCTTGGCCTAGACCGCAGATGGACGCATCACGCATCACCAGCGACAAGTCAGCCAGCAGGGCGAGGTCCCACTTGGGCTGCGCCATCAGGTGCTCGGCCTTGGCGGTGCCGACGCGGCAGGGCGTGCATTGACCGCAAGACTCGTGCTTGAAAAAACGCATCATGTTGCGGGCGGCGTCGGTGGCGGTGTCTTTGTCAGACAGCACGATCACCGCCGCAGAGCCAATGAAGCAGCCGTAGGGTTGCAGCGTGTCAAAGTCCAGCGGAATGGCGTTCATGCTGGCCGGCAAAATGCCGCCCGATGCACCGCCTGGCAAGTAAGCGTAAAAGTCGTGGCCAGCTTGCATGCCGCCGCAATGTTCGTCGATCAGTTCTTGAATCGTGATGCCGGCCGGTGCCAGCTTCATGCCGGGTTCTTTGACGCGGCCAGAGACCGAGAACGAACGAAGTCCTTTGCGGTCATGGCGGCCGTGTGAGGCAAACCAGTCGCCGCCTTTGGTCAAGATGTCGCGGACCCAAAACAGGGTTTCAAAATTGTGCTCAAGCGTCGGCCGACCGAACAGGCCGACTTGCGCCACATACGGCGGCCGCAGGCGAGGCATGCCACGTTTGCCTTCGATTGATTCGATCATGGCCGATTCTTCGCCGCAAATGTAGGCACCAGCGCCCCGGCGCAGCTCGATCTCGGGCATGTCGGCCATCGGCGGGGCTAAGCGCAGTTTGGCCAGTTCAGCCTCCAGCATGTGGCGGCAGCCGTGGTATTCGTCGCGCAGGTAAACGTAGATTTTTTCGATGCCGACAGCCCATGCGGCAATCAACATGCCTTCCAGAAAACGGTGCGGATCACGCTCCAGATACGTGCGGTCTTTGAAGGTGCCGGGCTCACCTTCGTCGATGTTCACGGCCATCAGGCGTGGACCTTTTTCGGCCCGGACAATGCGCCATTTACGACCTGCCGGAAAGCCGGCGCCGCCTAAACCGCGCAGGCCAGAGTCTTCCATGGTCTTGATGACCGATTCGACATCACGTTCGCCCGAAATGCATTGCGCTAGCAGCTGGTAACCACCGCTGGCGGTGTACTCAGCCAAGTCAATGAAGCCACTTGGAATGTGCTGCACCGCTTTGGCTGCGACGGCGCTTGCAACGCTCTCGCAAGTAGCGTTGGGGACTGGGTTTTGTCCAACCACGGCTGCCGGCGCTTGTTCGCAACGCCCAATACAAGGGGCGGCGATGACGCGTATCTCGCGGCCCAACAGAGCGGGTAGTTTGGCCAGCAGATCTTGGGCGCCGGCCAACTCGCAAGACAAACCATCGCAGACCCGCACGGTCAGCGCGGCCGGAGCGGCTTCGCCTTCTTTGACGATGTCGAAGTGGTGATAGAAGGTCGCGACCTCGTAGACGGCTGTTTGCGGCATGCGCATTTCTTGCGCCAACGCCGCAAGATGCGCGGCTGACAAATGCCCAAAACGATCCTGAATTTTGTGCAAGTGTTCGATCAGCAAGTCGGCCTGACGCGACTCTGTTCCCAGCAAACCTTGTACTTCAGCCAATGCCGCCGGGTCAACGCGGCGACCTTTCGGAGCCTCGCGTTTGCGCTGCTTGGTAGAGGCTTCTGCAACTGCAATAGGAATGATCGGATAGTTCATAGGGGCTTGCGTAGGTCTGTGCAGAGTGGTGGTCAGGATCGACAGATTCAGATGACGTGTTCGCTGCGAAGTTCCGAGATCTCATCTGCGCTGTAACCGAGTTGTGTCAGCACCTCGTCGGTGTGTTCGCCGAGCAAAGGGGAGCGCGTGACTTCGGTGCTGCTGTCTGACAGCTTGATCGGATTGCCAACGGTGAGGTACTTGCCGCGGGTCGGGTGATCGACTTCGACGATGGTGCCGCTGGCACGCAGAGCGGGTTCTTCGGCGATTTCTTTCATCGACAAAATAGGGCCGCACGGAATGTCGTATTTATTCAGAATGTCCATGGCCTCGAACTTGGTCTTGGTCATGGTCCATTGCTCAATGCGGGCAAAGATGGGTTTCAGGTGCAGCAGCCGCGCGCCGGGCGTGGCGTAGGCGTCGTCGGTGATCCAGCCTTCTTCGCCGATCACCTTGCACACCGCCGGCCAAACGCCAGCCTGGGTGATGAAGTAGATGTAGGCGTTGGGGTCGGTTTCCCAACCTTTGCATTTCAAGATAGAGCCGGGCTGACCGCCGCCAGAGGCGTTGCCGGCACGTGGTACGGCTTCGCCGAATTTGCTGTCAGGGTATTGCGGGTACTCGTGCATGGTGCCGGTGCGCTCTAGGCGCTGCTGGTCGCGCAGCTTGACGCGGCACAGGTTCAGCACGGCGTCTTGCATGGGTGCCAGCACCTTTTGGCCACGACCGGTGGTGTTGCGCTGGTAAAGCGCGGCAACAATGCCGAGTGCCAGATGCAAGCCGGTGCCGCTGTCGCCGATCTGGGCGCCGGTGACCATGGGTGGGCCGTCGTCAAAACCAGTGGTTGACGCTGAGCCGCCAGCGCATTGGGCGACGTTTTCATAGACCTTGCAGTCTTCGTACGGACCCGGGCCAAAGCCCTTGACGGAAGCGACGATCATGCGGGGGTTCAGCGCTTGGATATGTTCCCAAGTGATGCCCATGCGGTCCATGGCGCCTGGGGCGAAGTTTTCCACCAACACGTCGCAGGTCTTGATGAGGTCGTCCAGGACTTTTTTGCCCTTGGCCTTTTTGGTATCCAGCGTGATGGAGCGCTTGTTGTGGTTCAGCATGGTGAAGTACAGGCTGTCCACCCCGGGAATGTCGCGCAGTTGTCCGCGAGTGGCATCTCCTTCACCGGCGCGTTCTACCTTGATCACATCTGCACCGAACCAGGCCAGCAACTGAGTGCAGGTCGGGCCTGATTGAACGTGGGTGAAGTCTAGTATGCGAACGCCGTCTAACGCTTTGCTCATGAAAGTTCCTGCAGGGAAGTTGAAATAGAGTGCTTTACACCTGCCCCTATTATTCACCCTGCCTTATGTGTTCTTTTTGATCAGGTTGACGAGGGATTGGTCGGTTTTGCAAGCTGCATTTCTAGCTCCGTGAGGCGTTTTTTCAGCTTTCGCTCTTCTTCAAAGCGGCTGGTTTCGTCGCGGATCACCGCCACAATCGCCGACACTTTTTTGTCTTCTGCATAAAGCAGGGCGACAGTGAAGGCGATGGATAAACTGTGGCCGTCTTTGTGCACGGCCGGCACGCGCAGCACGTCGTTGCCGTAGCGGGTCACGCCGCTGGCCATGGTCTTGTGGTAACCCTCCCAATGGCGATGCTGCAGGCGCTGCGGTGTGATGATGTCAAGCGACTTGCCCAGCGCTTCGCTCTCAGTGAAGCCGAAGATCCGCTCTGCTGCCGGGTTCCACAAGGTGATGGCACCACTGGCGTCGGCAATGACGATGGCGTCGCCTAGGGCCTCGACGAGTTGTTTTAAATCGGTGGTTGATGACATGGGTTTGATCGGTGAGTCAGTACAAGCAATGGATTTAGAAACAAAAATTCCCGTCACTGCGAGCGAAGCGCGACAGTCCATCACCGCGCACCGCCGAGATGGATGGCCGCGCAACGCTCGCCATGACGGGAACGCTGCGCTTAAACCGTTTAAACCGCGTTAGCCGTGTGCATCGCAGCGATTTGGTCCTTGGTGTAGCCGAGTTCAGCCAGCACTTCGTCGGTGTGCTCGCCCAGCAGTGGGGAGCCGGTGATCTCTGGCTTGAGGTCAGAGAACTTGATCGGGCTACCGACCGTGACATAGCTGCCGCGCTCTTTGTGCGGCACGTCAACGATGGAGCCGCTGGCACGCAGCGATGGATCGTTCAGCAGCTCTTTCATGGACTGAACCGGAGCGCAAGGGATGTCGAACTTGCGCAGGATGTCCACCGCTTCAAACTTGGTTTTGTCTTTCAACCAAGCTTCGATGGTGCCGAAGATGTCCATGATGTGCGGCTGGCGCGCTTTAGGCGTCATGTACAGCGGATCGGTCTTCCATTCTGGTTTGCCGATGGCGTCGCAGATGGGGGCCCAAGCGTGGCCCTGAACCGTGAAATAGATGTACGCGTTAGGGTCAGTTTCCCAGCCTTTGCACTTCAAGATCCAACCGGGCTGGCCGCCACCGCCGGCATTGCCGCCGCGTGGCACCACGTCAGAGAAAGTCTCGTGCGGGTACTGTGGGTACTCTTCCAGGTAGCCGAGTTTGTCGAGGCGCAACTGGTCACGCATCTTGACGCGGCACAGGTTCAGCACAGCGTCTTGCATGGCCACAGCGACTTTTTGACCCTTGCCGGTTTGCTGGCGGCCGATGTAGGCCGTCAAAATGCCGATGGCCAAGTGCATGCCGGTGTTGCTGTCGCCCAGGGCGGCAGACGAAATCATCGGGCCGGACTGTTCACCTTTCCACCAGCCGGTGGTGGAGGCAGCGCCGCCAGCGCACTGAGCCACGTTTTCGTAGACCTTCAAGTCTTCGTAGTGGTGGCCGTCGCTGAAGCCTTTGACCGAAGCCAAGATCATCTTAGGGTTCAGTTCTTGGATGCGTTCCCAAGTGAAGCCCATGCGGTCGAGGGCGCCGGGGCCGAAGTTTTCAACCAAAACGTCGCACTCTTGGATCAGCTTTTCCAGCACCGCTTTGCCTTCAGGCTTTTTGGTGTCGAGGGTCAGCGAACGCTTGTTGCTGTTCAGCATCGTGAAGTAGAGCGCGTCTACGTCAGGGATGTCGCGCAGCTGGCTGCGGGTGACGTCGCCTGCGCCTGGGCGCTCGACCTTGATAACGTCAGCGCCGAACCAGGCCAGCATTTGTGTGCAAGCCGGACCGGCTTGAACGTGGGTGAAGTCGATGATCTTGATGCCGTTGAGGGGTTTGTTGCTCATTTGATTTCTCCTAAATGTGAATTGATTACTTCTTTTTCGCAGCGCTCTGCGGATTCAAGCTGGTGATTCGACCGCTTTCAGTGCCAG
>CANFXC010000085.1 GCA_947450765.1 Comamonadaceae bacterium | reverse complement strand
TTGAGGTTGCGCTGTTGGATGGCGGCCAGAAGTTCTTCACGCATGGGCGCTTCTGATGGTGCGAAGGTGGTCAACAACCCGATGCTTCGCTCGCCGCCAAGTTGCTCGCAGATATCCAGCGCATCGCTGAACATGGCTTCGTTCGGTTTCAGGGTTGGTAAGCCGATGGTGCGCTTGACCTCGTCAATGGCTGGACCGAAGGCCGAGCAGGTGAACAAGATGCCATCAGCGCCGCAAGTCTTGGCGTACTGCGCAAGACAAACCATGCGGTCAACCATGTCCTGCTTGAGTGAACCCGCACGTGCAAGATCTGCACTCAGGCTGTCATCCAGCAGATTCATTCGCTGCGCCTCTGGCCAAAGCAGTTCAAAAGCGTTTGCCACGGGATCCATAGCCAGTGGCGTCGCGTGTATCAATGCAATTCTTGGAGCCATCATTTGGTATTTTTCATTTTTAATCGGGATATCGTAACTTTGAAATTTTCATTTTTCCATCTCACTGTTCATCATGCCCAGCAAGATAGCCGTAGTGATCTCGCTATGTCTGAGCTTTGCCACGTACAGTGAAAAACTCTAATGAACTTCGTATTGATCGCCACATGTCAGCCAGTCAAACGCGCACGGTCACCTGTTTAGGGCTGGCCCAAACGCTAGCTTGGGCCTCAAGCTATTACTTGCCAGCCATGCTGGCGACCTCGATGGCGCGCGATCTAGGCATCAGCACGCCGCTTGTTTTTGCGGGGTTTTCGCTGGCTTTACTGGTATCGGCAGTGTTAGGACCCGTGGCCGGAAAAGCCATTGACCGCTACGGCGGCAGACTCGTCCTGATGCTCAACAGCTTGGTCTTTGCATTTGGTCTGACGGCGTTGGCACTGGCACAAGGCCCTGTAGGGATGTTCGTGGCTTGGAGCATTCTGGGTGTGGCCATGGCCGCCGGTCTGTATGAAGCTGCCTTTGCGGCGCTGGTTCATTTGTACGGACTGCGTTCACGTGGTGCGATCACCGGTATCACCTTGATGGCCGGCTTTGCCAGCACCATCGGTTGGCCACTCTCTGCTTGGTTAGATTTGAAATGGGGTTGGCGCAGCACCTGCCTGACTTGGGCAGGACTGCACTTGTTTTTGGGATTACCGCTGTACAGCTTGCTATCGAAAACACCTGCTCAAGAACAACCTGACAACGCAGACAGTGCAATGCCTGCAGCCTTCATAGTGCCAGCGGCTGCGGCCACGACGGCGAATGCCACGCGAACATCCGTATTGCTGGCGTTGACCTTCGCCATCACCTGGTTCATCAGCACCGGCATGGCGGCGCACCTGCCAAGACTGCTACAAGCCGAAGGCGTGCCGCTGGCCACGGCCTTGCTGCTGGCTGCCTTGGTCGGGCCGGCGCAAGTGGCTGGCCGCTTGCTCGAATACGGTTTGCTGCGGCAGGTTCATCCAGTCGTGTCGGCGCGGGTGGCCGGCGCACTCCATTCGGTTGGGGCACTGGCTTTTTTGCTGGTGGGTGTGCCTGCTGGTGCGGCTTTCACGCTGCTGCATGGCGCGGGCAACGGCGTGTTGACGATTGCCAAAGGCACCTTGCCATTGGTGTTGTTTGGCCCCAAAGACTACGGACTGCGGCAAGGCATCTTGATGGTTCCGGCGCGTTTCGCGCAAGCGCTCTCGCCTTACCTGTTTGGCTTGGCGATTGACCGCTATGGCGCCGGTGCCTTGTGGTTTTCAGCCGCACTCGGCGGGGTGGGATTTGCAGCCTTGATGCTGCTGCCTGGACCCGGCAAACCGCAGCGTCAGGCGGCCTGAAACTCAGCGTGCGCAAGCACAATCACCTCATGCGGCGGCAGGGTTTTGAGCTTGTGGTCACTCCAAACTTGTCGCCAGCGACGCGACCCCGGCAAGCCATGACGCAGACCCAGCATATGCCTGGCAATAGCGCTCCAAGGCGTGCCATGCAAGGCTGATTCACGCGCCATGTAGTCGACCATCTGCGCCTCAATGTGTTCACGCGTGAGCGCTTGGGCCGGCGCTGCGTCACCGAAAAAATCAGTGTCCCACGAGGCCAGCCACCAAGGGTTGTGGTACGCCTCACGGCCGATCATCACACCGTCGACGTGCTGCAGTTGGGCGTGCACTTGCTCGGCGGTATTGATGCCGCCATTGATCATGATGTTCAATTGCGGAAAGTCGCGTTTGAGCTGATGCACCATCTCATAACGCAGCGGCGGCACTTCCCGGTTTTCTTTAGGAGACAAACCTTTCAGCCAGGCATTGCGGGCATGAACGATGAAGGTGCGGCAACCGGCTTCGCTCACAGTGCCGACAAAATCACGCACGAAGTCGTAGCTCTCGCCTTTGTCAATGCCGATGCGGTGCTTGACAGTCACCGGCAGACTCACGACATCGCACATGGCCTTCACGCCGTCGGCGACCAGCTGCGGTTCGGCCATCAGGCAAGCGCCAAAAGCGCCGCGCTGCACACGCTCACTCGGGCAGCCGCAGTTCAGATTGATCTCGTCGTAACCCCACTCCTCGCCCAGCCGCGCAGCTTGCGCCAGATCAGCCGCATCGCTGCCGCCCAACTGCAAGGCCACAGGGTGTTCTTCAGCGTTGAAGCGCAAATGCCGCGGCACGTCGCCATGCAGCAACGCGCCAGTGGTGACCATCTCGGTGTACAGCAGCGCATGGCGGCTCAAAAGCCGGTGAAAGTAACGGCAATGTTGATCCGTCCAGTCGAGCATCGGGGCCACCGATAACCTGCCAGATAGATAGTTTTGATTTGATTGACTTTTTTCCACTTTGGACAGTAACTTTTATTGACACGTCGCCACATCAATTGCTGACGATGGCTACATTCTCGCAGTTACCCTCTGCAAAATAGCGGATACAGGTACGCAAAGCCGGCATGTATGGCGCTCAAACATGGCAGTCGGTGCCGTCACCCTGCGCTAATTTTTGCCCTGCTCACTGAATCTCCAAGTCCACGCAGAGCTGATAGCCCCGACCGCGTACGGACTTGATGGGGTTGATGTCACCCGTGTGCGGGCTAAGCTTGGCGCGCAGGCGGCTGATCAAGACTTCCAGCCGCAACTTGAACTTGGCGCTGTCTAGGTTCTCGTCGTGCAATAACGCTTGCATCGTTTCGTTGTTCACGCAGTCGTTGCTCAGCGCCAATATCTTCAGCAATGTGGCCTCAATGCCCGTCAACGCGATGGAGGTCGTTTTCTGGAAGCGGATATTCAACAGCTTCGTGTCCAAAATCCACTTGGTCGCCACCAGCTGTGGTGCCAATCGGTTTAACAAATTCCTGATCGCTGCGACCAGCTCGGCAGGTCTGGCAGGCTTGGTCATGTACACATCTGCACCGCTTTCATAGCCTGCCAGCTTGTCCGCGCTCAAGACACGCGCCGTGAGCATCAAAATACCGACCTCGGGCAGGCTCTTGCGGATTCGTTTGGCGATGCTGATGCCATCTTCTTCGGCCATGTTGAGGTCAAGAATCAAGACGTCTGCAGGGCGCTGCAGCAGCGCCTGGTTCAAGGCCTCGCCGCCATCTGCGGAGCGCACATCAAAACCTTCTTCAGTCAGGTAGTGCACTAGCTCTTGGCGCAGGACGTCATTGTCTTCAACCAGAATCAGCGACGCCATCGCTTGGGTGTGTTGCATTAACTCAGCTCCAGGGAAAATTCAAAATGCACCAGTTCACTCTCACAGGTGCAGCGTAGCGCTGTACCGAGCTTGATGGCGATTGAGTGGGCAAGCCAAAGGCCCAAGCCAGCACCGACTTCTTTTTTGGCACCTTCGGCCCGGTAGTAGCGGGTAAAAACCTTGAGCGGATCTGGCCGGCCAGCGCTGCCGACGGTATTGGAAACCCTCAAGGTCAGTCCGGGCGCAGCACCCAACTGGGCGGGTTCTACGCCCAGATGCACCAGACTTTCGGGCGGTGAGTATTTCAGCGCATTGGTGAACAGGTTGGTCAGGATGATGCGGGCGTACTGATAGTCCGTGAAAACCAGGACCGACATCTGGGCCGCTGCGATGCCCGACAAACTGATGCGCTCATGGCCATTGATGTGCGTGACCTCCGACAGCAAAGTCTTCAATGACATTGGCATCTTATTCAGCGACAGGTCAGATTGATCCAACTGGTCAGCCTGAACGCAGCGGTCAATGATGAAGTTAATGTCGTCCACCGACCGCGTAAGGTTGTCCAGCCGCTTGGCATCGGGGCTTGTAACCGCCATGTTTCGGCTAAGCGAGGTGGCGGCAAGCTGACCTGGAAATTGCAAGTTACACAATATATATTTATTATTTATTGTAACTATCTTACAATTATGGTTATATTTTGTAATTAATCAATTAAATGATTGAAGCGATTTATGCGTATTTATTAATATTAAATTACCCAAAAGATTGTCTATGAATACTGCTTCACTGAACCACACCTTCCGCTTGGTCTGGAGCGACACGCTTCAGGCGTTCATTGCCGTTGCAGAAAACACCAAAGGGCGAGGCAAAAAAAGCCGTGCAGGCCGTGCGCTCAGTGCTTTGACGGCGGTGGCCTTGGCAGGATTGGCGCTCACGGCCCGAGCCGGTCCGGCAGACCTGCCGACGGGGGGCAACGTGGTGGCGGGCAGCGGCAGCATCAGCCAAAGCGGTAAAAGCCTGACCGTCACGCAAACCAGCGCCCGCTTGGCGACCGACTGGCAAAGCTTCTCCATTGGGGCCGGCAACACGGTGAACTTTGTGCAGCCCTCGGCCAGCGCCGTGGCGCTGAACCGCGTGGTCGGCAGCGACGTGTCCAGCATTCAGGGTGCCATCAACGCCAACGGCCAGGTGTTTTTGATCAACCCCAATGGTGTTTTGTTCACACCCACGGCGCAGGTCAATGTGGGCAGCTTGGTGGCCTCTACGCTGGCCTTGAGCAATGCCGACTTCATGGCCGGTAGCTACCAGTTTGAAGGTGCTGCGGGCGCCACGGGCGTTGGCGGCAGCATCACCAACCAAGGCGCCATCACCGCCAACGGTAGTACAGGCGCCGGCGGCACCATCGCCCTGATTGCCGCCAAGATCACCAATACCGGTAGCCTGACGGCGCCAGGCGGCAACGTGCTGCTGGGCGCGGGCAGCCAAGTGACGCTGGACCTGGGCGGGCCGGTCAAGCTGCAAGTCACGCAGGGGGCGATAGATGCTTTGATTGCCAACGGCGGCGCTATTTCTGCCAACGGCGGGCTGGTGTATTTAACGGCCAAGTCCGCTGGCGATTTGACCCGTACAGTCATCAACAACACCGGCGTCATTGAAGCCCACACCTTGGCCACCGGAGAAAAGGGCGAGATCCGCTTGATGGGCGGCATGGTGAATGACCGTATTGAGGTCGGCGGCACGCTGGACGCGAGTGCGCCCAATGGCGGCGATGGTGGGTTTATTGAAACCAGTGCGCACACCGTCAGTGTGGTCGATGGCGTCAAGATCACTACCGCCAGCGCGCAAGGTCAAGCGGGGCATTGGCTGATTGACCCAGCCACCTTCACCATTGCCGCCAGTGGCGGAGACATGACGGGTGCCACCTTGAGCGCATCGCTGGGCTCGACCGACATTGAAATTCAAACCACGTCAGGTTCTGCGACAGACGGCATTCACATTAACGACACGGTGACTTGGTCGGCCAACAAAACGCTGACCCTGAACTCTTGGAACAATATCTACATCAACGCGCCCATCACGGTCAGCGGCACCGGTGCAGGCGCTGGCGTGGCGTTGAAATACGGGCAAGGCGCGGTCAACAGCGGTAACACTGCCAGCTACTCGTTTGGGCTGACTTCATCGGGCTTTTCCGGCAGCATCAGCCTGCCATCCACCGGCACCTTTACCACCCAGCTCGGCAACGACGTTAGCCCTACCAGCTACACCATCATCACCAGCCTAGGGGCCGAAGGAAGTACGACTGGAACCGACTTACAGGGCCTCGATACACATGGCTCGGGCAATTTCGTTCTCGGTGCCAACATAGATGCCTCAGGCACATCCGGCTGGAATATGGTTGGCGGTGTTGCCGCTGGTTTTAATCCTATTAATATGCTGACTGGCACTTTTGATGGCTTAGGCCATAGCATTATTGGGTTGGCTATCAACAGGCCAAATACGGACTATGTAGGTCTTTTTTCACAGGTACAAAATTCAAGCGTACAAAACATCAATTTAGCTAATGCAATTGTCACAGGGCATGGGCATGTGGGCGGTATTGCTTCGGTGGCGACTAATAGCAACATATTAAACGTAAAGACTTCTGGTTTTGTTTCTGGAAATTCGTTTGTTGGTGGTGTTGTTGGAATGACTGATTTAACAGAGTTTAATTTATTTAGTAATTTATTTGTAACGACTAATGTTGCAGGTATAGGCGATCAAAATAGTTTAATTGGCGGCTTGATAGGTGATCACTACGGTGGAAAAATCACATATGCGACAGTAGTTAATTCGGTCATCGCGAATGGCGCATCAGGCTCGGGAATTGTAGGCGGCTTAGTAGGTCGAAGCATCCATACAACTATATCAAATAGTTCCCATGACGGCATAGTAAGCGCCCCATTAGTTAATTACGCTGTTGGTGGTCTAGTTGGTTTTAATTATTTTGATGGAAGAATCACTGAAAGTAGATCGTCAGGCGACGTGAGCGGTTTCAGTCAAGTTGGCGGACTGGTTGGCTATAACTATGGGACGCTCTCCGGCAATGTTTCTCATAGCAGTGGCAATGTTACAGGTACGGGTGACTACGTGGGTGGTCTGGTGGGCTTGAACGAAGCGAACAATCTGGTGAGCGCCACCAATGCCGTCATCAGTACGGGTTCGGGAGTCGTCACGGGTCTCAATAATGTTGGCGGGCTAGTCGGATCTCAACTTCAAGGAAGCATCAGTGGGGTCAAGGTCTCGAATACTGTTATCGGCACCGGTAACAATGTTGGTGGCTTGGTAGGGCTCTTGCAAGGTAGTATGGTCGGTGAGGGAAGTACTATCCTCAGCAGTAGCAGTATCACCAAAAGTAGTGCCACGGGCAACGTGCGTGGGTTGAACTATGTTGGTGGCTTGGTGGGCTACATGCAATTAGGTCAAATTGATAATAGCTACGCAACGGGGGCCGTGAGTGGGACTTCAGACGTAGGCGGCTTACTGGGTTCAGGAATTAGCGGTGACATAAGCAACACTTACTCTAGGGGCACCGTCGGTGGGAGTAGCGTCATGGGGGGCCTAATTGGTTCAATTGGCGCCGCGACGGTGATCAAAAGCTTTTGGGACACGCAGGCGTCCGGCCAAAGCACCAGTGCAGGCGGAACGGGCAAGACCACAGCCGAGATGAAAGACATTGGCACATTTAGTGAGTGGAGCATTGCCGGTAGTCTCGGTCTCAATGATCAGTACGCGTCGTTCGCAAGCAGAGACACGATTTGGCAAATAGGAGCGACGGCTACAGCACCAGTTCAGGAATTTACATCCTCAAATGAAGCTGCCAAAGTATCTGCTCAGCAATTGGCCGGCAATCCATACGCTACCCTGAGCATGTCTAAGCTGATTCTGCCAGGCAGTAGTACCGGCAACGACAGTTGGAAGGGCAATACTGGAGGACTCAGATATGTGCCGGTGATTACGGAGGCTGCGAATGGCACAGACGGCGGCACAACGTCAGGCTCACAAGCAATTGGCGGCGCAGTTGGTGCCGGCAATGAATCACAGGGTGGCTCTGAACCATTGGGCTTTATGCGGGTGTTTGTGGTCAATGGCGGCATCAAGCTGCCGACCTCGTTCCCTGTTTCGTACAACACACTAAACACCGCGAACCCCAAACCGTCTGAGGTTAGCCGCGCGGCTGAGCCCAGCCCTGCACCTGCACCTGCACCTGCACCTGCGCCAGAGCGCTTGAGCCGCAACACCACCGCCCCAAGCGCTACTGAACTGTGAAGCTAACGATGAAACTCAAACCTGCCTTTTCGTTAACCCCCGGCACGCTCGCTTGCGCTTTGTACGCGGCAACTTGCGTGGCGCAAGCCCAAGTCGCGCCTGACGCTGGTCAACTGTTGCAACAACTGCAGCCGCCGCTGGCACCGCCGCGTGAGAACGCGCCGCTGGTGCTGCCCGTACCAGCAAGCCAAACACCGGTGAAGCCCGGTGGCGCGCAGGTCACGCTCAGCGCGGTCCGTTTTGCGGGCAACACCGTCTTTACCGAGGCGACGTTGTTGGCGGCCGTTCAACCGGCCAGCGGCTCGCTGCTGGGGCAAAGCCTAGACCTGGCAGGCCTGCAGGCCGTGGCCGAGCGGGTGAGCGAGTTTTACCGTGTGGCAGACTACCCGTTTGCGCGGGCATTTCTGGCCCCGCAAGACATGGCCAACGGCATCTTGCAAATAGACATTCTGGAGGGCCGTTATGGTCAGGTGCAGGCCTTGGCAGACCGCAGCGCAGCAGCGACAACGCCGCCTGACCGCTACGTGGCGCAGGCACAGGCTTTCTTAAGGCCGCTGCAACCCGGCCAAGTGATTCAGAGCCAGTCGCTGGAACGCACTACGTTGATCCTGGACGATCAGCCGGGCGTGCACGCCGTGCCTTTGATCAAACCTGGCCAAGCGGTGGGCACCGGCGACTTGGACGTGGGCATTGTGCGCACTCCGCTGGTCAGCGGAGACGTGGGTCTAGACAACTACGGCAGCCGCTACAGCGGTTACTACCGCGCACGCGCCAACCTGATGCTGAACAGCCCTTTCATGCTGGGTGACCAGGTCAGCCTGCGCTCGCTGTACAGCGACGAGAGCTTGTGGCTGGGCAGTTTGGGCTACAGCTTGCCAATTGGCGGCAGCGGCTTGCGGGGCAATGTGGGCTACGCCAAGACCAGCTACACCTTAGGCAAAGAGTTTGCCAGCGCGCTGGCCAACGGCACGGCCGTGGTGAAGACGGTGGGCGTGAGCTACCCACTGCTGCGCTCGCAAAAGACCAACTTGAATCTGAGTGCGACCTACCAAGACAAGCAGCTCAACGACAAGAAAGACGCGACCTTCATCAATGACAACAAGTCCAGCACCAGCCTGCCGGTCACGCTCATGTTTGACCACCGCGACAGCCTGGGTCTGGGCGGCATCAGCTATGGATCGTTGGGCTGGACGCCAGGCCAGTTGACGCTGGACTCAGCCTTGACGAGCGCCGACGTTGGTAACACGCGCGGCCGCTTTGACAAGGTCAACCTGGATGTGGTGCGGCTGCAAACTTTGCCAGGTAATTTTTCCCTGTATGGACACCTGAGTGGCCAGTGGGCGAAGAAGAATTTGGACTCGTCGGAGGGCTTTATTTTGGGCGGCGCCACTGGGGTGCGGGCCTACCCGTCGGGAGAGGCCAGTGGTGACGCCGGTTTGTTGGCGCAGGTGGAACTGCGCATGAGTTTTGAGCAGTGGTCACCCTATGTGTTTTACGACGCCGGCACCGTCAAGACAGATGTGAAACCGGCCAGCACCGCAACCAACAACACCCGCCAATTGGGCGGTGGTGGCGTCGGGCTGCGTGTGCTGCAAGGCCCGTGGAGCGCCGACGCCGTGCT
>CANFXC010000084.1 GCA_947450765.1 Comamonadaceae bacterium | reverse complement strand
GAAGCGCTGTTGGCGGTGACGACGGCGTTGGCTTTAGCAATGGCCAGTGAACCGTTGTTCAGCGTCAAGTTGTAGTTGCTGTCCGTGCCGGTGGCAACGACGCTGTAGTTGCCGGCGTTCTTACCAGTGGCTGAGGCGCTCACGCCAGTCAATACCGCAGCAGTTTCGCCACCGACCAAACCGGTCGCGGTGAAGGCATTCACGCTCTGCGTCGCGCCAGAGTAAGTTGTCGAAGCGCTGTTGGCGGTGACGACGGCGTTGGCTTTAGCAATGGCCAGTGAACCGTTGTTCAGCGTCAAGTTGTAGTTGCTGTCCGTGCCGGTGGCAACGACGCTGTAGTTGCCGGCGTTCTTACCAGTGACTGAGGCGCTCACGCCGGTCAGCACCGCCGCAGTTTCGCTACCGACTAAACCGGTCGCTGTGAAGCCATTCACGCTTTGCGTCGCGCCAGAGTAAGTTGTGGATGCGCTGTTGGCGGTGACGACTGCATCAGCTTTAGCGATGGCCAAGCTGCCGTTGTTCAGCGTCAGGTTGTAGTTGCTGTCCGTGCCGGCGGCAACGACGCTGTAATTGCCAGCGTTTTTGCCAGTAACTGAGGCGCTCACGCCGGTCAGCACCGCGGTGGTTTCGCCGCCGACGAGGCCGGTCGCGGTGAAGCCACTGACGCTTTGCGTCGCGCCGGAGTAAGTTGTCGAAGCGCTGTTGGCGGTGACGACGGCATCGGCTTTTGCGATGGCCAAGCTGCCGTTGTTCAACGTCAAGTTGTAATTCGCGTCAGATCCAGCGGCGATGACGCTGTAGTTGCCGGCATTCTTGCCAGTGACTGAGGCGCTCACGCCGGTCAGCACCGCCGCAGTTTCGCCGCCCACCAAGCCGGTGGCGGTGAAGCCGCTGACGCTTTGATCGGCGCCGGAGTACGTCGTCGATGCGCTGTTGGCGGTGACGACGGCGTTGGCTTTGGCGATAGCCAGTGAACCGTTGTTCAACGTCAAGTTGTAATTTGCGTCAGATCCAGCAGCCACAACGCTGTAATTTCCAGCGTTCTTGCCGGAGCCAGCTGCTGTCACGCCAGTCAACACCGCAGCAGTTTCACCACCCACCAAGCCGGTCGCCGTGAAGCCGCTGACGCTCTGTGCTGAGCCTGAGTACACGCCTGTGCCGCTGTTCGCAGTGACGACGGCGTTGGCCTTGGCGATGGTCAGCGTGCCACCCACATACAAGACAACATACTGCGAGTTGGTTGAACTCAGCCCGCCAGCGCTGATGCCGTAGCTGCCCGCATTCCGGGCAGTCTGCGACGTGCCGGTGTAGCTCAAAGTACCGGTCAAATAGCTTTGGTACGGATCAGAGTAGCTGACGCTGTTGCCACCTGAATAGCTCAATCCGTTGTAGGTTTGAGTCACATCATTTGCCGTGATCGTGAATGTTTTGATCAGTGACTTGAGGACTGGCTTTCCGCTGGCGGACAACACCCATTTCCCCGAAGCAGACGAAGCCGAGAAAGACGCGAAGTCGATCGGCTGTCCGCCGCTCACGGCAAAGCTGTTACTGATGCTGCCGGCGGTGACCGTGCCTGCCAAGCTGCTGGTGCCTGCAGCGCCAGCGACCGTGCCGGTGGTGAAGCTGCTGCTGACATTGCCGGTGGTGATGCCGCCGGCCAGTCCGCCCGTGCCCGCCGCGCCCACCACGTTGCCGGTGGTGTAGCTGTCGCTGATGCTGCCGGTGGTCACGGTGCCGGCCAGACCGCCAGTGCCTGCGTCGCCCGTGACGTTGCCGGTGGTGTAGCTGCCGCTGACATTGCCGGTGGTGATGCCGCCGGCCAAGCCGCCCGTGCCCGCATTGCCGACCACATTGCCGGTGCTGAAGCTGTTGCTGATGGAGCCCGTCGTCATGGCACCGGCCAGACCGCCAGTGCCAGCGTTGCCTGTCACTGCTGCTATGTTGTAACTGTCGCTGATAGAACCCGTGGTGAGTACGCCAATGAGTCCGCCAGTTCCTGCGGCGCCACTGACCGTCCCCGTGTTGTAGCTGCCGCTGACGCCGCCAGTGGTGATGACGCCTGCCAGCCCGCCCGTACCCGCCGCACCGCTGACGGTCCCGGTGTTGTAGCTGTTGCTGATGGACGCCGTGATGGCCGTGCCCAGCAAGCTGCCCGTGCCTGCGCCACCCACCACGCTGCCATTCAACAAACCGACGTTGCTAATGGTTGCGTAGTTGGCTGCAGCGCCAAACAGACCCACATCCACAGTGCCTGGCCGGTTGATGGTCAGGTTTGAAATGGTGTGGCCTAGGCCATCAAACATTCCCGTGAAAGTAGTGGCCCCAACGGAGGTGTAGCCGACCGGTTTGAAACCAGCGTTCGAGTTCCAGCCAGTGGTAGCGCTGGCGTCAATGTTGCTGCCCAGAGCGTAGTTGAGCGTCAGGTTCCCTTGCATGCCTTGCAAGTCTGTTGCCGTTGTGCTGCCTTGTGCGCCTAGGCTGGTGATGACCGTGTAATTTTTGAGCACGCCACTCGAACCCAACTTTGTACTGAGATTAGGTCCTGCGGCTAAGTTGACTGCTGCGTTGACGTTGTAGCTTGCCGCGACGCCGCCGATCACACCGTTGCTGGCGCCCATGCCGTACTCAAGCGCCAAGCTGGCTGTGCCGGAACCGTTCAGGTTGGCATTGATGTTGATGTTGCGGTGCGCACTGAGGGTGAGCTTGTTGGCCGACCAAGAGACGGCGCTGTTGACGAAAATGTCGCCGCTGCCAGTCGTTGAAGGATCTGTCGCAATGCTGACGCTGGTGCTGCCCAAGCTGCTTGACAGGGTGCCAGCACCAATTCCGGAGGTCGTTAGACCTGCGTTGCCTGCGGCAATGGTGAAGTCGATGGGGTCAATCAACCAAGTACCAGTCAGGCCGGCTGGGGCGGCGGTGCTGATCTTGGCTGCGTCAGCCACTGTCACATGCGCAGCACTGGTTTCAATGAACCCGCCGTTGCCACCGTTGGGCGCGCTGGCGTCCAGCGTACCGGCCACGTTCACCGTGCCAGTAGCCATGCCGCCGAGCAAGGTGATCTTGCCTTCGTGGTTGACGATGGTGTGGGCTTCAATGTCACCCGTGTTGTTCACCATGCTGGCCAGCAGCGTGTCTTTGGCGCCGGCGCTCAGCATCACCATGCCGCCATCGGCCTTGATCAAGCCGCCGTTCTCGGCCAGGCTGTTCAAAACACTTTGGTCCACCACCATGTTGACCAAGCTGTTACCGTTGAAGTTCAAGGTGACAGCGCTGCCGCCACCCAAGACCACAGAGCCCAGTTGCGCCACGATAGCGCCTTGGTTGCTGACCTGGTTGCCCAGCAGCGCCACATAGCCACCGCTGGCGGCGTTGATGGTGCCCAGATTCAAGATGCGACCTGGGCCATTGCCGCTGAAAGTGCGTGCGCTGCTGTTCAGGCTGGCGTCGTCCAGGTTCAAGGTCGAGGCGACCAAGCCGCCCACATTGATCTGCGAGCCGCTACCAAACAAAATGCCGTTCGGGTTGACCAGGTAAACCTGGCCGTTGGCGTTGATGCGGCCCATGACTTGGCTGCCGTTGGTGTCATAAATTCGGTTGACCGCGATTGCGCTGGCCGACGGTTGCACAAAGTTCACCGTCTCTTGCGCGCCGACGTTGAAGCTTTGCCAGTTCAGCGACAGGTTTTGGCTGGTCTGGTTGATGGTGGTGGTCAGGCCCGACTGCTTGATAGCGCCAACGCCTGCAGTCACTTCGCCGCCTGCGGGTGCCGCTTGGGCTGTAGACGCCACCAACAAAATGGCGGCTGCAAGCAGTTTGCGGCTGGCGCCTTTGCCACGGCCACGCGCCGACTCCGCAACCGCGATCCAGGCGCTTGCGACCTTGCTCCAAACCAGCCGGTAAACGCGGTTCATGCAATCCCCACCCGCGTCGAAAACCCATTGGCCGCGTCAGTGAATATACGATGCAAGGGCTCGCTGGATTGGAAGTCAGACACAAAGGACGTAAAAAATAAACATATCTGTTATTTAATATGTATTAAACGTCTTTTGATATTCGTGCCAGCACGCGCGTATTTATACGTGGTTTCGCTACGTTTGCGGCAGTAAGACGATGTCGGCCAGTGACATGTCTACGCTTTCTGCCTGCTGCGCTAGTTCAATCAATGAATCGACACCGAGCTTGAGATAGATCCGTGTGCGGTGGCCCTCAGTCGTGCGCAGGCTGATCGCCAGTTCTTTAGAAATCGTTTTGTTCGGCATGCCGGAGAGAGCGAGCACCAGCACCTCACGCTCGCGGGGGGTCAGCTTCAGCAGCCGAGCTTTAACCAGAGACCTTGCCGCATCACTTTGATGACGCAAGCGATCGGTGTTCAAGGCGCTGTGTACAAGTTTGAGGAGTAGGTCGCCGTTGATCGGTTTGGCCATGAAGTCAACAGCGCCTTTGCGCATTCCCATCACGATCTTCGGCATGTCGACCAAGCTTGTTATAAAAATAATCGGCAAGCTAATTTTGCGTAGTACCAGCTCGTCCTGAAGTTGCAGACCACTCATGCCCGGCATGTAAACGTCCAAAATCAGGCAGCCTTCCGGGTTCGGGCCGCAGGCAGCCAAAAAGTCATTGGCGCTGGAAAAACAGGCTGACCTGAACTTGTTCATCTCCAGCAGCAGGGCGAGGCTGCGTCGTAAGTCAAGATCATCATCAACAATAAAAACTCTTGCTGCACTCACTCGATTGCCTGACAAAAAATAACCATTTAATTTTAAATAATTATTTTTTGCAAGACTATTATTCACGCGCGTATTTATACGTGGAAACCACCCATCGGGACGATGAGATTCAGTTCACTAGGGCTGAGGCAGTGAGGCTATGTCGGACAGTGGCATGCCTGCGCTGGTGGCTTGCTGCGCCAGTTCTATCAATGAATCGACACCCAACTTGAGGTAGATGCGTGTGCGGTGACCCTCAGCCGTGCGAAGGCTGATGGCCAGTTCTTTGGAAATGGTTTTGTTCGGCATGCCGGAGAGGGCGAGCACCAGCACCTCACGCTCGCGGCGGGTGAGCTTCAACAACCGAGCCTCGAACAGAGACCGTGCCGCCCCCGCTTGTTTTTGCAAACGGTTGGTTTCCAAGGCGTTGTGCACATGCTCGAGCAATACGGCACCGTTGACCGGCTTGGTCATGAAGTCAACAGCGCCTTTGCGCATCGCCCCGACCGTCGTCGGGATGTCCGCGAAGCCGGTCAGAAAAATGATCGGCAAGTGAATGTGGCGGAGCGCCAGTTCGTCCTGCAGTTGCGGGCCACTCATGCCCGGCATGCGAACGTCCAGAATCAGGCAGCCGTCCATGTTCGGGCCACAAGCAGCCAAAAACTCATCGGCACTTGGAAAACACGCCGACTGCAGATTGTCCGTTTCCATCAGCAACGTCAGGCTGCTACGAATGCCCGCATCATCATCAACAATAAAAACCGTGGCTGTAGTCATTCGCTTAATTTGAAAGGGGCAAGGTGAAATGAAATGTAGCGCCCGGGCCGTCCTTTTCAGTGTGCCAGAGTTTGCCGCCGTTGGCCTCGATCAAGGCGCGACTGATGGTCAGGCCCATGCCCAAACCATGTGACTTGGTGCTGATGAAGGGTTGAAATACTTCTTGCTGCAGGTCTGGGCTGATGCCCGGACCTTCGTCCCGCACATTGACGCAAACCGCGCTGCCGTCGGCCAAGAGCATTGAGCTAACCGATATTTTTCCGGCGCTGATTTGCGCATCGTGCATGGCTTGTGCCGCGTTGCGGATCAGGTTCAACAACGCCTTGACGACTTGCAGACGATTTACCTTGACGGCGGGCAAGTCATCAGCGTAGTCCGTGACTATCTGGTAGTCGAAGTCAGCTGATTCAAAAGCGGTTTGAATCGACTGAGTGATCAACGGGTTAACCATCTCCGGTACCCGTGTGGTGTCTGGCTTAACAACGGAGTGCACTAGATTTCGCAGCACAGCACCTGCCCGCTCGATTTCGTTGGTGATGTTTTTTAGTGTCTGTTGTAGTCGCTGGCCGTGCTCTTTTTTAGCTGCTACTGACAGGCCTTCGGCCACCAGCATGCGGTCGGCTGCTTCACACAAAATAGAGGCACTCGCCAAGGGTTGATTGACCTCGTGCGCCAAGGCCGCCACGGTGTGTTGTGCCACTTGCCAGACCAGCATGTCCTGCATCTCAGCTTGTAAGTGTGCTATTTCCGCATCGTGGCGCTTTTGTTGGCTCAGATCGTGAATATAGGTTTGAATGTGGCGGTTCCCCTCGAAAATCACCCCCGAGCTCCGGGCTTGTGCACTGAAAGTCTGTCCTTTCAGGGTGATGAACGTCAGTTCAAGTGGCGGCACCGACTCTCCAAGTTGTGTGATCGACGACAGCCGCGCTGCCACAGCCCGTAGAAAATCTGGGTGCACGAACTGGCTCAGGGGTTGTCCTACCAAGTCTGCCTCGGCGTCAGCCACAAACAACTTAACTGCGGCCGTGTTGGCGAACGAAACCTTTCCATTCAGGTGAACGACGATCGCTTCTGGCGATCCGTCAAACAGCGTGCGGTAGCGTTTGGCGTTGTCTTTCAGCGCTATTTCAGCCTGGACGTAATCCTCAACGTCTTGCAGCGTGCCGCGTAAGCCGGTGACGTCGCCGCTGGCGTTGCAGACCGGCTCGCCGTTGACGCGGGTCCATAGTTGGGTTCCAACTTCTGTCAGTGTGGGCAACAGCAAAGTGAAACCCGTTTTGGTTTGCAGCGTCGCCTTGACCGCCGTCTTGAGTTCTTGCCATGCCTCGGCTGGAAAAACCTTGCCCTTTTGTGCGTCGAAGGGCAGGAGAATTTTTCGTCCATACAGACGCAGCAGTTCTTCGGACGCAAAAAAAGCGCCGCTGCTGGCATGCCACTTCCAGTTGCCCGTTTTGGCGATGTGCTGCGCTTCACTTAATTCGGTGCTGCGCTCTTGCAAGTTGTCATTGGCGGTCTGGAGTTGCTGTGTGCGGCGCTTCAAGAGGCGGGCAGACGCTTGGATGGCTTGACTGAGTTCATGGGTCTCGCTTGTGGCCCCGGCTGGGACTTCTGTCAAATCGCCAGCGCCCAAGGCCACTGCCGCGTCATGCAGCCCCCACACCGACTTGGCAATGCGTTTTCCTATGAGCTCAGCAGAAACAAGGCTCAGGCCAAGCAATAGGACGCTCCCTAGGAGCAACCCCCCCAGGTTACGCGACAGTGGTGCTTCAAGACTTTGGTGCGGAATGCCAACGACGAAGGTCCAGCTAGTGCTGGGCGAGCGGCTATAGGTGGCGTGGATCGTGTTACCAACACGCGATGTGAAGTCGAAACTGCCTTGAGATTGTTTCTCCAATTGCTTCCGCAATTCAGGAAGGGCCTTTTGACCGATGAACTTTTCCGCCTCATGGCTTCTTGCTGCAATCGTGCCCGTGCTGTCAATAATGGCCGTGATGGTGTCGGCCGATAAGTGTTGGAGACTCAAAATAGGGTTGAGCTTTTGGGGAGAGAAGCCCACAGCCAAGGCATACACCACTTTTTGGCCAGAGAAAACCGGGGCCAAGATGCCCACCATGGCGTGACCGTCTGATGTGCGTGAGATGACAGTTGACCTGACCATCCGTCCAGTGGCGAACACGCTTTGGAGTTGCCCAAGGTCTTGACGTTTTCCCAAGGGTGCGCCATAAAGCGTGTTGGTGTTGAGCAGTTGTTGACCGCTGGCGTCATAGAGGATGACGCTGAGATTCAGCTTGGATTCATTCAGCAGCCGTAACGTTTTTTCATGGAATATAGCGAAATTTTGTCTAGTCAAATTTTCGCTGATGGCCAGTGTCTGTGTGAAGAGTTCGGCTTGCGCTAATTGGATGTCGACCGCATGAAGCTTGTCTTGCACGCTTAGGAGAGTACTTTCTTTCAGTAGCGTGCGACTGCGCTCATGTTCCATGTAAATCATGATGCCGGCCCCCAACAGGGCGGGCAGCAAGCAGGCGAGAACCAACCTAAAGAGGAGCGCTGGCAAAGTGGGCAGCAACTTCGGCCGTGATGGCGAGGTACCTTGCGCCTCAGCCTCAGCAATAACTGGGGTGTGCATGTCGAACCAATCTGCAATTTGCTGCGCTTAGAGCCACGGCCAAGCATCTCTGGCCGGATGCGGCGGGAGACTGGCAGGGTGCGTGACTATGGCACAAATCCAAACTGTGGCCCCGGGTCGGGCACCAAGTTTGTCCGATCTGCTTGACCGATCAGTCAGTTATTTTCGTGATTGAAAGATCGAGAGACGCCGAGAGCGCTTGATTTTTGTGGCTGCTGGCGTTGGCAACAAGGTCAACAATGTGCACAGAGCCGGATTCATCCATCATCAGCGTTTTTTCAGAGTCAGAAAACGCATCCACAAAGGCATGACTAACCTGAGCATTTTCCCAAAAAGCGCTCAAATAGTGACCCTCAGCTTGACTCTTGGTTTGAGCGTACTGGTACGCGGTATCTGCGTGGGCCTGTGAAAAAACCATGCACCCTGCAACCACAAGAAAGTATAAATTTTTCATTCGAACCTTCTTCCACCAAAAATTCAACATCTATTCAATAAGCGTTAAGAATAGACCTCGATGCATCACTTTGATTTGACTTGGATCAACGTTGATCAACACCAACAGTTTCACTCTACTTCGATCATGTGACGTTTGGGTGAAATTGCAGGCGCATGCCCCTTTTTTTATCTTTGTGGTGTCCGGGATTTGACGTCTATCTTGTGCTCAGTGGCGGTCAATGGAAATTGCGGCGACAATTCCGCTCTTTCAAAAATTACTGTGGCACTACTGGCTGCAGGATCCAACTCCCAATTTTCAATGTCCAGTTACCTCGTCAGACCCGCCACCATTCGCGACGCCAAAGCCATCGCCCAGATTCACGTCACGGCTGCCCAAGCCGCTTACAAAGGCTTGTTGCCCGACGACCAGATCAATCCACCGTCTGTTGAAAAACGCCAGGCCTACTGGCGCGAAGCTATCGAATACAGCGAACCGCAAGTACAGGTCGTCACCAAGAACGACGAGATCGTTGGCTTTGTCGGCTTTGACCGCTCGCGCGACAAGGGCACGCCGTCCACCATGGGCGAGATCTGGTCGCTCTACGTCTTGCCCGCTGAGTGCGGCCAAGGTGCCGGTGTGGCTTTGTGGGACGCTGCCAATGACGGCTTGAAAGAAGAAGGCTGCAATAACGTCAGCGTTTGGGTGCCCGTGCGTAACGAACGTGCCATGAGCTTCTTTGAGCACGCCGGCTTCAAGCGCGAAATGACATCGCTCAAAACAGTCCCGGTCGGCATCGCCAGGCTGGAAGAAATTCGGCTGAAGCGGGCGCTGGGTTAAGCGCTTGTCGCCATGACGGTGCTGCTCGCGCCCATGGAAGGCTTGCTCGACTTTGTGTTGCGCGACATCCTGACGCGCGTGGGCGGCATTGACCGCTGCGTCTCTGAATTCATTCGCATCACCGACCAGCTCTTGCCTGAGCGGGTTTTCATTCGCATCGTGCCAGAGCTGCTGAACGGCAGTCGCACGCCTGCGGGCGTTCCGGTGCGGGCGCAACTGCTGGGCTCTGACGCTTCTTGCATGGCTGAGAATGCAGCGCGATTGGCAGAGATGGGCTCTGCCGGCATCGACATTAATTTTGGTTGTCCGGCCAAGATCGTCAATCGTCATGGTGGTGGCGCGGCGTTGTTGCAAGACCCGGAAGCTGTTGGCCGTATTGTGTCG
>CANFXC010000083.1 GCA_947450765.1 Comamonadaceae bacterium | reverse complement strand
TTTTTCGCTGCTACTTTTTTAGCTGGGGCTTTCTTGGCCGGTGCTTTTTTAGCGACCGGGGCTTTTTTTGGTGCAGCTTTTTTAGATGCTACTTTTTTCGCAGTTGCCATAGTTTTCTCCTTGATCACGTTGCAAAGAGCACTTCACGTTTGGAGTACGTGAAGCGATTCACGGCGTTGGGCCAGCCGGAAAACCGGGGCCCAGCGCCGAGAACACGGGAACAAAAACCGTTGCCCGCTCTCTGGCGTGCTGATTGGTTCTTGCGTAATTGAAAAATCATGTTGGTAAAAGACTTAATCCCAGGACAGAGCGCCACCTGATTGATATTCAATCACTCGGGTCTCAAAGAAATTGCGCTCTTTCTTCAGGTCGATCATCTCGCTCATCCACGGGAACGGATTTTCTTCGTTCGGGAACAGCGTTTCCAAGCCAATCTGGGTCGCACGGCGGTTGGCGATGTAACGCAGATAGCCCTTGAACATGGAGGCATTCAGACCCAACACACCGCGTGGCATGGTGTCTTCGGCATAGCGATATTCAAGCTCAACAGCCTGCATGAACAGCGCCTTGATCTCGGCTTTGAACTCAGCCGTCCAGAGATGCGGATTTTCCAGCTTGAGCTGGTTGATCAAATCAATGCCGAAGTTGCAGTGCATGGACTCATCGCGCAAGATGTATTGGTACTGCTCCGCGGCACCTGTCATTTTGTTCTGCCGACCCAGCGCCAAAATTTGCGTGAAGCCCACATAGAAGAACAGACCTTCCATCAGGCAGGCAAAGACAATCAGGGACTTCAGAAGGGTTTGATCGTTCTCTGGGGTCCCGGTCTTGAAGAGTGGGTCAGAGATCGCGTCAATGAATGGAATCAGAAACTGGTCTTTGTCGCGAATCGACTGGACTTCGTTGTAGGCGTTGAAGATCTCGCCTTCGTCCAAGCCCAATGATTCAGTGATGTACTGATATGCATGGGTGTGAATGGCTTCCTCGAACGCCTGGCGCAACAGGAACTGGCGGCATTCGGGCGCGGTGATGTGGCGGTAAGTACCCAGCACGATGTTGTTTGCAGCGAGTGAGTCAGCGGTGACAAAAAAGCCGAGGTTGCGCATGACCAGCCGGCGCTCATCGTCGGTCAGACCGTTTGGATCTTTCCACAGCGCAATGTCACGCGTCATGTTGACTTCTTGCGGCATCCAGTGATTGGCACAGGTGGCGAGGTATTTTTCCCAAGCCCATTTGTACTTGAATGGGACCAACTGGTTGACGTCGGTCTGACCGTTGATGATGCGCTTGTCAGAGGCCTTGACGCGGCGATGAACGGCCGGCACCGGTGCCGACGAATCAAACGCAGTCGGCGCGGCGGTGGTTGCGGTCGCTGATGCAACAGGTGCCATCGCGCCATCGTTGAGCATACGTTGAGGCGCGCTGGCTTCAGGTTGCAAAGAAAATGGCGGAAGCTCCATCGAGCGGCTTTCAGGAGAGCCGCTGGCTAGCGTATTTTGCAGTGATGGTTTGACTTCTTCGTCCCAGGTCAACATAGATGTTTCCAATAACTTTGGATTATGAAAGCAGCGATAAAAAATGAAAAGTTATTCATTGAAATCGCTGAAGTGAGTGTTGTTCAATTGCATCGAAATGTGCGCTGCAGAAATTCTGCAGCGCACCTGATTTTTATTGACAAGCCTCGCAGCCTGGATCGTCGATCGCGCAAAACTTGATGTCGGTCGCTGGTGTGGCGCTCAACTGTGCATGCGCTGTGGCCGCTGCAGCGTCCATGGCATTCATGCTGCCGCTGTCGTCGGTGTTACCTGAAGCCACTGAGTTGAGCTTGCCTGCTTTGACCGTCGATTTCTCGGCGTGTGTGGCGCCCATGGTGCGCAGGTAGTAAGTCGTCTTCAAGCCGCGCAACCAAGCCAGCTTGTAGGTGTCGTCGAGTTTTTTGCCGGAAGCGCCGGCCATGTAAATGTTCAGCGACTGCGCTTGGTCAATCCATTTCTGGCGACGTGAGGCAGCTTCAACCAGCCAAGTGGCATCAACTTCAAAAGCCGTGGCGTAAAGCGCTTTGATTTCTTGCGGCACCCGGTCGATTGGACGCAACGAACCGTCAAAGTGTTTCAGGTCGACGACCATCACGTCGTCCCACAGGCCGAGGCGCTTCAGGTCGCGCACCAAGTAGCCGTTGATGACTGTGAACTCACCGGATAAGTTGGACTTGACCGAGAGATTGCCAAAGCAGGGCTCGATGCAGGCGTCAACGCCAATGATGTTGGAGATCGTGGCTGTAGGAGCAATGGCGACGCAGTTTGAATTACGCATGCCGTCGACAGCAATTTTGCTGCGCAGCGCTTCCCAGTCGAGAGTGACGGAGCGGTCGACTTCAATGTAGCCACCACGCTCTTTGGCCAGCATGTCGAGTGTGTCGAGCGGCAAGATGCCTTGGTCCCAAAGGGAGCCTTTGTAGCTGGCGTATTTGCCGCGCTCTTTGGCCAGCTCGGTCGACGCCCAGTAGGCGTGGTAGCAGACGGCTTCCATGGATTTGTCGGCGAACTCAACCGCAGCGTCGCTGGCGTAAGGCGTGCGCAATTCGTACAGGCAATCTTGGAAACCCATGATGCCCAAGCCGACCGGACGGTGGCGCATGTTGGAGTCACGGGCTTTTTTGACTGCGTAGTAATTGATGTCAATCACGTTGTCCAGCATGCGCATGGCCGTCGTGATGGTTTTCTTGAGCTTGTCGTGGTCGAGCTCTTTGGTGCCGTCAGCAGCGGTTTTCAGGTGTTGCACCAGATTGACAGAGCCGAGGTTGCAGACAGCGGTTTCGGTGTCGCTGGTGTTCAGCGTGATCTCGGTGCAGAGGTTCGACGAGTGAACCACGCCGCAGTGCTGTTGTGGCGAGCGCACATTGCAGGCGTCCTTGAAGGTGATCCATGGATGGCCGGTCTCGAACAGCATCGAGAGCATCTTGCGCCACATGTCGATGGCTTGCAGTTTGCGTGAGGGCTTGAGCTCGCCGCGTTCGGCGCGGGCTTCGTAAGCGGTGTAGGCCTTCTCGAACTCGATGCCGTACTTGTCGTGCAGATCCGGCGTGTCATTGGGCGAGAACAGCGTCCAGCTGCCTTTTTCCATGACGCGGCGCATGAACAGATCAGGAATCCAGTTGGCGGTGTTCATGTCGTGCGTGCGGCGGCGGTCATCGCCGGTGTTTTTACGCAGCTCAAGGAACTCTTCAATATCCAAGTGCCAAGTTTCCAGGTAAGCGCAGACGGCACCCTTGCGTTTGCCGCCTTGGTTGACCGCTACAGCCGTGTCGTTGACCACTTTGAGGAATGGCACAACGCCTTGTGACTCGCCGTTGGTGCCTTTGATGTGGGCGCCCAGTGCGCGTACCGGTGTCCAGTCATTGCCCAGACCGCCAGCAAACTTCGACAGCAAGGCATTTTCCTTGATGGCGTCGTAGATGCCACCTAGGTCATCGGCAACCGTGGTCAGGTAGCAAGACGACAGCTGCGAGCGCAGCGTGCCAGCGTTGAAAAGGGTCGGTGTGCTGGACATGAAGTCAAACGACGACATGATTTCGTAGAACTCGATGGCGCGGCCTTCGCGGTCGATTTCGTCGAGTGACAAGCCCATGGCGACGCGCATGAAAAAGGCTTGTGGCAACTCAATGCGCTGCTTGCGCACGTGCAGGAAATAACGGTCAAACAGGGTTTGCAGACCGAGGTAGTCAAACTGCATGTCACGTTCCGGCTTGAGCGCAGCGCCGAGGCGGGCCAAGTCAAACTGCAGCAGTTTTTCGTCGAGCAGTTCGTTGTCAACGCCCTTCTGGATGAATTTAGGGAAGTATTCGGCGTAGCGAGTGCTCATAGCCTCGTGCGCGACTTCTTCGCCCAACACTTCGCGGCGAATGGTGTGCAGCAGCAGGCGGGCCGTAGCGTAGGTGTAATCAGGGTCTTTTTCAATCAGCGTACGAGCGGCCAGGATAGAGGCTTTGTAGACCTCGTCAATCGGCACGCCGTCGTACAGGTTGCGCATGGTTTCCGCGACGATCGGGTCGGGTTTGACATCAGCACCCAGACCGGCGCAAGAGGCTTCAATCAGGGCTTGCAGTTGAGCGATGTCGAGGGCGACTTTTTTGCCACCGTCAATGACATGCAGCGAATGCACGGCAGGCATTTGATGGGCGCTTTGCTGCGCACGTTCTTGCGTGCGTTTTTCGCGGTAGAGCACGTAGGCCCGGGCGATTTCGTGGTGGCCGCCGCGCATCAGACCCAATTCGACGTTGTCTTGCACATCTTCAATATGGAAGGTGCCGCCGCCTGGACGCGAACGCATCAAGGCGCGGATCACGGCTTGGGTCAAACCGTCAACGGTTTCGCGAACGCTGGCCGAAGCCGCACCTTGCGTGCCGTGCACAGCTAAAAAGGCTTTCATCATGGCGACAGCAATTTTGTTCGGCTCAAAAGGCACGACAGCGCCATTGCGGCGAATGATCTGGTATTGGCTGTAAGGCGTTGGCTGGGCTTGTGTGTCTGCGCCCAGATGAGCGGTGGCCAAGCCGGTGGGCGAGTTGGCGGTGGTGTGGATGCTGGTTTGCATGGATTTCCTCGGGTGAATTGTTCGTCTGTATTTGTAAAAGTCTGACAGGCCAAAACTGCTGCGGGAGGTGAGTCGCCGGAAGGTTTGTTTCCTGAAAATGGGGGGCAATCAAGCTATCGAATCACATTCATCTAATCAAGCTCACACACTATATCTAGTGTCTAAGGTTAATTCAAGCACTACATGTAGTGTTTTTTAGATTAATTGACGAAGCGTCTGATTCTAGCGATCAGCGCACTTGAATTTCATGGAAACCGAGGCCGTAGCGTTGCTTCATCGGGTGTTACACCGGCTGGAAAGCTGGCAGCTCCTAAACCCAGTGAGCGGCGCACCACCGGCCAGTCGAAGCCGGCACCGGGGTCTTGCTTGCGTCCAAGGGCAATATGCTCATGACCGGCCACCTGAGTGATGGGGTAGGCCTGAAGCAAGGCGGCCGACAGGCTGCTCAGGGTTTCGTATTGGACATTTTCAAAAAACAGCCCTTCCAGGCCTTCTAGCTCAATACCTACCGAGTAGTCATTGCAGTTATCTTTGCCGCGGTGGCTCGATTCACCGGCGTGCCAAGCGCGATCGTTGCAGCTGACGAACTGCCAGAGCTGACCATCCCGGGTGATGAAAAAATGGGCAGACACTTTCAGGCCGCGGATGCTTCGGAAGTAGTCGTGCGCATCCCAATCGAGCTGATTCGTGAACAGGCGTTGCACCTGACCGGTGCCGAATTCGCCTGGTGGCAGGCTGATGGAATGGATGACGATCAGTTCTGGCTGTACGTTTGTAGGTCTTGCCCCAAAGTTGGGTGACTCCAAGCGTCTCGCAAAGCTGTACCAACCGTCTTGCCACAGAGGCGGCGTTGGTTTTTGAGTCTCTAGCCGGGGCATCAGCCTTCAGCCTGACGGCGGTGTGCTTCGCTGCAATAGACGCCGCTGCCACTGGTCAGCGCCTCAGCCCGCGGCAGATGGACAGCGCAATGGTCGCAGGCCACGATTTCGGTCGTGGGCAACTGCCGTGGGCGGCTAGGGGGTTTTGGTTGCTGCTGGCGTGTTTTTTCTGCCAAGGCAGATCGTCGCTTGCCTTGCCACAGCCAGATCACAGCGACTGTGAGGCCAAAAATCAACAGGTATTTCATAGCCGGTGCAGCACCACTTCAAGAACAAAACGTGAGCCGGCGTAACCCAGCAGCAACAAGCCCGACCCCAGATAAAGCACGTTGCGCGCCTTGCGGCCGCGCCAGCCCAGCCGTGCCCTACCGACCAGCAAGCCGGCAAAGGTCAGCCAAGCCAAGACTGAAAAAATAGTTTTGTGATTCCATAGCGGGCCCAAATGCGGGCCGTACAGCGTCTCGGCAAAAAACCAGCCCGCCAGCAGCGAGGCGGTCAGCAATATAAAACCCGCTTCAACAAAGCGAAAAGTCAGCCGCTCCAGCGTCAGCAAGGGGACGCCGGAGTCGTTGGGGTGCGCCGAGCGCATGGAGCGCTCGGATCGGCCCATCAGCCAGCCGTGCACCAACGCGGAGGCGAAGAGGCCATAAGAGGCAATGCCCAGTGCCCAGTGCAACGGCAGCCACGGCGACGCGATGCGGTGGTAACTGGTGCCCGGGAACACCAGCGCCAGCAGCACTGCCGCCGCGCCCACGGCGGCCAGCGCCCAACGGGCTTTGAGCTGCGGAATGAGGCCGCTCTCAATAGCGTAGACCGTCACAGCCAGCCAGATCGTCGTCGACAAGGCGGGTGCAAAACCAAAACGCGGTGGTTGCCCAAACAGGCCGGCCGCCAGCGCCATCGCGTGCAACAGCCATGCGGCCACCAGCCACGCACGCGCTGCTGGCGTGCTCAGGCGCTGGCTGAGCAATGCCAAAACAACATACAAAAGCGCGGCTCCGACAGCTGTTACCAAGCCAAACCACGCGCTAAAAGCTAAAATCATGCGGACAGTTTATCCCTTCCCTGCGTCTTTAAATTAACCCTTGCTCCACGCGTGGAGCCGTCACATGGCCTCAGCCCTCACCGACAAACTCTCTCGCCTCGTCAAGGAAATGCGTGGCCAGGCCCGCATCACCGAGTCGAACGTGCAGGACATGCTGCGCGAAGTGCGCATGGCCTTGCTGGAAGCCGACGTGGCCTTGCCCGTGGTGCGCGACTTTGTCGCCCGCGTCAAGGAAAAAGCCCTAGGCCAAGAAGTCATGGGTTCGCTGTCGCCGGGCCAGGCCTTGGTCGGCATCGTCAACCGCGAACTCGCCGCGACCATGGGCGAAGGCGTCAGCGACATCAATCTGGCGGCGCAACCACCGGCCGTGATTTTGATGGCAGGCCTGCAAGGCGCGGGTAAAACCACCACCACCGCCAAGCTGGCCAAGCACCTGATTGAAAAGCGCAAGAAAAAAGTCCTCACGGTGTCGGGCGACGTGTATCGGCCTGCCGCGATCGAGCAGCTCAAAACCGTCACCCAGCAGGCTGGCGCTGAATGGTTCCCCAGTTCGCCGGATCAAAAACCGGTCGACATCGCCCGGGCTGCGCTGGATTACGCGCGCCGGCATTTCTTCGATGTGCTGCTGGTCGACACCGCAGGCCGCTTGGCCATTGATGAAGCGCTGATGAGCGAGATCAAGGAACTGCATGCGGTGTTGCAACCGGTCGAGACCTTGTTCGTGGTCGACGCCATGCAAGGTCAAGATGCGATCAACACTGCCAAGGCCTTCAAGGATGCGCTGCCCTTGACCGGCATCATCTTGACCAAGACCGACGGCGATTCACGCGGTGGTGCCGCTTTGAGCGTGCGTCAAATCACCGGCGCACCGATCAAGTTTTCGGGGACCAGCGAAAAGCTGGACGGTTTGGAGGTCTTTGACGCGGAGCGCCACGCCGGCCGTATTCTGGGCATGGGCGACATTCTCGCGCTGGTCGAGCAAGTCACCGCCGGTGTCGATGTGGCGGCGGCGCAAAAGCTCGCGGCTAAGCTGAAGAGCGGCAGCGGTTTTGACCTTGACGATTTTTTGAGTCAGCTGCAGCAGATGAAAAACATGGGCGGCCTGTCCAGCCTGATGGACAAACTGCCGGCGCAGATGGCGGCCAAAGCTGGTCAGATGGACATGGACAAGGCTGAAAAAGACATTCGCCGCAAGGAAGGCATCATCCAAAGCATGACGCCGCTGGAGCGGCGCAAGCCTGAACTCATCAAAGCCACCCGCAAGCGCCGCATCGCTGCCGGCTCAGGCGTGCATGTTCAAGAAGTCAACCGCTTGCTCAATGAGTTTGAGCAGATGCAGGGCATGATGAAAAAGATGAAGGGCAGCGGCATGATGAAAATGATGAAGCGCATGGGCGGTATGAAAGGCTTGGGCGGCATGCCCAAGTTCTAAACTTCAAGCGGCCCGGAGTCCCAGCGCCATTGGCTGGTGTGCGTGCAACCAAGCCCGGCGCAAGACAGCCGGTGCGCGCGACTCTTCTGGAATCAACAAGTAGCCATGCGCTTGCAAAGCGGCGCCCATGCGGACTTTGCTGCTCAAGACCGTCGTTGGGATCGCCAGCAGCAGTGGCAGACCGACTGGCAGCAACCAGACCAAGGCGCTTGGATCAATGATGGCCAAGAGCACAGCCAACACACTCACCAACGCGGTCTGCGGTGCAAAGTGCTCAGCGGCATGGCGCCATGGCACGGCGTTGGCTTCACGCGGGGGTGATTTCCAGTCGAGTTGGATGCCGGTGATGGCCGCCACCACAAAGATCGAATGCGCCACCATGCGGATGGGTGCCTGCAGCAAGGCCACGCCGGTTTCCAGCAAGCCGCTGCGCAGCAGAGCTAGGCTTCCGCCGTATTGCTGTTGCTCGCCGCGCAGTAGGATTGACAGCAGACCCAACACACGCGGCATGAACAACATGCACAGCGTCCAGACCCACAAGGCAATGAGTTCGGGCGGCAGTTTTGCCCAGTCCGCCACCAGCGGTGAGTCCATCATCCACAAGGCCGTGCCGAGCGTCAAAAAGCACAACCACAGCGGGGCCGACAGATAAGCCATCGCACCGGTGCCGAACATGGAGCGGTGCACGGGGTGGATGCCGGGTTCAGCAATCAAGCGGGCATTTTGCAAATTGCCTTGGCACCAGCGGCGGTCACGTTGCAACTCAGCCAGCAGATCAGGCGGCTGCTGTTCGTAACTGCCGACCAGGTCTGCCACCAGCCAGACGTGAAATCCGGCGCGGCGCATCAACGCGGCTTCCACGAAGTCATGCGACATGATGCTGCCGGCCATACCGCCCGTGCCCTTGATGCGCGCCAGTGCGCAGTGCTGCATGAAAGGCTCAATGCGGATGATGGCGTTGTGGCCCCAATAGTGCGAATCGCCCATTTGCCAGAACTGCATGCCGAGCGTGAACAACCGGCCCGTCACGCGGGACGCGAACTGCTGCGTGCGTGCATGCAGCGTCACATGGCCAATGGCTTGCGTGGCGGTCTGGATGATGCCGGCTGTCGGATTAGCTTCCATCAGCTTGACCATGGACACCAAGCAGTCACCGCTCATGACACTGTCGGCGTCGAGCACCACCATGTAGCGGTAGTCTTTGCCCCAGCGACGGCAGAAGTCCGCCACGTTGCCGGCCTTGCGGTCGGTGCGGCGCTTGCGCAGGCGATAGTACACCTCAATTTGCGGCTGATCGGGACGTGCGGCCAGTTGAGCACGCAGATCTTCCCAGGCTGCACGCTCGGCTTTTTGCGTTTCGGGGTTGTGGGTGTCGGACAACACAAACACGTCGAAGGCACCGACATGGCCGGTGCTGGAGACGGACTCGCAGGTGGCACGCAGACCCGCAAACACGCTGCGCACGTCTTCGTTGCAGATCGGCATGATGATGGCTGTGCGGGTCGCCGGGTCCAGCGTGTGGTGCTGGACTTTTTTGGCCGACAAGGCGTTTGCGTCACCGCGCAAGGTGACGTAAAAGCCCATCATCGCCGTCATGAAACCGGTCACCACCCAAGCCGACAGCAAGGTGAACAGCGCGAGTTGGCTGTATTGCATCCAAGCGCTTTCGTAGGCCGGTTGCATGTTGGAAAACAAGTGGGCCGCCAGCGCGGTGCTGATCAAGGTGAGGAACACAAATACCGTGCGTCGGCGTTGCGCTGCTTGTTGCCAAGGTGCGAGTTCAGCGCCGACCGGAGTTGTCGCTGATGCGGGACGCATGCCCTTCAGCGGTTGCAGCGCCGCGGTGCGCACGCTGTTCCAGAAACCACGCCATGGCCGTGGCGTCATGCTGCCGCGGTGCACTGGCGGGGCTGTGACGGAATTT
>CANFXC010000082.1 GCA_947450765.1 Comamonadaceae bacterium | reverse complement strand
CGATGCTGCCTTACAGCGACCAACACCGTAGCCTGTAAGGAGCACAAGCATGCAAATTATTCTGCTCGACAAAGTTGTCAACCTGGGCAATCTGGGTGACGTCGTCAAAGTTAAAGACGGCTACGCACGCAATTTCCTGATCCCATCGGGCCGCGCACGTCGCGCTACCGCTGTCGCCATCAAGGAATTCGAAGTCAAGCG
The DNA here is from genome assembly GCA_947450765.1 of Comamonadaceae bacterium. GTDB lineage: Bacteria > Pseudomonadota > Gammaproteobacteria > Burkholderiales > Burkholderiaceae_C > Polaromonas. The sequence continues at coordinate 9,708 of CANFXC010000082.1, read as the reverse complement.
CGCTGATCTTGAAAAAGTCGCCGCTGCCAAATTGGCTGAGTGCCAAGTCCAAGGCGCCAAGCTCGGCGGCACCGTGGTCAAGCTGACACAGAAGGCTGGCGTTGACGGCCGTCTGTTCGGTTCGGTCACTAACTCCGACATCGCTCAGGAACTGACTAAGCAAGGCTTCGCTGTCCTGAAGGCTCAGATCCGCATGGCGAACGGTCCTTTGAAGATCGTTGGCGACCACCCGGTCAGCGTTGCACTGCACACCGATGTGGTGGTTGACGTCACCGTGACGGTGTACGGCGAATCCGCTTAACAGCGATTTAGAGAGCTCAGGCTCCCTCCAAAAAGCCGCTCCTCGGGGCGGCTTTTTCTTTGGTTGATGAACAAGTTCGGTCAGCGATGAGATAGACACCGCATTTCCACGGTCTATTCACATCAGACGCACCTGTTATGCACAGGTTTATCCCAAGGCATTTTGCGACTCTGGCTTTAACATGGTCGTGTTTACAGGAAACCCATGTCTGCCGTACTCTCCACCCTTGACGACGCTGGCTACAGCACCGACCGGCAAATAGCCCAACTGCGCATTCCTCCGCACTCCATCGAGGGCGAGTCCAGCGTGCTCGGCGGTTTGCTGCTCGACAACAGCGCTTGGGACCGCGTCGGCGACCTGCTGGTTGACGAAGACTTTTACCGCTACGAACACAAGCTCATTTACGCCTCGGTAGGCGCGCTGATCAATGCCAGCAAGCCGGCCGATGTGATCACGGTTTTTGAGCACCTGCAAAGCCAAGGCAAGGCCGATGAAGTCGGTGGTTTGGGCTACCTCAATTCACTGGCCCAGTACGTGCCGAGCGCAGCCAACGTGCGGCGCTACGCCGAGATCGTGCGTGAGCGTTCGATTTTGCGCAAACTGGTCAAAGCTAGCGACGAGATCGCCACCAACGCTTTCAATCCACAGGGTAAGCCTGTCGCCACGATTCTTGACGAAGCAGAGCAGAAGATCTTCAAGATCGGTGAGCAAGGCTCGCGCATGAAACAGGGCTTTCACAGCATGGACACGCTGGTGGTCGAGCTGCTGGACCGCGTCACCGAGATGTCGGAAAACCCGAACGACATCACCGGCGTACCCACCGGTTTTTACGATTTAGACCGGCAAACTTCGGGCTTTCAGGCCGGTGATTTGATCATTTTGGCGGCCCGTCCTTCGATGGGTAAAACGGCGCTGGCCATCAACATCGCCGAACACGTTGCGCTCAACGAAGGCCTGCCGGTGGCAGTGTTCTCGATGGAGATGGGCGCCTCACAACTGGCGGTGCGTATTGTGGGTTCGATTGGTCGCATTGACCAAGGGCATTTGCGCACCGGCAAGCTGTCCGACGAAGAATGGCCACGCCTGACAGAAGCGATTGAAAAGCTGCGCAATGTCTCGCTGCACATTGATGAAACGCCGGGCCTGACGGTGAGCGAGTTACGCGCTAACGCACGTCGCCTTGCTCGACAGTGCGGCAAGCTCGGTTTGATCGTCGTCGATTACTTGCAGCTGATGAGTGTGTCGAGCAGTATGAGTGACGAGAACCGTGCGACGGCAGTGGGCGAAATTTCGCGTGGTCTGAAAATGCTCGCCAAAGAACTGCAGTGCCCGGTGATTGCCTTGTCGCAGCTCAGCCGCGGTGTCGAGTCACGCCCGGATAAGCGCCCGATGATGAGCGATTTGCGCGAGTCTGGCGCGATTGAGCAAGATGCCGACGTGATCATGTTTATTTACCGCGATGAGTACTACACCAAGGAAGCCTGCAAGGAGCCGGGTGTCGCCGAGGTCATCATCAGCAAGCAACGAAATGGCCCAACGGGCACGGTGAAGCTGGCCTTCATCAGCCGCATCACGAAGTTTGAAAGTCTGGCCAGCGGGAGTGGTAGCGGCGATTATTGATGTTCCTTGCGGTATGCTTTCTGCATGAAACTGCACAACTACTTTCGTTCTTCGGCCTCTTACCGGGTGCGTATTGCCCTGAATCTCAAGGGCTTGGACTACGACTACGTGTCGGTGCATATTGCACGCGGCGACCATAAAAAGCCACCGTATGTCGCCTTGTCAGCCGACACACTGGTGCCCTTGCTGGAGACCGACCACGAGCGTTTGTCGCAGTCGATGGCGATCATCGAATACCTCGATGAAACGCACCCCGAGCCGCCCTTGTTACCGGCTGATGCCTTGAGCCGAGCGAAGGTTCGGGCGCTGGCGCAGTCGATTGCCTGCGACATTCATCCGCTGAACAACCTGCGCGTGCTGAAGTATTTGGTGCGAGAACTGAAGGTTGATGACGACGCCAAAAACACGTGGTATCGGCACTGGTGCCGTGAGGGTCTTGAAGCCTTCGAGCGTCAGTTGGCGCAGTTGCCGGATTCGACCTATTGCTATGGCAAAACCCCGACTCTGGCAGACTGCTGCCTGGTGCCGCAGATCTTCAATGCCAGCCGGTTTGACGTCAGCTTTGAGGGCTTGCCGCGTACCATGCGCGCCTACGAGGCCTGCATGACATTGCCCGCGTTCAAGTTGGCAGAGCCCTCAGCCTGCCCGGACAGTGAGTAACGCTGACTGGCTGATCCCGCAATGGCCGGCACCGGCGGGTGTTCGGGCGGTTTTTACAACACGCCAAGGCGGCGTTTCGCTGCCGCCCTACGACACACTGAATCTGGGTGACCACGTGGGTGATGCTGTCGCTGCAGTCGCGGCTAATCGACTCATCTTGCAGCGCGCTATTGCTTGTCAGCCGGTATTTTTGCAGCAGGTGCACGGCACCGGGGTGCTGGAACTGAGCCATGACAGCGTCAATGGTTTGGCTGCAGATGCCTGTGTGACGCGGCAGTACGGCGTTGCCTGCACGATCATGGTGGCCGACTGCTTGCCGGTCTTGTTCGCCCATTTGGATCAGCCCGTTGTGGCTGCGGCACATGCCGGTTGGCGCGGTTTGGCGGGACCCGGCGTTGCTGCACACGGTGGCCTCAGCAGTGGTGCAACTCAGAACTCTTTTGAAGGTGTTCTGGAGGCTACCTTCAAAAGGTTCTCGGCCTTGGTCGGCGCTGCACCAGACGAGGTCGCGCCTAGAACCATCGCTTGGCTAGGCCCCTGTATTGGGCCGACCGCCTTTGTAGTGGGGGCCGAGGTGAAGGCCGCGTTTGAAGTCGTTCATCCGGCGGCCGGTGCGCTGTTCGTCGAGCAACCCCAACAGGCTCAGCCAACAAAATATTTAGCAGACTTACCTGGCTTGGCGCGACTCAGATTGAACGCCCTCGGCATCACCCGAATTTATGGCAACGACGGCACGGATGATTGGTGCACCATGAGTCGGCCTTCACAGTTCTTTTCGCACCGCCGCGACGCTGTCGGCGGCAGCAGCACCGGGCGCATGGCCGCTTGCATCTGGCAAGATTGAATCGCTGACGGTCACATTATTTTTTTCAGCAACTGTTCTTTTTGGCATGTCTTCAGCCTTAGCTCTGGCCTTGATGGCGCGCCTTCGGGCCGGCGTTCGCATCAGGTAAAGCACCAATGCCAATGGCAGGGCGCCATAGAGTACAAACGTGATCAATGCGCCAAGAACAGTGCCGGTGGTGTTCGTAGCTTCGGCAATGCTCATCAAGAGAACGACATAAATCCAGGCGATGGCAATCAAGTACATAAAAATGGGTGCGTAGTAAGCTGAGCGAAATAAAATCTGTCCATAGTTGGGTAACTGTAGACGCTGGCATGAGAGTCTTGTTCAAAAGACCACCAGCTCTTCGCGCAATGAAGAGGCCATATGAATTCTGAAGCAAAGTGGGCTGAGATGGCTCGGCAATTCCAAGAAACCTTGGAATCGAGTATGCAAAATATGGGGTCACCAAGTGTGTTGATGCAGGGTTTACCCCGTGCCGTCGACGCGTTGCCAGCCCTTCAATTTGATCCGACCAAGCTACTGGAAATTCAGCAGGCTTACATCAAAGAAGCCAGCGCCTTATGGAACAAGGGTCTCTCGCCAGAGGTTGAACCCACCGCTGCGTCGGCAGACAGACGCTTCGCCGCAGAAGCCTGGCACACCAATCCGCTGGCGCACTTTTCGGCTTCTTCTTACATGCTCAATTCGCAAGCGTTGATGGGCATGGCTGACGCCGTCGAAGGCGACGAGAAAACCAAAGCCCGCGTGCGCTTCGCTGTCGAGCAATGGCTGGCCGCTGCGGCTCCCAGCAATTTCTTGGCGCTGAATGCCGACGCGCAGAAAAAGGCCATTGACACCCAAGGCGAAAGCATCGCTCAAGGCCTGCAAAACCTGATGCACGACATGCGTCAGGGGCACGTTTCCATGACCGATGAAAGCATTTTCGAAGTCGGCAAAAATGTGGCCACCACTGAAGGTGCGGTGGTCTACGAGAACGCGTATTTCCAGTTGCTGGAATACAAGCCGCTGACAGCCAAGGTCTTTGAAAAACCTTTCCTGTTGGTACCGCCCTGCATCAACAAGTTTTACATCCTTGACCTGCAACCAGCGAACTCACTGATTCGTTACGCCGTCGAGCAAGGGCACCGCACGTTTGTTGTCAGCTGGCGCAACCCGGACGAGTCCATGCAGGACAAAACTTGGGACGATTACATTGAGCACGCGGCCATTGAGGCCATTCAGGTGACGCGTGAGATCACCGGTGCCAAGACCATCAATGCATTGGGTTTTTGTGTCGGTGGAACGATCCTCGCGACAGCCCTGGCCGTGCTGGCGGCGCGCGGAGAAAAGCCGGTTTCCAGCGTGACTTTTTTGACGTCCCTGCTGGATTTTTCGGACACCGGCATTCTGGATATTTTCATCGACGAGACGGCCGTTAAGTTTCGCGAAATGCAAATGGGGCAGGGCGGTCTACTCAAGGGCCAGGACTTGGCCTCAACATTTAGCTTTTTAAGGCCCAACGACTTGGTCTGGAATTACGTCGTCGGCAATTACCTCAAGGGTGAAACGCCGCCGCCATTTGACTTGCTCTACTGGAACAGCGACTCGACCAATTTGCCGGGGCCGTTTTATGCTTGGTACTTGCGCAACACCTACTACGAAAACAACTTGGTCAAGCCAGGCAAACTGACCGTCTGCGGTCAGCCTATTGATCTGTCCAAGCTCGACATGCCGGCCTATATTTATGGCTCGCGTGAAGACCATATCGTGCCGATTCAGGGCGCTTATGCATCGACCCAAGTACTCCAAGGGACTAAGCGTTTTGTCATGGGCGCATCGGGCCATATTGCTGGCGTGATCAATCCGCCAGCCAAAAAGAAACGTTCGTATTGGACCAGTGACAAACTGGTGGCGACGCATGACCAGTGGCTAGCTGGCGCGACTGAGCACCCCGGCAGCTGGTGGTCGGACTGGTCGGCTTGGCTCAAGCGCCAAGCTGGCAAGCAAATTGCAGCACCCAAGACCTACGGTAGCCGCAAATACAAAGCCATCGAGCCCGCGCCCGGTCGCTACGTCAAGGTCAAAGCCTGAGCCGGGTCATCAATAACTATCAATTACTAACTAGAAAGAGACAAAAAATGGAAGACATCGTTATCGTTTCAGCCGCTCGCACGGCAGTCGGCAAGTTCGGCGGTTCGCTGGCCAAGACGCCTGCCACTGAGTTGGGTGCAGCCGTCATCAAAGCCTTGCTTGAGCGTTCGGGCCTACCAGCCGATCTCGTCGGTGAAGTCATCATGGGCCAAGTGTTGGCGGCGGGTGTGGGGCAAAACCCAGCGCGTCAGTCGGTGCTCAAGTCGGGCTTGCCGCACGCTATTCCGGGCCTCACCATCAACGCTGTTTGTGGCTCTGGCCTGAAAGCCGTGATGTTGGCTGCGCAGTCGGTGGCTACCGGCGACAGTGAGATTGTCATTGCCGGCGGTCAAGAAAACATGAGTGCGTCACCGCACGTGCTGAACGGCTCGCGCGATGGTCAGCGCATGGGTGACTGGAAGATGACGGACACCATGATCGTCGACGGCCTGTGGGACGTTTACAACCAATACCACATGGGTATCACGGCTGAGAACGTCGCGAAAAAATACGGCATTGACCGCGCCATGCAAGACGCGCTCGCGCTGTCCAGCCAGACCAAAGCCGCGGCGGCTCAAGATGCTGGCAAGTTCAAAGATGAGATCGTGCCGTTTTCGATCGCCCAGAAAAAGGGCGATCCGATCATTTTTTCCGCCGACGAATTCATCAACCGAAAAACCAATGCCGACGGCTTGGCGGGTTTGCGTCCAGCTTTCGACAAGGCCGGCAGTGTGACCGCCGGCAACGCGTCTGGCATCAACGACGGTGCCGCCGCAGTGATGGTCATGACGGCCAAAAAGGCAGCTGCGTTGGGTTTGAAGCCGCTGGCACGGATTGCCAGCTACGCCACCAGCGGCCTCGACCCAGCCTTCATGGGCATGGGACCTGTGACCGCGTCTACCAAGGCGCTGCAGCGCGCAGGTTGGAACGCGCAAGATCTCGACTTGCTTGAAATCAATGAGGCCTTTGCGGCTCAGGCTTGCGCCGTTAACAAAGAGATGGGCTGGGACACCAGCAAGATCAACGTCAATGGCGGCGCGATTGCGATTGGTCACCCGATCGGTGCGTCCGGCGGCCGTATTTTGGTGACGCTGCTGCACGAGATGGTGCGCCGCGATGCCAAGAAGGGCATTGCCAGTTTGTGTATTGGTGGCGGAATGGGTGTTGCGCTGACACTTGAACGCTGAATTTAGAGTAATACTCTCGGCGGAGACAAATTCCGGGCATCGACTGCTAGTCCATAGGAAGAGCTGAAGGTCGGGCCCGGGATGCGATGAAAATAATTTTTAACAAGAACCGAAGGAGTGGAACATGACACAAAAAGTAGCTTACGTCACAGGCGGCATGGGTGGTATTGGAACGGCTATTTGCCAGCGTCTTGACAAAGACGGATTCAAAGTGGTTGCCGGTTGTGGCCCGACGCGGGACGCTGCCAAATGGCTGGCTGAGCAAAAAGCCCTTGGTCATATCTTCTACGCATCCGTCGGCAATGTCGGTGACTGGGACTCCACCGTCGCGGCCTTTGACAAAGTCAAAGCTGATCACGGCCCCGTCAGTGTGCTGGTCAACAACGCGGGTATCACGCGCGATGGTCAGTTTCGCAAGATGAGCAAAGCCGATTGGGATGCCGTGATTTCGACCAACCTGGACAGCATGTTCAATGTGACCAAACAGGTCATTGAAGGCATGATTGAAGCGGGCTTTGGGCGTGTCATCAACATCTCTTCGGTCAATGGTCAAAAAGGCCAGTTTGGTCAAGTCAACTATTCGACAGCCAAGGCCGGTCTGCATGGTTTCACCATGGCCCTGGCGCAAGAAGTGGCCAGCAAAGGCGTCACAGTCAACACCGTGAGCCCCGGCTACATCGGCACCGACATGGTCAAGGCGATCCGGCCTGACGTGCTCGAAAAAATCGTCTCAGGTGTTCCTGCCAAACGGCTGGGCCAGCCGGAAGAGATCGCCTCGATCATTTCCTGGATTGCTTCTGACGAAGGTGGTTACGCAACCGGTGCAGACTTCTCGCTCAACGGCGGTTTGCACATGGGCTGAAAGCGTCTGACGCTTTTGAAAAACCTGCATCAAGCAGGTTTTTTTACGCCCACTTTTTGCGATGGATGGCGAACCCGTAGCAATCGGCTGTGTAGGACGGTGCCGACATGAAGCAATTGGTTTGGCTGATACCTCATCAGCAATGGATCGATCACTATCAAGCATCGTCAAAAAGTAACAACGCAAGGTAATTATGTGGAGACTCGTCCAACTCACTGGTTGGTTTAACAAGCATCGACTGTCTTGGGGCGTCTTGCTGTATTGCTTCGTCGTGGCGATCTTGGCCAGCGCTGTTGCGGTGATCTCCACGGATTTGCCATTCACCGGTTTTCGGCATGTGGTGGACGGCACGTTGAAGGCTTTCAAAATTTAAAAAGGAGAAGTGCATGCGCTCATGTCAACTGTTGCCGGGTCAAGATGTGCCCGCCGGTCCGAAAGAACCTTCAGAGTCCCGTGTGGGTTCGCGAAAAGAAGAGCTTCCCCATCCTCGCTTTGCCTGATGTTGACTAGCTGGGTCCATACGCAATGGCTGCCCATATAACGGCACTCCGAGCCGATTACGAACATTTGCGGGAACGTCTGGAATGCTTGTTGGAGCAACCCGACAAGGACTTGACTGAGGTGGATCGACTGATAGATGAACTTGAGCGTGTTCAACTCGACATCAAGGCTGAACTCGGCATCAAAGGCAACAATCCCAATGAGTGATGCACGCTGAGTGGCACCCTAAGTGATTCAGGTACGGACTGCGTACCCCCCAAATCAATACCCTCAAGCCTTGCCGCGTCATACGGAAATGGTCAAAATAATCATTTTTCGCGCACGTTGTGCGTGTCCGCCCTGAATCACTGAGGGAGCTTTATGCAAGACGACGAACGCTGTTGCGGGACAGGCACCTGCATCATTGACGCGCAGGGTGCCTGCTGGTGCGGTCAAGTGTGGGACGGCGAGAAAATGTGCCTTCCCGAGCAAACCCCGCCTTTGGCCGATGCCGAGTCTCCATGAAAGCCGTGTGATGAATGCCCTTAGTTTGAATGCCGATGTGGCGCAGCGTTGCATCTTGAACAGCCATGCATTGCCTTGGCAGCCTTCACCGTCGCCGCTGGTGCACCGCCGTTTGCTGGCGCGGGAGGGCGGGGAAGTGGCTCGCGCTACCTCCGTCGTCCGCTATGACGCTGGCGCCCACTTTGATTTGCACACGCATGCTCTGGGCGAAGAAATCTTGGTGCTCGATGGAACCTTGAGCGACGCGTCGGGTGACTACGGCCCCGGCACTTACATCAAGAACCCGCCGGGTTCTGCACACGCCCCTTTTTCTGAAAGCGGGTGCACGCTGTTCGTCAAACTGCGGCATTTGGACCCACAGGACTTGGAGCGCGTGGTGGTACCGACCCGGCAAGCGCCGTGGCGACAAGGGATGGTGCCCGGCCTGACCGTGTTGCCTTTATCGGAGTTCGGCACCAGCCACACCGCCATGGTGGATTGGGCGCCAGGCACCTACTTCAATCCGCATCGTCATTACGGTGGAGAAGAAATTTTCGTGGTCGAGGGTGTCTTTTCAGACGAGCACGGTGACTACCCGCAAGGCAGTTGGCTGCGCAGCCCGCACCTGAGCCAGCACCAGCCCTTCAGTCGGGAAGGCTGCCGGATTCTGGTGAAAACAGGGCATCTGTTGGATGCGTAGCCCCAACGCCGTTGTGCGAGACCTCACAGAGGCCGATGTCTCACGCATCATCGAGATGGCTTGGGAAGACCGCACCCCTTTCGAGGCGATGTTGGTGCAATTCGGCTTGAACGAGTCGGCGGTGGTTGCACTCATGCGCCTTCACATGAAGCCATCTTCTTTCAGGATGTGGCGCAAAAGAATGGCCGGTCGTGTGACCAAGCACGCTGTGCTGCGGGGTGCCAAGTTGCTGCGGCATCGCGCATCCCACACGCGGCAGTCCTGAGTTTGGGGTACTGGCTTGGTCTCGCCTCAACGTGCCTTGGTTTGGTTCAAACGCGATCTGCGTGTGCATGACCATGCGGCTCTGGCGGCTGCACAGAGTCATCATGACGCCCTCGGCCTGTTCATCATCGAGCCGGAATGGCTGCAAAGCCCGGAGTGCGACGCTAGCCACGT
>CANFXC010000081.1 GCA_947450765.1 Comamonadaceae bacterium | reverse complement strand
CGAGTTACAGAACAACTTGCAGGGCGACGTTAAACATCTCTGCTAAAGCGTTCGCCGAGGCATTCCAGCCGGCAACGCGCCGACTAATCTAATGGAGTGTACGCAATGGCGAACGATTTTCTTTTCACATCCGAATCTGTCTCTGAGGGCCACCCTGACAAGGTTGCCGACCAAATTTCAGACGCTATTCTCGACGCAATTTTCAAACAAGACCCGCTCTCCCGCGTGGCCGCTGAAACGCTGACCAACACCGGACTCGTCGTGCTGGCCGGTGAGATCACCACCAACGCGCATGTCGACTACATCCAAGTCGCGCGCGACACCATCAAGCGCATTGGCTACGACAACACCGAGTACGGCATTGACTACAAAGGCTGCGCGGTGCTGGTCGCTTATGACAAGCAAAGCAACGACATCGCCCAAGGCGTTGACCACGCGAGCGATGACCACCTGAACACCGGCGCCGGCGACCAAGGCCTGATGTTTGGCTTCGCTTGCAGCGAGACCACCGAGCTCATGCCCGCACCGATTTATTACGCGCACCGCTTGGTCGAACGCCAAGCCCAGTTGCGCAAAGACGGCCGCTTGCCGTTTTTGCGGCCTGATGCCAAAAGCCAGGTCACCATGCGCTATGTCGACGGCAAGCCGCACAGCATCGACACCGTCGTGCTGTCGAGCCAGCACAGCCCCGAGATGAGTGACGGCAGCAAGATGAAGCCGGCCTTCATCGAAGCGGTGATCGAAGAAATCATCAAGCCGGTGCTGCCCAAAGAATGGCTCAAGGACACTAAATACTTGGTCAACCCGACCGGGCGTTTCGTCATTGGCGGTCCTCAGGGTGACTGCGGCCTGACCGGCCGAAAAATCATTGTCGACACCTATGGCGGCGCCTGCCCGCACGGCGGCGGCGCATTCTCCGGCAAAGACCCCACAAAGGTGGACCGTTCTGCGGCCTACGCGGCCCGCTACGTCGCCAAAAACATCGTCGCAGCTGGACTGGCCAGCAAGTGCCAGATTCAAGTGGCTTACGCGATTGGCGTGGCGCGCCCGATGAACATCACGGTGAACACCGAAGGCACAGGCGTTATTTCAGATGAAAAAATCGCCGCCTTGGTCAACGAACACTTCGACCTGCGCCCGAAAGGCATCATCCAGATGCTCGATCTGCTGCGTCCGATCTACGAGAAGACCGCCGCTTATGGTCACTTCGGCCGTGATGAGCCCGAGTTCACTTGGGAGCGCACGGACAAAGCTGCCATGCTGCGCAACGCGGCTGGTCTGAAAGGCTGAACTTCTCTGAAATCATCATCAGGCACTTTGCTTTGACTGATTAAGAAACCGCCTCAAGTGAATTGAGGCGGTTTTTTTGTTACCTCCCGAGCGCACGCTAAGCGCTCATCACGTCGTGAAACAAAACGACGTCTTGTTGAGCGCCGCTGTTGATGGGTTGCTTTTTGACGTGGCATTTTGTTCTTTGCGCATCACCTTGAACGGCCACCGCGGCCGATGATGGGGCATCGGCTCAACACGACTGCTCCACGCCAAGTCTTGCGCCTGCGGACCCGCACGATTAGCGACTCGAATGCCGGCTTCGTTCATTGTTCGCTCCTTGTTATAGCTTTCGAGCGGGCAAAAACCCCACCTTGAACGCAGCTTAAAACAGCTATGGGCATTTTCAGGGTCAAAGTCGCTGAAGCTCATGTCAGCGAGAACCGACAAAGCTGCAAAACGTCAAACGGCACAGTATTTATTTTGAATGTCTTCATCGGCCAACAAGGCTTGCGCAGTCCCTTCGTGCACGATTAGCCCTTGATCAAGGATGTAGGCGCGGTCAGACACCGCTAGCGCACGCGAGACGTTTTGCTCGACCAGCAGCAGCGTGACGCCAGTCGCCTTCATGCGCGTAAACAACTCGAACATTTCGTCAACCAAAACAGGCATGATGCCCTCGGAAGGCTCGTCGAGCAGAATCATCCGCGGCTCAGCCATCATGGCCCGCGCAATGGCCAGCATTTGCTGCTCGCCGCCCGACATCGACGTCGCCTCCTGCGACAAGCGCTCCTTCAGGCGTGGAAAAGTTTCCGCGATCACATCGATGCGCGCATCGATGTCCACCTTCTTGCGACTGGCCAGCAGCCCGAGCTGCAAGTTCTCACGCACCGTCAAGGACGGCACAATGCGCCTGTCTTCGGGCACAAAAGCCAAGCCCAAATGAAACCGCGCATGCGCCGGTTGCGTCAGCAACTCCTGACCGTCAAACAGCACTCTGCCCGTGCAGCGCGGCAGCAAACCCATCAGCGTGCGCAGTGTCGTGGTTTTGCCGGCGCCATTGCGCCCCATCAGGGTGATGATCTCCCCGGCGTTCACATGAAAAGACACGTTCTGCACCACGTGACTGCGGTCGTACCAAGCATTCAAATCTTGCACATCAAGCAAAGGCGTGGTTTTCATCTTCAACCCTGTCCCAAATAAACACGGCGAACTTCGTCGTTGTTGCGGATTTCATCGGCCGTGCCCTGCGCCAAAAACTCACCGTGGTGCAGCACGATCAAGCGCTCGCAGATGCCCATCACCAATTTCATTTTGTGCTCGACCAAGACAACAGTGCGCTCCTTGGCGAGCTCCGTGATCAAGGCCATCATGGCCGTCGTTTCTTCAGGGGACATGCCGGCGGTCGGCTCGTCCATCAGCAAGAGCTTGGGCTCGGCTGCCAGCGCCATGGCGATCTCAAGCGAACGCTGCTGGCCATGCGCCAGATCAGCCACCGTCTTGTTGCGCAAAGCCGTAAGACCAACGCGGCTCAGCAAAGCATCGGCCTCTTCAATGGCTTGCTTGAACGAAGCCCGCGGCTTGAACAGCTCGTAGCGCGAATAACGCATCTGCGCCGCGACCCGGACGTTTTCGTGCACGCTGAGCTGCTTGAAGACATTGGTGATCTGAAAACTTTTAGCGATGCCGCGCCGCGCATAGTCATGCGCTTTCAAGGGTGTGATGTCTTGCCCCTCAAACAGCACTTGACCGCTGGTCGGCGACAAAGCGCCACTCAAGACATTGAAAAACGTGCTTTTGCCTGCGCCGTTCGGGCCAATGATGGCGGTGAGCTGGTTTGGGGCAAAGCTGACTGAGACATTCGACAGGGCTTTGAAATGCCCAAAGTGCAAGCTCACGTTACGCACTTCAATCAACGGTGATGGGCTCATTCGCGGTCTCCCTGCAGCATGCCGCGTTGTTTGAGAATGTGCATCAGGCTGCCCCAAATGCCGCGCGGAAAAAACAAGATCAGGGCCATGAACAGCAGTCCGACAGCGCCCATCCAATACTTGGTCACATTGGTCGCAATATCTTCAAAGTAGAGGAAAACACCCGCGCCAACAAAGGGACCGAAAAAGCTGCCCATGCCGCCCAGCAAAGTCATCATCACGACCTGCCCCGACTGCAAATAATGCAGCGAATCCACCGGCACCACCGACAAATGCAAGGCCCGCAATGCGCCGGCCAAACCGCAAACGCCTGCAGAAATCACAAAGATCAGCAGCTTGGCACGCGCCACGTCGTAGCCACACGCCACGGTTCTCTTTTCGTTCTCGCGGATGGATTCAATCACCGAGCCAAAAGGCGACGCCAGAATGCGCGACACCAGCCACAAGGCCGCAGCGACAAACAGCCAAATGATGTAGTACTTGGTGAGCGGATTCAGAAAATCGATGCGCAAGCCAAACAGGTCTATAGCCTCCGCATTGACACCGCGCAGGCCGTTTTCACCACCCGTCCAGCGCTCGGCTTTGTAGAACGCGTAGTAGATGACTTGTCCCAGCGCCAAGGTCACCATCGAAAAATAGATGCCTCGCGTGCGTATTGCCAGATAACCGACGAACAGCCCAGCGACCAAAGACGCCAGCACGCCAACAAAAATGGCGGGAATCCAGTGCACCCCAAAGTGAACCATGGCGATGCCGGTCAGGTAACTGCCGACGCCCAAAAATGACGCATGACCGAACGACAACATACCGGTGTAGCCAAAGACCAAGTTAAAGCCGACCGCGAACAAACCATAAATCAGGATGTTGATGGCCAAGGCCTCATACGGCATCAGCCAGGGGAATATCAGCAGAAACAGCAGGGCTGACGCCACACGGTGGCGGGCGATGCCATTGACCAAAGAATGCAGATTCATCCGAGTGCTCCCGCTTTGCCGAAAAATCCCTGCGGACGCACCAGCAACACCAAGGCCATCAACACAAATATCGACATTTCGGCGTAGGCAGGCGCCACCAAGGCCGTCATGCTGAAGACGATGCCGACCAAGAGTCCGGCCACCACCGCACCGGGCAGCGAGCCCATGCCGCCGACGACAGTCACCACAAACGCCTCGGCCAAAACGTGAATGCCCATCTCCGGGTTCACCGCCCGGGTCGGCGCTGCGAGCACGCCCGACAAACCGGCAATAGCTGTGCCTAAACCAAACACCAACCACCAGACCTTGGCGATATCAACACCCAAAACGCGGACGATTTCAGAGTCACGCGAACCGGCGCGAATGATCAAGCCGTAGCGCGTCTTTTCCAGAAACAGCCAGAGCGCCAGCACCACGACAGCCGTCGCACCAATCAAGAACAAGCGGTACAAAGGGAAATGACCAAAGCCAAGATTCACCGCGCCGCGCAAGGACGCTGGCGTTGATGACGGCAAGCCTTCGATGCCAAACAAGGCCCGCACCACATCAATCAAGACATACGACAAACCGAAGGTCAGCAGCAGCGGATAGTCGATACCGCGCCCATACAAAGGCCGGACCAGGAAGCGTTCAGCCACCAAGCCAATGACGCCCACCACCAGCGGTGCGATCAGCAGACTGAGCCAGAAATTGCCGGTCAGCCCCAAAAAATAGACGCCTAAAAAAGCGCCCACCATAAAGAACGCCCCGTGGGCAAAATTCACCACGGTCAGCATACCGAAGATCAGCGACAAGCCAATCGCCAACAGGGCATAGACCGCCCCGAGGGCGATGCCCGTCATCAACTGCAGCATGAACAAGGAAGGGGTGATGTCTAGCACGGGACGCTCTCCTTTTAACGTCAGGCCTTGTGGCCGAGTTCCATGCAACTGCGCAGGTTGGCTTCGTTCGGGTTCTCCATGCCAACGACCTGGAAGACATCGTTTTTGTCCTTCATACCCTTGGACTTCGACTCCACGATGATGACCGACTGAACCGACTGATGGTCGCACTTGCGGAAGTACTGGTCGCCCTTGTACCAGTTGTATTTCATCTGGCCCATGGCTTCGCTGACCTTCAGCGATTCAGTTGACTTGGCGAGCATCACACCCTGCAAGACGCTGCGAATACCGGCATAGCCCAGCGCGCCGTAATCGGACGGCACGGCGCCGCTATGGGCTCTGCGGAACTTGTCGTTGAAGACCTTGGCGGCCGGCACACTGTCTTCCATGCCCCAGTAATAAGAGGTACCGCCAACCACGCCATCAAAAGCATCTGCACCAGCGGCCTGGCGTGCGGTGTAAAGCAAGATGGGCGCGATGATGCGGGTCTTTTCTTTCAAACCAAAATCAGTCGCCTGTTTGACCGCATTCACCAGGTCGCGACCAAAGTTGCACATCACCAGTACATCGGGCTTGAGCGCCTGAATACGCGGCAGAAACGATGAGTAATCAGCTGCGCCGATCGGATGCCGAATATCCGCCAACGTGGTCGCACCCAGCGCTTTTCCGGCGCGCTCAAACCCACGCACCATCTCGTGACCGTAAGCGTAATCAGCCGTCAGATAAACCACACGTTTACCAAATTTTGGAAATGCATAACGCGCCACAGCGCCGGCTGTCATGTGCGGGTTCAGCGCCTCATGAAAGGTGTAGGGGCTCCAATCTTTGACTTCATTGATCGCGTCTGACTGGCTGATCGAATTGAAGATAACCTTGCGCTCGCGGGTGACCGCGTTGATCGACAACTGCGTGGCCGCAGACAAGGAACCAACGATGAAGGCAGCTTTGTCTTTTTCGATCAACTCTAGGGTTCGGGTCGCCGCTTCGCCAGGGTTGAGCTTGGTATCACGCACAAGCAGTTCAGCCATGCGGCCATTGAAACCACCCGCGTCATTGAAATCCTTGATAGCAATCTCTGCAGCGCGCACCTGGTCTTGCGCTTCAGAAGAATAGGCACCGGTCAAAGGAACAGGAAAACCGATCTTGATCGTCGCGGTCTGCGCACTGGCCATGTTGAACAAGAAAGGGGCCGAGCCGAGCGCTGCACCTGCAGCACCGAGTTGCAGCAGTTGACGGCGACTAGCCGCAGTGTTTTTTGTGGAATCTTGATGGCTCATGAATGTCTCCTAAAAAGGTGTCAAGGAATCAAAGAATGGTCGAAGCGACCGCGGCAAAATCGGGGCGGTACGCTGCCTCCCCGGGAAAGTTACTCAAATGACCGTAGCGGCCTAAATCAATGGCTGTCTCAGACACAACATCTCGCGCACTTCGACCGGCCTGCTGCGCACTCAGAGAGTTGGTTTGTGCCTGCATGTAAGCGCCCAGCCAGCGTGCACGCGCAACGGCGGCCTGCCCCTCGGGCAAACGATTTTTCTCGTACGCCAGCAAGGCTTGCGGCGTAGCGCCGTGCTCGCCAATCGCATCGGCCAGCGCCACGGCATCCTGCGCCGCCTTGGTCACGCCCATGCCAATGTGCGGTCGAGCCACGAAGGACGCATCACCCATCAAACCGACACGACCGAAGGCCACTTGCTCTGAGCGAACGTCGAAGATCGGCTGCAAAAAAGGTTGCGCAGTTTTTTCAATCATCTCGGCAAACTGCGGTGCCAGCAGCGTGCGGGCGGCTTGCCGCATATCAGCGATCTGTCGCCAATCGACTTTGCCCGGTGGAATGCCACCTTGGTAATGCGTGCCATCCGCATCGGTCAACAACGCGGCCAGCGTCACCTCGCTCGCCGCGCGATACCAGACAAAGTTGTAGGCGCGGTGACCGGGCCGCGTGTCGTTGCCCTGCCCGGCCACCGGGTAGCCAATGATTTGTTCACCCGCAGGCAGGCCAAATCCAAACTTTTCAAACACGCTTTTCAGCGTGCGCTCTGACAACACTGACTCGTCACACACCCCACGCCATGCCACGTAGCCGGCGTATTCCGGTTGCACCTGCGGCGCGAACTGTTGCCGTACGACGGAGCGAATGCCGTCGCTGGCAATCACAAGGTCAGCCGACCAGGTCTTGACACCCTCAGCCGTCAAACCATGCACCACTGCGCCGGTCGCATCGTTGTCGATTTTTTGGACCACCACACCTTGCACGTAACGTTCAGCCGGCAACAACTGATGCAGCGCGTCATAAAGCCGGCTCCAAGATGTCAAGATTTGAGGCATTTCCAGCATGGCCACCTCTTGGCCATCGACATCCAGCGCCACACGCTGCTGCACCTGAACACCGAGCGTCTCGGTGCCGTCCAGGCCGGCACGTTGCAAACCGGCAAACAAGGCGTCATGCGTGACGATGCCAGCGCCTCGACCGTCCATCGAACCACGGACCTTTTCGAGCACGCAAACGTCGTGGCCCTCACGGTGCAACACGTTGGCGGCCAGCAGTCCACCCAAGGAACCACCGATGATGAGGATTTTGGACATTCAGGCCGCAGCGTCCACCGCCTGCTTTTCAGCATTCGGGTAGTTGAGTTCGATCACCACGCCGTTGGGATCATCCAAAAACAACTGATGCAAACCAATCGACGGCACCGTTCTTTCGCGTGCTGCAACGCCCAGTGTTTTCAAGTGGCCTAGCATCGCACTCAAACCATCTGCAAAAAAGGCGATATGGTCAACTGAGCCGCTGCCGCTGAGTGACGACACGTCACGGTCGCCGAGGTAATTTTTCAAGCCGACAGGGTCGTTAGCGTCCATGCCGATCACATGCACCACGGCATTGCCGACCTCGGCATGGTCGCCGCGGTAAAGCCAAATCCCTGGAAACGGAAAGTTCGGGCGAGGACCGACTGTCAAACCCAGCACGTCCACATAAAAACGACGCGTCGTTTCCATGTCGAGCGTGCGAATTGAAAAGTGATTCAGCGTCAGTGCCATGGCGGGGACTCCTTCAAGTGATTACGTTAAGAAGCAGAAGCGTTAGCAGCGTTGCTCAGCGACAGACTTGCCTGCAGGTAGCCACGCACTTGGTTGCGAATGACCTCTGGGTCAAACGCTTGCGTCGATTGACTGTGAACCGCTTGGTTGTAGACCCAGCGGCGCACGCCAATGTAAAAAATACTGCCGTGCAAACCCATCAACAACTCATGCTCGGCCAGCGTGGTTTTAGCGCGGCTCTTCAGACCTCTGAAGCGGCGGGTTTCTTGAATCAGTCGCGGGAAAAGTCGTTCGCGCAGCAGCTCGAAAAATCGGTTGGTGATGGTCTGGTCTGTCAGACCCGAAAAAATCAAGATGCGCACAAAGTCGTGCGTCAACACAGTCGCTGCGTAGTCAATATAGAAACGGGTGAATTTATCTTCGCAGCTGAGCGCCGGGTCGTCTAACCACTTTTCCCACTCGGGCTTCCAACAGCCTTCAAACACCTCGACATAGACACGGTCGATCAAGGCCTGCTTGTCAGGGAAGTAGTGATAAAGCAAGGTGTGGGTGACGCCGATGCTTTTGGCCAGGTCACGCAACTGCGCATCAAACCCATGACGCGCAAAAAACTGAATCGCCCCATCGACGATCTGACGCTCGCGCTCCTGCACCGACATGCGCTTGCGCGCTGCCGGCGTCTCAATTTGTAGGGCTTGAGGGTTTGCCCTAGGCAAAGCCCTATTTACCGATGCGTCTTCCATGGGTAGCATTGTTGAACGCTTGGTAAATAAGATCATCGGTGCAAACCCTCAGTTGTTAAATTCTGAGAAATCGGCACCCAACAAGCTTTTCACGACACACTGTCCAAACAAGGATTGCCATGGAATTGACTGGAGAAGTCCGCATCGCCGCCCCACGTGAAAGCGTCTGGCATGCCCTGAATGACGAGCGCTGCCTGATGCAATGCATCCCCGGTTGCGAAGCCGTCGAGATAACTTCGCCGACTGAACGCCACGTCCGTTTGCTCGTCAAAGCCGGGCCTGTGCGGGCGCGTTTTGTCGGCAAAATTAACCTCAGCGACGTGACACCCAACAGCGCTTGCGTGATGAACTTTGAAGGCTCCGGCGGTGCTGCTGGCATGGCCACCGGCAAGTCTTCCGTGCAGTTGATCGACGACAACGGCGGCACCTTGGTCCGCTACACCGCTACCGCCTCGGTCGGTGGCAAGCTGGGCCAGATCGGTGCTCGAATGCTGGATGCGGCATCCAAGCAAATGGCCGATCAATTTTTCACACGCCTGGGCAAAGTACTCAGCGCCGAACCTGTTGAAACCGCTCCTGCGATGCAAGGCGAAACAGCCACGCCGCAGCGCCAAGCCGCTCCGGCTTATCGCCAAGAGTCGCCTTCACCCACTGGCGAAGGAACCCGCGTTTTGTGGTTCGCTTTGGGCTGCTTAGCGACAGGCTTCGGCTTCACGCTGGCCCACTTTCTGCGTTAAGGGCCGACCATGAAGTCCCCTGAATTTGACTACATCAAAGTCCGCACGATCGAGCACGCTCTGTCGCTGCTGGCGAGCCACGGAGACGAAACCCGCCTGCTGGCTGGCGGTCAAAGCTTGCTGCCAGCGCTCAACATGCGCTTGTCCGAGCCATCACTGCTGATTGACATTGGCGGCATCGATTCTTTGCGTGGCATCCAGGTGATGCAAAACGCCTTGCGCATCGGCGCTCTGACGACACACACCGATATCGAAAATTCAGCCTTGGTCGCGCAACATGCGCCGCTGCTCAAGCTGGCCGTCGGCCACATCGCGCATCGCGCCATTCGCAACTCAGGCACCTGGGGCGGCTCGATTGCCAATGCAGACCCGGCCGCTGAATGGCCTTGCTGCCTGTTAGCACTCGACGGCACTGTGATCGTTCAAGGCCCGCAGGGCGAGCGCCGTATTGCCGCTGCTGATTTTTTCACTGGCCTGTACACCACAGACTTGCGCGACGATGAAATCTTGCTGGCCTGCGACATCCCGCTGGCACAAAGAGGCGACTGGTTCGGCTTTCAGGAACTCGCTAGGCGCCATGGCGACTACGCCATTGCCGGCCTGGCCATGCACCTGCACTTCGCTGGCCCGGTGGTTCAATCGGCGCGCTTGGCTTGGTTGGGCTTGAACTCGACAACCCTGCGCAGCCGAAAAACCGAAGCCCTGCTGGTCGGTAAACCACTGGACGCTGTCACGCTGGAACTGGTGGCGGCGTCGCTGCGCGAAGAGCTGGACCCGATCGCCGACCTGACCAATACCGGCGCCACCAAAAAACACTTGGCCACTGTGTTGGCCCGTCGCCTGCTGACGCAGGCCAACGCCACACGCCAAAGCGTGGCGGCTTGAACCCCACAAGGCACACACCATGGCAGAGCTTCAAACCAT
>CANFXC010000080.1 GCA_947450765.1 Comamonadaceae bacterium | reverse complement strand
GCTTGGGTTCTTGATCGACTGGAAGTAGTTCCAGGCAGCTAGGTGACCGACCAGGGGCTTGGTGTCGACGCCGCGCAATTCTTCTTCGCCCACCGAGAAGGCCACCACCGGCACGTCTTTGGCTTTCAGGCCGGCGTTGCCGAGTTCTTTGTAGAACGGCACATTGGAGTCACCGTTGATGGTGGAAACCACAGCGGTCTTGCCGCCGGCCGAGAATTTCTTCACATCAGCCACGATGGTTTGGTAGTCCGAGTGGCCGAACGGTGTGTACTTCTCGTCGATGTCTTTGTCAGCAACGCCCTTGCTCTTGAGGTAGGCGCGCAAGATTTTGTTGGTGGTGCGCGGGTACACGTAGTCGGTGCCCAGCAAGACCCAACGCTTGGCGCCGCCGCCCTCTTTGCTCATCAGGTAGTCAACCGCTGGAATCGCTTGCTGGTTGGGTGCTGCGCCCGTGTAAAACACGTTCTTGGAGAGCTCTTCACCTTCGTACTGCACAGGGTAGAACAGCAGGCCGTTCATTTCTTCGACGACGGGCAACACCGACTTGCGGGACACCGAGGTCCAGCAACCGAAAATCACGGAGACTTTGTCTTGACCCAGCAGTTGCTTGGTTTTTTCAGCGAACAGCGGCCAGTTGGAAGCCGGGTCAACGATCACGGGTTCGAGCTTTTTACCCAGAACGCCGCCTTTGGCATTGATCTCGTCAATCGCCATCAACACGGTGTCTTTCAACACGGTTTCGGAAATAGCCATGGTGCCAGACAAGCTGTGCAAAATGCCGACCTTGATGGTGCCAGCGCCTTGGGCGTAGGCGGACATCCCGGCTAAGCCGGACAGGGCAACAGCGGCAGTGAGTGCCTTGAGGGCAAAGCGACGTGAATTCAGACCTGACATACATGTTTCTCCATTAGGGTGTCAATCGTTTGTCGCTGAGCCCTTTGGACACTTTGGCTTAGCGATGACTTGATTTTGGAGAAACAACTGAAAGAGGGAAATACGCCGGGTGGCGTATACCGAACGCCTTGCCTGCTTTTGTAGGAGGCCAGCCTCTGGCCGATCTTGCGCGAAGAATCGCTGAGGGGGCTCAGCTCCTACAAAGGCAAATCCTCACGGCTTCGGCCGCTCTGTCGGCAGCTCTGATTCTTCTGCCGCAGGCGTCAACGACACCTGCGGCACCAGCGGCACCAGCGGCGTTACCTCGCGCGAGGTCGAAAAAATATCCCACGCGGCAATGAACATGGCGGCGATCACCGGGCCGATCACAAAACCGTTCAGCCCGAAAATCGCCATGCCACCAAGGGTCGACATCAGCACCACGTAATCGGGCAATTTGGTGTCTTTGCCCACCAGCAATGGGCGCAGCACGTTGTCCACCAAACCAATCACCAACACACCAAAGGCGGCTAACAGCACACCATTCAACACCGCGCCGGTGGCTAAAAAGTAAATGGCCACGGGCAGCCAAACGATGGCGGCGCCGATCGCGGGCAACAACGATAAGAAAGCCATCAGGGTTCCCCACAACACAGGGGCATGGATGTCCAACACCCAGAAAATAAACCCACCCAGTGCGCCCTGCACCATCGCCACCACAATGTTCCCCTTCACGGTAGCGCGAATCACGGTGATGAACTTGCTCGACAGGTTGCGCTTGATATCGGCATCCAGCGGCAAGGTGTCCGTCATGCGCCGGCCCAAGGCCGAGCCATCGCGTAACAAGAAAAACAACAGATACAGCATGATGAAAAATCCCACCAGAAAATCAAAGGTGTTCTGGCCAATGCTCAGCGCTTGCGTTGCAATGAATTGGCTCCCCTGCTTCAGGCTGACAGCAAGACGGTCCTGCACCAAACTCATGTCTGTCAGTCCAAAACGGGCCAGCAGACTGCTCACCCAAGCAGGCAAGGCATCGTAGATTTGCTGAAAGTAAAGGCTGAAGCTCAAGTCACCCGATTGCATACGCTGAACCACCAACCCCGCCTCTTGCACCAGCAAGGCGGTGACAAGTCCCAACGGAAAGATAACCAGCAGCAAAATAAACGACAGTGCCAAGACTGCAGCCAGCGTATTGCGCTGAGGCATGTTTTTCAACAATCGTGCATGCAAAGGCGCAAACACGATGGCAAACACTGCGCCCCAAAAGACGGCACCATAAAACGGCGACAGCACCCATAAAAAAGCCAGTGAGACCAATACCAACAACCACAGGAAAAACCTGTTTTCAAAAGAACCGGAATTGCTGAGGATGGGCTGTTTCATGCGACGTATCAAAGTTGGGCGGTGGGTGATACGGCAGATGGTAACGGGTATGCAGGCTAGTCCTCCTCATCCGGCGTCATCGGTATGTCCTCTTCTGACGCCAAAGTCCCCAAGTCAACCGCGTCAAAGTCATCCCGCAAAGCCTGCTCATCAACGGCAGCCGCCTGGATTTCAATATCAATATCCAACGTCGGCAGACCCTCGATGTGATCCGGCAGGATGTCCGCATCAATAGGGCCACTGCGCAGGTCGACCGAACTGCGCTCACCGGTGCCCTCCGCATCGGTGTCGCTGGCGAGCTCGTCGTCGTCAAACGCACCTCGCGTGTCGCTGCCACTGTCAGTGCTGTCGCTGGGTCCCAAGCTCCCGACGTCCGTTCCGCCGCGTCGCCTCGGTACCCAATCACCCCCCAAAATGCTGCTGGTCGCCATGATGCGGTCCTTTCAATCGGCCACCATTGGCCTGGTTACTTGCTGGAGAAAGAACTTTCCGGCGTCTGCCAGGCGGCCATCGTCAGAAAACACCGACGCGGCTGTCAGCCGATGCTGCGTCATGGCAGGCCGGACACCCGCGCGAAGCCAAAGAAATGGCCCGCCACACGGCTGAGGTGTGGCGGGCCATTTGGAGCGCCTGAGCGCAAAAAATCAGGATTCAGCTGGCGGGTTGCTACCAACAGCCGAACGGCGACCGGCTCGGCCTCCCTTGCGTCCGGCTTCACGCGCTTCAGCGGTATTGAACTCATGGGCCTTTCCGCTGGCGTGAGCTGCTTTGCCGCCCAAGCTGGCAATTTCCTTTTGCCGCTGAGGATCCATCGATGCGAAGCCGCGCTTGGATGTTGCTTTGTGACCTGGATTGTCTGAACTCATGAAAAACTCCTATTCATCGTGAAAGTGGTTAATTTGGAAAGCGTGTTCAGTTTAAAAAAAAGCTGAGATAAACGCGTCAGTAAGCGGCCTCTGATCTTGTAGGACGAAGGCATAGAGCGATGAGAAAACCCAAAAGTCTGTCAAACGGACCGTCGGCCAGCGCGGTTCGCAGCGGATCCGTCGCCATCGCTCAACTTGACCGGTAACATGCCGGCACGATGAACCGCCGGCGTTTCGGAAATCTCGCTGAGGATGTCAGCCACATGCGCATCGTGTACTTGGGTGGCGATATCGCCAAGGGAAACCATACCCACCAAGTGATGCTGCTGGTCAACCACAGGTAGACGCCTGATCTGGTGGATCGACATGGTCTGCATCACAGTGTCTACAGACTCATCAACCGTGCACCACTTGACCTCGCGCGTCATGATTTCATGCACTTTGGCGTCCTGATCGGCCAGCCCTTGTGCCACACCGCGCACAGCAATATCGCGGTCAGTGAGGATGCCGACAAGGCGTTCAGCGTCGCACACGGGCAAAGCACCCACGTTGAGCTCCTCCATCGCTTGTGCGGCCCGAATCACCGAGTCAGACGGCTTCACGGCACGCACACCGTGGGTCATGATTTGAGAAACGATTTTCATCTTCAGCTCCTGGTAGATGTCAACAAACAGGCTCAAGGTAGAGCCGGCACATCAATCTAGGCAGGGGCAGGACACAGGTCTGTAGGCGCCTCCGGCTTTGGCTGTAGGAGACCACGAAAAACGGCTGCACAAAGGCAGCCGATTCAAGGAGAGCAACAGAATCGCCAGTGGCAGCACGTCATCGTGCTGCCACTGGCTCAGGGGTTTCAACGCGAAGGTGGACGCGCAGAACCTGTGGGCGCACGACCGGCAATGTGCCGGAAGGTGATGCGGCCCTTGCTCAGGTCGTAGGGGGAGAGTTCCAGGGAAACCTGGTCACCCGCCAAAATGCGGATGTGGTTCTTGCGCATCTTGCCGGAGGTGTAAGCCACCAGCTTGTGGCCGTTGTCCAGCGTGACACGAAAACGCGAGTCCGGAAGCACCTCTTCCACCAGACCGTGCATTTCAATCAGTTCTTCTTTTGCCATGGTTGCATCTCCTTCAGATAAATACAAAAATCTCGGCTCAACGTCTTGGCGTCAAGCCATTGCGCGGGTGTTGCGCTCGCCAATCCAGGCCAGCGCGTGCTCGGTAGCGTAATGCAATGCGGCAGGCGCATTGTCAAACAATGTGGTGAAGCGCGAAACACGGTCGTGTGTGCCGCTGCCTTTGCCGGAACGGATAGAGACTGAGGCAGCAAAGCCGCCATCGTCAAGTTGGGTTGCCAGGGGTGAAACCCGGTACTTACCAACCTCAAAAAGGTTGTGATGATTCATAAAAAATGCGGTGCCCCAGCTTGGGCCGGGCACAAATAAAAGGGAAAACAAACGACTTGCGAGCAAGCCAAGGGAGGTCCGGCTGTTAACCGGTATAGGCACCGCTTGGGAAGTCTTTGCTAGGAAAATAGAACAGTGCTGGCAAGGTTCAGGGCTGTATGGGCACTGAAAACACTGAGAAGTCCGGGCTCTGAGAAGCGCCGCGCTGATGGAATCAAGCCACTTCAAGATATGAATTTGGAAAGGCTGGACACATAAAGCTGTTGCGATACCGAAGCTGTGATTGTAGCGGTTTATGCACGATGCCGCATTTTAAGCCCTTGCAGGACCGTCAAATAGCCAGTTTCCCAGGGTTTGGCTAGTTTTCAAACTGCGGGTGCAGCTGCCGGATGCGGTTCATGGCCATGCCGGCAGCGGCCGTCCGGGTTTCGACACCGAGCTTGGCAAAGACACGCTCAAGGTGTTTTTTAACCGTCATCGGACTGGTCCCCAGAATGTCGCCAATGTCACGGTTGATCTTGCCTTTGACGACCCAATACAGCACTTCGGCCTCGCGCGCCGTCAACTTGAAGCTCAGACTCATGGCTTGAATGACGGTTTCGTCGGACTCTTCGCGCATGATGATCAGCCAGTCGTCGTCGCCGGTCTGCTGGTGCAGCCGGCAAGTTAGGCGCTTAGCACCCTGCTCGATGCTCAGACGCGGCGGCTCTGTCTGCGGGTCTGTTTGCTGCGCGGCCAGCGACTCGGCGGTGGCCACGTGTCGTCGCAACCAGTTCAATACCGCTGCTGGCGTTTGCGGCGCGGCCGTGCCGTAGTAGCGCTGAAGCAGCTCACGCGCCAGCGGTGTTTGCCACATCAGTTTGCCGTCGCTCACGCGGACCGTGATGGTGGCGTAACCAAAGGCGTCCAGCGCGTTACGGGCCTGGCGCTTTTCGCGTGCGCCTTGCAAATGCACCGCAATGCGCGCCAACACTTCTTTGGGTTTGATCGGCTTGATGACATAGTCCACGCCACCGACGTCGAGCGCCGCCACCAAGTATTCGGTCTCGGTCAGCCCGGTCATGAAGACGATCGGAATTGGCGCTGTGGCGGGTGAGGCTTTGAGCCTGCGTGCCACCTCGAAACCGTCCATGCCAGGCATCATGGCGTCTAGCAAAATGATGTCGGGCAGCGCTTGCGCGGCGCGTTGCAAAGCCGCCTCGCCGCTGGTGGCCACCAGCACCGTGTAGCCCGACTCGTCCAGCGCGTCATGCAGCACCGCAAGGTTGTCGGGTACGTCGTCGACGATCAACACAACATCGCTGTTGGCACGGTCCAGCGTTTGCGCCAGCGGTGGGGAGTTCATGGCGCTCATGTGGCAGCTCCTGAAAGCGTTCTTTGCAAAGCTGCTTGCGCATCGATTTGTCGGGCCATGGCTTCAAACTCAAATTGACGCGCCAGCACTTGCATGGCGGCCACAAAAGCGTGGCACTCGGGCTGGTCTTTGTCTATCTTGTCGAGCTGGTTCATGATGCCGCGAAAAAATCCCAAGTTGATCAGTTCGCTCAACGCTTTCAGCTCAGACGCTGCTGGCCATACAAGCGCCGCCAGTGGCGCGACCACCGCCACGGCAGCAGGGGCAGGCGCTTGCGTCAGCCAGGTCAGAGATAGCTGGCGTTCAAGCCAGTCGAGCAACTCGCTGTGGCGCACCGGTTTGAGGATGAAGTCTTCTTGGCGAATGCCAACGTCGTTCTCCAGTCCCTTGTCAAAGGCGTTGGCCGAAACAATCGCCATCTGAGGCTGTGCTGGCTGCAAAGCTGCCGACGATGCACCTAAGGCGCGCAGCCGGCGGATGGTTTCCCAGCCGTCGATGCCAGGCATGGCCAAGTCCATCAAAATCGCGTGCGGTTGCAAACCGGCGGCCAACAAATCAAGACAGTCATGGCCGCTGACAGCGGTGCGAATCTCGAAGCCGAGCGGCTGCAGCAGGCTGACCAGAATATCGCGGTCTGCCTCCTCGTTGTCGACCACCAAGATGCGGCGGCGCTCACCGGCATAACCGTGACGCGGACGGTTCAGCAGCGGCACGCTGGTGGGGGTTCCGGCCGCTTGGTGCATGTCGGGCAAAAACAACCTGACCCGAAAAACAGAGCCCACGCCGGGCGCGCTGGTCACCGTCAATTCGCCGCCCATCAGGTCCGTGAGCATCTTCGCGATGGTCAACCCCAAGCCGGCACCCGGCGCTGCGCCACCGCTGTTGCTCGCGCTATTGACACTGTGGGCGCGCGTGAAGGGCTCGAAAATGCGTTCGCGTTCTGCTTCAGACAAGCCGGGCCCCGTGTCTTCAACATCGATCAAAGCCATCTCGCGGGCGTAGCGCACGCGCAGCGTGACGCTGCCGGTGGACGTGAACTTGATAGCGTTGCCGAGCAGGTTGATGAGGATTTGCCGGACGCGCTTTTCATCTGCCCGCACCACCAGCGGCATCACACCTTCAGGCTCGAACTTGAATTGCAGACCTTTGGCCAGCGCCTCCAGCTCAAACAGATTCGCCATTTCCTGCACGCCATCGGCAAAGTGCATGGGTTTGACGTTCAAGGTGAGCTTGCCGCTTTCGATGCGTGCGATGTCAAGCGTGCCCTCAATCAGCGACAGCAAATGTTCGCCGCCGCGCTTGATGACGCTGACGGCTTGGCGGCGGTGCGGCGGGATCGACGGGTCTTCGCCCATCAGCTGCGCATAACCCAAGATGCTGTTGAGCGGCGTGCGCAGCTCGTGGCTGATGGCGCTGATGTAGCGGCTCTTGGCTTGGTTGGCCTGATCGGCGACTTGCTTGGCGCGTTGCAGCGCCTCGTCGGTTTGCCGGTGCGAGTCAATCTCTTGCATCAGCAAATGCGTTTGCCTGTTGGATTCTTCTTGCGCCACTTGCCGACTCTTTTGGGCCAACACCATCCACCACGCCACCATGCCGGCGATGAGTAGCAGCGCCATGTAGGCCTTCACAAAGCCGGACCGCAATGCCGCGCCAGAGACGCCCGCAGCCTCCGCCAGCGGCCGCAGCTCTTGGTGATAAAGCAATCCAAAAACGCTGCCCAACAGAGGCACGATGACCAGCATCAGCAACAAAAAGTGCCCCAGTCCGGTGTCCAGATACGGCCAAATGCGACGTGGCAACAACCAGCGCAAAGTGGCCGACCATTGCGACGCCAGACTGGCGTGCGGCTTGCACATGTCGCCGCAACGCGCGTCGAGCGTGCAACACAGAGAACAAATGGCGCCTTGGTAAGCCGGGCAATGCGCCATGTCAGGGCTTTCATACTCGCGCTCACAAATCACGCAGCGGCTCATGCGGTGGGCCCGAAAAACGCCCGTCGCAGGCGTTGCATCTTCGGAGTTTTCAGAGCCGCGAGCGATGTAATAGCGACCGCGTGTGGCCCAGGCGATCAGCGGCGCAGTGATGAGCGCAGTGAGCATCGCAATCACCGCTGAAAAAGCCTGCGCCAGCGGCCCAAACGCACCCAGATACGCCGCAACCGACAACACCGAAGCCAAGGCCATGGCACCGACGCCCACCGGATTGACGTCATACAAATGCGCTCGCTTGAACTCAATGCCTTTGGGCGACAAGCCGAGCGGTTTGTTGATGACCAAGTCCGCCACCACCGCCATCATCCAGGCGATGGCGATGTTGGAGTACAGGCCGAGCACGTCGCCCAAGGCCTTGAAGACGTTCATCTCCATCAGCATGAAAGCGATCAAGGTGTTGAAGACCACCCAGACCACGCGGCCCGGATGGCTGTGCGTCAACCGCGAAAAAAAGTTAGACCACGCCAGCGAGCCAGCATAGGCGTTGGTGACATTGATCTTGAGCTGCGAGATCACCACAAACAGCGCCGTCGCCGCCACCGCCCAACCGTAGTTGGGAAAGACATATTCGTAGGCCGCCAAGTACATTTGGTTCGGGTCGACCGCGCGCTCTGGCGGCACCATGTTGCTGATGGCCAAGTAAGCCAGCAAGACGCCGCACAACATTTTGACGACGCCGAGTAAAACCCAGCCCGGCCCACCGGCCAACACACCAGCCCACCAGCGCCAGCGCGTGGCGGGCGTTTGCACCGGCATGAAGCGCAGGTAATCTGCCTGCTCGCCCATCTGGGTGATGAGCGCAATCCCCACCGTCAAGCCAGCACCAAACAGGTGCAAATTAAATCCACTACCCACATTATTTTCACCAGCGTAGTGCAAAACACCGGAAAACGCACCGGGATCGCGCATCAGTACGTACACAAAAGGCACGGCCAGCATCAACAGCCAGATCGGTTGCGTCCACATCTGCAGCCGGCTGATGGTCGAAACACCGTGCGTCACCAGCGGAATGACGACCAGTGCGCAAATCAAGTAGCCCCACGCCGGCGGAATGCCAAGCGCCAGTTCCAGCGCGTAGGCCATGACGGCGGCTTCGAGCGCGAAGAAGATGAAGGTGAAGGAGGCGTAAATCAGCGAGGTCAGCGTCGAGCCGATGTAGCCAAACCCGGCGCCGCGCGTCAGCAAGTCCATGTCAACGCCGTAGCGCGCGGCGTAAATGCTGATGGGCAGACCCGCCATGAAGATGATCAGCCCGGTCGCCAAAATGGCCCAGAATGCATTGGTGAAGCCGTACTTGACCAGCAAGGTGGCGCCAACGGCCTCCAGAATCAAAAACGCGGCCGCACCAAAAGCCGTGTTGGCAACCCGCCATTCAGACCACTTGCGAAAGCGCTGCGGCGTGAAGCGCAGCGCGTAGTCTTCCATGGTTTCGCTGGCGACCCAGCTGTTGTAGTCCCGCCTAACTTTGATGATGTGCTGCACCGGGGCCTGCTGCGGCCGTAGTTCTTCTGGCCGAACAAGCGGCGTTGGAGAAAGGGGCTGTGGGTCGGTCATGGCATGGGGATTGAGCGACATGTCGCCAGCTCATGGTGCAGTTTCTGTGCCACGCTTGGCTTGGGCGTGGCATTATTCTTGCCTTTCAGTCTTGCGGCCGGCACAGTCGGTCCCCCCGGAGAAACCATGGAACTGACCCCTAGAGAAAAAGACAAGCTGCTGATCTTCACGGCCGGACTGTTGGCCGAACGCCGGCGCGCCCGTGGACTCAAACTCAATTACCCGGAGGCCGTGGCACTGCTCAGCGCTGCCGTCATGGAAGGCGCACGCGATGGCAAAACCGTCGCCCAACTCATGAGCGAAGGCCGTACCATCCTGACCCGCGCCGACGTGATGGACGGCATCGCCGACCTCATCACCGACATCCAAGTCGAAGCGACCTTCCCCGACGGCACCAAACTGGTGACCGTTCACCAACCGATTGTTTGACTGTGCAAAACATCCCGTCAGTGCGAGCGCAGCCTTCTCCGTCATTGCGAGCGCAGCGCGGCAATCCATGCAGCTTGGATTGCCGCGCTGCGCTCGCAATGACGAACGGTGAGTGGCCCCTCCGAACAACTCACATTAAGAACAGACCCAACATGATCTTCAAGTTCATCAAAACCGCCGCTACGTCCGCCATGGCGGTACTTTCCACCACAGCCTTTGCGCATGACGGCCACGGTCTGTCGGGCTCGCATTGGCACAGCACCGATGCTTGGGGCTTTGTCGCCTTGGCGCTGGCTATTGGCGCGGCGCTGTGGCTGTTCAGGGGCGACAAATGACCGTGCGCATGATCCCTGGCGAATACCTGATTGACGCTGGCGACCATGTGCTCAACCCGGGCCGGCGGACTGTCAGCATGGTGGTGCAAAACACCGCTGACCGGCCGATTCAAGTCGGCTCGCACTACCACTTTGCCGAGACCAACGCGGCACTGGGTTTTGACCGCGCAGCAGCGCGCGGCATGCGGCTGAACATTGCGTCCGGCATGGCGGTGCGCTTCGAGCCCGGCCAACAACGCACGGTTGAACTGGTCGACTACGCCGGCGAGCGCCAGGTCTACGGCTTTCGTGGTCTTGTCCAAGGCGCGCTGTCAACGCATTTTTCAATTTGATTTTTTTCGAGACTTCACCATGGCAACCATTGGACGACGCGCTTACGCTGAAATGTTTGGCCCCACGGTCGGCGACCGCGTTCGCTTGGCCGACACCGACCTGCTGAT
>CANFXC010000079.1 GCA_947450765.1 Comamonadaceae bacterium | reverse complement strand
GCCGCTTGCGGCCTTTTGAGTTTTTCTTGAGGATTTGCGCATGAGCCGTCGTCGCGTCGTCGTGACAGGTCTGGGGTGCATCAGCCCGGTGGGTAACACCGTGGCTGACTCCTGGAACAGCCTGCTTGCCGGAACATCCGGCATTGACCAGATCACGCACTTTGATCCGAGCACTTTTTCCTGCAAATTTGCCGGTGAAGTCAAAGGCTTCAACATCACGGATTACATCCCTGAAAAAGAAGCTCGTCATATGGACCGCTTTATCCACTTGGGCATGGCAGCAGCCATGCAGGCGGTGGTTGATAGCGGCTTGCCAACGGGTGATGATCTGAGCTATGAAATGGCCACACGCATCGGTTGCAACATCGGTTCGGGTATTGGCGGTTTGCCAATGATCGAGCAGACGCACACCGAGCTGATGAACAAAGGCGCGCGACGGATTTCACCGTTCTTCGTGCCGGCGTCCATCATCAACATGATCTCTGGCCATGTGTCCATCAAGTACGGTTTCAAGGGCCCCAACATTGCTGTTGTGACCGCTTGCACAACCGGTCTGCATGCCATTGGCCTGTCAGCCCGGATGATTGAGTACGGTGATTGCGATGTGATGGTGGCTGGCGGCGCTGAAGCGACGATCTCACCTTTGGGCTTGGGTGGTTTTGCTTCGGCCCGTGCGCTGTCCACCCGCAATGACGATCCCAAGACCGCTTCGCGACCTTGGGATAAAGACCGCGACGGCTTTGTGCTGGGCGAGGGCGGCGGTGTGCTGGTGCTTGAAGAGTACGAACACGCCAAGGCTCGCGGTGCCAAAATTTATGCCGAGCTGACCGGTTTCGGCATGAGCGGCGACGCTTATCACATGACCACACCAGATGAAGACGGTCCCCGTCGTTCGATGGCTATGGCGCTGAAAAACGCGGGCGTGAATGCCGACGAAGTTCAGTACCTCAACGCGCACGGCACCTCGACGCCATTGGGTGACTTGAACGAAACCAACGCCATCAAGGCGGCCTTTGGCGAACATGCCAACAACTTGGTAGTGAGTTCAACCAAGTCAATGACCGGTCACTTGCTCGGCGGTGCTGGTGGTGTTGAATCCGTGTTCACCGTGCTCTCGTTGTATCACCAGAAAATTCCGCCGACCATCAACATCTTCAATCAAGATCCGGCTTGCGATCTTGACTACTGCGCCAACACAGCGCGGGATGTGAAGATCGAGGTGGCTGTCAAAAACAACTTTGGTTTTGGCGGCACTAACGGCTCGTTGGTGTTCAAGCGGGTTTGACGCCGCTTTCTTCACAGTTTTCACGGTCTCCGTTCACACTCACTTGAAGCTGACCATGCACAACGCCCCATCGGTTTTATATCCGCTGGGGCGTTCGCATTTTCTGGGCTGTCTATTGCTGGTTGGCTGGTTGACCGCCGCTGGTGTCACGGTGTCGTGGTGGCGCGCGTCAGCGGTTGCCGATTGGCGACCTCTGCTGGGCTGCGCTGCAATGTTGGCTGCGGCTGGGATCATGGCGACCGGTTGGCGACGTGCGCCAGTCGGGCGATTGCAGTGGGATGGCCAGCGCTGGCGTTGGGAAAGTGGGGTCTACCGCAGTGGAACGGCACTGGAGCCGCCGGTGGTGGTGCTGGATGTTCAGTTCGCGCTCTTGCTCAGGCTCAACAATCAGGCTGGCGCCGTGTGGTGGCTGTGGGCTGAGCGGTCGGCATGGCCGGCACGTTGGCTCGACTTGCGCCGCGCTGTGTATGCCCGGCACAGACCCGCAACTTTGCAGGACTCTGATACCGCTGACCGCGTTCTTGGTGAGCTAGCGGCTACAGTGGAGCATCCTCACTCTGCGCCTGCCCGACATCTTTGATGAATCCCGACAAGCCTCCTACGACCGTCAGCATCGGCGACAGCGATGCCCAGCTGGTTGAAAGAGCTGTGGCGGGTGATCAAAAAGCCTTCGAATTACTCGTCATCAAATATGAACGGCGCATTCAGCGGCTGATAGGCCGCATGGTGCGCGACGTCGACTTGGTTGAAGACATTGCGCAGGAAACTTTCATTCGGGCTTACCGCGCGCTGGCTCAGTTTCGGGGCGATGCCCAGTTCTACACTTGGCTCTATCGGATTGCCGTGAACACGGCTAAGAAATTCTTGATGGATCTCAAGCGTAACCCGACGGTTTCGGAGAATTTCTTCAAATCATCCGACGACGATGAAACTTCGCCCGTGGAAAACGAACTAACAAGTCCGGAAACGCCTGAAGCTGTGTTGGCCAGCAAGGAAATCGCTGAAATGGTCAACAGTGCGATGGACGCTCTGCCAGAGGAGCTGCGGCAAGCGATCACCTTGCGTGAGATTGAAGGTCTGACCTATGAAGAAATTGCAGATGCCATGAATTGCCCTATCGGAACCGTGCGGTCACGGATTTTCAGGGCCCGTGAAGCCATCTCATTGAAGATCAAACCCATGCTGGAGAACCAGTCTGGGAAACGTTGGTAATTGTTGGTTGGTAATCGTTGCGAATTAATACAGAATCTTGAATCTTCTTCGAATCTTATGAAGACAACCCTTTCCAAAGCCGTCGTTAGCGACAGTATCTCAGCGCTGGCCGATGGTGAATTGCATGGCGAAGAATTTGCGCAGGCGTTAACCGCCTGCGCGCGTGACCCAGTCTTGCTGGCCAGTTGGCATAGTTATCACCTTATCGGTGATGTGCTGCGCTCGCCTGACTTGCTTGTAGCGCGCAGCAGTGAGTCACCATTTTTAACGCGTCTGCAAAGCCGGCTGGCGCAAGAAACCATACAGCCAGTTGCGCAGACTGACGATTCGCAGATGTCTCCAGCCCTTCGCCCTAAAGTGGAGAAAGTGGCTGCCAACGACTCTATTTTTCGCTGGAAGATGGTGGCAGGCATGGCCTCCATGGCGGCAGTTGCGGTGATGGTCTGGACGGTGGCTCTGCCGACCGCTGTAACCGGCTCGCAACTCGCGCAGGGTCAGGCGTCAACCGACTCCGTGTTGGTGGCCTCGCCGTTGGGCTTCATCGTGCGTGACGCCCGTCTCGATGAAATGTTGGCAGCGCACAAGCAAGTGGGTGGTAACTCTGCCCTGCAAATGCCGTCCGGATTTCTGCGCAATGCTACTTTTGAAACCTCACCCCATGCGCGTCGTTGAACGTTGCGGCGCAAGCGTGCGGTTCGGTCTGGCTTTGGGCTTGGTCAGCGCAGTCTTCGCGCTGCCGGCCGCGGCCGCGCCCTCGGTTGGCGCGGCACAGCAAGCGACAGCTTCAACTGACAAGGCGGCAGAGCCTGCCAACGTCACCGATTGGCTCAAGCGCATGCACGAGGCCTCACGCAAACGCTCCTACGTCGGCACCTTTGTGGTTTCGTCGGCTGGGGTCATGTCGAGTGCCCGTATCTGGCACGTTTGCAAGGGCGACCAACAAGTCGAGCGGGTTGAGACATTGACGGGTCCGCCGCGTTCGGTGTACCGGCACAACAATCAGGTGCACACTTTCATGCCCGACAGCAAGGTGATGCTTAGCGAGCGCCGTGAATCGCTGGGCATGTTTCCCGACTTGTTGAAGTTTGCAGGTAGCGGTATTGCCAGTTTTTACACGGCCAAAGCCGTTGGCCATGAGCGGGTGGCCGGGATTCAGACCGACGTTGTTGAGTTGCGGCCCAAAGACAATTTGCGTTTCGCTTACCGCATTTGGGCCGAGGAAAAAAGTGGCTTGGTGCTTAAGCTGCAAACGCTGAACGCTGAAGGCCAAGTGCTCGAACAGGCGGCATTTTCTGAACTGCAGCTCGACGTCCCTTTGAAGATGGACAAGCTGTTGCAGATGATGGGGAAGACCGACGGCTATCGGGTTGAAAAAATAAAACTGCGCAAAACCACCGCCGACGCTGAGGGTTGGGTATTGAAAACGCCCGTGGCGGGCTTCAATTCAGTCAGCTGCTACCAACGACCGGCGACAAGCCGCGAGGTCGGGGGGCGATCTGATCCAATGCAATGGACTTTTTCGGATGGGCTGGCGTCGGTGTCCTTGTTTTTGGAGCCTTACGACAAGCAGCTTCACCAGCAAGCGTCGAGTCTGTCCATCGGTGCCACCCAAACCATCACCCACCGCGTTAACGCGTACTGGGTCACGGCCATGGGCGAGGTGCCGCTGGCAACTTTACAACTGTTTGTCTCCGGCCTTGAACGTAAGCGCTAGTGTCTCCAACTACCTTTGAGTGTTCGTGTGTAGGCTTGTCTCTGACGCGCTGCTTTCAATCGTCATTCTTTTCTCACTTTGTTATTTTCAGAAAGCTCACCATGCTTAACTTGAATCCAACCCCAATGCGCGTTTATGTTTTGGCTGGTCTTTTGGCTTTGGGCCTAGGGGGCTCAGTTATTCCTCTGCAGCCCGTTTGGGCGCAAGCTCGCGGATTGCCTGATTTTCCAGATCTTGTAGATCAGGTCGGTCCTGCTGTGGTCAACATTCGCACACTTGAGAAAACCAAGCCCAGCAACGATGCCGGCAACGATGAGCAAATGCTCGAGTTCTTCCGTCGTTTCGGGATCCCTGTGCCGCCTAATTTGCCCCGCACGCCGCGCCCGGACAAAACTCAACCTGAAGAAGGCCAGCCGCGCGGTGTCGGGTCTGGCTTTATCTTGTCAGCCGATGGTTTCGTCATGACCAACGCCCACGTGGTCGACGGTGCTGACGAGGTGCTTGTGACCCTTGCTGATAAACGCGAGTTCAAGGCCAAGATCATTGGTGCTGACAAGCGCACGGATGTGGCGGTTGTCAAGATCGAAGCGACGGGTCTGCCCGCGGTCAAAATTGGTGATGTCAATCGAATCCGGGTGGGCGAATGGGTCATGGCCATTGGCTCGCCGTTTGGCTTGGAGAACACGGTGACCGCCGGTATCGTCAGTGCCAAGCAACGCGACACAGGGGACTATCTACCGCTCATCCAAACCGACGTCGCCATCAATCCCGGTAATTCCGGCGGACCATTGATCAATATGCGCGGCGAAGTGGTGGGTATCAATAGCCAAATTTACTCGCGATCTGGCGGTTTCCAAGGCATTTCGTTCGCCATACCGATTGACGAAGCGATGCGCGTCTCGGATCAGCTGCGTGTATCAGGCCGCGTCACGCGCGGGCGCATTGGTGTTCAGATCGACCAAGTCAGTAAAGAAGTTGCCGAGTCTATCGGCTTGGGTAAGCCTCAGGGCGCCTTGGTGCGTGGTGTTGAAGCGGGTGCGCCAGCCGAAAAAGCGGGCATCGAAGCAGGGGACATCATCACCAAGTTTGACGGAAAGATCATTGAAAAGTCGAGCGACTTGCCTCGTTTGGTGGGTAGCGTCAAGCCGGGCACCCGTGCCACGGTCACTGTCTTTCGTCGAGGCGCGACGCGCGACGTGACGGTGAGGATTGCAGAGGTTGAGCCGGAAAAGTCGGTGCAGCGGGTCGCATCTGCGCAGTCGAAGCCACCTGTTGCCGGGCCGGCCCAAGCGTTGGGTCTGGTCGTCAGCGAATTAGCCGAGCCGGAAAAGAAAGAATTGAAGTTGCGTGGAGGCGTTCGTGTTGAAACAGCAGACGGTGCGTCGGCGCGCGCTGGGCTGCGCGAGGGCGATGTGATCGTGGCGATTGCGAATACCGAGGTATTGAACGTCAAGGAGTTCGAGCAAGTATTGGCCAAGACCGACAAAAGCAAGTCTGTGAACGTCCTGTTCAGGCGTGGTGAGTGGGCGCAATACGCCTTGATCCGTCCGAATCGATGAGCTGAGCCCTCCGCATACCCGGTATGAAGTTAGGGCCTTTCATGGATTTATGACCCTTGCAGAGCTTGAAATAAATTTATTTTCAGACTTTAGGGTTCTTGAGCTTGTGGGTAAACACTAACTTTTAAGTGGGGGTGTTGGTTTCAAATCGTGCGCTACATTACTTTCGGTAGAATAGAGCCCTACTTTCGGGTCTTTCCGCTATATGAGGGCACTGAAAATGCCGCAGATTGCCCCAATTCAATCGATTTATCAACGATCCACAGATCACCCACAAGTTGTTCAGACTTGCCATTTTTGAATTGTTGATAAGCTGTGAATAACTTCTTTGTTGCTGCACTGCAACGCCATCGATTTGGACTTTTTCAAGCGACGCAAAGCCTGCTTTTTCCCTACAATGAAGTTCCAACTATCGCAGTTGCCATAGATTGTTGGTTCAGGGCGCGTCGCAAACCGACGCGCCCTTTTTTATGTCCGTCGCGAACCGGGTCTGCCTCGTTCGCAATACTTTCAAGTACTTAGGCGTTTCCTTTGATGAATCACATCAGAAATTTTTCGATCATTGCCCACATCGACCACGGCAAATCCACACTCGCTGACCGCATCATCCAGCGTTGCGGCGGTCTGCAGGATCGTGAGATGAGTGCGCAGGTTTTGGATTCCATGGATCTTGAAAAAGAGCGTGGGATAACCATCAAAGCGCAGACCGCTGCGCTGCGCTACAAAGCCGCTGACGGGCAAATCTACAACCTCAATTTGATCGACACGCCGGGTCACGTCGACTTCTCCTATGAAGTGAGTCGTTCGCTGTCTGCTTGCGAAGGTGCACTGCTGGTGGTGGACGCGAGCCAAGGAGTTGAAGCGCAGACGGTGGCGAATTGCTACACCGCACTTGATCTTGGTGTCACTGTTTTGCCGGTGCTCAACAAGATGGATTTGCCACAGGCTGATCCTGACAATGCGAAGCAGGAAATCGAAGATGTGATCGGCATCGACGCGACGGATGCGATTCCTTGCAGCGCAAAAACCGGCATGGGGATAGATGAAATTCTCGAAGCCGTGATTGCGCGTATTCCGCCGCCTAAAGGAAACCCTGACGGACCGTTGCGCGCCATGATTGTTGACAGTTGGTACGACGCATATGTGGGCGTGGTCATGCTGGTTCGCGTGGTGGACGGCCGACTCGCCAAGGGCGATCGCATCAAGCTGATGGCGACAGAAGCCTTGTACAACGCAGAGCAACTCGGCGTTTTCACGCCGCACACGGAAGCGCGTCAGTCGCTCGAGGCGGGTGAGGTCGGCTTTGTGATTGCGGGTATCAAAGAACTGCAAGCTGCCAAGGTCGGCGACACCCTGACCATGATCAAGCCGGGCACGGGCGGCGCCGCTTTTGCGGCGACCGAGGCTCTGCCAGGCTTCAAGGAAATTCAGCCGCAGGTGTTTGCCGGTTTGTACCCGAGCGAAGCCAGCGAGTACGACTCGCTGCGTGATGCGCTGGAAAAACTCAAGCTCAACGACGCGTCATTGCATTACGAGCCTGAGGTCAGTCAAGCGCTGGGTTTTGGTTTTCGCTGCGGCTTTTTGGGCTTGCTGCACATGGAGATCGTGCAAGAACGCCTCGAGCGCGAGTTTGACCAAGACCTGATCACCACCGCGCCAAGCGTGGTGTACGAAGTCGTTATGCCGGGCGGCGAAGTCTTGATGGTGGAAAACCCTTCGAAGATTCCAGACGCCGGTCGGATTCAGGAAATCCGCGAACCCATCGTCACCGTGCATCTCTATATGCCGCAAGACTATGTGGGCGCGGTCATGACGCTGGCCAACAACAAGCGTGGCATCCAGCAAAACATGGCGTATCACGGCAAGCAGGTCATGCTGACGTATGAGATGCCGCTCGGCGAGATCGTGCTCGATTTCTTTGACAAGCTGAAATCAGTGTCGCGCGGCTATGCCTCGATGGACTACGAGTTCAAAGAGTTTCGTGCTTCGGACGTTGTCAAGGTCGATATTTTGCTCAACGGCGAGCGCGTTGATGCGCTGTCCATCATTGTTCACCGCAGTCAGTCGGTGTATCGCGGCCGTGCCGTGGTGTCCAAAATGCGCGAGATCATTTCGCGCCAGCAGTTCGACGTTGCCATTCAAGCGGCCATTGGTGCCAACGTGATCGCGCGTGAGACAATCAAAGCCCTGCGTAAAAACGTCATTGCCAAGTGCTACGGTGGCGATATTTCGCGCAAGAAGAAGCTGCTTGAGAAACAAAAAGCAGGCAAGAAACGCATGAAACAAATCGGCTCTGTTGAGGTGCCCCAAGAGGCCTTCCTAGCCATATTGCAGGTGGAAGATTAAATGGTCGGTTTCATGAGTTCATTCACAGCCTTGCTGTTGGCAGCTTTTGTGGGTTACGGCGGCGCTTGGTACATGGGTGTGGTGGAGGGTAACTTCTCGCTACTGCTGTTTTTGGCGACTGTGGTGACCGGTATTTACTGGCTGCTTGAGCGCTTTTATTTCCTGCCACAACGTCGGCTAGCCGTTCAAGTGCTTGAGCAAAGTACCGCCAAGCGCAATGCAGAATTGGCCAAGCTGGGCGTGCAAGCCGTGCAGACCGATGTGGTCGAAGCGCGTTCACGCCTGATGATGCAGCCATGGTGGCTGGACTGGACGGCTGGGCTGTTTCCCGTCATCATCGTTGTCTTTGTCTTGCGATCTTTTCTGTTCGAACCTTTCAAGATTCCGTCGGGCTCGATGATCCCGACCTTGATGATCAACGACCTGATCTTGGTGAATAAATTTCATTATGGCGTGCGTTTGCCAGTGATCTTTACCAAGGTTATCGACAACCACAGCCCTGAGCGTGGTGACGTGATGGTCTTTCGTTACCCGCCACAACCTAGTCTTGACTACATCAAGCGCGTGGTCGGTTTGCCGGGCGACGAGGTGGCTTATCTGAACAAGAAGCTGACCATCAATGGCCAACCCCTTCAGAAAAAAGCCCTGTCAGAATTTTTTGACGAAGACTCACTTCGCTACACCAAGCAATTCGAAGAATCTACCGCCAAGGGTGACCGCAAATACCGCATCTTGAATGAAGATGACCGGCCATCATTCATTCAAGCCACGTCTGATTTTCCGTTTCGTGACAACTGCCGCTACAGCAGCGAAGGCGTGGTGTGCAAGGTGCCCGCTGGCCACTATTTCATGATGGGCGACAACCGCGACAACTCACTGGACTCGCGCTATTGGGGTTTTGTACCTGAAAAAAATATCGTCGGCAAAGCCTTTTTTGTCTGGATGAACTTCGGTAACCTGAAGCGCATTGGTGGCTTTGATTAAGCCGCAGTTTTGCTTCTCGATAGCATCATGAGTGCCCAACCTGACACTGCTTGCGCGTCCAGCCAGCCTAAGCTCAGCCTGCCTTTGCAAGCTCTGCAAAAGCGGTTGATGCACGAGTTCGCCAGCCCCAAACTCTTGCAGTTGGCGCTGACGCACCGTAGTTTTTCAGGCGACCACAACGAGCGACTCGAGTTTCTGGGGGATTCAGTTCTCAATTTGGCTGTTGCCGGTCTTTTGTACGAGCGGCTATCTAAGCTCCCCGAGGGCGATTTGTCACGTGTGCGCGCCAACCTTGTCAAACAAGAAACGCTGCATCAACTGGCCATCACCTTGGGCTTGCCGATGCTGCTGCGTTTGGGTGAGGGCGAGGCCAAATCAGGCGGACAAAAGCGTCCTTCTATTTTGGCGGATGCGCTTGAAGCGGTGATCGGTGCGGTCTACCTCGACGCCGGTTTTGACAGCGCTTCGGCTTTGGTTCGGCGCCTGTTTCAGGATGTCGACATCACGCCGCAAATGCCAGCCATCGACAAAGATCCGAAGACCGAGTTGCAGGAATGGCTGCAGGGTCGCAAAATGAACCTGCCCATTTATCGGGTTGTCGCCACCTCCGGCGCTGCCCACCAGCAAACCTTTGACGTGGAATGCGAGATTGTTGAGCATGGCCGCGCTGAACGCGGCATCGGTGGTTCGCGACGTGCGGGTGAACAAGCCGCAGCCGCAGCCATGCTGGCTTTTCTCAAGACACTCGGCACTTAACCGGCTAAACCTCGCTGCCTGAAGGCGGCTGAAGATGGACTCACATGACTGACGGCAAAAAAGCCCCCACCCCGACCGACTTGCCAACGCAGTCGCCTGACGCGCTTGAAGCCATGCTGACCCAAGCGATGTCGACCCGCGCCAGCAACGCACCGGCCGTGCCCACCGTCGGCCAGCGCTGCGGCCTGATCGCTATTGTTGGCAAGCCGAACGTTGGCAAGTCCACCTTGCTGAATGCACTGGTGGGACAAAAAATCAGCATCACGTCGCGCAAGGCGCAAACCACGCGTCACCGCATCACCGGCATGCGTACGGTGGGGCCGACGCAGTATGTGTTTGTCGACACGCCGGGTTTTCAGACTCGCCACAGCAATGCCTTGAACCGCTCCTTGAACCGCACCGTGGTGGGCGCTGTCAACGACGTGGATCTGATCGTGTTCGTGGTCGAAGCGGGCCAGTTCAATCAGGCGGATGCCAAAGTCTTGTCTTTGTTGCCGGCCAATACGCCCGCCATTTTGCTGGCGAATAAGTTTGACCTGATCCACCGCCGCGCCGAGATCGCACCGTGGCTCAAAGAAATGCAGGAGCGCCACAACTTCGCTGAGTTCGTGCCGATGTCGGCTAACAATGCCCGTGACGTTGAGCGCCTGTTTGGCATTTGCGACAAGTACCTGCCCGAGCAGCCGTGGATGTACGGCGCGGAAGAACTGACCGACCGCAGCGACCGTTTCATGGCGGCAGAAATCATCCGCGAAAAACTCTTTCGCTTGACGGGTGACGAGTTGCCCTACACCTCGACCGTCATCATCGACAAGTATGAAGAAGAGGGCAATCTG
>CANFXC010000078.1 GCA_947450765.1 Comamonadaceae bacterium | reverse complement strand
GGCGCTTATTGGGGCTTGCCCACCGATCAGCTGATGGTGCAGCTGAAGTCTGATGCCCGCGGACTGACTCAGCGTGAAGCCAATTCGCGCCTGAAACGCGACGGCCCGAATGCGCTCAAGGCGGTGAAAAAAGCCACTGCGCTGGGCTTGCTGCTGAGCCAGTTCAAGAGCCCGCTGGTGCTGATTTTGATTGTGGCGTCCTGCATCTCGTTGGCGGCCTCTGAGTGGGTTGATGCGGGCGTGGTGCTGGCGATCGTGTTGGGCAGCACCTTGCTTGGCTTCACCCAAGAGTTCATTGCCGGTAATGCGATTGAAAAGCTGCGTTCACGGGTCACTGTTCATTCGAAGGTGCTGCGTGGCGGTCAACTGAAGACCGTGCCGTCGCATCAGTTGGTGCCGGGCGACATCGTGCTGCTATCGGCTGGCAGCTTGATTCCTGCTGACGCGGTGTTGCTGGAGGCGAAGGACTTTTTTGTCAACCAAGCGGTGCTGACGGGTGAGACCTTTCCGGTTGAAAAAAAGCCGGGGCTTGTGAATGACAAAGCCGGCTTAGCCGAGCGCAGCAACTGCGTTTTCATGGGCACCAGTGTGAGCAGTGGTACCGCAAATGCCTTGATCGTACAGACTGGCAAGGGCAGTATTTTTGGGCAGATTGCGGACAAGCTGGCCTTGCGGCCCCAGCTGACAGAGTTCGAGCGCGGCGTCCATCGCTTCGGCTATTTGCTGACCCGCATCATGCTGGCGATGGTCATCGGGGTGGTCGCCATCAATATTTTCATGGCCAAGCCGCCGGTGTCGTCGCTGCTGTTTGCGCTGGCCTTGGCGGTGGGATTGACGCCAGAGCTGCTGCCGGCGATTGTCAGCATCACGCTGTCGCATGGTGCCAAGCGCATGGCCAAACTGGGTGTGATCGTGCGCCGTCTGAACTCGATCGAGAACCTCGGCAGCATGGATGTTTTGTGCACTGATAAGACCGGCACGTTGACGGCTGGCGTGGTGGCACTGGACGCGGCGGTAGATGCCCTCGGCCAAGCCAGCGCGGCGGTGTTGCAGCTCGCGGGCCTGAACGCGCAGTTTCAGTCCGGCTTGACGAACCCACTGGATGATGCCGTGCTCGCGGCCGTGAAGAAGGCCGGACTTGACCTCGGTGCCGAGAAAAAAGTGGACGAAATTCCATATGATTTCGTGCGCAAATGCTTGTCGGTCGTAGTCGCCCATGACGTCCATGGTGCCGCTGGCTCCGGTACCCGCACGCTGATCTCCAAAGGCGCGCTCGACAAAATTCTGGCCCTTTGCTCCCACGCAGACGACGCGGCTGCACCACTCGATGACGCCATGCGCGCCAACATAGAAGCGCGCTATGACGCATGGAGTGCGCAGGGCTACCGCGTGCTCGGTGTGGCTTGGCGGCAGGTGGATGCGCGCAGCGGCTCCTACACGCGCGCAGACGAATGCGGCTTGTGCTTCGCCGGTTTTTTGCTCTTCATGGACCCAC
This sequence comes from Comamonadaceae bacterium, assembly GCA_947450765.1. Lineage (GTDB taxonomy): Bacteria > Pseudomonadota > Gammaproteobacteria > Burkholderiales > Burkholderiaceae_C > Polaromonas. Next base: position 9,357 of record CANFXC010000078.1, on the reverse strand, counting down.
CCAAGGCCGACGTGCGTCAAACCATTTTGGACTTGGCGCAGCGCGGGGTGGCGCTCAAAATCATCACCGGCGACAACCGCAAAGTGGCGCGGCATGTGGCCGAAGCCGTGAATCTGCCGGTCATCACGGTGATGACCGGCCGTGAGTTGAACGACATGGGTGACGAGGCCCTGATGCATGCGGCCACACGCACCAGCTTGTTCGCGGAGGTTGACCCGAACCAGAAAGAGCGCATCATTTTGGCGCTGCAAAAAAGCGGCCATGTGGTGGGCTACATGGGCGACGGCATCAATGACGCGCTGGCGCTGCATGCAGCCGACGTCGGCATCTCCGTGGACACGGCGGTCGATGTGGCCAAAGACGCGGCTGATTTTTTATTGCTGCGCAAAGATCTGGGTATCTTGCGGCTCGGCATCGACGAGGGCCGCAACACCTTCGCCAACACGCTCAAGTACATCCTCACCACGATCAGCGCCAACTTTGGCAACATGTTCAGCATGGCCATCGCGTCCATCTTTTTACCGTTTCTGCCGCTGCTGGCGTCGCAGATCTTGTTGAATAATTTTTTGGCGGACATTCCTGCTACAGCGATTGCCAGTGACCGGGTGGACCCGGAATGGGTGGCCAAGCCGCGCCGTTGGGACACGGGTTTCATTCGCGATTACATGGTGCGCTTTGGCTTGATCAGTTCACTCTTCGACATGCTGACGTTTGGCGCGCTGCTGTGGCTGTTCAAGGCCTCGCCAGAAGAGTTCCGCACGGGCTGGTTTTTAGAGTCCTTGTTAACCGAACTGGTCATCGCGCTGGTGGTGCGCACCCGCAGGCCATTCTTTCGCAGCCGACCCGGAAACCTGCTGCTGGGCAGCAGCGCCTGCGTCATTTTGGTGGCCTTGGTTCTGCCGTATCTGCCTTTCAGTTCGATCTTTGGTTTTGTACCGTTACCGGCGCCGCTGGTGTTGGCGATGGTGGGTTTGACCCTCGCTTATGTCGCGGTTGTGGAGTTGGCGAAAAAGTCGTTTTATGCCCGCGCAGAAAACGCGAACAGATAGCTTTTGGCCATTGAGTCACTGCGGCGCAGACATTTCGTCACTGCAGCGTAGACATTCCGTCACTGCGAGCGCAGCGCGGCAGTCTAGAGTCCGAATTCGCAGTCATGGTTTGCCACGCTGCGCTCGCAAAGACGAGGTTTTCGTCGTGGTTTGTTACGATGGTCAGCTACTTTGCAAACCGAAAGACTGCCCATGATTTACGCTTCGCTCAAACTCGCCCACATTCTGGCCGTCATTGTCTGGATAGGCGGCATGGTGTTCGCACATTTCTTTTTGCGCCCAGCTGCGATGACCCTGGAAGCGCCTGAACGTGTGCGTTTGATGCACGACACATTGCAGCGTTTTTTCAACGCTGTGTCTGTCGCTGTGCTGGTGATTTTGACGTCAGGTCTGTGGATGATTGGCCGTGTCGCCAAACAAGTGGTGCAAAGCGGCGGGAGCTTCGCCATGCCGCTCGGTTGGACGCTCATGGCCAGTCTTGGCATTCTGATGATGCTGATTTTTGCCCACATTCGCTTTGCCTTGTTCAAGCGCCTGAGCCGTGCCGTGCAGGCTAGCGAGTGGTCTGCCGGTGCTCTCGCGTTGGCGAGTATCCGCACCTGGGTGGCGGTGAATTTGGGTCTGGGTGTGCTGATCGTCTTCGTCACTTTGCTGCTTTATCAAGCCTGAAGCGCAAAATACAGCCCATCCGCAATCTTGAAAAAAGCCCTATGACCGACGATCTGAACCGAAAAAAAGAACTCAAAAAGATGGAGCTGTGCGAATCCTGTGCAGGCATTCAGCGCAATTGGCGCCGTGCCCCCGGCCATGCCGAACTGGAACAAGGTGAGCACCGCCAAGAAAAACGCCCGCACGGCTTGGTCACCATCACCAAGTACCGCTGCGACCGTTGCGGTACCGCGTGGGAGTACGAAAACAACAAGGTCGACATCAAAGCCGGTTGGTCGGTGGTGGGGCGCTAGTCGGCGAAAAATCCCTGCATGAAAGCTCCCCCCAGACTGCAATCCCTCATTGAAGAGGGCCTGATCGACACGGTTGTGCGCCAGCTCATGAGTGGCAAAGAGGCGATGGTGTACGTGGTGCGCTGCGGCGACGAGACGCGTTGCGCCAAGATCTACAAAGAGGCCACCAACCGCAGCTTTCGCCAAGCCGTCGACTACACCGAAAACCGCAAGGTCAAAAATTCTAGGCAGGCTCGCGCCATGGCCAAAGGCAGCAAATTTGGCCGTCAAGCCCAAGAAGCCGCTTGGCAAAGTGCCGAGGTCGACGCCCTTTACCGGCTGGCCGCTGCCGGCGTGCGTGTCCCGCAGCCCTACAACTTTCACGAGGGCGTGCTACTGATGGAGTTGGTGACCGACGCCCACGGCGACGCTGCTCCGCGCCTCAACGACGTGGCTTTCACCCGCGAAGCGGCTTTGAAGCACCACGCCACGCTGATCGGCGAGGTGGTGCGCATGCTCTGCGCGGGTGTGGTGCATGGGGACTTGTCTGAGTTCAACATCCTGCTGGCGCACGTTCACGCTGAAGGCCATGCTGAAGATGGCTCTGAAGGCGAGGATGTGCCTGTGATCATTGACCTGCCGCAGGCGGTGGACGCTGCCGGCAACAATCACGCCCAGCGCATGCTGATGCGCGACGTCGCCAACCTGCGTGATTTCTTCGGTCAGTTTGCCCCTGAGTTGCTGAAGACCCAGTACGGCCCCGAGCTGTGGAGCCTGTACCAAAGTGGTTTGCTGAGCAATGAGACGCCGCTGACCGGCCGTTACGCGCGTGTCGAAGGCGATGTCGACATGCAAGCCGTGATGCGTGAGATTGACGATGCACGGGCCGAAGACGCGGCGCGGCGCTTGCGGATGCAGACCGCCGCCACCTAACGCCGCATAGGTTGCCGGGCAGGGTCCTGAGACCGTTCACAATCTGACCTTTCAAAGAAAGAACACGTACAGATGGCTATTCAATGGTTTCCCGGTCACATGCACTTGACCAAAAAAGCCATCAGCGAGCGGATCAAGGAAATTGATGTCGTGATCGAGCTGCTGGACGCACGCCTGCCGGGCTCCAGCGCCAACCCCATGCTGGCCGAACTCACCGAGGGCAAGCCCGCGCTGAAAGTACTGAACAAGCAGGATCTGGCCGACCCAACCCGCACACCGCTCTGGCTCGACTACTACAACAGCCAGCCGGGCACCCGTGCCATCGGGTTAGATGCCAGCATGAGCACGCCCGCCAAAGCCCTGATCGAGGCCTGCCATGTGTTGGCCCCAACGCGCGGCAGCATGGTCAAGCCCATGCGCGTGCTGATCTGCGGCATTCCGAACGTCGGCAAGTCGACGCTGATCAACACGCTCACCGGCAAGCGCGCCACCAAAACCGGCGACGAGGCGGGCGTCACCAAAATTGAGCAGCGCATCGTGCTGGCAGACGGCTTCTATTTGTTCGACACGCCGGGCATGCTGTGGCCGCGCATCATCGTGGCCAAGAGTGGCTACAACTTGGCGGCCAGTGGTGCGATCGGTCGCAATGCCTTCAATGAAGAAGAAGTCGCGCTGGAGTTGCTGGACTATTTGATCCCGCATTACCCCGAGCTCTTGAAGGCCCGCTACAAGGTCGAGCTGCCTGCGGGCACCACGGATGAAAAGTTGCTTGAAGAAATCGGCCGCAAGCGCGGTGCGGTGCTGTCAAAAGGCCGTATCAACCTGCAAAAGGCCGCTGAAATCGTCATTTACGAATTTCGCCAAGCCACGCTGGGCCGTATCACGCTGGAAACGCCGACCGAGTTTCAGTTGTGGATGGAAGCCGGACAAAAGCTCGACGCTGAGCGCCAAGTCAAAAAGGACGATATTGAGCTGAAGCGGCTGATCAAGCTCAAAAAAGTACCGCGTCCGGCCAAAGTGGATCGACGCGGCGAGTGATGCTCCTTGCGGCTGGAGTGCCGCTCAGTGCCGTGAGCGCATCACGCGGCGGGCGTAAGCGATGCCAAAGCCGATGCCCAGCGCCAGCGAAAACCAGCCCACCAAGGACGACTGCGCCACGATGCCCTGCATGCCGGGTGACTTGATGAAATAAGGTGAGATCAGCACGCCGAGGCCGATCAGCACGCACAGCACGGCCTTGAAGAGCAGCTCCTTGTCGGCTTGGGCGCTCTTGGTGTTGGTCAGGGGACGGGTCGGTTGTTGAGGCAAAGGCATGGGGTTTCCAGATCGCGCTTGAAGAGGGTTGCAAGGATAGCGGGTTTCCCACGGCCCCCCAAGTTTGAATACACTCTGAAACGGGAAACTACTGACCGCGCTGCTCCGCCTCCGAGCCGATAATCGCGCTTTCGTTTTGCTGTATTAACCTTGCCTATTCACCATAAAAAGCCGGAGACACTGTATGAAAAGACGTCACTTCACCGCCGCCGCCTTGGCTGCTGCTACTTTTGCGGCGGCTCTGCCGGCACTGGCCCAAGACAACACGTTCAAGATCGGCCTGATTTTGCCGATGACCGGCCAGCAGGCGACCACCGGACGGCAGATTGAAGCGGCTGCGCGGCTGTACATGGCGCAAAACGGTGACACCGTTGCCGGCAAAAAAATTCAGCTGATCGTCAAAGACGACACCTCGCTGCCTGACGCCACGCGCCGCTTGGCGCAAGAGTTGGTTGTCAACGACAAAGTCAACGTCTTGGCCGGCTTCGGCATCACGCCGTCGGCTTTGGCCACGGCGCCTATCGCCACGCAGTCGAAAACCCCGCTGGTGGTGATGGCGGCTGCCACTTCCAGCATCACACAAGCCTCGCCGTATATCGTGCGCACCAGCTTCACGCTGCCACAGGTGTCCGTCGCTTTGGCTGACTGGGCGCCTAAGAACGGCATCAAAAAAGTGGTCACGCTGGTGTCGGATTACGGCCCGGGTATTGACGCAGAAAAGTACTTCAAAGAACGCTTGGCCTTCAACGGCGGGCAAGTCACAGAAGCGCTGCGCGTACCGATGCGCAACCCGGACTTCGCCCCTTTCTTGCAAAAAGTGCGTGACCTCAAGCCAGACGCGTTGTTTGTTTTTGTGCCTTCCGGCGCAGGTGCTGCGGTGATGAAGCAGTTCCTTGAGCGCGGCATGGACAAAGCCGGTATCAAGCTCATCGGCACCGGTGACGTGACCGATGACGACCAGCTCAACGACATGGGCGACGGCGCTTTGGGGGTGGTGACTTCGCACCACTACTCGGCAGCGCATCCTTCGGCGATGAACAAAAAGTTCGTCGCGGCCTTCGAAAAAGCCAACAAAGGCTTGCGCCCGAACTTCATGGCCGTTGGTGGTTATGACGGCATGCGCGTGATTTACGAAGCGCTGCGCAACGCCAAGACCACGGGCAAAGCCATGCCAACGGGCGACGCCTTGCTGGACGCCATGAAGGGCCAGATTTTCGAGAGCCCACGCGGCAAGATTTTCATTGATGCGCAAACTCGCGACGTGGTCCAAGACGTTTATTTGCGCAAGGTCGAGAAGAAAGACGGTCAGTTGTTCAACGTCGAGTTCGACGTCATCAAAGATGTCAAAGACCCGGGCAAAACCAAGTAAATCGAGTCAACAAACCAGCGATGGTGCGAGCCATGCACAGCTCCAAAAGACGCTGCGCATGGCTTTTTTTTTGAGCCTTCCAAAACATGCTGACTATTCTTTTTGACGGTGTTGCCTACGGCATGCTGCTTTTTATTTTGGCCGTAGGGCTGGCCGTGACCATGGGCTTGATGAACTTCATCAACCTCGCGCACGGTGCTTTTGCCATGGCCGGCGGCTACATCACGGTGCTGCTGATGCAGCGCTTTGGCGTGCCTTTCCTGATCTGCTTGCCGCTGGCGTTTCTAGGCTCGGCTTTGCTCGGCGCGGTGCTCGAACGCACGCTGTACCGACCGCTTTACAACAAACCGCATTTGGACCAAGTGCTGTTTTCGATTGGTCTGGTTTTCATGGCCGTGGCCAGCGTCGACTATTGTCTGGGGTCGTCGCCGCAAAATGTGCAGCTGCCAGAGTGGCTCAAAGGGCGCACTGAAATCGGCAGCGATCCTTTTGTCTTGGGCATGGGGCATTACCGGCTGTTCATCATCGCGGTCTGCGCAGCGCTGACCGTCGCCTTGCAGTACGTGCTGACCAAGACGCGTTTTGGCAGCCGTCTGCGCGCGTCAGTAGACGACCAACGCGTGGCGGCTGGTTTGGGCATCAATGTCAATCTGGTGTTTTTGTCGACCTTTGCGGTGGGTTCTGGCCTGGCCGGTTTAGGTGGTGCGCTGGGTGCGGAAGTGCTGGGGCTGGACCCGACCTTTCCGCTCAAGTTCATGGTTTACTTTTTGATCGTGGTGGCGGTTGGCGGCACCTCGTCGATCACCGGCCCGCTGCTGGCGGCGCTGCTGCTGGGCATTGCCGACGTCGCCGGCAAATACTACATTCCCGACTTGGGTGCCTTCATCGTCTACAGCCTGATGATCGTGCTGCTGATCTGGCGTCCGCAAGGCCTCTTTGTTCGCAAGGGAGGCCAATAGCATGACCCATCCACTCAATGCACAGCAATCGCTGCTCAGGCAAAGCCGCCTCAAGCCGCTGGAAGTTGTCTTTTGGCTGCTGGCTTTTGCAGCACCGCTGCTCTCGCCCAGCCACGTGCTGATCATCAATGAAATTGCCATCGTGGCGCTGTTCGCGGTGTCGCTGGACATCATTCTGGGCTACACCGGTATCGTCTCGCTCGGCCATGCGGCCTTTTTCGGGCTGGGTGGTTATGCGGCGGCGCTGTTCGCCAAACTCGTCATGCCGGATCCCTTGGTCGGACTGGCGGTTGGCATTGCGGCGGCGGCCCTGTTGGGCGCGCTGGCCTCGCTGACGATCTTGCGCGGCAGCGATCTGACGCGTCTGATGGTCACCCTGGGTCTGGGTCTGATCATGATGGAAATCGCCAACAAGCTCGGCTGGCTGACCGGTGGCGCTGACGGCTTGCAGGGCGTGGTCATGGGCCCGCTTTTGGGGCGTTTCGAGTTTGATCTCTCCGGTCTCACCGCGGTGTATTACTCGCTGAGCGTATTGCTGCTGTTTTTCATCCTGCTGCGGCGCGTCATTCACTCGCCTTTTGGCGGCACCTTGATGGCGATTCGTGACAACCGGCTGCGCGCCATGGCCATCGGCATTCCGGTGAATGAGCGCTTGGTCGTGGCCTACACCTTGTCGGCGGCCGTGGCGGGTGCTGCGGGTGCGCTGATGACGCAGACCACCGGTTTTGCGTCACTTGATTTGTTCGAGTTCCACCGCTCGGCTGACGTCATGCTGATTTTGGTGGTGGGCGGTACCGGCTGGCTGTATGGCGGTGTGGCTGGCGCCATCGTCTTCAAGCTGATGCAGGACTTTTTGTCATCCATCACGCCGCAGTATTGGATGTTCTGGATTGGGCTTTTCCTAGTGGTGCTGGTGCTGGTCGGCCGTGATCGTTTGATCCGTCCCTGGACTTGGTGGCGCGCAACGCGTGGAGGTCAAGCATGAACACCGTCGCCACAAATACGAGCGACACCGTGTTGTCGGCGCAAAGTCTGGAGATGCGTTTTGGCGGCATCGTGGCCACCAACAAGGTCAGCCTTGATTTGAAAAAAGGCGCACGCCACGCGCTGATCGGGCCCAACGGCGCTGGCAAAACCACCTTCATCAACTTGCTCACCGGCGTACTGCCGCCGACGGCTGGCCGCATCGTGCTCGATGGCCAAGACATCACAACGCTGGCACCGAACGAACGCGTCGGTCGCGGCATGGTGCGTACCTTCCAGATCAACCAGTTGTTTGACACCATGACGCCGCTGCAGACGCTGGCCTTGGTGGTTTCGCAGCGTTTGGGTCTGGGCCGCCGATGGTGGTCTTCGCTTGGACACAACCCGGAGGTGGCGCGTCGTTGCGAAAAATTGTTAACGCAATTCCACCTGGCCGAGGTCATGAACCAGCGCACCCGCGAACTCGCTTATGGCAAGCGGCGCCTGTTGGAAATCGCCATTGCGCTGGCCTGTGAACCGCGCGTGTTGTTGCTCGACGAGCCGGTGGCGGGCGTGCCCGCTGGCGAGCGCGAAGAGTTGCTGCAAACCGTGGCCGACTTGCCGGCCGATGTGTCGGTGTTGCTGATCGAGCACGACATGGACTTGGTGTTCAGTTTCGCGACGCGCATGACGGTGCTGGTCAACGGCACTTTGCTGACGGAAGGCACGCCAGAAGAGATTGCCGCCAACCCTGAAGTGAAGGCCGTTTATCTGGGCCACGGCGAGGACGCACACCATGATTGAGTTATTACGTGTCGACAACTTGAGCGCGGGCTACGGCGAAGCGGTTGTCTTGAACGACGTCTCGCTGGCGCTGGGCGAAGGGCAGACCCTCGCGCTGTTGGGTCGCAACGGCACCGGCAAGACCACGTTGATCAATACGCTGGCGGGTGCCACACGGCAGCACGGTGGCAGCATCACGCTGGCCGGTCGCCTGCTACATACGCTGGCACCGCATGAGCGGGCCGCGGCTGGCATTGGCTGGGTCCCGCAAGAGCGCAACATCTTCAAGTCGCTGACGGTGCATGAAAACCTGACCGCGGTGGCGCGTCCCGGCAAGTGGACGCCAGACGGTGTCTACGCCATGTTTCCGCGCTTGGCTGAGCGCAAGACCAACCTCGGGACGCAGTTGTCGGGTGGCGAGCAGCAAATGCTGGCGGTCGGCCGCGCGCTGGTGCTCAACCCGCGTTTGTTGTTGCTCGACGAACCGCTGGAAGGCTTGGCGCCCATCATTGTGGAAGAGTTGTTGCGTGCTATCCGCCGCATCACGCGCGAAGAAGGCTTGTCGGCCATCATCGTTGAGCAGCATCCGCAAGCTGTGTTGGCTATTTCCGACCTGGCCGTGGTGCTTGACCGGGGCAGCGTGGCGCATGCCGGTTCGGCCCAAGAGCTGAAGCAAAACCCTGCGTTGCTGGAGAGCTTGTTGGGCGTGGCACGCTGAGAAAGCCATGGACTGCCGCGCTGCGCTCGCAGTGACAGAAATACTTCATACGCAGTGACGGAAATACCTTGTACGCGTTGAGGAATGTCTCAAAACCTGTACCCCAAATTGACCATCACGATGGCGTTGCGCTTGGGCACGATGCTCATGTTCAGCGAAATGACAGGGTTGAGTTCGACCTTGACCGTCGGCAGCGGTCCTGCAACCAGGCCGGTCCGGTCGCCGTCTGTTGGGTAGCCCGTCGCAACGATGTTTCGCAGGCCTGCAAAGAGCACTGAGTTGAGCGGGTAGTAGATGCCGTAGGCGGCGTAAAACGAGTGGGTGAAAT
>CANFXC010000077.1 GCA_947450765.1 Comamonadaceae bacterium | reverse complement strand
TGTTGTAAAGCTCACTGGCAATTAAGCAGCGAGTGCGAAACGTTCGTCGTTTGCAGTTAGTTTTTTTGAATCAGATTAACGAGCACATTCAGCTCGACATGCACCACACCGCGTCCGAACCCACGTCGAAACCAATGCAGCCCCAAGCTTATAGTTTAAGGCATTCGGAGGAAATTCAAGAGTTCACCGGCAGATCGAATCGTGGCGTGGGCGTTCCAAGCATCAGTTTCGCCCGTAGCGCCAAGGTAACCGTAGGCAGCTGCCACGGTAGGCATGCCCGCAGCACGACCAGCCACAATGTCGCGCTCGTCATCGCCCACGTACAGGCAGCGCTCCGGCAAAACATTCAATTGGCGTGCGGCCTCCAGCAAAGGCGCTGGATGCGGCTTGGCATGCGGCGTGGTGTCACCGCAGACAACGGTCGATGCCGTCGAAAAAAGCGGCATGAGGCGAGTCAACGGCAAAGCAAAGCGTTCTGACTTGTTGGTCACAACGCCCCATTTCAAGCCAAGGCCCTCAATCTGGCCGATCAATTCAGCGACACCTTCAAAGGCGTATGTGCGTTCGGTGAGGCAAGCCTCGTAATTCAAAAAGAACTCTTCACGGAGCTCCAGAAAGGTCGGGTCTTGCGGACTCAAGCCTAAGGCTACGCCGATCATTCCCCTCGCCCCCGCACCAGCCATAGGACGGTAGTCGGTCAATGGCAGCGCGGGCAAGCCTCGGTCTGTGCGCATTTTGTCGGCGGCAGCACCCAAGTCAGGCGCGCTGTCGATCAGGGTGCCGTCAAGGTCAAACAGCACCGCTTCAATGCCGTCAAAAAATCGATGACTTTGGCTCATGTTTTTTGCATGGCCAGCATGTAGTTGACGCTGGTGTTGGCACTGAGCCAGTAATGCCGCGTCAAGGGGTTGTATTCCATGCCGCGCGTGTGTTGCAAATCAAGGCCGGCAGCGCGTGCGTATGAAGCCAATTCACTGGGTTTGATGAACTTGGCGAATTCGTGGGTGCCGCGTGGCAACAAGTTGAGCACGTATTCAGCGCCGACGATGGCAAACAGAAACGCTTTGGGGTTGCGGTTGATGGTCGAAAAGAAAACTTGGCCGCCAGGCTTGACCAGCGTGGCGCAGGCCCGAACCACTGACGCCGGGTCTGGTACGTGCTCTAGCATCTCCATGCACGTGACCACGTCAAAGCTGGCGGGCTGTTCGTCTGCCAGCTTTTCAGCACTGACTTCCCGGTAAGTCACGCCCACGGTTTGGGCCTCGAGTGCGTGGAGTTGCGCCACCCGCAGCGCCTTGGTAGCCAGATCAATGCCCAACACCTCCGCCCCTTTGCGCGCCATGGAGTCGGCCAGAATGCCGCCGCCGCAACCAATGTCGACCACCCGTTTGCCCTTGAGCGGCACCAGATCGTCAATCCAGGCGAGTCGCAGTGGATTGATTTGATGCAGGGGACGAAACTCGCTCTCGGTGTCCCACCAGCGGTGGGCAAGATCAGAGAATTTAGCCAGTTCGGCCGGGTCGGCGTTTTCAGTTAAGTGCATGGGTGTGATTATCGTTGAGGCATAAAAAAACCGCGCCGAAGCGCGGTTTTTTTGAGACTATCCGAAAGGATTAGTTAGCGCGTGTTCCAACAACTTCGATTTCGACGCGGCGATTTTTCGCACGGCCTTCGGAGGTTTTGTTGTCAGCGACTGGCTGGCTCTTGCCTTTGCCTTCGGTGTAAACACGGTTTTTCTCGATGCCTTTGGACACGAGGTAAGCCTTGACAGACTCAGAGCGCTTCACAGACAACTTCTGGTTGTATTTGACGGTACCGATGGAGTCTGTGTGACCCACAGCGATGATGACTTCGAGGTTGATGCCCTTGATTTTGCCGATCAGGTCGTCCAACTTGGCGCGGCCTTCTGGTTTCAATGCTGATTTGTCGAAGTCAAAGAATGCGTCAGCAGCGTAAGTGACCTTGGTTGCAGCGACTGCAGGCACAACAGCTGGCGCTGGCTTGGCAACAGGAGCTGGTGCAGGTGCAGCAGCTGGCGCTGGTGCAACGACTGCGACAGGTGCAGCAGGAACAATGGCGCCATCGCAACCTTTAGCCGCAGTAGCAGGCGTCCAAGTAGCGCCACGCCAGCAGAGGTCACCAGCGCCGTTTTTCCAAGCCAGATCACCGGCACCATTGCGCCAGTTGTCGACTGATTGAGCACCCGCAACGGTAACAATTGCTGCGGAAGCAAACAACACCGCCAATTTGTTGAATTTGATCATAGTTGTCCTCTAGAGAGATGCCGCAGCGAGGCTGCGATTACTAAAAATGCTGATTTACACGCCTTGAATGACCATCACTCCAAGCGTTACAACTATTGTGCCATACAGATTTGTGACGATCACGACAAACGCCAAAGTCAAGCCCTTGTCTCACACTCATGCATTCTTTTATCCTCATGATTGTTGCAATCCAACTACAAAACATTAAGGTCTCAGTGGCCCTAAAATGACGGGTTACACAAACTCGGCTTAGCCGGGTTATGTTTTCGCCTCATCCAAGCGTTTTGCTTATTTTGCGACTTCTCTCAGGCCCTCCATGACTCAGTTTGCCAAAGAAACCCTGCCCATCAGCTTGGAAGAGGAAATGCGGCGCAGCTACCTTGATTACGCCATGAGCGTGATCGTCGGGCGTGCGCTGCCAGACGCTCGTGACGGACTCAAGCCGGTTCATCGTCGCGTGTTGTTCGCCATGCACGAGCTCAACAACGACTGGAACAAACCCTACAAAAAGTCGGCCCGTATCGTCGGCGACGTGATTGGTAAATACCATCCACACGGCGATAGCGCGGTGTATGAAACCATCGTTCGCATGGCGCAGGATTTTTCGCTGCGTCACATGTTGGTGGATGGTCAGGGCAACTTCGGATCGGTCGACGGCGACAACGCAGCGGCCATGCGTTACACCGAAATTCGCATGTCCAAAATTGCGCATGAGTTGCTTGCCGACCTGGACAAAGAAACCGTAGATTTCGGCCCCAACTACGACGGCAGCGAGCATGAGCCGCTGGTTATGCCAGCCAGATTCCCAAATTTACTGGTCAATGGCTCGTCCGGTATTGCCGTCGGCATGGCCACCAACATTCCGCCACACAACCTGAATGAAGTGGTCGATGCTTGCCTGCACATGCTCAAGCACCCGGACGCCACCATCGACGATCTGATGGAAATCATCCCAGGCCCGGACTTCCCGACAGCCGGCATTATTTACGGCATCAATGGTGTGCGCGACGGTTACCGCACAGGCCGTGGTCGTGTGGTGATGCGCGCCAAATGCCATTTCGAGGACATCGACAAAGGCCAGCGCCAATCCATCATCGTTGACGAACTGCCTTACCAGGTCAACAAGAAGACGCTGCAAGAGCGCATGGCCGAGCTGGTCCATGAAAAGAAGATCGAAGGCATCAGCCACATTCAAGATGAGAGCGACAAATCGGGCATGCGTCTGGTCATCGAGCTCAAGCGCGGCGAAGTGCCGGAAGTGGTGCTCAACAACCTCTACAAGCAAACACAGCTGCAAGACAACTTCGGCATCAACATGGTGGCGCTGGTGAATGGCCAGCCCAAACTGTGCAACCTCAAAGATTTGATTGAGGTCTTTCTGTCGCACCGCCGCGAAGTGGTCACGCGTCGCACGGTGTACACGCTGCGCAAAGCGCGTGAGCGCGGCCACGTGCTTGAAGGTCTGGCTGTCGCACTGGCGAATATTGACGACTTCATTGCCATCATTCGCAATGCACCCACACCGCCGGTTGCCCGGGCTGAGCTGATGCTCAAGCCATGGGACAGCAAATTGGTCCGCGAGATGTTGATCCGTACGCGCGCTGATGGCGATGTGGTCAATGCCGACGATTACAGGCCTGACGGGCTTGAGCGCGAGTTCGGCATGGGGGCGGATGGCCTGTACCGTCTGTCTGAAACGCAGGCGCAAGAAATTCTGCAAATGCGTCTGCAACGCTTGACCGGTCTAGAGCAAGACAAAATTGTGGTCGAGTACAAAGAAGTCATGGCGGAGATTGACGATTTGCTCGACATTTTGGCCCACCCAGAACGCGTGTCCACCATCATTGGTGACGAGTTGACCGTGGTCAAAACTGAGTTCGGTCAAAGCAAAATCGGCGCCCGCCGCAGCCTGATTGAACACAGCTCGTTTGACCTGAGCACTGAAGACCTGATCACACCCACGGACATGGTGGTGACCTTGTCGCATCTCGGTTATGTCAAGAGCCAGCCCTTGAGTGAGTACCGCGCGCAAAAGCGTGGGGGTCGCGGCAAGCAGGCCACTGCCACCAAAGAAGACGACTGGGTCGACCAACTCTTCATCGCCAACACGCACGACTACATGCTGTGTTTTTCAAACCGTGGCCGTCTTTACTGGCTCAAGGTGTGGGAAGTTCCGGCCGGCTCACGTGGTTCGCGCGGTCGCCCGATCGTCAACATGTTCCCTTTGCAAGAAGGCGAAAAAATCACCGTTGTGCTGCCGTTGACCGGCGACAACCGGAGCTTCCCGGCAGACCGCTACGTCTTCATGTCAACCTCCATGGGCACCGTCAAGAAAACACCGCTGGACGACTTCAACAACCCGCGCAAAGCTGGCATCATCGCCGTCGCTTTGGATGATGGCGACTACCTGATTGGCGCTGCCTTGACGGACGGCAAGCACGACGTGATGTTGTTTTCGGACGGCGGCAAAGCCGTACGTTTCGATGAGAACGACGTCCGTCCTATGGGTCGTACGGCCCGCGGCGTGCGCGGCATGATGCTGGAAGAAACGCAAAACGTCATCGCCATGCTCGTGGCTGAAGACGAACTTCAAAGCGTGTTGACGGCGACTCAAAACGGCTACGGCAAACGCACATCAATCGACGAATACACCCGCCACGGACGCGGCACCAAAGGCATGATCGCGATCCAGCAAAGCGAGCGCAACGGCAAGGTTGTGGCCGCCACGCTGGTTCATCCAGACGATGAAATCATGCTCATCACAGACCGCGGCGTGCTGGTTCGCACCCGCGTCAGCGAGATCCGCGAAATGGGCCGCGCCACACAAGGCGTGACCCTGATCGGACTCGATGACGGCTCGAAATTAAGCGGCCTGCAACGCATCGTTGAAAACGACGCCACGCTGGACGACGCTGAGCCTAGCGACAACACCGACACCAACCCGGAAGTGACTGAATGAAGAGACTAATCACAGCCATCGCACTGGCAACGCTTGGCTTTAGCGCTTCGGCGCAAGCCCCGCAAACCGCTGCGCCCGCGACCGCCAGCTCTCAAGCACCTTTCGCCGCAGATCCAAAACTGGAATGGGCCACGAAAGTAGTGGCTTTGCAACAAGGCCCTGACATGGATCGCCTGGTGGCGAATCTGGCCGGCGGAACGACTCAAGACATGATCAATAACTGGCAGCCCCGCTTGCAAGCCAACGTAGCCAAAGATCAGCAGGCCAAGGTCACCATTGAGTTGAATACCGAGCTGCAAAAATATTCGGACGAGGTCAACAAGATCATTCGCAGCAAACTTCAGCAAGTCGGCACCGACGCCTTGGTGCCGGTTTACATGGAGCGCTTCACGCTTGACGAGCTGAAACAAATTGCTGGCTTCTTGGAAGCTCCCGCCATCCGTAAATACCAAAACATTGCCCCGGAACTGGGCTCGATTTTCACCGGCAAACTGGTGGAAGCATCGCGCGCTGAAGTCATCGCCAGAGCCAAACAATTCGACGAAGTCGCAAGCCGCATCGTCGGACCAGCTCCCGCACCGGCAGCCGTCGCACCGGCGCCTGCAAAACCAGCCGCATCGACTGCCAAACCTGCCAAAAAATGAGCCGTCCCTACAACTTTTCGGCAGGCCCAGCAGCGCTTCCTGAAGAAGTACTCGAACGCGCCGCAGCCGAGATGCTGGACTGGCATGGCAGCGGCATGAGCGTCATGGAAATGAGCCACCGGGGCAAAGAGTTTGTCTCGATTTATGAATCAGCAGAAGCCGATATCAGGGAGCTTCTGGCGGTGCCAAAAGAGTTCAGTATTCTCTTCATGCAAGGTGGCGGCATTGCTGAAAACGCCATCGTTCCGCTGAACCTGTCGCGCGGCGAACAAGCCGATTACGTGGTCACCGGCAACTGGAGCGAGCGCTCACAAAAAGAAGCCCGCAAATACTGCCAAGTCAACATCGCGGCCAGCAACAGCGAAGACGGTCACACCAGTCTGCCAGCTCCTGCCACATGGCAATTGCGCAATGACGCTCGGTATGTCCACGTCTGCACCAACGAGACCGTGCACGGCGTTGAAATCCATGAGTTACCCGACCTCAAAGCACTGGGTAGTCAAGCACCGCTGGTGATTGATATGTCTTCGCACATGGCTTCACGCCCAGTGGATTGGTCGCGTGTCGGCTTGGCTTACGGCGGCGCCCAGAAAAACGTCGGCCCTGCTGGCGTGACGCTGGTGTTTGTCCGCAAAGACTTGCTCGGCCACGCCATGCAGCACTGCCCTTCGGCTTTTGACTACAAAATAGTGTCTGATGCTGAGTCGATGTACAACACGCCGCCCACTTACGGCATCTACATCGCGGGTCTGACCTTTCAGTGGCTGAAAAAGCAAGGCGGTATTGCCGCCATCGAACAGCGCAACATCGCCAAAGCCAAGCTGCTGTACGACTTCATCGACAGCTCTGATTTCTACACCAGCCGCGTCGCTAAAAATTGCCGTTCGCGGATGAACATTCCGTTTTTTCTGGCCGATGACAAACTCAACGACGCCTTCTTAGCGCAAGCCAAAGCGCGCGGACTGCTGCAGCTCAAAGGCTATAAAAGCTTAGGCGGCATGCGCGCCAGTCTGTACAACGCCATGCCGCTGGCTGGCGTTGAGGCACTGGTCAGCCATATGCAAGAATTCGAACAAAAACGCGCCTGACCTGGGCCAGACAACAGGACAACATGACACCCAATCTCCCGGACTTACGAATTCAAATCGACAAGCTCGACAAAGAACTGCTGGCGCTGCTGAACCAGCGGGCCCATGTGGCCGAGCAGGTTGGCGAAGTTAAAAAACGCGAAGGCACACCCTTCTTCAGGCCGGATCGCGTCGCCGCCGTCATTGAAAAAATTCAGCAAGCCAACACCGGGCCGCTGAAAAATGAACACGTCGCCGCCATTTGGAACGAAATCATGTCGGCCTGTCTGGCGCTGGAGGCCCCTGTGCGCGTGGCCTATCTTGGCCCCGCCGGCACCTTCAGCGAACAAGCCGCCCTGAATTTTTTCGGCGCCAGCATTGAGCATGTGTCGTGCAGCAGCATCGACGAAGTCTTTCGCGCAACCGCTGGCGGCAGCGCCAACTATGGCGTGGTACCTGTCGAAAATTCCACCGAAGGCGTGGTCTCGCGTTCGCTGGATCTATTCCTGAATTCGCCCTTGCACATCATTGGCGAAACCAGCCTGCTGGTCCGTCACAACTTGCTGCGCCTGTCCGATTCCCTTGAAGGCATTGAAGTGGTTTACGCGCATCCGCAAGCTTTGGCGCAGTGCCAAAACTGGCTCACAGCGCACCTGCCCAACGCTGAACGCCGCACGGCTTCAAGCAATGCCGAAGGTGCCCGACTGGCCACAACAAATCCGGCGTGGGCCGGCATCGCCAGCGACCGCGCAGGCGCACAGTTTGGTCTGCACACGGCCGCTCACGCGATTCAAGACGACGCCTTCAATCGCACGCGTTTTGTCGTGGTCTGCCTGCCGCAAACGCTGCCTTCGCCGCCGCCTTCAGGCAAAGACTGCATCAGCCTGATCGTCTCGGTGCCAAACCGGCCCGGCGCGGTGCACGACATCCTGGGCCCCCTCAAAACACATGGCGTGTCGATGACGCGCTTTGAATCCAGGCCAGCCCGCTCAGGACAGTGGGAATATTACTTTTACATCGACCTGCAGGGCCACACGTCTGAGCCGCATGTCGTTGCCGCACTGAAAGAATTGCAGCAACTCTGCGCCTTCTTCAAAGTGCTGGGAACTTACCCTGCAGGCGCTTGAAGTTGCCCATCATGTTTGAGCAACTCGGTCTGATCGGCTGCGGCCTGATGGGCAGCTCGTTTGCACTCGCCCTCAAACGCGCGGGTCTTGTCAAACGCGTGGTCGGCTTTAGCCCATCCATCACCACCACCACACTCGCCTTGGAGATGGGCGTGATTGACGCCATCGCCAGCTCAGCGGCAGAAGCAGCTACAGGCGCTGACCTGGTGCTGCTGGCCGTGCCGGTGGCCGCAACCGAAGCCACGCTTCGCGCCATTCAACCGATCATCGCCACCACCACCTTGGTGATGGACGTTGGCTCGACCAAGCGCGATGTTGTGAACGCCGCTTTGCAAACGCTCGGCAACCGACTGTCCTGCTTTGTACCGGCGCACCCCATCTGCGGACGCGAAGTCTCAGGCGTGCAAAACGCCTTGGTCGATTTGTACGTCGGCAAAAAAGTCATCCTCACACCGCTGACGGAAACCGCCACTGTTCAACTCCAACAAGCCCGCCAGCTTTGGACGGCACTGGGTTCTATCGTCAGTGAGATGTCGCCGCAAACGCATGACGCCGCTTATGCCGCCGTCAGTCATCTGCCGCATTTGCTGGCTTTTGCCATGATGAACAGCTTGGGCGCGCAAGCCGAAGGCGAGCAATACCTGTCGCTGGCCGGACCCGGTTTTCGGGATTTCACCCGCATTGCTGCCGCCGAACCCGTCATGTGGCGTGACATTCTCTTGGCCAACCGGGACGAGCTGCTGGCGCAATCGCGCCACTTTCAAGCCAGTCTGCAAGCACTTGAAAAATTGATAGCAACCGGCGACGCGGCATCGCTGCAAGACAGCATTCGCCAAGCCAGCCAAGCACGAACCGACTGGCAACACACACCAGCGGCAGCTTCCAAATAAGCGCCCTGAATTCCTGACTTCCCAATTAATCTGGGTGCTTCATGTTTGATATTGAATTTCTAGACATCCCGCCACTCACTGGCGCGCACGGCACCGTTCGCCTGCCGGGCTCTAAAAGCATCTCCAACCGTGTGCTGCTGCTGGCAGCGATGAGCCAAGGCGAAACCGTGGTGCACGACTTGCTGGCCTCGGACGACACCGCCGTGATGCTGGCCGCGCTCAAGCAACTCGGCTGCTCGGTGGAGCAAACCGGCCACACCGCCGTCATCGGCGGTGTGGCCGGCAAGCTGTTGAACACGCAGGGCAAATTGTTCATGGGCAACGCGGGCACCGCCATGCGACCGCTGACAGCCGCACTCGCACTGCTCGGTGGCGACTTTGAACTCTCGGGCGTGCCGCGCATGCACGAGCGCCCCATCGGCGACTTGGTCGACGCGCTGCGCCAACTCGGCTGCGGCATTGACTACTTGGGCGAAGACGGCTTTCCCCCACTGCGGCTTCGACCCGGCCAACTGCGGCTGGACGCGCCCATCCAAGTCCGCGGTGATGTGTCGAGCCAGTTCCTGACCTCGCTGCTGATGGCGCTGCCGTTGGTGGCTGAGCGCGACATTCGCATCGAGGTCTCAGGCGAGTTGATCTCCAAACCGTACATTGAGATCACGCTGAATTTGCTGGCCCGCTTCGGCATTCAGGTGCAGCGGGACGGCTGGCAAAGCTTCACCATTCCGGCTGGCAGCACTTATCAGTCGCCGGGGGAAATTCATGTTGAAGGCGACGCCTCTTCAGCCAGTTACTTTGTCGCGCTCGGGGCCATCGCCACCGGCGCAGACCCCAGCCACGCGATTGAAGTTTGGGGCATCGGCTCGGGCTCGATTCAAGGCGACATTCGCTTTGTCGAAGCCGCGCAGCTGATGGGCGCCAAGATTGAAAGCAGCCCAAACTCACTGAAAATCTCGCGCGGCGCCTGGCCACTCAAAGCCATCGACCTCGACTGCAACCACATCCCCGACGCCGCCATGACGCTTGCCGTCATGGCGCTGTATGCCGACGGCCAAACCACGCTGCGCAACATCGCCAGCTGGCGCGTCAAAGAAACAGACCGCATTGCCGCCATGGCCTGCGAGCTGCGCAAGCTCGGTGCCGAGGTGGAAGAAGGCGCGGACTTCATCCGCATCAAACCGCCGCAGCAATGGCACAGCGCAGCCATTCACACCTACGACGACCACCGCGTGGCCATGTGTTTTTCGTTGGCCGCCTTCAACCCAGCTGGCCTGCCGGTGCGCATTCTTGACCCAAAATGCGTCGCCAAGACGTTTCCTGATTATTTTGAAACCCTGTTTTCAGTGGCCCAAGCCCAGCCCGCCGATATTCCAGTGCTCAGCATTGACGGCCCAACCGCTTCCGGCAAAGGCACGCTGGCAGCGGTTGCCGCGCATCGGCTCGGCTACCACTACCTCGACTCCGGCGCGCTCTACCGCTTAGCGGCCTTTGCAGCCAGCCGTGCCGGCGTAGCCCTGAGCGACGCGAACGGCGTGGCCGCCATCGCAGCGACGCTGCCAGTGCGCTTTGTCGGCGACCAGATTTTCCTGTCCGGCGAGGATGTGTCCGACGCTATCCGCACCGAAAGCGCCGGCATGGCGGCCTCGCAAGTATCGGTTCACCCACCCGTGCGGGCCGCTTTGCTGGCGCTGCAACGCGGCTTTCGGCAACTGCCTGGCTTGGTTGCCGACGGCCGCGACATGGGCACTGAAATCTTCCCTGATGCCGCGCTCAAAGTCTTCCTCACGGCGAGTGCCCGGCACCGCGCCGAGCGCAGGCATAAGCAGTTGATTTCAAAGGGTATTCCGGCTACACTAGCCGACATTGAAAAGGACTTGGAAGCCCGCGATCTGCGTGACTCATCACGCAAAAGCGCTCCCTTGAAACCCGCTCAAGACGCCAAGCTGCTGGACAATTCTGAGATATCGATTGAGTCATCAACCGATATCTTGATTGACTGGTGGCGCAGCACCCGGCCCATCTGAAGCTTCTTCAGCTGGTTCACAACTTAACCCGCGGTCTTCTCCAAGGCCGCACCAAACCGCCGTAGTCAGCTCTAAAAACGATAGCAATTCCGCT
>CANFXC010000076.1 GCA_947450765.1 Comamonadaceae bacterium | reverse complement strand
GCGGCAGTCCATCTCCCGCGCACCTCCACGATGGATGGCCGCGCTACGCTCGCCATGACGCGCTTTTTGCTCGAGCGGCAGTCCCGTTAATGCGCGAACAAGTTTCCGTCACTGCGAGCGAAGCGCGGCAGTCCATCTCCCGCCCCGAATCTTCACGCTTCACAACAAGCCCGCATACAAATCAGCCCAAGCTGGGTTCATACCCTCAATCAAGCTCAATTTCTTAGCTCTCGACCCGGCCTTTAGTTGCTTCTCACGAATGATGGCATCCGGCATCGTGGCGTGCAATTCAAAATAAACCAGCATATGAACGTCGTACCGCTGCGTGAATCCCTGAGCCAAGTTGTTCTTGTGCTGCCAGACGCGTTGAATCAGGTTAGAAGTTACGCCCACATACAGCGTGCCGCGCGCTTGGTTGGCCAGAATATAAATGGCGGGTTGCATTCACCGACTGTAAGACATGGACTGCCGCGCTTCGCTCGCAGTGACGGAAATTTATTACTCGCAGTGACGGGGCTTTTTTGCTCGCAGTAACGGAGTTTGGCAATGCAAAAAAAAAGACAGCCGAAGCTGTCTTTTTTGTTGCAACACTGACCGGCCTGCACCGGTGCAGCTCTGCAAGTTCCGCTTTACAGCGAGTAGTACATGTCAAACTCGATCGGGTGCGTGGCCTGACGCAGACGCGTGACTTCACCCATTTTGAGTTCAATGTAAGCGTCGAGCATGCTGTCGGTGAAGACGCCGCCCTTGGTCAAGAAGCTGCGGTCTGCATCGAGGCAGTCGAGCGCTTGGTCCAAGCTGTGGCAAACCGTTGGCACCAACGCGTCTTCTTCAGGCGGCAGATGGTACAGATCTTTAGTGGCAGCTTCGCCAGGATGGATCTTGTTTTCGACGCCGTCCAGACCGGCCATCATCAGAGCTGAGAAGCCGAGATACGGGTTCATCAGTGGATCTGGGAAACGTGCCTCGATGCGGCGCCCTTTAGGGTTGGCCACGTGCGGAATACGGATCGAAGCCGAGCGGTTTTTGGCTGAGTAAGCCAGCTTGACCGGGGCCTCGTAACCTGGGACCAAACGCTTGTAGCTGTTGGTGCCCGGGTTGGTGATCGCGTTCAGGGCACGTGCGTGCTTGATGATGCCGCCGATGTAGTACAGCGCGAAATCAGACAAGCCTGCATAGCCGTCGCCGGCGAACAAGTTTTTGCCGTCTTTCCAGATCGACTGGTGCACGTGCATGCCGGAACCGTTGTCGCCAACGATGGGTTTTGGCATGAAGGTCGCGGTCTTGCCGTAGGCATTGGCGACGTTGTGAACCACGTACTTCAGGACCTGTGTCCAGTCGGCGCGCTCAACCAGCGTGCTGAACTTGGTGCCCAGTTCGTTCTGGCCTGGGCCAGCGACTTCGTGGTGATGCACTTCGACAGGGATGCCCAACGATTCGAGAATCAGGGACATTTCCGAGCGCATATCGTGCATGCTGTCGACCGGTGGCACTGGGAAGTAACCACCCTTGACAGTTGGACGGTGGCCGCGGTTGCCGCCATCAAGCTTTTTGCCTGAATTCCAAGGCGCTTCGTACTCGTCGATCTTGAAGAAGGTGCCCGACATGTCGGTGTTCCAGCGAACGTCGTCGAAGACGAAAAATTCTGGCTCTGGTCCGAAGAACGCGGTGTCGCCCAGGCCGGAGGCCTTGAGGTAGGCCTCGGCGCGCTTGGCGATCGAACGTGGGTCACGATCGTAGGCCTTGCCGTCGGCAGGCTCGACGACGTCGCAGCTCATGAAAACGGTGGTTTCTTCAAAGAAAGGGTCGATGTTGGCCGTGTTCGGGTCAGGCATCAATTGCATGTCGGAAGCTTCAATGCCTTTCCAACCGGCGATGGATGAGCCGTCAAATGCGTGGCCTGAAGTGAACTTGTCTTCGTCAAAGTGAGACACAGGCACGGTAACGTGCTGCTCTTTACCACGGGTGTCAGTGAAGCGGAAGTCAACAAACTTGACTTCGTTTTCCTTGACCATTTTCATGACGTCTGCGACGGTCTTTGCCATCAGAATCTCCTGTTGCTGGATGGTGGTTAAAAAATCTGCTCAGTGCCGATGAATGCACTTTTTATGCCAATGGGATGTTTCTTTGGGTCTACCCAACCGTCCATTGTGCCGTCAACCACGGTGTTTTTGGCCACAAACTGAACAAGAATCACAAAAAGTGAGGGGCACAAGCGACTCCGAATCGTGCCCAAGCGCGCTCTATGCACTCATTTGGGTGATATGCGACGCACTGATTAAGTGCATTTATTAACGCACCAATTCAGGGCCCAGCTTGACATTGAAAACATGCAAGCCCGCCAACAGCGCCGGATAAGCAGCATTGACCTCGGCGGGTGCGCCTTTGACGCCCAATTCGATATGACGGCCGTATTGCGGATGGTCGACGCTGGGCAGGCTGAAGACTTTGACGCCGGGGTGGCGCGCTTCGAGCTCGATCATCAGCGGCGTCAGCATGGCCTCCATCGAGCCCATGACAATCACCGATTTTTCGCTGTAGGCCTGCAGTTGGTGCAAGTGGCTGTAGTGGGTGTCGAGCACCCACTCGATCATGGGCCAAGCCATGACCGGAAAGCCCGGCACAAAGTAGACGCCACCTGGCTGGGTGTTCGCCGCTTGGGCCGGCCCGGCGGCACAAAAGAAACCCGGAATCTTGTTGTACGGGTTGGGGATGATGCTGGCACCCAGCGGAAACGTGCCCATGTTGAGGCGGTGAATGTTGTCTTCGCGGTCGGGCTCGTAGGGCAGACCTTGCTCCCGTGCGACGTCGTGCATGCGGTCATGAATCAAGACCTTGGCTTCGGGGTGCAACGCCAATTCGACACCTAAAGCCCGAGCCGCGCATTGGCGCGTGTGGTCGTCTGGCGTGGCGCCAATGCCGCCGCAAGAAAAAATCACATCGCCATGGTCACGGGCAGCGACAAAGGCCCGCGCCAAGGTCGCGGTGATGCGCTCAGGGTCATCGCCCACGTAGTCGGCATAACTCAGTTGCAGGCCGCGGGCACCCAGCAGTTCGATGGTCTTGGCCAAGTGCTTGTCAGCACGTTTGCCGGAGAGAATTTCATCGCCAATGATGATGATGCCGAAGTTTTGAGCCATGGTGTGAAAGCGCTGAACGCTCAGGTTGAAGAAGGCAGATTGAAAGACTCGGCGGCCGCGGTCGTGGCGTTTTGTGCCCTCACCTGCTGCAAGGCAGACAAAGCGTAATGCGTGAACCAGAGCGACGAGAAAGCAAACACAAGGGTGTAGATCCAGATAGCGATCGGCACCAGAATAGGCGCCATGGCGACAAACATGGCACCGGAGGCCCAGATCACGCTGGGCACCGCCCCGAGATAGCCGCTCAAGATGCCGATGCACAGCAAGGGAACGCGGTGCAACTTAAAAACCTGTTCCCGCTCTTCGGCACTGGCGTGCTCGGCCAAGGCGTCATAAGCCATGACGCGGTAGGTCAGCCAGCCCCAGATCAGCGGCGGCACCACCAGCACCAGCGGCGGAATCAGCCACAACGGCAACGACAACAACAAGGCCGCGCAAGCCATCAGGGTTGAGCCCAGACTCCACAACACGCTGCCCCCGAACGAGGCACCCCGTCTGCGGTCGAGCAAAGGAAAACGTCGCTCAGCCACCAGGCCGACCATCGCCGGTGTCATCAACAGCGCCACAAACAGCAGCGACACCATGACGATGACGGGAATGGCCATGAACAGCAGCAGCGCGGGAGCCATCACCAGACGCAGATCACTCAGCCCCAGCCCTTGCAGCCACTCCGTCATGCTGGCGACCAGCTGGTAGCTGTCAAGCTGACCGCGCAGCAGGTCGATCGCATCATTCCAATAAAAATAACCCAGTCCCAGCGCCATCGCAGCCATGATGACCAACGGCAGAAAGGACAAGGAGATCACCCGTGGATGCAGGCAATACAGCGTGGCCCGCCAAAAAGAATCCATCAACCGTTTCATGCGCGCCCCAAGAGTCGTTTCAGTCCCCGCCACTGCTGCGACCAGAGGCCCGGGCCGTCGTCGAGCGCCTTGTCTTGCGAGACTTTCACACCGGTCGGGTCGTAATGCGTCTGAAAGTTGGCCGTGCCAAACAGCTGGTCCCACCACGGCAACAACACGCCGTAATTGCCGTTGCCTGAATGAATACTGTGGTGCACCCGATGAAACAAGGGACTGACCCAGAGCCGCTCGCCGATGCGCCCAAAACTCAGGCGCACATTCGCGTGCTGCAGACTTTCGCTGAGCTGCGTCAAGGCCACGATGGCGACGAATTGCTCTGGTGCCACGCCAATCAGCTGCGCCAGCACCACCAGCAAAACACTCACAATCACATCGTCCAGCAGGTGGTTGCGGTTGTCGCTCCACATGGTCATTTGCTGCTGGGAATGGTGCAGTGAATGCAGACGCCACCACAGACCGATGCGGTGCTGACCACGGTGCAGCCAGTAGGCCGCCAAGTCAAACGCCAACAGGTAAATGAGGAAACTGGCCACTGCGCCGTCCGACACGCCCGGCCAGACTTGGTCCAGGTGAAAGGTGCCGACGCCGGCGGTTCGCAAAAAACCAAAGCCGCTGTTGAAGATCGGCTCAAGGGTGAAGAAAAGCGCCACCCGGAACAAACCCAAGCGATGAATCAGGGTGTAGATCACGTCGGTGCGAATGCTGGCGCGGTCGGTCACCGGCTCGGCAGGCCGCCAGAGTTGCAGCGGCCCAATCACCAGCAGCAACACCGCTATCTGGATCACTCCGACCAAGAGCCAAGTGCTGGCCGCATAGGCATCCTCCAGCAAATTTCCCATGCCGAGTTGGAACAACCAAGGCGCGACCACTTCAAACAACTTCAGCTGAAAAGCGGCAAAGGCGTCACTGAACCAGTTCATGTTTTGGCCTCTCGCTGTTCGATCCAGCGCTTGTACTGCGGATGCTCACGCAGCGTTGCGAAGCAAAAGCCTCGTGCTTTGAGCCCGACGATCAGCGGCTCCAGCACGGCCGGTGCCCACGGATCTTGGCGTGACCAGATGCCCAAGTGCGCCACCAAGATGTCGCCCGATTGAATATCGCGCAAAGCTTTTTGCAGCAACTGCGCGTTGGGGAATCGATCGCTAGGCAGTTCATCGCCCAAAAATCCCGCCGGCGCCCAAGCCACATGCGCATAGCCACAGCTGCGCGCAGCCTTCAGCAGTTCAGGTGAGGTCTTCCCACCCGGCGCGCGAAACAAGGGCAGCGTTTTTTTACCCGTGACTTCCTGCAAGCGCAGCTCAGATTTGTGAACCTCCGCGCAGTACTGCGCGGCGGTCCACACCAGCTCTTTGCCCTCTTGAGGGCCGGCTGAGGGCCGGACCCGAAAGCGTGTGGCAGCATTTTTCTCAAGCACATCGGCGCGCCAATAGGTGTGGTCGTAGGTGTGTGAGGCGAACTCATGGCCTTCGGCAGCGCGGGCTTTCCACCAGCTGGCCCAGTCGCTGCCCAAGCTGCCGTTGCCGGTCTGAGTGCGCTCATGGGCCGCAAAAAATGTCACCTGCACGTCGTGCTTTTTCAGCACGTCGGCGATCAGCGGGGCAACCGCCATGTGGCCGGTGTCAAAGGTCAGGTAAATAGGTGCCGCGCAACCGCCCGCCCACAACGCAGGGGCGAAGCTTGCAACGACAGCCAGCCCGACAATCCGGGCCAGCCTGTCAGCGCGACGCGTGATCCAACGTCCAGACGCCATGCGGGCTCTTTCCAACGTTCACTTGCCGCACCAGCTTGCCGCTGGCCAGATCAATCACGCTGAGCTTGCGGGCCCAACGCGAAGACACAAAAAGCTGCTTGCCGTCGCGCGTCACTTCCATGCAGTCAGGGCCGCCAGGCACCGCAATGCGGCCAACGACTTCCAGCGTCTGCAGGTCAATCTTGCTGATGGAGTTGGCCACGCGGTTACTCACCAGCACATGGCGGCCGTCGCCCAAAGCACGAAACGCATGTGCGCCCAGCCCGGTTTTGATGACTTTGCTGCGCGCTGGTTGAGGCCCGGAGACGTCGTAGACCTCGACCGCATCGCCACCGGTCAGCGCCACCAGGATTCGTTTGTCGTCGGCCGTGCCGAACAGGTCGGCCGGCATCGGGCCGGTCTTGATGCGCCACTTGATGGCTTGCGTCTGCAGATCCAACGCGATCAATTCGTCGCTGTCCTGCATGGTTGAATAAACTGTGCTGCTCTTGCTGTCAATCCACAGATGGCTCGGCGTCTTGCCGGTCGACACGCGCTTGGCCAGCGTCATATTGCTGCCATCCCAGCGAAAAATGTCAATGTGATTGAGCCGGTTCGCCGCCGTGACAAACCACTTCATGTCCGGCGAAAAACGCAGGTGGTACGGGTCCAGAACGCCGCGCACGGTGTGCTGAATTTCTGCGGTTTTGGGGTCGATGAAGGTCAGCGAATCCGACAGCGCATTGGCCACGATCACCGACTTTTCGTCCGGCGTCATGTACAGATGGTGCGGCTGCTTGCCGGTGGCGATGCGCCGGGTTTCGGTCCAAGTCGTCATGTCCAGCACACTGACACTGTCGTCCAGTGAATTCAGCACAAACAAGGGTGGAACGAACGCTGCGGGCGTGGCGGCCGACGCGCCGAAAGCAGTCACCGACAACAGCGCCAACACGAAAGGAAAAAAGCGGGAAACAGAAATCACAAAAATGCCTTGTCTGATCAGCGCGCCAGTGTAGCGGCAGGAGTCTCGTTCAACGTCTAATTCAACGTTACAGGCAGCGCAGCCGCCGACACAGGCGCTGAAATACTCGCCAAGTCTTCTGCCGTCAACCAACGCCACTGGCCGGCCGCCAAGTCAGCCGGCAGCGTCAAACCGCCAATGCGCGAGCGGTGCAACAACTCAACCCGGTTGCTCACCGCCGCGATCATGCGCTTAACTTGGTGGTATTTGCCCTCAGTCAGCGTCAAACTGAGCTGAAATTCACCGGTTTGCACGCAAGCCGCCGCGCGCACCGGTTTCGGGTCGTCGTCCAGTACCACGCCATCCAGCAGTTTTTGCACCTGCTGCGCATCAACCGGATGCTTGACCGTGACCTCATAAACCTTGGGCACGTGGTGCCGCGGCGAGCTCATACGGTGGATGAATTTACCGTCGTCGGACAGCAGCAGCAAACCGGTGGTGTCTTGGTCTAAGCGGCCAACGGCCTGCACGCCCGCCGCCGCACCGCCGCCGCGCTGGCGAATCGGCGGTGGCAACAAGGTGTAAATGCCGGGGTGCATACCGGGCTTTTGCGAACACTCGTAAGCCGTGGGCTTGTGCAGCATCAAATAAGCCTTTTCGTGGTACTCCCAAGGCGTGCCCTGCACCTCGAAATGCAGCCCTTGCGCTTCAAAAGGTGCGGCAGCGTCATCGCAGACCGCGCCGTTGACGACGACCAAACCCTGTTGCACCAAACCGGCGCAAACCCGCCGTGTGCCAAAGCCTTGAGAAAATAAAATGTCTTGTAGTTGCATGCGAGCCATGGTCTTAGTGTCGATGAGTGTCGAGATGGGCGCTATTGTCGCTGGCTTGGCAAGGTTTCCGCGCGCACAAAATGTGCACACAAGCGCTCAATCAGGGACTGCGCATACGCTGGCAAGGCGGCCCGCTCACGCGTCAAGATATAGCGCTCACGCACGCACCAAGCATCACTCAGCTGCACCAGCGCCAAGCCCATCGCCGCCTGATAGCGCAGCGCGGTCGACTCCGGCACGATGCCCACGCCAACGCCCGCGCCAATCATCCGGCACATGGCGTCAAAACTAGACAGCTGGATGCGCAGCTTCATGGGTTTGCCAAGCCCCTCCGTCACTTGCGCTAAAAACATTTGCAAGGTGCTGCCCGGCTGCATGCCAATGGCGTCTTCGTCCAGCGTGTCGGCAAAAGCGACTTGCTGGCGCTGCGCCAAGGGGTGGGACAGCGCGGTGGCCAGCACCAACCGGTCGGTGCTGAAGTGCAGCTGCTCCAGCCCCAGCGTGTCCACCTGACCGGCGACGATGCCCAGGTCAGCGCGGCCGTCTTGCACGCCTCGGGCGATCTCGGCATTCGGCTTTTCCTGCAGGTCGATATTCACCTTCGGGTTGTCAGCCAGAAACAGCGGCAGCAGCTCCGGCAAAAAGTCAGTGACGGCGGTGGTGTTGGCAAAAACGCGCAAATGGCCGCGCAGGCCGCCGCCATACTCATTCAAGTCGCCCTGCATTTGATCGACTTGATGCAGGATCAAGCGGGCGTGGTGCAAAAAAGCCAGCCCCGGCGGTGACAGGCGAACACCGCGAGCCTCCCGATAAAGCAAAGGCATGTCGGCCTGCACTTCCAGCGCTTTGATGCGGGCGCTGGCAGCGGCCAGCGACAGGTGATGCTTGGCAGCGGCCTTGGTCAGGCTGCCTTCTTCGGCTGCCAACAGAAAAAGTCGCAGGTCATTGAGATCAAAATGCATGCCGTCGATGTTACTGCGCCACGCCAAGCCTTTTGTTTTCCCGAAGGCTTGGTTTGGAATTCCCTGATTGCGCTGAAACCGTTATCGACCGAACATCACCGGCTCGACAAGGAGACAAAACAATGACAACAACGCGTTTTCCAATAGCCGCATCGACGACCCGTCGGGTCTTGCTGTGGACTGCAGCGCTCGGGCTTGGCTTGTGCAGCACAGCCGCGGTGCTGGCGCAAACCTCCGCGCCCTACCCCAGCCGCCCGATTTTGATGGTGGTGCCGCAAACCGCTGGCGGCACCAACGACATTGTGGGCCGCGTGGTCAGCCAAAAACTCGGCGAACTGTTGGGCACGCCCGTGGCGGTTGAAAACCGGCCGGGTGCGGGTGGCAACATCGGCACCCAGTACGCCGGCAAGGCCGCCAAAGATGGTTACACGCTGCTCATGACCATCAGCAGCAGTCAGGCCATCAACCCCGCGCTTTACAAAAACCCCGGCTTCGATCCGGTCAAAGACTTCAAGCCCATCGCCCTGATTGGCGCGGTGCCCAACGTGCTGCTGGCCAACCCGGAATTTCCGGTCAAGTCGGTGAAAGAACTCATCAGCCTGGCCAAGGCCAAGCCCGGCTTTTACCAGTACGCCTCGGCGGGCAACGGCACGCTGAACCACCTGCTCGGCGAGATGCTCAACAGCATGGCCGGCATCCAGTTGCAGCACGTACCCTACAAAGGCGTTGCACCCGCACTCAACGACGTTCTAGGTGGCCAACTGCCGCTGGTGTTTGCCAGCCTGCCGTCGTCGCTGGCGCAAATCAAGGCGGGCAAACTCAAACCACTGGCCGTCAGCAGCCCACGCCGTTCGCCCGCCTTGCCTGATGTGCCGGCGCTCTCGGAAATCGTGCCGGGCTACAGCGGCACGCTGTGGATTGGTCTGTTTGCCCCCGCCGGCGTTTCGGCCGAGGTGCTGGCCAAGCTGCAAGACGGCATGAGCCGTGCGCTGGCCAGCAAAGACCTGCGCGACAAGCTGGAGCTGCAAGGCGTCGAGCTGGCACCGCCGACCACGCCCGAGCAATTTGCCGCCCTGCTGAACGAAGACATCGCGCGTTGGAGCCAGATTGTGAAAAGCTCTGGCGCCGCCGTGGACTGAATTGAACTGAACTGAATTACTGCTTAGGTATTTTGAAATGACGACAACACTTGACCCCCAAACCCTGGCCCACCTGCAAGACTGGCAAGGCCGCACCGAAACCTTGGAAGACCTGATCACGCCCGCACCGCTGCGGGCGCTCAGCGCCACGCTGGACCGCGATGACCCGACGCCACACGCGGGCACCGAGTTGCCGGCGCTGTGGCATTGGCTGTTTTTTCTGCCGCATCACCGGCAAAGCGAGATCGGTCCGGACGGCCATGCCAAGCGCGGTGGTTTTTTGCCGCCCGTGCCTTTGCCGCGCCGCATGTGGGCCGGTGGCCGTTTGCAGTGGCACGCGCCGCTGCGGGTGGGCGACGAAGTCAAGCGGGTCTCGACCATCGAGTCGGTGACGCACAAGTCAGGCCGCAGCGGGGACCTGCTCTTTGTGCTGGTCAAGCATGAAATCAGCAACGCTCAAGGTCTTTGCCTGACCGAAGAACACGACATTGTTTACCGCCCAGCAGTGCAGCCCGGCGACCCGGTGCCAACGCCTGTGGCCGCCGAGCAAGGCGCCGCTTGGCAGCGCGACGTGACACCCGACGACGTGCTGCTGTTTCGCTATTCCGCCCTGACCTTCAACGGCCACCGGATTCACTACGACCGTAAATATGTGACTGACGTCGAAGGCTACCCGGGTCTCATCGTGCACGGCCCCTTGATCGCCACGCTGATGCTGGACTTGGTGCGGCGGAACACCGACCGCCCGATCAAGCGCTTTGAGTTCAAAGCCCTGCGCCCGACCTTTGAGTGCGCGGACCAGCGCGTCATGCGCGTCAACGGTCAACCAGAAGGTGACGGATCCCACATCCGCCTGTGGACACAAGACCACGAAGGCTGGCTGACCATGCAAGGCACGGCCGAACTCGGCTGAAGCACCGAACCGCACAAAACCCTCTGCCTTTTGAACCCATTTTTTAAGACCTCATGAAAACAACCATTCCCGCCGCAGACGCCCATCAAGACATGCGCGAAGCCCTGCGCGACCTGTGCGGCAGCTTTGACTCCGCCTATTGGCAACAAGTCGACCACGAGCGCGGCTACCCCGAAACCTTCGTCAAAGCCCTGACCGACGCCGGCTGGCTGGCCGCACTCATTCCCACCGAATACGGTGGCTCTGGCCTCGGCTTGGCCGAAGCCTCGGTCATCATGGAAGAGATCAACTTCTCCGGCGGCAATGCGGGTTCTTGCCACGGCCAGATGTACAACATGGGCACGCTGCTGCGGCACGGCTCTAAGGTTCAAAAAGACCTGTATCTGCCGAAGATCGCGACTGGCGAATTGCGCTTGCAGTCGATGGCCGTGACCGAGCCCAGCACCGGCACCGACACCACGCAGCTCAAAACCACCGCCGTCAAAAAGGGCGACCGCTACGTCATCAACGGCCAGAAAGTTTGGATCTCACGCATTCAACACTCGGACCTGATGATCTTGCTGGCCCGCACCACACCGCTGGCCGAGGTCACCCGCAAGAGCGAAGGCATGTCGATCTTCATCGTTGATTTGAAGCAAGCCATCGGCAACGGCATGACCGTCAAACCGATTCGCAACATGGTCAACCACGAGACCAATGAAGTGTTTTTCGACAACCTCGAAATCCCCGCCGAGAACCTGATCGGCGAAGAAGGCAAAGGCTTCAAATACATCCTCGACGGCCTGAACGCCGAGCGCACCTTGATCGCCGCCGAATGCATTGGCGACGCTTACTGGTTC
>CANFXC010000075.1 GCA_947450765.1 Comamonadaceae bacterium | reverse complement strand
GTACTGCTCACCGCGCAAGCGTCTGGCGGTGCGGATGATCTTCCAGTACTCGCTGGGCGTGAAGGCGCCGCGCGGCGTGGTCACAATTTTGATCTTTGGAAACTCCGGCAGCTTGTCCAGCTCGCCAATAGCCACCGCGTACGACAGCACCTTGCGCACGGCAACCATGTACTGGCTGATGGTGGTGGTGCTGAAGGTTTGGCTCAAGAACTGGGTGAACTCCATCAACGCCAAGAAGTTGATGTTGCCGGGCGGCTGATTCCCCCAGCGCGGCAAGATGTGGGCGTCCAAGCGGTTGCGCAAAACTTGGTAGCTGCCCAAGGCGTATTCACCGCGCTGCGATCTGGCCAGCTCGTTGGCTAGCACCTGACTGGTCAAAGCGCCAAAGGTGACGCCGGGTTTGCCTTGCGGAGCCGAAGGCGTTTCTTGCGCAGTGGGCTCAGTAGCCGCCCCAGCCCCGCGCCGCGCCCGCGCCGGAAACAACTGGCCCTGACCGGCCGAGCCGCCGGGGCCGCCGGGACTGTTGTAGTGCTTGGCCATCAGCTGCTCATAAAACTGCCGCGCAAAGCTTTGCGCCATGCGCAGTGACTGGCTTTGCGTGCTACGCCTATACGTGCGCCCGGCCACCCAGCAGCGCACCTGCCAAAAGCGGCTGGCAGCGATTTTGAAGACGCAGAGCTTTTGCGGGTAGCCGGGTACTGGTGTCAGGGTCTCGGGGATGGGCACCGTGCGCTCACGCTGCTGCCTGCGTGCAGGCGCCTCCGGCGACGGGTCGTTGGCGGCGGAATACTCCAAAAATGGATTGTCTTCGAACATCGCTTTAGAGTATTCATTTACTCATGAAGCGTCAAATTAACAATAAAAGTACTACTTAAACACTCACAACGATCCAAAGGTAATTTTTAAAACTCAGCTTTTAATTATGAGTACTCGCCATTTTTAGGAGCTATAAAGAGCTCATAAAAAACGGCTCCTACTTGTACAGCTGGCACCGTACAACCCGCTGAACGTCAACTCAGCCGATCACCCCTCTGTTGTTTCGCCTTTTCGGGGTGTTTTGACGATTGTTAACACGTGTGCCCTGGCTGCTCTGGCCGTCGTCTCTGCAGCTTCTGCTCAATCCACCGTCACCATATCGGGTAACTTGGACTTCGCTGCGTCTAGCAGCAGTGGCAACAACGGCACCAATGGCCAAACCATCTCCACCAACAATGGCGCATCGACGACCTCCGTGCTGCGCTTCATCGCTGTGGAAGACCTCGGCGGTGGCCTGAAGGCTACGGCTCAGTACAACTTTGACCCACGCACCTTGGCCAATGACAGCGGTGCAGTGACTAATAACAGTGCTGCGAACAATACAACTGGCGCCCTGGGTGCCACATTCACGGGCCTGCAGCGCGACGAGATGTTTGTTGGCTTGAGCGGTGGTTTCGGTAACCTCCGCTTGGGTTCGCCTAACTCCATCGGTCTGGGCGCGCATGGCGACTCTTCACCCTTGGGCACAGGCATTGGCGCAGGCTACACCGCCTACGGCGTTTCCGGCACCATGACCAACTCTTACGTGCAAACCCGTTACAACCGTTCGGCCCGTTATGACAGCCCAAGCTTCGCTGGTTTAACGGCTTCCGTGCTGTACGCTCCAGGTGGTGACGAGGCCGCGGTAGCTGCCACGACAGCTGCTACCGCTGGTTCCATGACTGCTCTGAACTTCCCGAACTCGCGTCAAGCCACCGAATTGGGCTTGGCTTACGTGAATGGTCCTTTGAAAGTCAGCTACGCCTATATCGCTCAAGACGCTCAGGTGAACTCGACAGGTTGGTACGCTGCCGCCTCTAGCACTCAAAGCACTTCCAAGACCAATGTCAGCATGATCAATGCCAACTACAAACTGGGTGACACCACGTTGTACGCAGGTTGGAACAAAGGCGATGCATTGAAAGCTCCTACGGCGGCTACTACTGCGCCTACGTCCACCCAAGGCTACCGCGTGGCTGTCAAGCACACCATCGGCGCTTTCGACCTGATCGGTCAGTACACCACACAAGACTCAAAGGCTGGTGGTACCGCTGCTGCGGTCAAGGCTAAAGTTGCCGGTCTGCGCGCTGACTACAACCTGAGCAAGACGGCTGCTGTGTACGCTGGTTACGAGGACTACGACAGTGGCGCTTCTACCAACAACAAGCACAAGATCACTTCTATCGGTCTGCGCAAGTCCTTCTAATCTAACGCTGGCTTGAAGCCAGCTGAAGGTTGAGAAACTTTAAAAACCCGCCATTCGAAAGAGTGGCGGGTTTTTTCGTGCACCCCGCAGTTGTACAGTTGAGATCGGCTGAAACTGCCGTCTTCAGCGCTCATCGACAGCTTGTGAATACCGCCAATTGACGTCGAAGAGCCTGAAGCAATGCCCAAACAATAGTAGTACTTTATATTAAACATAATTTTATTTGTGTGGACTTTATGTCGTTCTCAACAAACACATAGTTACAAATAAACTAAAAATTCAAAGCACCTCTTTACAGCGCACACAGCCAATTCCCAACCGAACTTTTCACGAACCAAGCTCAACAGCAAGAGCAGCTTTTTTCTAGCTGTCAGCCCGACCCGCAGGAGGCGTAACCCCTAGATGCAGGTAGGCGGCTAGCGTGGCAATTCGGCCCCGTGGCGTGCGTTGCAGGTAGCCCTGCTGGATCAAATACGGCTCGATCACGTCCTCGATGGTTCCGGCGTCTTCGCCGATGCTGGCGGCAATGCTGTCCAGGCCGACCGGGCCGCCGTCAAAACGGTGGATCACGGCTTCCAGCAGTTTGCGGTCCATCACGTCAAAACCGCGTGGGTCAACATCCAGCATTTCCAAGGCTTTGTGGGCGATGTCTAGCGTGATGACGCCGCTGCCTTTGACGTCTGCATAGTCGCGCACGCGGCGCAGCAAGCGGTTGGCAATGCGCGGTGTACCGCGTGAGCGCTTGGCAATTTCAATCCCGCCAGCTTCGTCCATCGGCGCGTTGAGCAAGCCGGCGCTGCGTTTGACGATGCGCGCCAACTCTTCAGCGGTGTAAAACTCCAGCCGAGCGACGATGCCAAAACGATCCCGCAAAGGGTTCGTCAACATGCCGGCGCGGGTGGTCGCACCGACCAGCGTGAAGGGCTGCAAGTCCAGCTTGATGCTGCGAGCAGCCGGGCCTTCGCCAATCATGATGTCGATCTGGTAGTCCTCCAACGCAGGGTACAAAATCTCTTCAACCACCGGGCTGAGCCTGTGGATTTCGTCGATGAACAGCACGTCGTTCTTCTCAAGATTGGTCAGCAGCGCAGCCAAATCTTTTGGTTTTTCAAGCACCGGGCCACTGGTTTGGCGCAAGTTAACACCCAACTCATGCGCAATGATGTGACTTAACGTTGTTTTACCCAAGCCTGGCGGTCCAAACAACAGCACGTGGTCTAGTGCTTCGTTGCGCTTTTTAGCGGCGCCAATGAAGATCTCTAGCTGCTCGCGCACCTTGGCTTGGCCGACGTAGTCGTCAAACAGCTTGGGGCGCAGGGCGCGCTCGATGGCTTCTTCTTTGGGCGACGCTGGTGCGGAGGACATCACACCCCTAGCGGGCGGGATGTCGAAATCGTCGGTTTGGATGCTCATACGAATAAACCAAAAGCAGTCATACAGGTATTACTTCGTCAAAGCCTTGAGCGCCAGCTTGATGCCGTCGCTCACGCCCACGTCTTGCGGCAGGGCTTTGAGGGCCAGCGCAGCGTCGCGGTCGCTGTAGCCCAGCGCCACCAGCGCTTGCAAAATGTCGGACTGGCTGTCGCTGCCCGTGCTGGCCGGCAAACCGATGTCAGCGCCGAGTTTGCCCTTGAGCTCCAACAGCAAGCGTTCGGCGGTTTTTTTGCCGATACCAGGGACTTTGATGATGCGGCCAGCCTCTTGCGTGCTGACGGCACGCGACAGCTCGTCAACGCTCATGCCGCTGAGCACGCTGAGCGCGGTGCGCGGGCCAACGCCTGAAATTTTGATGAGCTGGCGGAACGCCGCGCGTTCAGTGGGCGTGGCAAAGCCGTACAAAATTTGGGCGTCTTCGCGGACCACAAAATGCGTCAGCAAGCTGACCATTTCACCAAGCCCCGGCAGGTTGTAGTAAGTGCTCATGGGCACCAGCAGTTCATAGCCCACACCGTGGCAGTCGACCAGCAACTCGGGTGGATTTTTTTCGGCCAGTTGGCCAGTGATGCGTCCTATCATGGCCAAATCTTAGCAGTGCGCCCTGCCCGTAAAATCAGCCCTCTGCCCAAGGACACCCCTTTTGATTCTTCGCCACACTTTCACGCCGCCCAACAACACCCGCATGGGCCATCTTTGCGGGCCACTGGATGCCCACATCCGAACCATTGAGGCCGCGCTGGAAGTGACGATTGCGCACCGCTTTGAGCAGTTCAAGATCGACGGGCCCAAAGTCAAGGCCACGCAGGCACTGGAAGTGCTGCAAGCGCTGTACGAGATGGCGCGGCGGCCGATTCCGGAAGAGCAAGTGCAGCTGATGCTGGCCGGCGACACCGCGCTGACCAAAGCCCCAGACGGCACCACGGTGCTGACAACGCGCCGCGCCGACTTGCGCGCCCGCACGCACAACCAAGGCCAGTACTTGGACAACATTGCGGCGCACGACATCACTTTTGGGATTGGCCCGGCGGGCACGGGCAAGACTTATTTGGCGGTGGCCTGCGCGGTGGACGCGCTGGAACGCAGCGCCGTGCAGCGCATTGTGCTGACGCGCCCGGCGGTGGAAGCCGGTGAACGGCTGGGCTTTTTGCCGGGCGACATGAACCAAAAAATCGACCCGTATTTGCGCCCGCTGTATGACGCGCTGTACGAGTTGATGGGTTTTGAGCGCGTGCAAAAAGCCTTTGAGCGCCAACAAATTGAGGTGGCGCCGCTGGGCTTCATGCGCGGCCGCACGCTGAACCATGCCTTCATTATTTTGGACGAGGCGCAAAACACGACGCCCGAACAAATGAAGATGTTTTTGACGCGGATTGGCTTCGGCAGCAAAGCCGTGGTGACGGGTGACGTCAGCCAGATTGATTTGCCGCGCACGCAGCTGAGCGGCCTGATTGATGCGGAGCGCGTCTTGAAGCGCGTCAAGGGCATCGCCATCACGCGGCTGACCAGTGCCGACGTGGTGCGGCACCCGCTGGTGGCGCGCATTGTGGACGCCTACGACCAGCAGCGCAGCCCGGACGCCGAGCCGGTTGACGTGCTGGAGTCGCCCAAGCCGGCGGTTCGCAAACCACGCAGCAAGGCTTTGAAGATTTGATATGAAAAAGACAACCTCAAAACCCATCGTCACCAATGAACTGGATCTGTCATTGCAGTTCGGCGCGTTTCCAGACCTCGCGCTGCACCGCGCCGCCCTGCCCCGCACCGCCGTCAAACGCTGGATCACGCAAGCGCTGCAAAGCGATGCCGAACTGACCGTGCGCGTGGTGGGTGAAGAAGAAGCGCAGACGCTGAACCGCGACTACCGCCAGAAAGATTACGCCACCAACGTGCTGACCTTCGACTACACACAAGCGCCGGTGGTGACCGCCGACTTGGTCTTGTGCGGGCCGGTGGTGGCGCGCGAAGCGGCGGCGCAAGGCAAAACATTGCAGGCGCATTACGCGCACCTGCTGGTGCACGCCACCTTGCACGCCCAAGGCTATGACCACGAAACCAATGAGCGCGACGCGCTGGAGATGGAAGCGCTGGAGATTTTGTTGCTGGCGGCGATGGGGTTTGACAACCCGTACTAATGGCCCGTGCGGAGTGTCGGCACTGCGCGGTTAAATCAAATCACGTTCAGCGTCAAAATGCGCTTCCACATCGGTGGGCAACAACTGAATGCTGGCGCGCAGGCCGGGCACGGCGCTCATCAGCGCTTGCTCGACGCTGGTGCGCACGGCGGCGGCGCGGCCTAGTGTCCAACTGGCCGGCATGTGCATGTGCATGTCGACAAAAAGTCGTTGCCCCGCGCGGCGCGTTGTCAGGTGGTCAAACCGAATGGTGTGGTGCGCAAAACCTTCCAGCGACTTGTGAATTTCGGCCAGCACTTCGGGCTCCACGGCTTCGTCCATCAAGCCTTGCGAGGAGCGCCAGATCAGCTGGTAGCCTTCCCACATGATGTTGATGGCGACGCCGATGGCGACCAGCGCGTCGAGCCACAACCAGCCCGTCAACGCCACGCCAATGATGCCGATGACGACGCCGACCGAGGTCCAGACGTCGGTGACCAAATGCTTGGCATCGGCTTCAAGCGCGATCGAGCGGTGCTGCTTGGCGGCGGCAAACATGACCCAGGCCAAAAAGCCATTCAGGGCAGAACTGAGCACAGACAAGGCCAAGCCCCAACCGACTTGCTGCAAGGGCTGCGGGTCAAACAAGCGATGGCCGGCTGCCCAGATGATGGCCAGCGCCGCGCCGACGATCAGCACGCCTTCAAAGCCGGATGAAAAATACTCCGCCTTGTGGTGACCGTAGGGATGCTCTTCGTCCGCCGGGCGCATGGCAACTGTGACCATGATCAAACCAAAGATGGCGCTGGCCAAGTTGACAAAAGACTCCATCGCGTCGGCCAACAAGCCGACCGAATCGGTCAAATACCAGGCCAATGTTTTCAGCGTGATGGTGATCAGCGCGACCAGCACCGAGGCCCAGAGCAGGCGCTGCGGTGTCAAGGATTGCAGTGAAGGCAGTTTCATGCGCGCATTGTGCCAAAGGCGCGTGACAAGACGCTTAACTCAGCGTGACTTTGGCGAACTTGCGCTTGCCGACTTGGACCACGTAGGTGCCGGCCGCCAGCTTCAAGGCCTTGTCGCTGACCACGCTGGAGTCCACGCGCACGCCGCCGCCGTCGATCAAACGCGAGGCTTCGCTGCCGGAAGGCGCCAAACCAGCCGCTTTGAGCAGCGCGCCAATGCCCATGGGCGCGCCAGACAGCGCGACTTCGGCGATCTCGTCGGGCACGCCGCCTTTGCTGCGGTTGATGAAGTCTTGTTCTGCTGCGTCTGCCGCAACCGCCGAATGAAAGCGTGCCGTGATTTCTTTGGCCAGCGCCACTTTGGCGTCTTTCGGGTTGCGGCCGCCGGCCACTTCAGCCTTGAGGGCGGCAATGTCGGCTTCGCTCTTGAACGACAGCAGCGTGTACCAGCGCCACATCAGGGTGTCGGAAATCGACAGCACCTTGGCAAACATGCTGTTGGCCTCTTCGGTGATGCCGATGTAGTTGTTCTTGCTCTTGGACATTTTTTCAATGCCGTCCAAGCCTTCGAGCAAAGGCATCGTCAAGATGCACTGCGGCTCCTGGCCGTATTCCTGTTGCAGCGTGCGGCCCATCAACAAGTTGAACTTCTGGTCGGTGCCGCCCAACTCCAGGTCGGCCTTCAGCGCCACGCTGTCGTAACCCTGCATCAGCGGGTACAAAAATTCGTGCACGCTGATGGGGGTGCCGGCTTTGAAGCGGTCATGAAAGTCGTTGCGCTCCATCATGCGGGCCACCGTGTACTTGGCGGCCAGCTGGATCATGCCCATTGAACCCAGAGGCAAACACCACTCGCTGTTGTAGCGAATTTCGGTTTTTTCAGGGTCCAGCACCAAGCTGGCCTGACGGTAATAGGTTTCAGCGTTGGACTTGATCTGCTCGGTGGTCAGCGGCGGGCGTGTGTTGTTGCGGCCGGACGGGTCGCCAATCAGGCTGGTGAAGTCGCCGATCAGGAAAATCACCTGGTGCCCCAAGTCTTGCAGCTGACGCATCTTATTCAGCACCACGGTGTGGCCAATGTGGATGTCGGGTGCCGTCGGGTCTAGCCCCAATTTGATGCGCAGAGGCTGGCCGGTCGCCTCAGAACGGGTCAACTTCTTCACCCAGTCAGCTTGCGGAATCAACTCCTCGCAACCGCGCAAGGACACGGCGAGCGCCTCTTGGACGCCCTCGGACAAAGGTAAAGTTGTGGAATGCGCTTGATTCATAAGGGTTTTCGTTGCTTTTGGCACGGCTGAGTTGGCTATAATCAATGGCTTGTTTCGTGAGATCAGCCTTGGCCCCAATTCTAGATTGGCGCGCAACTTGCTGATCCAACCTTGAATTGTCGCCGCAGCCCCAGAGGCCGCCCATTGAATTTATTGCCGTCTCTGCCTTCCAGCGGGTTGTGATGCGGTCTCAAGCTGGAAGTCTTAGTTTTGAATATTGATGGTTTTTCTCGAGTCCTGACGATCGTGCAGCTAGGCCAAAAAAGCCTGCTCGATACGCTGACCAAGCACCCCAAACGCATCGCTGGCTCTCTGGCCGTCCTCTTGCTAGGCACAGGTGTCACGGCTTTCGGCGTTGCCCCCCTCGCCCCTGATGCGGCCGATCTTCCCGTCCACGAAATAGTGGAAGTGGTGCAGGCCCTGCCACGGCAGGCTCAGGTCGATGCGCTGCTGGACCACCAGTTCAACCTGTTTCGCACCGAAGTCACGCGCAGCTCTGATACCGCTGAAACACTGCTTCGCCGGCTGAACATCGACGACGCGGACGCCGCCGCTTTTCTTCGCACGGACGGCAACGCACGCTCACTGCTGATCGGTCGCGCCGGTAAAACCGTCACTGCAGAAACCACCGACGACCAGCGCCTTCTCAAGCTGTCGATGCGCTGGGCCACGGAAGACGACACGCAATTCAAACGTCTGGTGATCGCCCGCAGCGGCAACAAGTTCAGCTCGCACATTGAGTCGGCCCCTTACACCGTTGCCACGCGCATGGCCAGCGGTAACATCAAAAGCTCGCTGTTTGCCGCCACTGACGACGCCAATATTCCGGACGCTGTGGCGACCCAGATGGTCACTATTTTTTCGGGTGACATCGACTTTCAACGCAGCCTGCGCAAGGGCGACCGCTTCAGCGTTTTTTACGAAACCCTGGAAGCCGACGGAGAGTCGATTAAAACCGGCAAGGTGCTGAGCACGGAGTTCGTCAACAACGGCAAGACTTTCCAGGCCATGTGGTTCAACGATTCCGCACAAGTGACCAGCGCCAACAAAGCACCGAAAGGCGCGTACTACTCGCTGGATGGCCAAAGCTTGCGCAAGGCCTACCTGGCATCGCCGGTGGCGTTTTCGCGCATCAGCAGTGGTTTCAAAATGCGGTTTCACCCAATTTTGCAAACTTGGCGCAACCACCTCGGCGTCGACTACGCATCCCCGACCGGCACCCCAGTTCGCAGCATTGGTGACGGTGTGGTGGACTTTGCCGGCGTACAAAACGGTTTTGGCAACGTGATTTTTATCAACCACAAGGCAGGTCACACGACCGTGTATGCTCACTTGAGCCGCATCAACGTGAAACGTGGCGAGCGCATCAGCCAGGGCCAAAACATCGGTGCTGTAGGCTCCACCGGCTGGGCCACCGGCCCTCACCTGCATTTTGAATTTCGCGTGAACGGCCATCAACAGGACCCCATTTTGCTGGCACAACAGAGCGAAAGCATTCCCCTTTCAGCGAAGAGCATGCCAGCCTTTAAGCAACTGGCCGGCACGATGCGCCAGCAACTGCAAATCGCCAGCACCATTGGCCAGAGTCGCGCTGAGTAAATGGGAGTCGGGCTTTTGACGCCCGGCTGTGTGACGCATGTCTGAGTACTTCATCGGCTTGATGTCAGGCACGTCACTGGACGGCGTGGACGGTGTGATCGCCGATTTTTCGGCAGATGCCCCTGCGCTGGTACTCGCTTCTGTCAGCCTGTCGTTTGAGGCCGGTTTCAAAGCCGAACTGCTGGCCCTCAACACCCCAGGCGAAAACGAACTGCACCGCGCTGCATTGGCAGCCAACCAGTTAGCTGAAACCTACGCCCAAGTGATTGAACGCCTGCTGAGCAGCGCCGCAGCCAGCGGCATAAAGCGCCAAGACATCGTCGCCATTGGGGCTCACGGGCAAACCGTGCGGCACAGGCCCCAAGAGTTCGGCGTCGGCTACACCCTTCAATTGAACAATCCAGCCCTGCTGGCTGA
Source organism: Comamonadaceae bacterium (assembly GCA_947450765.1). Lineage (GTDB taxonomy): Bacteria > Pseudomonadota > Gammaproteobacteria > Burkholderiales > Burkholderiaceae_C > Polaromonas. The sequence continues at coordinate 1,437 of CANFXC010000075.1, read as the reverse complement.
GCGAACCGGCATCGACGTGGTGGCCGATTTCCGAAGCGCCGATGTCGCGGCGGGTGGACAGGGCGCGCCTTTGGTGCCGGCTTTTCATGCCGCCATCTGGGGCGACAACAGCCGCGCCAGAGCCGTGCTGAATATCGGCGGTATCAGCAACATCACGCTGTTGCACCTAGGCGGCGCGGTTCAAGGCTTTGACTGTGGCCCTGGCAATGCGCTGATGGATTTCTGGTGCCAGCGCCACACTGGTCAGCCTTATGACGATGCGGGAGCCTGGGCGGCTTCTGGGCAAGTCCATGCGCCCTTGCTGGCTCACTTGCTAGACTCGCCCTATTTCGCACGCCTGCCCCCTAAAAGTACCGGGCGCGACCTGTTCAACCCAACTTGGCTTGAACAGCAGTTGGGCAGCTTTGGCGCCTTGCAGCCAGTGGACGTGCAGGCCAGCCTGACGGCGCTCACCGCACAAGCTTGCGCTCAGGATTTACGGAATCACATGCCGACGGCCACTGAGTTGCTGGTGTGCGGTGGCGGCGCGCTCAACACTGAACTGATGCGCCAGATCCAACTGGCTTTGCCTGGCGTGCAGGTCAGCTCGACGCAAGCCCACGGTTTGCCGCCGCTGCAGGTCGAAGCAACGGCTTTTGCGTGGCTGGCGCGAGCCTTCAGCCATCACGAACCGGGCAATCTAGTGGCTGTCACCGGTGCCAAAGGCCCACGGATATTGGGTGCGCTTTACAAAGCACCCATGCAAAAAGGCCCTTGAAAGGGCCTTTTTTGTCTCGCTGCAAAGCAGCTGTGAATGTCTACCTGCGAAGCGTCAAGCTGAAAAGCTGGAGCCGCAACCGCAAGAACTGGTGGCGTTCGGGTTCTTGATCACGAACTGAGCGCCTTCAAGGTCATCCTTGTAGTCAATTTCAGCGCCGACCAAGTATTGGTAGCTCATCGCGTCGATCAACAGCGACACGCCATTTTTGGTCATGGTGGTGTCGTCTTCATTGGTGATTTCGTCGAAGGTGAAGCCGTACTGAAAGCCAGAGCAACCGCCGCCCTGCACAAACACACGCAACTTCAGTTCCGGGTTGCCTTCTTCCGCGATCAAGTCGGCCACCTTGGCGGCGGCACTGTCGGTGAAGACAAACGGGCTGGGCATTTCGGTCTGGATATCGTTGGCAACTGCGCTCATGGAAGGCTCCTCTTTGGGTTCAGGGGAGAATAGTACAGTAATTTGATCAACCACAAGGCTGTCATGCCTACTCTTAGGCGCACATGAAAAAAACCGCCGGGCTTGCACCGCGGCGGCTTTCTCTGCTGTAGGCAGAACGTGAAGCGAATTAACGCTTGCTGAACTGCTTGCGGCGACGTGCTGAACGGAAACCGACCTTTTTACGCTCGACTTCACGTGCATCGCGGGTGACAAAACCAGCCTGGCTCAGAGCCGGCTTG
>CANFXC010000074.1 GCA_947450765.1 Comamonadaceae bacterium | reverse complement strand
CAAATTGCTGGCTGCCTGATCTTGAAGCTGTCCTGCTGTTGAATCAATAGCAGTCACGACAAGAAAGACATGGGCTGGGGCTTGCAAAAGCTCTGGCCCTTTCTCATTGAGGGCGCAATTTCTCGTTGCATCCTTTCTGCATCAACCGTCACACTGAAACATGATGAATCCTACCGACGCCCTTGACGACCTGGTGCAGGCCGCTAAAAGCAGCTTTGCTGCTGCTGCAACGCCTGCCGATCTTGAGAACGCCAAAGCGCAGTTCCTTGGCAAGTCGGGTCGTGTGACCGAGATGATGAAGGGTTTGGCCGCTCTCAGTGTGGACGAGAAAAAGACGCGTGGTGCCGCCATCAACCTTACCAAGCAGGCGATTGAGGCTGCGCTGAACCAGCGCCGTCAGGCACTCGCTGATGCAGAACTGCAGATACAACTCAAGGCCGAGGCGCTCGATGTGACACTGCCGGGCCGCCAGCAGAGTGCTGGCGGTTTGCATCCGGTGTCTCTCACGCTGGAACGCATTGAAGCGATTTTTGGCTCCATGGGTTTTGACGTTGCGCAAGGCCCTGAGATTGAAACCGACTGGTTCAACTTCACCGCGCTGAACACGCCTGAAGACCATCCCGCGCGCTCCATGCATGACACTTTTTATGTCGAAGGCGGCACTGACGCCGCCCCGAATTTGCTGCGCACACACACCAGCCCGATGCAAATCCGCTATGCGGTGCAGCATGTCAAAAAACACCGTGCCTTGATTGACGCTGGCGGTCTGATGCCTGAGATTCGCGTCATTGCGCCGGGCCGCACGTACCGGGTGGACAGCGACGCCACGCACTCGCCGATGTTTCATCAGTGCGAAGGTTTATGGATTGGCGAGAACGTGAGCTTCAAAGATTTGAAGGTCGTGTTCACTGACTTTTGCCGAACCTTTTTTGAGTCGAACGATTTGGTGCTGCGTTTTCGGCCCAGCTTTTTCCCTTTCACTGAGCCCAGCGCGGAAGTTGATATTCAGTTTCAGACCGGGCCTTTGGCTGGTCGCTGGCTGGAGGTTGCAGGCTCTGGTCAGGTGCACCCGAACGTGGTTCGCAACATGGGTTTGGACCCAGAAAAATACATTGGTTTTGCCTTTGGCATGGGCCCTGACCGCTTGACCATGCTGCGTTACGGCGTGAACGATTTGCGTCTGTTCTTTGACGGCGACATCCGCTTTTTGTCGCAGTTCCAATAACAACAAAACCACCAGAACACAGCAAGGCAACACCATGCAATTTCCAGAATCCTGGTTGCGCGAATTCTGCAACCCGCCCTTGACGACTCAACAGTTGGCCGACACCTTGACCATGGCCGGCCTTGAGGTTGAAGAACTCAAGCCGGTGGCACCGCCATTCCACGGTATCGTGGTCGGCGAAATCAAAGAGGCGCTGCAACACCCGAACGCGGACAAGCTGCGTGTTTGTCAGGTGGATGTTGGGCAGGGCGCATTGCTCAACATCGTTTGTGGTGCACCCAATGCGCGCGTTGGCATCAAGGTGCCTTGCGCCTTGGTCGGTGCTGAGTTGCCGCCTAGTGAAGACGGCAAGCCATTCGCTATCAAGATCGGTCAGCTCCGCGGTGTGGACAGCTACGGCATGCTGTGTTCGGCACGAGAGCTCAAGCTGAGTGAAGACCACGGCGGCTTGTTGGAGCTCGCGGCAGATGCGCCGCTGGGCATGGACATCCGTACCCATTTGTCGCTTGACGACACACTGTTCACGCTCAAACTGACGCCTAACTTGGCGCATTGTCTGAGCGTCTATGGCGTGGCGCGCGAGCTCGCTGCACTCACGGGTGCGCCGTTGAAATCGCCAGTTTTCAAGTCGCTTGCCGTGACTGACGCAAGCCGCTTGGCTGTGAAAATCAGCGCGCCTGATTTGTGCGGCCGCTTTTCTGGCCGGGTCGTACGCAACGTCAATACCCGCGCCACCACGCCGCAGTGGATGGTTGACCGTCTGGCCCGTTGTGGGCAGCGCAGCGTCACCTCTTTGGTTGATATTTCCAACTACGTGATGTTTGAGTTGGGCCGGCCTTCACATATTTTTGATCTCGACAAAATTCATGGCGGACTGGATGTGCGCTGGGGCCGCGCTGACGAAACGCTCAAGCTGCTGAACGGCAACACTGTCACCGTCGACGCTAAAGTCGGCGTGATTGCAGACGCCGCGCAGGTTGAGTCCTTGGCCGGCATCATGGGCGGCGACGCCACGGCGGTGTCTGATGACACCCAGCACATCTATGTGGAAGCTGCTTTTTGGTGGCCCAAGGCGATTGCCGGTCGCTCACGTCGCTTCAACTTTTCAACCGATGCGGGTCATCGTTTTGAGCGTGGCGTTGACCCTGGTCTGACGGTCGAGCACATCGAACGCATCACGCAATTGATTTTGGATATTTGCGGCACCAGCGAAACCGTGTGTGGGCCGATGGATGATATCCAGGCCGGCTTGCCTGTTGCTGTGCCTGTCACGCTGCGCGTGGCGCGTGCCGTCAAGGTGATCGGCATGCCGCTGAGCCAAGCGCAATGTGCTGATGCGCTGACTCGCTTGGGTTTGCCCGTTGTTGAGGGCGACGGCACCTTGACTGTGACGCCGCCTAGCTACCGTTTTGATTTGCAGATTGAAGAAGACTTGATCGAAGAAGTGGTCCGCATGGTGGGTTACAACCAACTGCCGAGCACGCCGCCACTGGCGCCGATTTCAGCGCGCATCAACCCGGAAGCCGTGCGCAGCCCATTTGCCGTACGCCGTTCGCTGGCCGCGCTGGGTTACCAAGAAACCATCAACTTCAGCTTTGTGGAAGAGCGCTGGGAGCGCGAGCTGGCGGGGAATCCGAACCCGATCAAGCTGCTGAATCCGATTGCCAGCCAGATGAGCGTGATGCGCTCTTCGTTGGTCGGCTCGCTGCTGCAAGTGCTGAAGTTCAACCTAGATCGCAAAGCCAGCCGGGTGCGCGTGTTTGAGCTGGGTCGCGTGTTTTTGCGCAGCGCAGAAACACTCAACACTGACACCACGGTGGCCGGTTTTGACCAACCGATGCACGTCGCAGGTTTGGCCTATGGCGCGCTCGACAGTTTGGCTTGGTCGCAGACCGATCGCAACGTCGACTTCTTTGATACCAAGGGCGATGTTGAGACATTGCTGGCGCCGCTGCAGGCCGTTTTTGAGCCTGCCAGTCACCCTGCGATGCATCCAGGCCGCTGTGCCAGCGTCAGCGTGCAGGGCAGGGCGATCGGCTTCGTCGGCGAGTTGCACCCGCAATGGCGTCAGGGTTACGAATTGCCGCAGGCGCCGATCTTGTTTGAGCTTGAACTCGACGCCGTATTGCAACGCCGCGTCCCGCAGTTCTGCAACGTCAGCAAGCATCAACCGGTCGAACGCGACTTGGCGGTCATCGTCAACGAAAGCGTCACGCACGCTGCCTTGAAGGCGGCGATCGACAGCGCCGCCATCGGCAACCTGTTGCGCTCCTCCACGCTGTTTGACGTCTATCGGCCGCAGCAAGACAGCGCCAGCCTGCAGATGGGTGAAAAAAGCTTGGCGGTTCGCTTGGTGCTGAGCCGAGACGACGCAACATTGACCGAAGAGCAAATCGACGTGGCCGTGAAGGCTGTGATTGAGCGACTGCAAAGCGTGCTCGGTGCTCGTTTGCGTGCCTGAAACGCGGCACAATTCGTTAACCACACCAACACACGATAGCGGGCAAGGAGCCAACATGGATTTTTCTGTCGACAGTCTGGAAACCCCAGCGCTGACCAAAGCCCATTTGGCTGAATTATTGTTCGACAATATCGGCCTCAACAAGCGCGAGTCGAAAGACATGGTGGACGCTTTTTTTGTGTTGATCTCCGATGACTTGGTGGATGGTAACGACGTGAAGATTTCCGGCTTTGGCAACTTTCAGATTCGCACCAAAGCACCGCGTCCCGGCCGTAACCCGAGAACAGGCGAAGCCATTCCGATCGAATCGCGCAGGGTGGTCACCTTTCACGCCAGCATCAAACTCAAAGAACAAATTCAGGGTTGATTCTGCGTAAAGGCAGCTCAGTAAGCGTTCTTTTTTAAAAAATAGTTTGCTATGGTTTGCAGTTGCTTTCGACTTAGAGTAAATTCGTAGCTTTCCTCAACAGCGCATTGATTTCCTTGGAGAAAGACCTCCCCCTGATTCCCGCCAAACGCTACTTCACTATTGGTGAAGTTAGTGAGCTCTGCGGCGTAAAAGCTCATGTGCTTCGTTATTGGGAGCAAGAGTTTACGCAATTGCGCCCGATGAAGCGGCGCGGGAATCGCCGCTATTACCAGCACCATGAAGTGCTGATGATCCGGCGCATCCGTGACCTGCTTTACGACCAAGGCTTTACCATCAGTGGGGCCCGCAACAAGTTGCAAGAAATAGTTCAAATTGAGCGTGACAAACGCCGTAACGGTGAAGTCATGCTGGAAGGTGTCGACGACTTGGGTGACGCCGTCGATGAACTCGATGCTTTGTCCGAGGCAGCTGATTCTGAAGGCGCGGATGCATCTATTTCTTCCGTGTTACTCGGCGAAGGTGTGTCGCGCCAGCGCCTCGAAATCGTGCGCCGAGAACTCATTGAAATCAGGGAACTGCTTGCTGCTTGAGCTGCATTTCAGGGGGCTATAATTTACAGCTTCGGTGTGTGGCGCAGCCTGGTAGCGCACTTGCATGGGGTGCAAGGGGTCGAAGGTTCGAATCCTTTCACACCGACCAGTAGACAGTACAAAGGCCTTCAAGGAGTGATTCTTGAGGGCCTTTTTCATTGGTAAATCCCCACTTACCTATCTAATTGGAGTTGCACCCGGCGCCACTGATGATTCACTTAATCTGCGTCAGCGCCATCTAGCCGCCGAATTGTCAGGCCACAACGTTGTTCAATCAATGCAACGACTCTCTCAACCACTGCATTGCCAGCAAAACCGCGATCAGGGTCGGACTGGAGTTTTCGAGCGGTCAGCGGCAGGTTTTTCGCCAACTCCAGAATGCGTCTTTTGGCTGGTGCCTTGGCAAGCCCAGCGCTTTCTGCAAACTGATCCCAGTGCCGTGCCTCGACTTCGCTGAACTTGTATTGGCTGCCGATCTTCATCGCCATCTTGGGCGTCAGTGTGGGATAGACCGCGGTGGAAAGCGTGTCGTAAAACGGAGCCAAGACAGGTGTCTGGCTGGTGTACAGCAGCGAGACATTTTTGGCATGTGCGTCGTGATTGCCGATCAGGGTGTTGAAGATCACGTAGTCAAACAAGCGCAGCACCTGCGGCGCACTCGGGCGCGTGACACGGCGAACCAGCTCGAAGCATTGCGCGAGATCCGGTCCACCCTCGTTTTGGTATTTCATCTCAGGCACCACGCCAAGGGCCTGGCAAAAATCTTCTTGATGAAGGCGCTGCCGGGGTCCTTGCAATCCTTGAACAGCGACGACCCGGTCGTAGCGCTCAACCAGTAAAAATGAGCGATTCTCTACACAGTGGATCTGTGACTTCGCGGGTTTGAGTTGCATGGCCTCGGCCAGTGCCAAGCAGAAACCCTCGTTGGTCACACTGTCCTCAACTGCTTGAATGGCCAGCTTCAGAATGTGCGTGCTGGGCGTGCCATTGCGAGGCAGCCCCAGTCGGTTGCCATCAAAAACAATCGGCAGTTTGTCTTGTGCGCCAGCCAACGAAAGCCGCAAGCCGTCTTTGCCGGCCAGCATCGGTCGGCGTGGCAACTCATCCAGAATGGCGACGACTTCCTTCTCGCTCAGCCATTGAACATCTTCCAGCTGGCTTGGCGCTGGCAAAGTCTGGCCGGGCTCCATAAACGTCACAGCTCCGGCACATTCACCGCCGATGTGGTCCAAGAGCGCAAAGTCATTCTGGTTTGAGACTTGGAACTGCTGCGCGATCAAGCGCCGCATCTGTCCTTCTGGCAGCAACCCTGCAAAGTAGGGGCGGGTTTTGTGATCGTCGAACGGCTCTGTCTGCAGCGGCAATGATGAAGACAATGCAATGACATTTGGCTGCGATAGCCAAGCCGGTGAGTAGCAAAAATTCAGCCGTCCCTCGACCAGCGCCAAGGTGCCAACGCGGTCTGCGAATAACCAGACATCCAACTCATGGGCCATGGTCGTTGACCTCGGGTTGCGCTTCAGGGGCCGCGGATGGCAAGCCGCTCAACTGGATCTCTCCGCCCAAGGCGTCAATGACGCGCAAGATGTTTTCAAGTCGTAAGGTGGGCTTGCCGGCTTCAAGATCCACAATGAAACGCACGCCGACACCTGCTGCCAGCGCTAACTGTGGTTGCGTCAGTCCAAGCTGCTTACGTGCTGCTCGAAGTGCTTCGCCGAGTTGTTGGGGTGATCGAATGGATGTCATACCTTAGTAAATTTCCCGTTCGGTAAATTATCATCGAAATCTTAGCTTTGTGCTCTTACTATTTCCCGATCAGGAACGCTTCGTTACTTTTTGAACGGGTGTGGTACTAATGACCCGATCGGGTACTTCATGCGTTTCGTGAGTCGCGTCCCAAAAAAGACACCCATTGATGCCTAATCTGGCGGTGCCAGGCAATCAGGTCGTTCAACAGATATTTGCCTGAAAGATGATGAATTGCCCATAGCGACTTGACCAAAAGGTGTTGCCCGTCAACTGGTTTGGCAGGGCAGCGAGTGCCGGGTAGCCCCGCTAGCGTTGACATGCGCGTCAGTGATCTGGACTTGCCATGCCCTGGTGGGTATGCCGCGAGCGTGATTCAAGGTCGCTCGAACGCACGGGTGTTGAGCGGCCGAAAAACTGGCCACTTGGGTGTCTGGAAAGAAAGAAATCCCCGTTCTTCTCACCAGCTCTGCGTAGCTGATCGGGATGGAGGCGGGGGAGGTGTTGGCGTTTTCATGCCAGTAGGCCCAAGCCTTGTGTTGCTGCTCGTCATAGACCAGCTTGAACAAGTACTTGGGGACGCGTACATGTCCCGGGCCAATGCTGGGGGACTCAGGACGATGCTGGGCACATAGACCGGACCCGTGATGACATAAATGTCGCCGATGGCACGTGAGGCATATTTGCGCGTTGAAGACTCTACCGTTTTCGCCCACACGCTGCGGTTGTGCTCGGGTGCTTGCGGCACCATGTTGGCGAGAGAAAAACTTTGCGCCATGGCCTGTGCTGTTGGCATGTCACCTGCGGGCGCCATGTGACCCCGATCGAAGCCGCTGCCCTTGTAATCCTCTGGCGTGGCGCGCTCGGCAGACCGCAGTTTAGCCTCAGCATAAAACCGGTTGGTGCGCTTTTCACCCGTGTCGGCAATGGCGGCGCGGTTGAGCCTTTCAGCGACGAACACCGGCGTTTTGCTTTCGCCGGAGTGCAGGATAGCAAAGGCGTCGTAGCACAGCGCGCGCTGCAAGGGGCGGTCCTTCACCTCTGGCGCGACGCCATGGGCAAAGAACTGCGGACAGGCTGAGAAGTTTTCGGCCGCCTGGCTGGGGGCTATTGACCCGAATGCCAGCAGGCAGGCGAGCAGCCACGATTTGACAGTTAACGGGGAAGCTCCCACGTGAGATCCCTTATTGACAGAATTTAGCAGTTGCAGATACTGCGCGCATGACTATAAAACAAGCCATGGACAGGCGCTCTGTCCTTAAGCACGGTGCAGCGGTTGCCGCTTTGCCTTTTTTCAACGCTGCGGCGCAGGCGCCGGATGGCACGCCAGGCTTGGGTGAAACCATGCGCGTGCTGAGCGAATACATGGCGCAGGCTGCGCTTAGCCCCTTGCCAGTGGAGGTGGTTGAGCATGCCAAGCAGCACATCTTGGACACTCTGGCGGCCATCGTTTCTGGCGGCAAGCTAGAGCCCGGTAAAGCCGCGTATCGCTACCTTCAGCAACACGTCGCAGCGGGGAAGTGCTCGGTCATTGGCAGCAAACGCTCGGCTGGCCCGATTGATGCTGCGCTGGCCCATGGCGTCATGGCGCATGCCGATGAAACTGATGACTCGCACGGGCGGTCGCGCTCACACCCTGGTTGCGCCATCGTCCCTGCGGCTTGGGCTTGCGGCGAATACTTCAACGCCAGCGGCGCGCAGTTCATCCGGTCTGTGGTGCTGGGGTACGACGTTGGCACACGGGTGCTGATGGCCATGGGTGGACCGACTTTCAGTTACTCAAGCCATAAAAGCTCACACAGCATTGCGGGTGTGTTTGGTGCAGCCGCTACGGCCGGCAGTCTGGCGGGTTTGCAAGCCGAACAAATGCGCTGGATGCTGGACTACACGGCCCAACAATCGTCTGGCATTGCCTCATGGGGCAGGGATGTTGACCACATTGAAAAAGCCTTTGTATTTGGCGGCATGCCGGCCCGCAGCGGGGTGACGTCTGCGTTGTTGGTGAAGACGGGTTGGAACGGTATTCAAGACGTGTTTTCGGGGGCGGACAACTTTTTTGAAGCGTATGCGCCCAATGCCAAAACAGAGATGCTGATTGATGGGCTGGGCAAGCGCCATGAGGTGACGCTCACCGACATCAAGAAGTGGACGGTGGGCTCGCCCATTCAAGGCCCGCTGGACGCGCTTGAGTTGATTCAGGCCAAGAAGTCTTTCACTGCAGATGATGTGACAGAAGTCATTGTTCGGCTGGAGCCATCGGTTGCCAAAGTGGTGGACAACCGTGACATCCCTGATATTTGCCTGCAGCACATGATGGCGGTGATGTTGATGGACCGCACGGCGTCCTTCAAGGCGGCGCATGACAAGGGCCGCATGCGCGAGCCCGCTACATTGGCGCAGCGCAGCAAGGTGGTGTTGGTGAAGGACGAGGCGCTGACAGCGCTACTGCCGGTGCGGGTTGCCATCGTTGAGCTTGTGTTTAAAGACGGTACGCGCTTGACTCAAAAAGTAGAGGCTGTGCGCGGTACACCCCGCAATCCCATGACGCGCCAAGAGGTGATTGACAAAGCCACTGACTTGATGAATCCGGTGCTGGGTCAAGCCAAAACCAAGCAGCTTATCAAGACTGTCTTTGAGTTGGACGCGCTGCCACGGATTCAGGCACTCAGGCCATTGCTCCAAGCTTGAAGCACTAAGTTAGCGGGAACTGCTTGCCGGGAACTCGCGCGAAGCAAGCTTGCGGAATCTGTTGGTCGCCGGGCTTTCTGTTTCGGCCATGTAGGCCAGCGCTAGCCCAATAGATGCAGCCGATGGAAAGTCGACGAAAGGGCGGTAGACGATCCTGTCGCTGACAAAGCGCTGCATGACCGACGGCACGAGTGCCACGCCCAAACCGCTTTCAACCAAGGCCAACACAGTTTGCACTTGCACCGCTTGCTGTGTGACCCGAGGAATAAACCCGGCCTGCTGGCAAGCGAGCATGGCGGTGCTGTGCAGGCCAGCCGCGTGGGTCGGCGCATACATCACGAAAGACTGGTCCGCCAAGTCTGCCAGATGGAGCAGACCTTTTTCTGCCAGGGCGTTGCCGCGTGGAAGCGCTGCAATGTATTCGTCGCGCTCCAGCTGGACCAGCGTTGCTTTGGATGGCTGCAGCAGCGGCACGCGCACCAGGCCAATGTCGAGGGCGTTGTCTTCAAGCTGCTGCATGATGGCCACCGAAGTGGCTTCGCGCAAGATCAGTTCAACGCCTGGGTATTCAGCGCGAAACAGCGGCAGCAGCTTTTGCAGCATGCCGTAGGTGGCAGAGCCGACAAAGCCGATTTGCAGTGTTCCGCCGGTTCCGTCGAGTGCGCCTTGCGCAGATTCACGCAGCTGGGTGCCGTGAAACAGCAGTTTTTTGGCCTCAATCAACACCGCCCGACCGCTGGGCGTCAGGGACACGCCAGTCGATTCGCGGAGGAATAATTTGGTGCCCAGCTCGGCTTCGAGTTTCTGGATCGATACGGTCAACGGCGGCTGCGCCATGTGCAGGCGCTCTGCTGCACGGTGGAAGTTGAGCGTCTCGGCGAGGGTGACAAAGTGGCGAATGCGTCGCAGGTCCATGGGTTTGGCGAAATCCTTCGCGCCGAGCATACCTGAGGCGGTCAGCACCTTAGCCCTTAAAGACCGGTGGGCGCTTGTTCAAATAAGCATTCACGGCCTCTTTGTGGTCATCTGTTTGATGCGACAGCGCTTGAAAGGCGACGGCCATTTCCACCAGCGTGTCTAAGCGCGTGTGCATGGCTTCGCGCAGCAGTCGCTTGGTCAAACGAACCGCGTGTGGCGGGTTGGCTGCGATGCGCTGAGCCAGCTCGTTGGCCGTGCTGAGCAGTTCGGCGGCTGGCACCACGCGGGACACCAGGCCCCAGCTGGCAGCCAAGTCTGGTCCGATCATTTCGCCAGTGAAAGACATCTCTGCCGCACGCGACATGCCGATGATGCGCGGCAGCAGCCAAGCACCGCCGTCGCCCGGAATAATGCCCAGCTTGACAAAGCTCTCAGCAAACTTGGCGTGCTCGGACGCAATGCGGATGTCGCACATGCAAGCCACATCAAAGCCGGCGCCGATGGCGGCGCCATTGACCGCCGCGATGATCGGGACTTCGAGGTTGAAGAGGGCGAGCGGCAGCTTTTGGATGCCGGTGCGGTATTCCTGGCGAATTTGCATGCCCGAGACTTCGCCTGAGGCTTGTCGCTCCATGTCGCGGATGTCGCCGCCTGAAGAAAAGGCGGTACCCGCGCCGGTCAAGATGACGGCGCGAACACTGCGGTCGTTGTGGATGCGGTCAATCGCGGCCAAGAAGTCTGGGACGGCCGAGTTGCCGGTCAGCGGGTTGCGGCGTTCAGGCTCGTTCATGGTCAGCGTGACGACATGGCCTTGCTGCTCGTACAAAATAAAGTTGGGCATTCTGAAAATCCTGATCGACGTTGGTATGACGCAAGCGTAGGTGATGAAGCCTGCAGTGTCCAATATTGATATGGTGCTGTTCAATACCAAAACAGTATCGGATTAAAAGGCAGTAAATCAAGGGATTACCCTATATTTTTCGTTTATCTGATACCGATCAGATATTGAAAATGAAGAATTAAATATTGGACTGTATCGGTGGTGGGTTCTATTCTTGCGTCTGATCGATCCAGGAGATTTCATTGAGCAACCTGCTTTCCGCTTTCCGGCATGCCACGCTTCCGGCTGAAACGATCCCGTTTCGGGCTGAAGTGAAGGCCTTTCTCAAGTCAAGTTTTGAGCCCACGCCGCCGGACATCCGGTCCCGTTCTTGGATGGGCTTTGATGCGGCCTTTAGCCGCAAGCTCGCGGCCCGCGGCTGGGTCGGCGTGACTTTGCCGGCCCGGTTTGGCGGTGCCGAGCTGGACGCGTTTTCTCGCTTTGTGTTGGTAGAAGAACTGTTGGCTGCGGGTGCGCCAGTGTCTGCGCATTGGATCGCTGACCGCCAGAGCGGACCACTCATCAATAAATTTGGAACGGATGCGCAGCGCCAGTTTTACCTGCCAAAGATTTGTGCAGCTGAGGCTTTTTTCTGCATTGGCATGAGTGAGCCGAATGCGGGTTCTGACCTGGCCAGTGTCGGCACGCGCGCCACGCGTTGCGAGGTGAATGGCGTCAGCGCTTGGCGTCTGAGCGGGCGCAAGGTGTGGACGACCAATGCGCACCACTGCCATTACATGAT
>CANFXC010000073.1 GCA_947450765.1 Comamonadaceae bacterium | reverse complement strand
TGGCGGTGGCGGTGGTTGAACTCACCTCGGGCTCCGTGCGACTGTGGGTCTTTGTGAGGAGGCCGCGAATCAGCGGTTTTTGGCGACCATTTGGCCGAGGTAAAGCGTTCGCAAATCCCGAACAACAGACTTGTCCAGCGACAAGGTGGTTTCATACGTGTCCTCGCCCGCTGGCGTGATACTGACCAGCACGGCCCCGTAAATCACACCCTCCACGCGGGTCCGGAAGGTGTCGTTCTGCACCGTCATGTCGGCCACCGTCGTGGACGCATCGAGTTGTTGACCGTACACCTGCTCAGTCAAAGAACGGTAGGCATCCAGTTTGGACGCACGAATGGCCAGCAAACGCTGCTGCGCAGGCACGCGGTGGTTTTGAACACTGATCACGGCATAGCCGGTGGCCGTCAAGGTTTCACGCTTTTCAACCAACGGTGCAATCAAACCTGCGTCCGCCGATCTTTGTGCAGCCGTTTGCGACGGTGTGGCAGGCTCAGACTGGGCTATCAGCGCGGTCTTGCAACCAGACAAGCCAATCGCAAGCGCGACCAGCACGAGCGGCAGGGCCAACAGGCGTGGGGGCATTAAGCACAGGCGGTTCATGGTTTACATCCTTGTCAATCAACGGTGGCGAAAAGCTACAGCCCTTATATCGGCACCAATTCATAAACCTTGAGGCGATGCCTGCGCACGCGCCCCCCACAAGACGCAGCCGACCGTTACATTTCAATCGCCTCCACAGATGATAAATTGTGTAAAAATTCTACCTATTGTGTAACGAACGTGCGTCTTTGTGTAAGATTGCATCAGCCTGACAAATAGTCGGGCCGTTGACGTTTCACCATTTCCGCTTCTACTTGGCCAACATCAAACATCCACCGTCATACATAGGTCAAAGCGCAGCAGCCAAGGCGGTGCGCGACTTGGTTGCGCGGGTGGCCAACTCGAGCGCCACGGTGCTCATCACGGGTGAGAGCGGGACCGGTAAGGAACTGGTGGCGCGTGCGCTACACGACGACTCCGTGCGAAGCAATGGCAACTTCGTCCCCATCAATTGCGCGGCTATTCCCAAAGACTTGCTTGAAAGCGAGTTGTTTGGTCACCGCAAAGGCGCTTTCACCGGCGCAGTAGCCGACCGCGTTGGCCGCTTCGAGCTGGCCCATGGCGGCACCATTTTCCTCGATGAGATCGGCGATTTGTCGCTGGACATGCAGGTGAAACTGCTGCGCGTGCTGCAAGAAAGAACCATCGACCCGGTCGGCGGCTTGCGTCCGGTTCAAGTCAATGTGCGTGTCGTGGCAGCCACCCACCGCGACCTGGAAACAGAAATGCAGGCCGGCCGCTTTCGGGAAGATCTGTATTACCGCCTGAATGTGTTGCCGCTGCACACCTCGCCTCTGCGTGAGCGCAGTGAAGATGTGCCGGAGTTGCTGCGTTATTTTGCGGGCCGTTTTGCCATGCCCGGTCGCCCGCCTGTGACTTTCACCGAAGACTTTCTGCAAGCCCTGAAGGACTACCAATGGCCTGGCAATGTCCGCGAATTGTCGAATCTGGTCGACCGCTTCAGCACGCTTTTTGAAAGTCAGGTGCTGGCACTGCGAACCATCACCCCGAACCTGCTGCCGCGCGGCTTGGCCGCCATCCAGGCTGAACGCTGCCCTGAACCACTGTCAGGCGATTTGCAGGCAGCAGTCTTGTCGGCGCACAACGCCATGGTCGAGGCACTTGATGATGCCGCCGCAGAAACTGAGGACGACAACCAAATCGAAGACCTCATCATGTTGGCACAAGGCGCTATGCCGACCTTGCCAGCGGGCGGTGTCTCACTCAAAGACCGGCTGGCTGAAATTGAGCGGGACCTGATCTCACAGGCGCTGTCGCGGACCGATGGTAATGTCTCCCAGACAGCTCGCTTACTCAGTTTGCAGCGCACCACGCTGATTGAAAAAATTCACAAATACGCCCTGCGCCCGACCCTCGCCGCAGGGGAAAGCATCGCGTCTTCTTGATCGACTGACGGAGCCCGATCAGGGCTTGTCCGCAGGCTGCGCGCGCGGGTACTGCAACATGCTGTCCCGCTTGCGGGCTGCCGCAGCTGCGGCGGCAGTGGCAGAAGCCTCCGAGTTTTGACGTTCCCGCTGCTGACGCGCCTGCGCTTCGAGTTCACGACGAACAGCGCCGCTGTCACCCAACGCACCTTGCAAGCCCTTCATCTGACTCGACAAGGTCGACAACGCTCCGGCCTGGGCTTTGAGTCGGGCATCCATGGCGGTGACCTGTTGTGTCATCGCCTGGGTTTTGATGTCGACCTGTTTGGCGGTCAGTTCAGGCATGCCCTGCGTGCTTTTGATGGCTTCGTCCAGGCGAGCATCGATCTTGGTTTGCAAGGTGGTCATAGCCTCTTGCTTGACCAGCATGGCTTGCAAAGCCTCTTGGACAGCGCCCACAGACTCCATGGAAGCATCCATTCCTACCACCCGCTTGCCAACCGCGAGCACCATGCTGTCGAGTTGTGTCACGCGTTCTTGCAGACGCCAAGCCAAGGCGGCAAACACGCCACCGGCCACCAGCATCAAAACGCCACAGACGGCCAGCAAGCCGATCGAAATTTTGCGCTGTCCATGATAAGAATTCTGCAGCTCCTTGGAAGCTGAGCGCAGCTGGCCAGCGGCATCGGCTGCCAGACCGGCGGCACGGGTGGCCAATTCGCCCGAGTCCATGACAGCGAGCCGCATGTCCGTCATGCCTTCGTCGTCCCCCACGCCCAGCGCAGCGGCATCAGCGTCAACATAAGGATTGACGGCGGCGGGGTCTGACGCCTGTGTGTCAGCGGTAGTGGGTTGAGGATTTGGGTTGCTCATGTGATTCTCCAGGGCTTACGCCATTCAATGTCGGTGGGTAGGCATCAGCTGCGCGTTGAAGCTTGCAGCGCATCCAGCTTCGTGCGAACCTTGTCGTTTTCAATCTTGAGCTTGACCACCCGCGCAGGAAAATCCATTTGCAGCATCGTCAACATGGTTTCCGAGAGCTCCGGCGACTCTGCCGTGACCGCCTCGGGGCGTGCCGCCACAGGTTCATCCACCACAACGGCGGCAGACAAGTGGTGTCGAGCCATGGATTCTGAGACGGCTTCGGGCACGGCCACAAAGCGGTCTTGCTCGGAGTGTTTGATCAGCGGGCCTTGCTCAGGGCGAGTGGCCGCCAGGTCTTCGGGCACCAAGGCCATAGGCGACTGTTCGGGCAAGGCTTCTGGCAACAAAGCCATGTGGTCGTTCTCGACCCGCATGACCACTGCATTGACGGCGTCATGGTCAGCTTCGGCGCCAGCGGGTGCCAACGCATGGTGCTCTTTGAGATGACGGTCAAAAGTCGGCTGCTCTTCAACCGGCTTGGGCGCGTCAGCCTCGGGCGCGAGCACGCGTTTTTTGTCGACCGATTCGTCATGGGCGGTTTCGTCTGGAGCGGCCAGCACTTTGCGTACCGTCGGCTCCTGAGCCGTGGCTTTCTTGCCCGTGGCGACGTTGGTCCCGTCGGGCATAGAGACTTGGTGCGGACTGTCGTTTCTGATCAGTTTGGGTTCACTCATCGTGGGGACTCCTGAGACTGACCGGCAGCCGCCGGCTCCGGATTGAATTGATCGCGTATGGAACGGGTGGTTCGCACCCAGGCGCCGGCAGGTTTCCCGCGGGCAGCGCTGGCTTCATTGGCCAACGCGCGGCTGGTGAAGGGGCCTGAAATCACGACGAAATAAGCCAGCTTCTCGCGCGGCCGATAGACGGCAACAATGCGCGCGTCGGCCAGCGCGGGCACCCCTTTTTTCCAAGCAACGGCGGCTTGGTAAGTCGGCATGGCCGCGTGTTGAACAACAAAAGTGCCGGATGGCATGGCGTTGACCCACGCCTGCTCGGCCAAGGCTTCAGCGGCGGGCTCAATGATGCCAGCGATAGGCTGAGCCGGTGCAGGGGGTGCGGCCTCTTCCGTCACCGCCGGCACGGCAGATGTCGGGGCCTGCGGTACCGGCGCGGGTTCAACGACAGGAGCAGGTACCGGTGTCGGTACCGGCGTCACAGGCGCGGTCGCATAGTCAGCCGTGAGACTGGCCCAGCGCTGAGCCAAGTCGTCACGGTCGATGGCAAAAACCGTCGGATGCAGCCAGGCCGTGACACCCACTGAAAGACTGCCCAACAGCAGGATCGACAAGACCCAGCGCCACACAGATGGCCGCGCACGGGCACTGAGGTCTCGCCGGTCACGGGCCTTGGATTGGCTCGATTTATCGGCTTTGCCGGAGCGGGCTTTCGCCCTGCCCTTGTCGGTCCCGCCAGAAAAAGTGAAGACCGCAGTAGAGGCCGGCGCTTGCGCCAAGGGCGACTGAAAACCCAGCGGATCAATGCCGGCAGGATCGGCCATGGCGAGCGCGCCCGGCAGCGGGGCTTCCAGTTTTTTAAGCAAGGTTTTGACAGCGCCTTCGCAGCCATCCTCGCGGCCCTGAATCAGCATGACAGCGGCTTGCTCTGGCGTAGGCGCCTCAATGTCCCAGCGCAACATACGCCGGTCAAAGGAGTCAAAGACTTTGCGGCTTTGAACACTGGTCCCCAGCAACAGCACGATGCGAATATTCGCGCCAGGAAAGTTTTGCACCAATCGCGCCAGCAGCTTCACTTCGTGGTCAGCCAGCGCGCCAGCGTCATGCACGATCCAGATCCGTGCCGGCGAGTCAAGCCCTGGCAGCTTCATGGCTTGTTGAACCGATTGCTCGGCCAACACGTCATTGAAACGGGTCAGCATGGCCGCCGTGTCGGCTGGAAAATAAACCTCTAGCGGGCTCAGCGGAGAGCTTTCGCGTAGGCGCGCAATCAGCAGCCGGCTGTAATGATCCAGCGCGGCCTCGCGGTTGCTAGACAGGGCCAAGCTGCGGCCGTCACGCACCAAGCCAGCGACACAACCCTCAAGGCGAAAACGGTCAGCTGCCCGAAAAAATATCGGCGCTGCGCCCACGTCACCGGCATGCATGCCCGCCGTTAATTCACTCATGCTTTAGGCCCCACAGGATGTTCAAGTTCACCCTTGGCATTAAAGCGCATAGACGGCGGTATTTTGGGTTGCGGCTTGGCCATCGGCTCCACACCAGGGCGCACTTGCGCCAGGCTGAAGACATAGGCAATGACCGGTGCGACAGCGTGGTAAAGCGCCTCAGGGATCGACTTGTCGACATCCGTGGTGAAGTACAAGGCACGGGCCAGTTGCGGCGAGGCGAACATCTCGACGCCATGCTTTTTGGCTTCAGCGCGAATCAGCGCCGCCATGTGGTCAGCACCTTTGGCCAGCAAGATCGGTGCGCCATCGGCGGTCGGGTCGTAAGACAGTGCAATCGCAAAGTGTTCTGGGTTGGTGATGACCACGTCAGCGTCTTTGACCTTTTGCATCATGCGGTTGTTGGCCATCTCACGCTGGCGCCGCCTGATTTGTTGCTTGACTTCAGGACGGCCTTCCATGTCCTTCATTTCATCTTTGATCTCTTGCTTGGTCATGCGCAGGCGCTTGATGTAAGACCATTTTTGGTAAGGCGCGTCGATCAAGGCGATCAACACCAGGCTAAGCGTGAGCCACAACGCAGCTTGCGTGATCAAGGTGCCGGCATCCGCCAGCGCCGGTTGCAGCCCCATGCTGCCAAGATGAATCAGCTCTGTCATGTGGCGCTCGACAAGCACCCACAAAACACCCGCGACCAGGGTGAACTTACCCAGTGACTTGAGCAACTCCACCGCAGCGCGGGAACCGAACATGCGCTTGAAACCTTCTGCAGGGCTGAGTTTGGAAAACTGCGGCATGACACTCTTCATTGAAAAGTGATAACCACCGGTGACACCCGAGGCCAGAATCGCCACCACGGCCGTGACCGCCATCAAGGGCAGGACCAGCAACAAAGCGTCGAGCAATTGACTGGCGAAGGTGGCCGGCAACAGGCTAGGCGTGTCCAGCGTCTTGCGGTCGAAAGTGAAACTCTTGATCAGCATGTCGGACAGGCGTGAGGCCCAGACGCCCCCGACCATCAAGATCGTCAAAACGGCGGCGATCATCACAGCGGCAGCCGGCAGCTCCGTTGAACGGGCGACCTGACCATCGTCACGCGCGCGTTTAAGCCGCCGCGCTGTGGGTTCTTCGGTGGGTTCTGAACCGCTATCGGACATATCGATTGAGATCTATCAAGTTAAAAAACAACGCTGTCACGGCAGACCCACCATCACACGGATCTGCGACAAGCCTTGCAACCAAAGCCATTGAATGCGCGCCGCCATGCTGGACAAAGACACCATGAGCACGAAAAAACCGGCGACGATGGTGGCCGGCAGGCCGACCGAAAAAATATTCAGACTTGGCGCAGCACGTGTCACCACACCCAAGCCGATGCTGATAAAGAGCAGCGTCACCATGACCGGCAATGCCGTCAGGACCGCGCCCAGAAAAATCATCGAGCTCCAGCTCACCAACTGCCCGTAGGCGACTTGGTCGATCAAAGAGTGGCCGACCGGCAAACTCGAAAAGCTTTCCAGAACCATGGCCAACAGCATGGCGTGACCGCCGAGGCTGACAAAAATCAGGGTCGAGAGAATCAGCAAAAATTGGGCAATCACCGGCACATTGCCAAGGTTGGGGTCGATCAGGCTGGCCATCGACAAACCCATCGCGTTAGACACCGCTTGACCAGCGACCACCACGGAGGCGGTGACGATTTGCAGCATCAGGCCCATGAAGACACCGATCACCAATTGGTTCAGAATTTCCAGTAACCCAGGAGCCGACAGCGGATCGATCACCGGCCACTCAAACATCGGATAGACCATCACCGACAGCGCCAGCGCCAGCAGGATGCGGATGCGAACCGTCACCGACTGCAAGGAAAAAACAGGTGCTGCCAACAGCAAAGCAGAGATACGCAGCATCGGCCACAAGAACGCATAAAAGCGCTCAACGATCTCGACGGCTGAAACGTTCATGGTCAGGTGAAGAGTGTCGGGATGCGCAAGAAGATGCTGCGCGTGTAATCCACCATCATGGCGATCTGCCAGCCGCCGACAATCGCCAGCGTCAAGGCCATCGCAGCGAGCTTGGGAATGAAACTCAAGGTAGCCTCATTGACTGACGTCGCCGCCTGCACAATCCCGACGATCAGACCGACCGCCAAGGCCATGCCGAGCAGCGGTGCCGAGATCAGCACCGTCATCCAAAGGGCCTGGGTGCCCAGTTCAACAACAGTAGAAGCGTCCATGGGTGGGGTTCCTCAGGTAGTGACAAAACTGGCCGCGAGGGATCCCATGATCAGCCCCCAACCATCGACCAAGACAAACAGCATCAGCTTGAAAGGCATCGAAATCATCATCGGCGACAGCATCATCATGCCCATCGACATCAGCACGCTGGCGACGATCAGGTCAATCACCACGAAGGGGATGTAGATCAAGAAACCAATCGTGAAAGCGCTTTTGAGCTCAGAGGTGATGAAGGCCGGAACCAGCGTGGTGAAGGGCACGGTGGCAGGACTCAGAGGCTCACCCTTGCGGGCGATCTGCATGAACAGCGCGATGTCGTCACCGCGGGTTTGCGCCATCATGAACTTGCGGATCGGCGCTTCGGCAGCGGCCAGCGCCTTGTCGAAGTCCATACCATTTTGCAGATACGGCGCCAAAGCGTTTTGATAAACGTCGGTCAGCACCGGCTGCATGATGAACAAGGTCAGGAACAGTGACAAACCAACCAGCACGGTGTTGGGCGGGGTCTGACCGGTGCCAAGCGCCTGGCGCAGCAGGGACATGACGATGATGATGCGCACGAACGAGGTCATCATCAGCAGCAGTGACGGCAGCACCGTCAGTGTGGTCATCAGGGCCAGCAGTTGCAGGGTCAAGCTGTATTGCGTGCCTTTGGCGCCGCCGGTCACATTCAGCAGCGGCAAGCCTTGCGACCAGGCGGCCAGCGGCAACACCAGCAGCAGAAAAACGCCCGCATGGCGCCACACATTACGGGGCATCAACATTCTCCGAGTCATCCACCAAGGCAGCCGGCCAGCTGCCCAGCGCCGTCAACTGGGTCGGCGACACACCGACCAGCACTTCACGCCCGCCGACACGCACCAAGGCGATTTTTTGACGCGGACCGACACTGACCGCTTCGATCACTTGCAATTGCCGCACGCCAGCCCCCGAGCGAACACCTGACTGCATGCGCTTGAGCGCCCACAGCAAGCCGCCCAACAGGCAGAACACCAGCACCAGACTGGCAGCGAACCGGAGCATGTCCATCGCGGAAAGACCGTTGGCCATGGTCAAAGATTCTTCATGCGTTCAGACGCCGGCACAACACGGGTCAGGCGAATGCCGTAGCGGTCATTCACCAGCACCACCTCGCCCTGTGCCACCACGGTCTTGTTGACCAGCAAGTCCAGCGGCTCACCGGCAATGTGGTCAAGCTCAACCACACTGCCCTGCGTCAAGCGCATCAGGTCGCGGATTTTGATCATGGCGCGGCCGACCTCGACCGACAGCGTGACGGTGATGTTTTGCAACACGTCAGGGTTGATCTGGGAGGCCGACGAGCCGTTGCCGGATGCGGTGTTTTCGGAGGTGTTGTCAGTCATGTCGGGTTCCTGAAAGTCATTGCATGCCGGGGATCACGGCGCGGTCAATTTGCACGGCCGTCTGGGTGCCAAGCGCCCCCACTTGCACGTCAAAGGCGGGAACGTCATTGATCAGCAGACGAGCCAGTTCGGGTTTCTTGAAGTACAAAACGTCACCGGCTTGCATGTTTTCAATGGTCTTGAAGTTGCCTTCAAACGACCCCAGAAGCACACGCATTTCCAGGCTGGCGCTGTCCACCGCATGACCCAAATCGTCACGCCACTGGTTGTCAGATTCTTCATTGCCGTCGCCGGTCTGGACCCGGCTGCGCAGCAGGTCACGCACCGGCTTGAGCGATGAATACGGATACACAAGGTCGATGAAACCATGCGCTTCCGGCCCGCTCTCGGTTTCAAAGCGGGTCAAAATGACGAGGTCGTTTTCGTCGGCGATCTGTGCAAACTGGGGGTTGATTTCTGAACTCACCAACTCAAAATCAATCTCGATCAAGGGTGACCAAGCTTCTTTGAGGGAGCGAAAAAAAACATCCAGGATCATATTGATGATGCGGGTTTCGGTCGGTGTGAACAGCCGGCCGGAAGGCAGCTGTCCCACACCGCGGCCAAAACCGCCAAAAAAGCTGTCGAGCGAACTGAACACCACCACCGGGTCAATCACCACAATCGAATAACCGCGCAAGGGATTCATGCGCACGACGTTCACCGACAGCGGCGCCCGCAGGTCTTTGAGGTAGTCACCAAAACGCACAATCTGCACATGGGTCGGGCTGACGCGCGGGCTGCTGCGCAGCATTTCCAGCAAACCCAAACGGAACAAGCGCACGAAACGCTCGTTGATCATGTCAATCGACGCGACGTTCACGCCCAGGCTGCTGTCCTCGCTGGCCAGATCATGCTTTTTGACGCGGGCTGACGTGTTGTACCCGGTGTCGACAGGAATAGTCCCGTCGTTGACGCCTTCGGCGAGTGCCGAAAGCTCTTCGGGTGTCAGCAAATTAGTGGCCATGGTCTGTTCAGAATGCGGAGCGGGATGTTACGGCGAACGACGGTTTTATTGGGTCACGAATGAGGTGAAATACACCTCTTCAATGCCACCGAAATCTTCGTACTTTTCAAGAAAGGTGTTCATCACATCGCGAATGCGAACGGCCAAGTCTTTGCGAAAGTCAGGTTTAGCCAGGTCGGCGTCAACCGTTTGACGCATGACGTCCAGGATCACCGAGCGGAGCGCCATTTCATGCTTTTTAACGTTGTCTAGAACACGCTGGTCGTAGCGCGTCATGATGGCAATCTGAACCGACATGACCTTGCGCGAGCCGGTCAGGTTGGACAAAAAGTCGTTGTCCAACTTCAGGTAGCTGAAGTCAAAACGTGTGAGCTCAGGGGACTTTTTCGTCAGCTTGGTGGGTGGGCCACTTTTGGCCGGTGCGCCATGGGCGTCGGCTTTGGCGGGCGCGCCGTGCGCATCAGCGGCCGGCGCAGCGGCACCATGGGCGTCCGCTTTGGCAGGTGCGCCGTGCGCATCGGCGGCCGGTGCAGCGGCGCCATGCGCATCGCCTTCTAGCATCTCATCGGCGCTGACCTCGGCCTTGGGTTTGAAAAACCCAGTGGCAAAAAGCGTTCCGCCCACAGCGACAACGACGATCAAAAGCAAGGCGACAACGCCACCGACGATCAAAAGAATAGGCTTTTTGGCCTTCGGTTCAACTTCAACAACTTCTTCAACCATGTGTCACCTCGTTTTAACGATTCGAAAATTTTGGCGTCGAATCAAGCCAGCACGTCCCACGCACTGCTTGATCCCCCCTGGCTCACACCCCCCACAGCCGCTGGCCTCGCCAACGACTGGCCTGATTCACTGGCCGTATCTGCATCTGATGGCAGACGGCGATCAGGCGTTTTCGAGGGTGTCGGATTTCCGCCAGATTGACGCGCGGAATCTCCATTCACCCAGACATTAGCAACTGCCGTGCCTGATTGCGACAAGCTGTCACGCAATTTGGGCAGACCCTGCGTGATCAGTTCACGTGTGAGCGGGTTGTCGGACCTGAAGACGGCATCCAGGCCGCCGGAGCGCATTTGAAGCTCTAAATCAATGCGGCCCAAGCTGGCCGGATCCAGGCGCATCTGCATCTTCCATTCGCCGCGCTCAATTTGCGACTGCAGCCGCTGTCCGAGCGCTTGTCCGAGCCGGTCAGCCAGCAGTTGGTAGTTCTCTGCACGTTGAGCCGATTGGCTCGGGTTGACGGCATCGGGCGTCAACGTCAATGTCCCCGAGGCTTTTCGGCTGCCGTCGATGGGCATCGCGGCGACGTCGCCAGTGTCTGCATCTGTCAGCGCGGCGGTGGTGCCGTCGACGGCGTCGGTCGTATCAGTAGCGTCGGCCAGCGTACCGGCCGGGGTGAAAAACTGGCGCAGGTCCAGCGGCGGTTGGGCCGCCCCTGCCGTGGCCAAGGCGTTGGCCGTGAGGTTGCCCCAAGTCTGCGATTGACCGTTACCGGAGAGGGTCGCCAACCGGCGCGTCAACGCCGTGACAGCTTCACGAGGCAGCAGCAATTCAACACGCAGCGCGTCCTTCATGGCCGCGTCGGCATCGACCGGCTTGACCTCACCCAGTGCGGCCGTTCCTGTCAAGGCGCTCTGCAGCGGAGACTTGGTGACTTGCCACGCCACATCAGTCGCAGCGACCGCAGTCAAGGGCAAGGCTGTGACGGGTGCCGAGTTGGCAGCAAGCCCCTGAGCAGACAAAAAATAGGCTGCGGGGAGCGGTGCTGGCGTTGGTTTAAAACTCCCATCAGCCGCCAAAACCAGGTCACTCGCCAACGGGGCAATCACCACATTCGCTTGGTTTAAAAGGGCCTGGCCGGCTAAAAAATAGCCCGCTCCGGGCGTGGCTGACGTCGCTGACAAGCCGGTCACACCCGCCGGTGCCGGCGCAGCCAAGTCCCCGAACAAAGATGCCAGAGTGCTTTCGTCAAGGCCCTGGGATCTGGCGAAAGCCATCAGGCTACCGGTATCCGGCACCGGCTTGACGGCCGTGATGACTTCGATCTGCGGCCCCAAGGGCAGGGCTTGCAAACCGGCTTCCGCCAAACCGGCAGCGGCAATACCTTGCCGCTTCGGGTCAGCCAGCATGCTGCCGAGCAAATTGGCAAAGTCAGCACCGCGTAACGCTGTACCGGG
>CANFXC010000072.1 GCA_947450765.1 Comamonadaceae bacterium | reverse complement strand
CAGATCAAAGACGACCCAACGCCGGTTCGCCGCTTGCTCGACCCGGGCAACCCATTGGCCGACAAAGATGGCTATGTCTACACCTCCAACGTCAACGAAATGGGTGAGATGGTCGACATGATGGCCGCCTCCCGCTCTTACCAAAACAATGTTGAAGTCATCAACACGGCGCGTCAACTGATGATGCGCACCCTCGATCTCACCAAGGCCTGATTCAGAGTCGACTGACTCACTCACCTTCACCAGACACACCTGCAGGACAACACCATGATCACCCCCATTGCAAAAGCTCCCGTCGCGTTGCCGAACGGCATCCTCAGCAGTTCATCTGTCGCTGCCCAGCCCAAGGCGGTGAGCACGGGCGCGTCGCAACAAGACTTTTTGAAGCTCTTCACCACGCAGTTGCAAAACCAGAACCCGCTTGACCCGACCAAGAATGAAGCCTTCGTGGCTCAGCTGGCGCAGTTCTCGCAACTTGAAGCCACCACCAACATGGCGACTCAGCTCACCAGCTTTGTGACCAGCATGACCGGCGACCGGATGTTGAATGGCGCTGCGCTGATTGGCAAGAAAGTGGCCGTTGAAGGTGCTCCTGTCGTGATGTCGGGCGGTCAACCAGTGCAGGGTGTTGTCACCTTGCCGGCAGGCGCTGACGGCATGACGCTGCAAGTATTTGACAGCCAAGGTAACTTGGTTCGTGAGCAGATCGCCGGCGTACAACCCCCAGGTGCACTCACGCTCACTTGGGACGGTATGGACTCCACGGGCAATGCAGTGGCCGACGGCACCTACAGCTTCAAAGCCACGATCAATTC
Source organism: Comamonadaceae bacterium (assembly GCA_947450765.1). Lineage (GTDB taxonomy): Bacteria > Pseudomonadota > Gammaproteobacteria > Burkholderiales > Burkholderiaceae_C > Polaromonas. The sequence goes on along the minus strand of CANFXC010000072.1, from coordinate 11,148 downwards.
TGGTGGCGTTATATCGACCCCGGCAGTCCAGACACTGGCCACGGTGCGCAGCGTCAGCCAGGCCGACGCCGCCAGTCCATTGATGCTGCAAGTCGACGGTGGTCTCAGCGTCCCGTTGTCCAACGTGACACGCATCGGCAGCTAAAGCGCCGCCCGCATTTTCAAGTACCCAGATTTCCAGGAGCCCTGAATGTCGTTTTATACCTCTCTGACCGGACTCAACTCCGCCTCTGCACAGTTGGGCGTGACCAGCAATAACATTGCCAACGTAGGTACCACCGGCTTCAAGCGCTCGCGTGCCGACTTTGGCGACATCTTTGCCACATCACCGCTGCAAAAATCTTCCAGCGCGATCGGCCAGGGCGTGTCGCTCAAGCAGGTCAGCCAGGAGTTCAGCCAGGGCAATATTTCCTTCTCCTCGAACACCTTGGATCTGGCGATTTCCGGCGACGGTTTTTTCCCGCTCAAGTCAGCCGATGGCCTGCAAGACGTTTACACACGCAACGGTGCTTTCACCCTGAACGGTCAGTTCAACGTGGTCAACTCAGCCGGACAGCGACTCATGGCGGCAACGGTTGACTCGACCGGCAGCGCTAACGTGAATGACCGTGTGGTGCTGACCATTCCGCAGACCACGGTGGGTGAAGCCAAGCAAACGTCACTGGTTCAGTTGGGCGTGAACTTTCCTGCCGATGCCAAGGTCATCACCGACCCGTTCAACCGTACCAATGCTGCCAGCTACAACAAAAGTACCGCGCTGACTGTGTATGACCAAGGTGGTAACGGCTACCTGGCCACGATTTATTACGTCAAGACCCAAAACGCCACGCAGGCCAGCCCGTTCAATAAATGGCAGACCCATGTGTACATTGGTACAGATGAAGTGAAGGCTTCTTTGATGCAGGCATCGGACTCCAACAAAGAGCCGATCTACGTCAATCAGTACGGCGTCACTGAACCGTACAGCTTGGTCAAAGACTATTTGACCAACAACACCAAGACACAAAAATTCTCACTGAATCAGTTGACTGACTCACAGGTGTCCGTGCCTGCCAGCATCACCAGCTCGATGATCTCTTCAGACTTGGCCGCAGGTATTGACTTCCACGGCCTGTTGGCGACGCAAACTGCCACGGCCACTGCGGCCAGGGCGCTGGTGACCGGCGCAGCCGCTACGGCCTCTGCCGCGGCGATTACTGCAACGGGGACTGGTGACGGAGCCATCGCACTCGCTGCAGCCGTCGCTGCCGCTAAGGTGACACCGGCCACCTTGACCGGCGCGGCTGCAGCCTCTGCTACGGCCGCAGCCGCGGCCAGGGTGTTGGCTGCCAACGTGACGGCGGCTTCTAATGCCGCTGCCGCCGCCAGGATTTTGCCCGCCAACGTGGCTGCTGCCCTTGTGGCTGGCGCTGTCGGTACCGCCGCCAATACGGCAGTACTGGATGCCGCTGCCGCTGCCGCTTCGAAATTGAGCCTTGATACCGCCGCCGCCGCCGCCGGTGCGACAGCTTCTACCGATTACACCAATGCCGTTGGAACCGCCACGTCCGTGGCGTACGTTGCAGCGGCAGGAAAAGCGGCATCTGATGCCGTGCTGGATGCTGCTGCACCCGTGCCGAGTTTGAATAATCTCTTCAAAATTGAAGTGGATGGCAGTGCGGTCAATGTGGACCTGCGCTTTTTACAGAAAAGCTCAACACCTTTGAACGGTACCCAGATCGCTGCAGAGTTGACCAACTATCTCAGCAATAAGTTTGGCGATGAGCGCTACTTTGAATTGCCCACAGACGGTACCGGTTCTAAGTTCTCCTTGACGGTCGATGGAGTGGCACATGCTTTCGATTTTGGTCCGACCCTGAATGCAACTGTTGGCGCACTTCCCACCAAAATGACGACTGATGCAGTGGTCACGGCCATGCAAACCAAGTTAGATGCTGCCAACATGAATCTGACCGTGTCTTACAACGCGGCGGGGCGCAGCTTTAAATTTGTCGATACCGTTGTTGACCCGCTGGCGGTGCCGCGGGTGATCAGTATCAGCTCTGAGACAGCCAATCAGGTGATGGGCTTGACCTCCACCACGACGCCGCTTGGTGCAGACGGTTTGATGGCCAATCAGGTGACGCCCAACAGCGACACGTTCATCCGTGCCCAAGCCGACCAACGTTTTGGCATGACCGTGACCTACAACACGGGTAATAAAAATTTCATCTTTTCATCAGGTACGACTGGTGACAAGTCAACCATCTCGATCACCCCCATCGACAACACGGGTACCGTGACGGGTGACGCTGGTATCAATCCATTAGCGGCGAGTATTTTTGGCCTGAAGACTGATGTGGTCACTGCATCAGCGCTTTCGCTGCGTGGTGTCGCCTCCATGCCTGCGATTGCCTACGGCACGTCACCTTCGATCAACATGAAGAACAACTTCTCCGTCGGCCCGGACAACAACACGTTCATCGTGACGGTTGATGATGTGAGCGGCACGGTGACGATTCCGGTTGGCACCGATTATTCGTTGGAAGGCTTCAAGAAAGAGCTGCAAAACCAGATCAACTTGTTGGCTGACAGCACCGGTAAATCGGTCAGTGGCGTCAAGGTCGACTTCGACAACACGGCCCAAAGATTCACCTTCACGTCCTCAACGGCAACTTCCAACTCCTTTATCAAGGTGACCGGCAAAGGCCCTTGGGGCTTAGAGGCCACCCAGAACGGGCAGGGCACAACCTCTACTTGGATCCGTCCAACGCAAAGCACGGATGCTACCGGCAAGCTTGTTTACATTGATGCACAAGGCAAAGAAACCACCAGTGGTGATGGTTTCGTGACGGCGCCTAAATGGACCCCTATTTACCTGGACAAGGGTGAGCTGACATTTGACACCGGCGGTAAGTTGGTTTCCCCCTTGTCCGGCTCACAACTCGAAACCGTTTTCCTGCAAGACGGTAAGGGTGCTTTGACCATCAACATTGACTACTCCAAATCGACCCAATACACCTCACCTTTCGCGGTGTTGTCGCAAACCCAGGACGGCGCACCGGAGGGTGACTTGGTCGGCGTGACGATCGGCAATGACGGTTTGGTCAGCGCCAGCTACTCCAACGGGACCCAAAAATCCCTGGCCAAAATTCTGCTGGTTAACTTCTCGAATCCGACGGGTTTGCGGCAGGTGGGTGACTCCAGCTTCTTGACCTCAGCGGCTTCCGGTAACCCGATTCTGGGCACTGCCGGTAGCGCTGGATTCGGCACCATCCGCGCTGGTGCCACTGAGCGTTCCAACGTTGACTTGACCCAGGAGTTGGTTGACTTGATCACCGCTCAGCGTAACTTCCAGGCCAATGCAAAAGCCATTGAGACCAGTACCACCATGACCCAGGCCATCATCAACATTCGCGGTTGATGAAGCTCTGAGCAACTAAGAAACTGAACACGCCATGGACCGCCTAGCCTTTAACGCCGCTGCCGCTATTGACCAGCAAAGCTTGTCGCGCCAAATGACGACCAACGAGTTGGCCAACGTCAGCACGGTTGGCTTTAAACGCAGCTACGAAGTGGCCATGCGTGCCATCAAGGTCGACGGCCCCGGCTTCGAATCCCGCTTACAGCCACAGTCTGTCAGCGCCGATGTGATTCAGCTCAAGCCAGGCGCCATGATTGCAACAGGCACGGCCACGGATGTGGCCATGAACGACGACACCGTGCTGGGCGTGACCTCGCCGAACGGTCAACTGGCCTTCACGCGTCGTGGCGACTTGCGTGTGGGCACGGCCGGCGTGCTTGAAAACAGTCTTCACCAAGTGGTGCGCGGGCAGGGCGGTGGTGCCATCACCATCCCGCCGGGTCTGAGTGTGTCTATCAATCCCGATGGATCGGTTTATGCCATTGACCGTGCGCAGGCCGGTGTGGCGAATCCTATTTTGATTGACCGCATGTTGATGCGCGATGCCAGCACCACGCCGCTGGAGCGTCGCCAGGACGGCTTGTTTGGCCCTGTCGGCAAACTCGGTGGTGACATCACAGACGGCCCGGTCACACCGTCTTTGACATCTGGCGCTTTAGAAAGCAGCAATGTCAACCCGATGGAAGTCATGGTCAAGCTGATGGACCAGAGCCGCTCTTTTGAGCACCAGGTGCGCAACATCAAAGAGAGCAAGACGATTGACGAGTCGGGCGCCACCATGATGAAACTTGGCTAACGCAATGACCCGCCTGAACCCAATAAACGAGAGAAGGAGCTGATATGGAAGCATCAATGTGGGTGGCCAAAACAGGCCTCGACGCGCAGCAGTCACGCATGAATGTGATTTCGAACAACTTAGCCAACGTGAACACCACGGGCTTCAAGCGTGACCGCGCCGTGTTTGAAGACATGATCTATCAAAACATCCGTCAAGCGGGTGGTCAGACCGATGTCAATTCCGTTGCACCGACCGGCATGATGCTCGGCACCGGTGTGCGGGTGGTTGCCACTGAAAAGTTGCACACCCAAGGCAGCATTCTCAACACCGCCAACCCGCTCGACGTCGCCATCACCGGTGACGGTTACTTCCAGATTGCCAAGTCCGACGGCACCATTGCGTACACGCGCGACGGCAGCTTTAAGTTGTCGCCCACCGGCCAGTTGGTCAACTCCAGCGGTGGTTTGCTGCAGCCAGCCATCACCATTCCCAACACCGCTGCCAGCGTGACGGTGGCGGCGACAGGTGCGGTCTCGATTGAACTCGCCACCGGCGGCAGCCAAGTCATCGGGCAGTTGCAATTGGCTCGTTTTGTGAACCCAAGTGGTTTGCAAGCGCTGGGCAGCAACCTGATGAAGGAAACACCCGCCAGCGGAACCCCCACCGTGCTGGCACCAGGCACCAATGGCGCCGGCACGCTGATGCAAGGATCGCTCGAGGCTTCCAACGTCAACGTGGTGGAAGAAATGGTCAACATGATCGAGACCCAGCGCGCCTACGAGATCAATTCGAAAGCCATCTCGGCGGTCGACGGCATGTTGCGCTTCCTCAACACCAACATGTGATGAACGCCATGAGCCGCCTTTTTTTGACCGTGTTGCCCTTGCTCTTGCTCGGTGGCTGCTCAGTGTTGCCGCCTCAGCCGCTGGCACATTCACCAGAGTTCGCGCCTGTTTATCCGACAGCGACAGACCGCTCACGTCAAGTCACTGGCGGTATTTATGTGACCCGCGTCAGCGACAACTGGTTTGGTCGCAGCCGTAACTTTCAGGTTGGTGACGTGATCACGGTGGTGCTCAACGAAGCCACGCAGGCGGCCCGTACGCAAAACAACGCCCTCAGCCGAGTTTCCAAAACCGACGCCTTGCCGACGGGTCTCATCAATGCGACTGCCCGGATGAACGGGCTGTTGGGTGGCCTTCCTCTGACAGGTAACACCACGGCCAGCACAGGTGTCGGTACGGCCGACCAGCAGGCCAGCTTGACCGGTACGGTGTCCGTGACCGTCGTTGATGTGCTGCCCAACGGCAATTTGGTGCTGCGCGGCGAAAAACAATTGGCGCTGTCCGAAGGCTCTGAAGTGATTCAGGTCGCCGGCGTCATTCGCCCTGAAGACATCTCACCCAACAACATGGTGCAGTCACGACGTCTGGTGAACGCCCAGATCACCTACCGCGGCACCGGCGATTTGGCCAATGCCACCCGAGCCGGCTGGGGTACCAGTGCGCTGCTCAAGTTCTGGCCTTTTTGAGCTCATGAGCAGTCTTTATTTTCCAAACCGTCTGACTTCATGATCAAAAAACCGCTTTCGTCCCTGCTGAATGCTTGGCTTGCTGCCCTGGCATTGGTTGCAGCGCTGGCACCGCACGTTGCGCACGCTGACCGCGTCAAGGACATCTCCAGCGTGGCCGCCATGCGCAGCAACCAACTGGTGGGTTACGGTTTGGTGGTCGGTCTGCAAGGCACTGGCGACGGTGCCGATGTCTCCTTCACCACGCAAAGCATGAAAGCCATGCTCGGCCGTTTGGGCGTGAGCCTGGAAGGTCCGCTGTCAGACTACGACACGGCAGCCAACGTCGGCAAGGTCGACCTGAAGAACTCTGCCGCGGTCATGGTGACCGCTGAATTACCTGGCTTTTCCAAGCCAGGTCAAAAAATTGACATCAACGTCTCAGCCATCGGCAAGGCCTCCAGTTTGCGCGGTGGCAATCTGGTCTTGACCAGTCTGCGCGGCGTTGACGGCGAGATTTATGCCTTGGCCCAAGGCAACCTGACCACCACCGGTATTGACGCCAACGCAGCGGGTTCAAAGGTCGCCATTGGCGTGCCGACATCCGGCCGTATACCGGCCGGTGCAACGGTAGAGAGAGTTGTTGAAAACCCGTTTGCCAGCGCTGAGCAACTCATATTGAACGTGCGCGACAGCGACTTCACCACCACCACAGCCATCATCAACGCCATCAACACCCGCTTTGGCCCAGACGTTGCCAATGCGCTCGACGGTGTGTCTATTTCAATTCGGGCCCCGCAAGACCTGAGTCAGCGCGTGGCTTTCATGAGCATGGTCGAAAACCTTGAGGTGCTGCCGGGTGATCCACCCGCCCGCGTTGTGATCAATTCGCGTACGGGCACCGTCGTCATCAGCCGCAACGTCCGCGTCACGGCGGCAGCTGTCTCGCACGGCACCATTTCTGTGGCCATCACCGCCACCAACGATGTGTCGCAACCCGGGGCCTTTTCGCAAGGCCAAACCACCGCGGTTCAGAACGTCGACATCAAAGTGAATGAACCGAACAAGCCGATGTTTTTGTTTCAGCCGGGTGTTGATTTGCGTCAAATTGTCGATGCCGTGAACCAAGTTGGCGCCACGCCATCCGCACTCATCGCCATTCTTGAGGCCCTGAAAAGCTCCGGCAGCCTGCGCGCGGAACTGGTCATTATTTAAAGCCATGGATCCGGTCAACCCCGTCACTCCCCGCTCATACCTTGACTTTGAAGGTCTGAGTCAACTCAAGGGCCAAGCGCACAAAGACAGCAAGGCTGCGCTGCGTCAAACCGCGCAGCAGTTTGAGGGCATGTTCTTGCAGATGATGCTGAAGTCCATGCGCGAGTCAACGGTCAAGAGCGATCTGGTGGAGTCTTCAGGTGCCGAAACATTCCAGGGCATGTTCGACAAAGAGGTCTCCGTGCAATTGGCAAAACGCAACACGATGGGTGTGGCCGACTTGATTGTTGCCAGCCAGAGCCAAAAGCTCACACCGCAGCCCAGCACCGCGGAGCTGTTGCAGTCTCGTGATGTTGCCGGCAAAGGTTTGCCGTTGCAGAGCCCGCCTAAAAGCTTCTCACTGGACGTTGCCGGCCCCAACTTGAAGAAATTTCAATACCCGGGTGCTCCTATCGCTCTGCCCAAAGCCCGTGACACTCTTTCCGGAAATCAGCCATGAGTGACTTGCTCAGCATCAGCGGCAATGCCGTGATCGCTTACCAGCAAGCGCTGGGGACGGTCAGCAATAACATTGCCAACGTCGCCACCGATGGCTATTCACGCCAGGACGTGAAACTTCAGGCCGGCACACCCAGCCAGGTGGGCAACGCCTTCATTGGCACCGGCGTGGTGTTTGACCAGGTTCAGCGGCAGTACAGTGCCTTCGCCGATACCAATCTGCGCAACAGTAACTCAGACTTGCAAAGCCAGGCGCCGATGGTGACGTACGCCAACCGCGTGATTGACGTGATGTCCGGTGCCAGTACCGGTTTGGTGAGCTCGCTGGACAGATTTTTCGCATCCGCTCGAAGTTTGTCGACAGACCCGGCCTCGACCGTTTTGCGTGGCGCGTTTGTTCGGGACGCTCAGGGCTTGACCTCTAGTTTTGGTGAGTTGTCTTCTCAGCTTGATTTGGTCGACACAGAAACCAGCCAGGCGATTCAGACCAGTGTGGGTCAGGTCAACACCTTGGCCCAGCAGTTGGCGCAGGTCAACAAGCAGCTCGGTAAAAGCCCGTCACTCGACAAGCAACCCGCTGAACTGCTCGACCAGCGCGACTTGTTGCTGCGCAAGTTGTCGGATTTCAGCCACCTCAACACCAGCTTCAAACCCAACGGCGAAGTGCTGGTCAGCCTGGGCGCATCGCTCTCGCATGATGTGATCGTCGACGGCGGCGTGGCGACGCCAGTGGGCGTCGACCTGAACGCTGCAGCCTCCGGAAAAATAAGCTTGGTGCTCGACCCTTACGGCAAGCCTTCAGCACTTTCAGGCGTGACCAGCGGTCAGCTCGCCGGTTTGATGGCCTTTCGTGAGCAAGTCCTCAGCAGCACCCGCAACGCCTTGGACTATCTGGCTACCACGGTCGTCAAAGCGGTGAACGACATTCACTCTCAAGGCATTGACGGTTACGGCCAAAAAGCCGGCAATCTGTTTGCGATTGACCCGAAAGCCAGTTCGGTCGCCGGTGGTCTGTCTGTCGCTGTCACCGACCCCATGCGCGTTGCCGCTGCAGCGCAGTTTCGGGTGATCAAGGACGCCAACAACACCAGCAGCGCAAACGCCAATGTTGTTTACGCGCCGAGCCCATTGCTCGGACCCGGCAATCTGGCGGACCTGTTTGTTAACAATGGCCACCCTAGCGCGGGGCGCGCCATAGAGCTCACTGGCAACAAGCCTGTGATGGCTGTGGCGGCTGTTCCAGGTGGGATGCATGACGTTTCTATTTACCTAGACGGCGCCCAAGCAGGTCAGCAATTACAAGTCATCACCCGTGACGGCCGGCAACTGCTTGGCCCACCGCTTGACGCTGCGGCGCAAGCTCAAGTCATGGTGCCAGGGCAGGGCATGGCTGCAGGCGCCACTTACAGCACGACTTACCTCAACGCCACGGGTGACAAAAGTTACCAGGGGATGAACGTTTTTTACGGTGCCAGGGCTGGCGTGTTGTCGCAGCAAACCTATGACAGCCAAGGTCAACCAGGCACACCGCTGGCCATTCCGGCGCTGTTGTCGGGTTCCCGTATACCAGCGGGTCAAGCGCTGACGGCACCGGCTACAGCGCTGATCGCGGCTGGTGCGCTTCATTTGAACGGCATTCCCTTGGGTGCCTTGGCGCCGGCTCCAGGCAAGACCTTGCAGGCGAGCGACATTGCTGCATGGCTCACAGCGGCGGCTGCACCCGGTGTCACGGCTACCGCGACAAATTCAGTGAGCGCGCCTGTTTCCGGTCTGAAGCTTGACCGCACGCTGACCATCAATAACCAGATCATCACCCGACCAGCGTATGGTTTTGGCAGCCCTGCGGTGTTGGTGCAAGCCATCAATGACCAATCAACGACCACCGGCGTGATGGCCAGTTTTTCAAGTGATGGGCAAGTGCTGCTGACCAACGTCAACGGTCAGCAGGGCAAAGACATCACGGTGGGGCCTGGCGGGACCACAGGCAACGCCTTGAACATCACAGACGGTACTTACACCGGACAAGTGCAGCTTCAACGTGCGCTGGTGAGCGGACAAGACACGCCGGTTGAGATCAGTTTTGGTGTGGGCGGTGCACCTTCCGACTTGGCTCATCTGGGTTTCAGGACCAGCGCCACCATCAAAGGCACTGCGCCTGAGGACTTGCTTGTGTTTGTCAGCGGCGCTGGCAAGGCGTCTGTGGCCGCCAGCTATTCTGGCGCCTCCACCGACACCGCCACCGCGTTGCGCTCGCAGCCCATGAAGCTAACTTTCACGGCAGATGACCGCTACACCATCACCGACACCACCACCGGGACAGTACTCGCTGATCGCAGTTTTGACGCAAATCAACTCACCGCAGGCATTGATTACCGCGGTCTGAAACTCAGTTTCACCACAGCGCCCAAAGCGGGTGACAGTTTCTCTTTAGACAGCAACACAGACGGCACCGGCAACAACGAAAATATGCTGCGTCTGACCACGCTGGAGAGCGCCAAGCTGATCGCCGGAAAAACCATCAGCTCGACCTACATCGCCCAAGTCAACGACATGGGCAACATTTCTAAGCAGGCCACCATTGCCCAGCAAGCGCTGACCGTGGTCCACGACCAGGCCGTGACCTCGCGTGACCAGGTTTCGGGCGTGAGTCTTGATGAAGAAGCCGCCAATTTGATTCGTTATCAGCAGGCCTACCAGGCATCGGCGAAGGTCATGCAAGTGGCCGGCACCTTGTTTGATGCCGTACTTGCTGTTCATTGATCCCGAGCTGAACTTGAGGAACCCGCATGAAAATTTCGACCTCCGCACTGTTTGACCGTGCCAACCAGCAAATGAGCAGCGTGCAGACGAGCCTGGCCAAGTCGCAGGCGCAGCTTGCATCCGGCAAACAAATTGTGACTGCCAGCGACGCCCCCGATCAAGCGGCCGACATTCAGCGCTTGCAGTCCATCATCAACCGCCAAGACAGCTACGCAGCTACCTTGGGCACGGTCCAAACAAGGCTTAAAACCGAAGAGTCTTCGCTGCAAAGCGTCAGCACCTTGCTGGTTCGCGTCAAAGAAATTTCGGTGCAAGCCGCCAGCGCGACGCTGAGCCCCACAGACCGGCAAGCCCTTGCCGTTGAGCTGGGAGGCCTGCGCGACCAGATGCTGAGTCTGGCCAATACCCAGGACAGCATGGGTAACTACCTCTTTGCGGGCAGCCGTGTCAGCCAACCTGCTTTTGCACCAGACGCTTCTGGCGCCGTGGCCTACCAGGGCGACCAAACGCGGATGACCGTGTCTGTGGGGGACCAGCGCAGCGTTCAGCTGAATCGCTCCGGGTCTGACGCCTTTGTGCGCGTTGTGCGGCAAGACAGCACCGGCGCTAAAACCGGAGTCGGATTTTTTCAGGCCATTGACGACCTCACCACAGCTATCAAGAACTCGAACCAGACCGGCATGCAGCGCGGCATTGGCGAGATGGACTCCCTGCAAAGTGGCGTCACCCTGGCTTTGGCCCAAGTCGGTACCGACATGAATGTGGCCGATGCCCAGACCTCGGTACTGGACGACACCCGCCTCAGCCTGAAAACCGTCTTGTCCTCGGTTCAAGACCTTGACTACGCATCAGCCATCACGCTCATGAACAAGCAAATGATGTCGCTACAAGCCGCGCAAGAAAGCTTTGGCAAGATCACCAAGCTCAGCTTGTTCAACTACATCAACTGATGGTGGCACTCAAGAAAGTCACGCCGCGGTCGAT
>CANFXC010000071.1 GCA_947450765.1 Comamonadaceae bacterium | reverse complement strand
GCCTTTGCAACCTGCCCAGCAAACCGTTCTTCGCCGTATTCACGTATGACCTCCGTCATGCTTTCTATGGATGCATCGGCCAGCCACTCGGCCACGCTCTGGCCACGGGTGGTGTCCATGCGCATGTCGAGCGGCCCATTGCCGCGAAATGAAAAACCGCGTGCCGCGTTGTCGATCTGCGGTGAACTCACACCCAGATCCATCAAAATCCCCGCAGCACTGCTGGCAGGCAACTCGCCCAAATGGCTGAAGCCTTCGTGGCGAATGCAAAAGCGTGGATCGTTGATCGTGGCCGCCTCGGCAATCGCATCTAAGTCTTTGTCGAACGCCGTCAGCCGGCCTTGCGGCGACAACTTCGAGAGAATCAAGCGTGAGTGACCGCCGCGCCCAAAGGTCGCGTCGATGTAGTGTCCGTCCGGGTTGAGCTGCAGTGCGTCGACTGCTTCGTTCAACAAGACGGTGCGGTGTGTCCATGTGTCTTGCACCGTGATCTTTCAGAACGAAAAGTCCTTGAAGACGTCGGGCATTTCGCCCTTCATCTGTTCAGCCTCTTGGGCCGCGTAAGTGGCCGAATCCCACAATTCAAAGTAGCTGCCCATGCCGAGCAGCACCGTGTCCTTGCTGATGCCAGCCGCAGCCCGCAGCTCAGGCGATACCAACACACGGCCGGTGGCATCAAGCTCGACATCCATGGCATTGCCCAAAAAGATACGCTTCCACCATTGAGCCTGCATTGGCAAAGAAGCGATCCGCTCGCGGAATTTTTCCCACTCGTTGCGAGGGAAAATCATCAGGCAACCGTGCGGGTGTTTGGTGATAGTGAGCTGGCTTGCGGCGGTGGCGCTCAACACGTCACGGTGCCGAGTCGGCACAGAAAGCCGACCCTTAGCATCGAGAACAATGGAAGACGCACCTTGGAACACTTGCTCAGCCCTTTAAAACACTTTTCACCACAAAACTGCACTTTTCACCACTTTATCAGGAATCTGACACGAAGCAAGTGGCGTTTAAGAATAATTTTCAATGAAATCAATGACTTAGAGCGGTTTCAGCAGGTTACATGCAGATAAAAGTTGTTCTAAATTAAGCACTTAGCGAAGGCTGTGAAAGTGCTTTCTCAGGGATTTCGAGACAAGGAAAATCTCATCGCGGCGCGTCAAGATGCCGTCGCTGCGAGCGCAGCGCGGCAGTCCATTGCTGCGCACTTCAGAGATGGATGGCCGCGCTTCGCTCGCCATGACGGATCCGTTGAAGAATGTGCGAAGTTGAAGCGATCACGGCGGCCTAACCATAGGTTGGTGCGTGAAATCGCGAGGTCTTAGACCCTATGGGGTCTATCAACCAACCGCCATGCTCAAGTCGAGTGCGATGGACGGCTGGAGATTGGTTGTCAGTGCTCAGTCACCGAACAATTTTTGTTTCAGTTCGCGCCGCTGCTGAGCTTCTAGCGACAAGCTGGCGGTAGGACGTGCGATCAGACGACCAACACCGATGGCTTCGCCGGTTTCGTCGCAGTAACCGTAGTCACCGGCATCAATGCGAGAAATCGACTGCTCGATTTTTTTGAGCAACTTGCGCTCGCGGTCACGCGTACGCAACTCAAGTGCATGCTCTTCTTCGATCGTCGCACGGTCTGCAGGATCAGGAACAACAACGGTGTCTTCACGCAAGTTCTCGGTGGTTTGACCGGCGCTGGCGTGAATTTCGCTTTTCAGAATCGACAGCTTGTGGCGGAAAAAAGCCAATTGCTTGTCGTTCATGTACTCGCTGTCGGGCATGGCTTTGACTTCTTCGTCCGTCAACTCACTGGCTTCTTTGGTCTTCCAGTTGTTGGCGAGCTTCGGGTCTTTGCGTGCAGCCACGTGCGGTGGCGGCGAGATCACACGCTCAGTGATAGCCGAATAGCTGGCTTTAGCGGCATCAGGCGCGTGCGTCGGCACCATCGGTGCTGGCGGCGGCGACATGGCGGCGGTACGGGCAGAACTTCTGCGTCCAGGTTTGAGAGCGGGTGGAGGCGTGATCATGGGCTTTGGAACTGGGGGCGCGGCAGGCTGAGGAGCCGGCACCGGTTTGGTAGGTGTAGACGCTGCTTTAACCGCACTGGGAAGCGCAGTCTTAACAGAAGAGGATGACGGAGATTTCGAAACTGCTTTGGCAGTGGGCTTGGCGACTGACTTAACTTTCGCCACGATGGACTTTGCAACAGGCGTTATAACCGATTTAGCCGCATTATTTTTTTTATTGACTTCTTTGGTAGTCGATTTCTTGGAAGAAGCTGCTGGCTTGACGGTCACTGGCTTGGCCTTTGGTGCGGCTACTTTAGCGGCGCTTTGAGTGACCGCTTTAACCAAAGGCTTCACGACTTTTTTGACTGCTACCTTGCCAACGGGCTTAGCGACTGGCTTCACCACAGGCTTGGTCGCTGCCTTGGCGGGGGTCTTGTTCTTTTTAACGGTGACTTTCACGTCTTGTCTCCTCTGGGCACTGGCCTGTGGATGACCCTCGGATTTCAAAACCGGGGTCGGGGTGAGTTGACCGGCTTTATTCGAACGCTCGGCACTGTCGGCAGCAGTCGGCCGGTCATTTTGACCGGCGCGCGATTTTAGCGGCGCAGCGGCTGAAGCTGGCGCTAGAAAACCAAATCGTTGTAGAAATGAAACAAGCATGGAGCCTTCCCGTCTTAAGTCAGCATGAACCGCAAGCCATCGAAGATTGCGGAGAGACTAACTCAAACCAGGCACTGCTCAAGGCCTTGCAGAAAAATATCTTTCGGCAGGTCGATGCCGATAAAAACCATCTTGCTGGTCTTCACTTCGCCTTCGGCCCAAGCCGGCCCCAGGTCACTGCCCATCAACTGGTGCACGCCTTGAAAGATAACCTTGCGGTCAGTGCCTTCCATGTTTAGCACACCCTTGTAGCGCAGCATGCGGGGGCCGTAAATATTCACCACAGCACCCAGAAAGTCTTCCAGTTTGGCCGGGCTGAAGGCACGGTCTGAACGGAACACAAAGCTTTTGACGTCATCGTCGTGATGGTGGTGATGGCCGTGACCAGCGTGGCCATCAGTTGCGTCGTGGGCGTGCGTCGGATGGTCGCAATGCTCGCCAGGCGCATGGTCGTGGCCGGCGTGAGCGTCGGTCTCTTCCTTCAGAAAGTCAGGGTCAATGTCGAGCTTGGCATTGAGGTTGAAGCCGCGCAGGTCAAACACATCGGCAATGGCGACTTCGCCAAAATGCACCGCGCGCTGGGGTGCGCGTGGGTTCATGTGGGTCAAGCGGTGCATCAGGGCTTTGACTTCACCCTCGTCCACCAGATCCGTCTTGCTGATGAAGATCTGATCGGCAAAACCGACTTGACGGCGAGCTTCTTGGCGGTCGTTGAGCTGAGTGGTGGCGTGTTTAGCATCGACCAAGGTGAGGATCGAGTCCAGCAGGTACTGCTCGGCAATTTCTTCGTCCATGAAAAAAGTCTGTGCCACCGGGCCGGGGTCGGCCAAACCCGTGGTTTCGATCACGACGCGGTCAAAAGTCAACAGACCCTTGCGCTTTTTGGCGGCCAGCAACTGCAACGTTTCGCGCAGATCTTCACGAATCGAGCAGCAAATGCATCCGTTGTTCATCTGAATGATGTTCTCGTGGGTGTCGTTCACCAAAATCTCGTTGTCGATGTTTTCTTCACCGAACTCGTTTTCAATGACGGCAATTTTCTGACCGTGGGCTTCGGTCAACACGCGCTTTAGCAGAGTGGTTTTTCCGGAACCCAGAAAGCCGGTCAGGATGGTGACGGGAATCAAACTCATGGTGTGCCTAACAAGAAAAAATCAGGAGAAGAATAAAACAAGTACCAAGCTCGACCGTCAATAAGCCAAAGGCTTGTCAAAGGCAATCTGCGAGTTTAGTGGCCGAGGCCCACAACTGAAGTGACCCGGCTGAACTCACCTGTCGCTATCAAGGCTTTCTGACCAGCACCAAGCCCTTGAGGTATTCGCCCTCAGGGAAGGTCACTGTCATCGGATGGTCCGGGGCGCCGCCCAAGCGCTCGCTGATGAACGCATCGACACCTGCGTCGGTGCCCGCAGACGCCACAATTTTGTGAAACAAATCAGCACTGATGCCGCCAGAACACGAGTAAGTGAACAGCACGCCGCCGGGCTCCAGAATCGTCAGCGCCAAGCGGTTGATGTCTTTGTAGGCGCGCGCCGCACGCTCAGCATGCGCAACCGTGGGTGCGAACTTGGGCGGGTCCAGCACGATCGCGTCAAAGGTGCGGCCTTCCTTGATGTACTGCCGCAGCGAGGCGTTGACATCGGCATCGCGCATCTCGCAACGCGCAGCGTCAAAGCCGTTCAGCGCCACATTGGCCCAGGCTTTTTCGATGGCCGGGCCGGACGAGTCGATCGAGGTCACGTGCGCCGCGCCGCCGGCCAAGGCCGCCACCGTGAAACCGCCGGTGTAGCAATAGCAATTCAACACCCGCTGGAACTGTCGACGCCTTGTGTAAGCGGCAAACTTCTGGCGGCTGTCGCGCTGGTCTAAATAAAAGCCGGTTTTGTGGCCTTCAGCGATGTTCAGGCCGAGCTGCCAGTCATGTTCTTGGATGACGATGTCGGTGCCCGCCGGCTGCCCTTCGGCCGGTGCGCCACTCAGCCAGCCGGTGGCTTCGGGCAGACCTTCTAGCGCGCGCACGCTGGCGTCGGAGCGTTCATACAGACGCGTCAAGCCAGTTTGGGCCAGTAGCGCGTCGACGATGACGCTCTTCCAGCGCTCCACGCCGCAGCTTGAAAATTGCACCACCAAGGTGTCGGCATAGCGGTCCACCACCAGCCCCGGCAAGCCGTCAGACTCGCCGTGCACCAAGCGCACGCCGTTGCTTTGAATATCAAACAAAGTCCGGGCCTTCAGCGCAGCGGCAATGCGGGCACTGAAAAAGGCCGCGTCAATGCGCTGAGCTTCGTCAAAACTCCAAACCCGCGCGCGGATTTTGGAGGTCGGGCTGACCGCCGCCCACGCCAGAAAACGGCCGTCATGGCTGTCAACGCGCACTGTTTCGCCGGGATCGCCGCTGCCCTTGGCGATGGCGCCGTCAAAAATCCATGGGTGGCGCCGCTGCAGCGAGCGTTCTTTGCCTTCTCGGAGTCGAATTGATTTCATGCGGCTATTGTCGGGGTTGGCTGGGCCGTGGTGGGTGCACGCCAAGATCGGCCAGAGGGCTGGCCTCCTACGGGGACGGCGGTTTTCGGTTTTGTTTGGGGCTGGCCTTGAGCCCTGCCACCGTCGCGCGCGGATGCGCGGCGTCATAAATCTTCGCCAGATGCTGAAAATCAAGCCGCGTGTAAACCTGCGTGGTGGTGATGTTCGCGTGGCCGAGCAACTCTTGCACGGCGCGCAAATCACCACTCGACTGCAGCACGTGACTGGCGAAAGAATGGCGCAGCATGTGCGGATGCACCGGCGTCGCCAAGCCGGCCTGCAACGAGCGCAGCTTGAGGCGGACCCGAATGTGCTGCGGCGTCAGGCGGCTGCCGCGGTGGCTGATGAACAGCGCGCCCGCAGCCTCTTTTTCCGGCTCGGCCGCATCGCTCAGCCATTCACTGCGCACCGCCAGCCAAGCCTCAAGCGCCTGCAAGGCCTTGGCGCCCACGGGCACGCTGCGCCGCTTGCCACCCTTGCCGAGCACATGGGCTTCGGCGGCTTGCAGGTCAATCCAGCCTTGCGCTTGAGCGCTGGCGAAAGCATCCAAGCCGACCAATTCACCGATGCGAAGGCCGCAGCCGTAAAGTAATTCAGTCAGGCATTCGTCGCGAGCTTGCAAGCCCGGATGTGCCTCGGTGTCTGCCGTCTGAAAGTCGGCCAATTGCACCGCTTCATCGACGCTGAGCGCCTTGGGCAGCGGCTTGGCCACTTTGGGCGCGCGCAGGTCCTGCACCGGATTGATGCTGACCAGACCTTCGCGCCCGAGCCAGCCGTAAAAGCCGCGCCAGCCCGACAAAATGAGCGCAATCCCGCGACCGCTGCGCCCACCACCATGCATTTGCGCGACCCAGCGGCGCATGTGCACTGGCGTCACCGCCGTCAGCGACACCGCCGCAGACTCAGCCAGGGTTTGTAGCTTTTCCAAGTCCAGCGTGTACAGCGCCAGCGTGCGTGCGGCCAGTCGCTTTTCAACGCGCGCATGTTCAAGGTAGCGCAGCACCAGGGGATCAGGCGTGGACGGTGCCTGATCGAGGTGCTGCTTGACTGGCGAAGTGTTGTTGCGCATGGCTGAATCGGCTTTGAAACGAAATGGCAGCCGCCGCGAAAGAATCAGTCCAGCGTCGTGTCAGCCGGGCTGCGTAAACGCGACAAAGCAGCGCTGGCGATCTCGCCAATGCGCTGCAAAAAGTCGGTGCCCATGCCACTGGTGAAACGCTCAGCATCGGGCGACGCCAGCACCAGCAAGCCAAACGCTTGCGGCGCAGCGCCAGAACGCAAAGCGATCAGCGCCACCGATTTAGCCGCCGCCGGTTCAGGTAACCAGTCAACGGCTTCAAGTCCAGCGTTGAGGCCGCAGAAAGGCGTCGACAGCGATGCCGCGAAGCTGCGCGCGTCTTCACTCACGCCAGCCGCAAAATCGCTGTCCAAAAACGGCGGTGCCACTTCCCACACCTTGATGGCTGCTTGCGGAATTGAAAACAGCGTTTGCAGTTCCTGGGCTATGGTGTCCGGCAAATCATGGGCCGACGACGTCATCAGCAGGCTCAGCACCCAAGTCTGCATCTTGTCGGCAATGGCACCATTTTCTTGACCATGGCGAATCATCTCCACGACGCGCGACTCCAAGCCGCGGATCTTGTCGCGCAGCATGCCGGCTTGACGCTCTTGCAGGCTGACAGCACGGTTGCCGAGGCCGCTCGACAGCTGCACGGTGGCCAGTAATTCGGCATGACGCTCAAAAAAGTCTGGCGTATTGGCCAAGAAATTAGCGATGTCGTCTTCGGTGATCGGGTGTTGCATGGATTGAGGTGTCGGGTTCATGGTGAGCATTGTCCTCAGTTTTAAGGCAGGTCGATCTCGCCTTCAAACACCTGCGTCGCCGGACCACTCAAAAAGACCGGTGTATCGAGCCGGTCTGCCGTGCCCTGCCACTCAATATGCAGCAGTCCGCCGTGCGTGTGGACGTCGACTTGCGCGTCCAGCAGACCCAGCCGAATGCCCGCCACCACGGCGGCACACGCGCCCGTGCCGCAAGCTAAGGTCTCACCCGCGCCGCGCTCGAAGACGCGCAAGCGCACTTCGCTACGCGACACAATTTGCATGAAGCCCGCATTGACGCGGCGCACAAAGCGCGGGTGGTTTTCAATCTGAGGGCCCCAGACCAGCACCGGCGCCGTGTCGACCGATTCCACGATCTGCACGGCATGCGGGTTGCCCATGGAGACCACCGCCGCGAAGACAGTGCTGCGTTGACCATCGACCGTCAACTCCAACGGCCAAGTGGCCCAGCCGTTGACGACTTGCGGCGTCAAGCCGACCGCATCAAAGGGCACCTTGGCCAAGTCAAACACGGGCGCGCCCATGTCGACGTTGACCCGGCCATCGGGCTGCAGCGTGAGCGTCAACACGCGGTTCATGGTTTGCACGCGCACCGTGTCGCGGTCTGTCAATTGGTGGTCGCGCACATAGCGCACAAAGCAACGAGCACCGTTGCCACAGTGCTCCACCTCTTGACCATCGGCGTTGTGGATCGCGTAAGAAAAGTCGATGTCGACAGCACCGGCTGGCGCTGGTCGCACGCTCAATATCTGGTCCGCGCCAACGCCGAAGTGGCGGTCCGCCAGAAAGCGGTATTGCGCTGTGCTCAGGCCGAGCGGCTGTCGGGTCTCGTCAAGCACCACGAAATCATTGCCGGCGCCCTGCATTTTGGTGAATCGAATTCGCATGGGGTCATTATCCGTCGAGCCACTGCTCGGTATTCCCGCCGTTGGTCCAAGCGTCAAACCCATTACCATGCAGGCCTTGGCTCCCTCATCACAGAAAGACCGACATGCTGCGCATCCCTGAATGGACCCCCGCCCTTAAACCACAACCGCAAGACCTGGTCGACGCCATCCTCAAGCGTCGCGGCGGCACCTTGATCAATCTGGACAAAACCTTGCTCTGGAGCGAGCCTCTGGCCCGCGCTTGGAATGTCTATCTCGGCGCAGTCCGGTCCGGCTTGCCCACCAGCTGGAAGCTGCGCGAACTCGGCATTTGCACGGTGGCGCTGCTGACCGGGGCGGTCTATGAGTACAAGCACCACGCGCCTGACTTTTTGACCGCTGGCGGCACGCAGGCCGAGCTCGATGCGCTGAACGAACTGGTGAAGCTAGATGCACGTCTGTCCACAGCGCATCCGGCGCTGGGCACGGTCGAGCAGTTGGTGATTCAGTACGCCGCGCAGATGACGCTCGACGTGAAAGTCAGCGACGCACTGTTCGCCCGCTTGCGCGAGCACTTTGACACCACCGAGCTGGTCGAGTTGACCAGCGCGATCGCCACCTACAACATGGTCGCCCGGTTTTTGGTGGCCTTGGGCGTGACGCCAGAATAATGCCGGGGTCATGCCCCAAAAAGCGGACGCTCAGTCTGTCTTGATGTCGTTGTCTTTCACCACTTTGGCCCAGACATCGATCTGCTTGTTGATGAACACGCTGGCAGCCTCGGGGGTACTGCCAACGATGTTGATGCCTTGAGCGCTGAGTTTTTTAGCGATCTCCGGATTTTTCAAGGCTTTGGCCACTTCTTCGTTCATGCGCTTGATGATCGCTGGTGGCGTCTTGGCGGGCGCCAAAATAGCCCACCAAGCGGGCGCATCAAAACCGGCAAAACCGCTCTCGGCCACCGTCGGCACATTCGGCAATTCGGGCGAGCGTTTGCTGGTGGTGACCACCAGCGGACGCATGCGACCACTGTCGATGTGTGGCTTGACCACAAACACCGAGCCGATGGCCAGTGGCACGTGACCGGCCACGGCGTCGGTCATGAGTGGGCCGCCGCCTTTATAGGGCACGTGCTGCCAGTCAATATTGCCATTTTTGCTGAGCAAGGACATGGCCAAGTGGCCCAAACTGCCCGAGCCAATGCTGCCATAACTGACGTTTTTCTTGGCCTTGGCGGCCGCAATCACGTCAGCGAAAGTTTTGTACTCCGAGCCCACGTTGGTCGCCAGCACCATGGCCGACGTGCCGATCAAAATCACCGGTGTCAGGTCTTTGCGGGTGTCAAAAGGCAGACCATGAATCAAGCTGGGGTTGACCGCGTGCGTGTCAAAAACCACCGCAAACGTGTAGCCGTCTGCCGGCGCGGCGGCCACAGCGGCGGTGCCGATAGAGCCCGATGCGCCACCGCGGTTGTCAACAATGATGGTTTGCCCGAGTTGCTGCGACAACGGCTGCGACAAAATGCGCGCCACTTGGTCGACTGAGCCGCCCGGGGGGAAAACCGCGATCATCTTGATCGGCTGCTTGCCGGGCCAGGCGCCCGGGGCTGCGGCCGTTTGAGCCCAGGCGCTAGCGCTGCCGAGGCAAAGTAGCGCCGTCAATATTGGGGTGGCTTTGAGCAGCCATTTGTTCGGTGCGGTCATCATGGATCAATCCTGTTGGTTAGGTCGCGAAGTATGCCCAAAGCAGCCCCTGCGCACCATTGAGGAAATTACTTAGCGGCGGGCTATTTCACGGGCAGAATAAACACCATGGTCAGAGCCTCCCAACTCCTTTATCCGCAGCGCGACGCTGCGCCCATCCGTCCTGCGGCCACCGTGCTGTTGCTGCGCGACACGCCCGATGGCCTAGAGGTGCTGATGACGCGGCGCTCGACCACGGCCAGCTTTGCCCCGGGCGCCTATGTCTTTCCGGGCGGTGGCATCGACACCGCCGACGCGCTGGCCCATGGCCAGTCGACGCGGCGCCACACCCAAAGCGATCTGCACCTGACGCAAGCCATTGCCGCCATCCGTGAAAGCTTCGAAGAGCTTGGCGTGTTACTGGCGCGCCATGCCGATGGCCGTCACCCCGACACCGCCGACATCGCCACGTTGGATCGCAGTGCGCCGTTTGCAGAACAGTGCGCCGCGCGCCACTGGCAACTGGCGGGCAGCGAGGTGTTTGTGTTGGCGCACTGGGTCACCGACCGGGATTTGCCGCGCCGCTTTGACGTGCCTTTTTTGGTGGCGCGCATGCCGCACGGTCAAACCCCCTTGGCGGATGAAGCCGAGCAGTTTGAACCCAGCTGGGTGCGCCCGGTCGACGCGCTGGCGAGGCACGCAGAGGGTGGCTTTTTCATGGTCTACCCGACCGTGCGCACGCTGGAACGGCTACAAAAATTTCCGGATGTTGACGCTGTTCTCGCGGCCTGCGCCGCCACGGAAGAACCACTCTGGACCTCTTGCCCACGCGCCGGCATGTTGGCCGGCCAAGAGGCGCGCTACATGGAACATGAGTCGGCCTTTGGCGAATTGGCGCTGACCAGCCCGGACGGCCAAATCGTCCACAGCCTCGACTGGCAAACCACGCAGCCGGTGCCGCTGCTGAAAAACCTGCTGCGTTTGACCGCACCTAATCCGGGGGTCATGACCGGCCCCGGCACCAACAGTTACTTGGTGGGCGATGTCAACACGGGCTACATCGCCATCGATCCCGGCCCGGCTGATGCAGACCACTTGGCGCGTTTACACGCCGCTGCTGGCGGCGACATCCGCATGATCGTCTGCACCCATTCGCACCCGGATCATTCGCCTGGTGCGCTACCGCTGCAAGCGCTGTGCGAAGCCGGCGGTCAATCCAAGCCGCCGATCCTCGGTCTACCGTCATTGCCGACAGCACGCGCCGACAGCGCCTTCACGCCCGATCGAGCGCTGGCAAACCATGAACTGCTGACACTCGTATCAAGGGGACCAGCGGGCGACACAACGCACACGCTGAAGGTCTTGCACACGCCCGGCCACGCCGCCAACCACCTCTGCCTTGTCATGCTCGAAGACGGTCTGCTGTTCAGCGGCGACCACATCCTCAACGGCAGCACCACCATTGTCAATCCGCCCGATGGCAACATGAACGCTTATCTCGATTCCCTCGACCTGCTCAGCGCCGCCTGCGATACGCACAACATCGAGTTCATCTTGCCGGCCCACGGCTATGTGTTGGGCGAGGCCAAAGACGCGATCGCTCAGTTGAAGGCGCACCGGCTCAAGCGCGAAGCCAAAGTCCTGGCGGTGATGCAGGCCAACCCGACCGGCACGCTCGACGACTGGGTGCCGCTGGCCTACGACGATGTGCACGAACGCGTCTGGCCGATCGCCAAACGCTCGCTGCTGGCGCATGTGGAGCGCATCCAAGCGCTGCAACTTGCCGGCGACTGATGACGCCACTCTCGCCCTATAAACAGCACAAGCCGCACCCTGATGCGCGACGGCGCGCCCTACACGCGATTGCACTCTTTGAAGCCGTCAAGGGCTTGGCGGCGCTGGCCGCCAGCATCGGCCTGCTGGAGTTACTACATCACGACGTGCACCACTTGGCGATGGCGCTGTTGTGGCGCTTTCACCTCGATCCGCAAACACACTACCCCGAGCTGTTGCTGCATTACGCCGACCTGCTGGCAGGCCTCAACCTGCGCACGATGGCGCCCGTAGCGGCGGCCTACATCAGCGTGCGCCTACTCGAAGCCTATGGCTTGTGGAAAGAAAAATTATGGGGCGAATGGCTGGCGGCTTTGTCGGGAGCGCTCTACATTCCACTGGAAATCGCGCACCTGATGCACAGCACCACACTGGTCAACGCGGCGGTGCTGCTGGCCAATGTGCTGATGGTGGGCTTCCTAGGCTTTCAGCTCTGGCGTCGGCTGCGACCGAAGCCGAGCGCCGAAGCTGAAAATCCATCGAATTAGTGTGAAGCTCGCCGATAAGCCGGATTTTGTGCGCCGTGCCAACTTGCCGAAACAAGCTGACGCAGTGTGACCGTCATTAATCTGGGCCGGGAGTCACCCCACCGGCTCAATGCTACCTACCCGCCAGCTCTGCGGAACCACATCAACGCTGGCCTACTTGGTATTGCTGCGCGTAGAGATTGCCCGTTTCACCCGGCTTGATGGGTTGCCCCAACAAGCCGACTCGTCTCTGTTGCTCTGATCCT
>CANFXC010000070.1 GCA_947450765.1 Comamonadaceae bacterium | reverse complement strand
TTGGTTCATGGCGGTCCTTTGCGTGAAGACGCAAAAGACCATAAGTCATGGAATCGACTTTCAAATCGAGACCAGACTGAAATGCTAAAAAACCAAGGTGAATCATTAACTTACGACGTCCTGATGTGAAAACGTTGGGACACTACTGAACACAAATATAAAAGTTTTTAATGCTTTTAAATATTTGAGTTGTCCACCTGGCCCACGATTTTTCCTTGGAAGGTTTGTATGAAAACACTGATCACCACCTTGGCATGCAACCGTCATCTGAGCCGTTTTAGCAAGCGCCAGCAAGGCGTCACGATGATTGAATACGCTTTGATTGCCGCGCTCATCGCGGTCGTGTTGGTGGTTGTACTGACCGCGTTAGGTGTCGAGCTCGGGGTCACCTTCACCAAGATCAAAAACGCGCTGACCTCCGCGAACCAGTGAGTCGGGTAAGACAGACATCGGCTCAGGCGGACTCCATTGAAACCTTCCGCTCTGATCACTATGGCTCTGCTGATTGGGGCTGTGGCTGTCTTTTTGGTAGCGCGTTGGGTCGGTGTGGGTGGTTCGGCCAAAGTCGGTCCGCGCGTGGTGGTCGCGGCCAGTGTGGTGGACGCGGGCATGCCGCTGGTGGCCAACAACCTTCGGGTCTTGCCATGGCCTAGCCAAACCGCACCGCAGGGTGGCTTTGACAGTCCGGAAAAAGTCATCGGCCGCGTGACCCGTCAGCCATTGGTACCAGGCGAACCGATTCTTGAATCGCGGTTGGCCCCTGTGGATATGAAAGGCGGACTGTCTGCCACGCTGGAGCCCGGCAAGCGCGCCATCACGGTGCGCGTCAACGATGTGATCGGTGTGGCTGGTTTTGCATTGCCCGGCAGTTACGTCGATGTGCTGGTGAGCGCGCGTGACGCTCGCAACGAACCTTTTTCAAAGATCGTGCTGGACCGTGTGAAGGTCTTGGCTGTGGCGCAAGAAACCGCGGCCGACCCGGCGAAACCTAAAGTGGTCAACGCTGTGACCTTGGAGCTGTCACCTGCTGAAGCGGAGCGGCTTGATTTGGCTCGTAGCGTCGGCAGCTTGTCGCTGGCGCTGCGCAACGAGCTGGACCGGGCGCAACTGACGTCAGCCGGCACACGGCTGGAAGACCTGATGCACGAAGTCGCTCGATCTGCAAATTCAGCCCCGAACACAGCCCGGGACGCTTCAGGGTCCAAGTCGAGTCCTGTAGCAGCGAGAACGGCGCCAGCCAAAAGACAAGCACCCAGCGGAGTTGAAGAATTTCGCGGCATTCAGCGCGGCATCGGAGGTGAACTTTGACGCTGATGAGGCACGCCACCATGACCGCCGCCGTGGCCGCTGCGCTGGTCATGACCGGCATGTTGGTGATGCCCTTGAATGCGGCCAACGCTGAGGCCTCACGGACACCCGTGACAGCACAGAGTCCATGGCAGCAGACGATGAATGCCGTGGTCGGCCACGTGGCCGTGATGACGCTACCGGAAGCGATCAGCCGCGTGGTGGTCGGAGATCCCAAGGTCGCGGATTACCGGCTCATTTCACGCACGGAGTTGTATGTTTTGGGCAAATCTGTCGGCACCACCAACTTCCTGTTGTGGCGCCAAAGTGGGCCACCGGTGTCACTCACCGTGAAGGTCAGCGCCGATCTGGACCCTTTGGCGGAATCCCTGAAAACGGCGCTCCCGCGTGAGCAAGATATTGAACTGATGATGGCCTCTGGCTCGGTCGTGCTGCGCGGCAGCGTGGCAGATGTTGGTGCGGCAGATGCCGCCGTGCAACTGGCCCAAGCCTATACACGGCAGTTGAACCGCTACCTCGCCAGCAGCGGCGGTGGACTGTCGCCGGGTAGCGCAACCTCAAGCTCGGGGGGTGCCAGTACCCAGTCGCAGGTCGTCAACCTGCTGCGCATACGCGACGCGCAACAGGTGATGCTGGACGTTCGGATTGCCGAGGTGTCCAAGTCTCTGCTGGATAAGCTGGGCTTGCAGGTACAGGCCGCCGGCGGCGGTGACATCCGTTGGAATGTGATGTCCAACTTTTTAGGGGCTGGCGGCGGCGGCGCGGCTGGTCTGCTCTTTCGTAACGGCAATGCCGTCAATTTGCAAGCCGAAAAGCAGGATGGTTTGGTGCGCATTTTGGCCGAGCCCACCATCGTCGCCATGAGCGGGCAGGAAGGCAGCTTTTTGGTCGGGGGCAAGGTCTACATTCCGATCACCCAATCGGTAGGCACCGGCGGCACCGCCGTGACACTGCAAGAACGTGAATTCGGCGTCGGGCTCAAGTTTGTTCCGACGGTCTTGGACGGTGGCCGTATCAGCCTGAAAGTGGCGCCTGAAGTCTCCGAAATCTCCAAAGAATCGGTGAGCACCAGCAGCCCCAGCGGCACCACACTGCTGCCCGCCTTCACCACGCGCCGGGTCTCCACCACCGTGCAGCTCTTAGACGGGCAGAGTCTGGTCATCGGCGGTCTGGTCCGCAACAGCACCACCGCCAACCGGAACGCTTTTCCGATCCTGGGTGAGATCCCGATTTTGGGTGCGCTGTTTCGCAGCAACCAGTTTGTGGCCGACCTGACCGAGTTGGTGGTGGTGGTGCGCGCGCGCTTGGTGCAAGCGACTGACGCGGCGCCAAGCTTGCCGACGGACTCGGTGCGGCCGCCGACCCGGCGAGAATTTTTCCTTGACAACCAACTGCAGGGCGCCCAACCGGAGCGTAAAGCGGAGCCTCCAGCCGAGCCAGTTCCCGCAGCAGGAGACAGCCATGCCAACCCTTGACGCGCAGGCGCTTCACCAGCCAAACACCGCCCACTGCATGACCGCATTCAAGAGCGCTTTGAATTTGGCATTCAGCGTCGCATTAGCGGGACTCGCCCTGCTTGGCTTGCCAGGCTGTTCACCGGTGTTGATCGATCAACAAGGCCACGGCCAAGCCGTGCAAAAAGTCTTGGAAGCACAGCGCCTTCCCCCTTCACCACGCAGCGCGGCGAGTGCGCCCCTGCCGCCAGCCGCCAGCGAACTCAAGCCAGCCTATGACCGGTATTTGCTGCCGCCACCGTCCACCAGCCTGACACCGCAACTGCCATGACTGATCGAGCCAGCGCCCCAGTGCGTCGGGCTCACCAGCAGCGCGGGGTGTTTGCCGTCGCCACGGCGCTGGCCATGGTGGTGATGCTGGGTTTTGTCGGCTTGGCAATCGACGCCAGCCGGCTGGAACTGGTGCAGGCCGAGCTGCAAAACGCCGCCGATGCCTGCGCCTTGGCCGCCGTGCTGGAGCTCAATGGCTTGTCGGATGCGCCCAGTCGCGGCGCCTTGGCGGGACAGTTCGTAGGCGGGGCGCGCAACCGTCGAAATTTCCAAGCCGACTTGGTGGGCACCAGCCAAGTCAGCCCGACTTTCAGCACCACCTTGGGCGGCAGCTACCAGCCAGCAGGCGGCGGTGCTGCAGCCACTTCACGTTTTGCCCGCTGCGCCGTGACGCAACCCAGTCTGCGGCATTTTTTCATGGGTTTGCTGGGCATTGGTGCTTCGAATTTGGTCGCCACGGCCACGGCCACCGTGATGCCATCCCAGAGCGTTTGCGCCATTCCGATGGCCATGTGCCAAGGTGCGGGTGCGAATGCTCAGACCTTCGGCTACACGGTCGGCGACAAAATCACCCTAGGCGCCACGCAATCCAGTGGCTTCTTCACCTGGGCCAATGTGCTGGGCACCGACACCTCCGGTGCGCTGGCGGCCTACGGGGAGGCCTTCATTGGCTTTGGCAATTGCGCGGTACCAACCGCCGCCAACCGTTGCATCGGTATCAAGACCGGTGTGGTCACCACCTTGGAAGATGGCTGGAACTCACGCTTTGGGGTTTACAAACAGGGCGGCAGCGGGCTCAACCCCGCCGTCGCCATTCCAGACCTCACCGGTTACGGCTATCGCCCGCCCCCCGTGGGCGGCGCTTACAGCGACTACATGCAAAACCGCGCACCCAGCCGGCAACCGTTCCAAGGCCATATCTCCAGCTACACAACACCCGCGAATGTGCACACGCAGTACGGCGCATCATCTCGTCGGCTGGTCTCCATGCCGGTGGTGGCCTGCAGCAGTTCAGCTTGCGGGACAGGCGCCAAACCGATTTTGGGATGGGCTTGTGCGCTGATGCTCAGTCCCAAAACATCACCAGAAAATGCAGAAGTCGAATTCAGAGGCAACGCTGTTGACCCACTCTCCGGCTGCAGAACGGCCGGACTCCCTGGCGGGACAGACGCCATCGGTCCACTGGTCCCCGTGTTGGTGCAATGATGCTGAAACACCAGCGCTCTGCGTGCAAACAACGCGGCAAATGCGGCGGTGCGGTACTGGTCGAGCTGGCTCTGCTGTTGCCCATACTGCTGTTTTTGACATTGGCATCGGTGGAATTTTCGCAAGCCATTGCGGCCTACAAAGTGATCGTTAACCAAGTCCGCAGTGCCGCCCGTTACCTCTCAACTGAAGCGCCTGGCACGGGCTACACACAAGCCGCATGCCTGCTCACCAACGGCAACCCCAGCAGCGCCAAACCTTGCAGCGGCAGCCTCTTGTTGCCGGGTTTTTCAGCCGGCAGCTTCAGCGTGACCGTTGCAGATGCCGTCAACGCAGCGGCCACCCACAGCGCGCAACGGACCTCAGCCGACCTGACCGTCACCAGCGCCACCACCATCAACTTGGTGACCGTCACGGCTTCTGGCTACCAGCACCCCTTGTACTTTGCCGGCTTTTTATCTGGCGTGGTGGGCAACGCAACAGCCCTGACTTTCGGGCCGATCAGCATGACCATGAGGCAGATCAACTGATGCGCACGTCACTTCGCCAACAGTCCGGCTCGGCCTTGGTCGAGTTTGCGTTGTCCTTGACTGTTTATTTCATGGCCATGCTGGGCGTGATCGAGTTCGCCCGCTTCATGCTGATCGTCAACACTGCGGTCGAGGCCTCGCGTCTGGCCAGCCGCTTGGCCAGCGTGTGTGACACAGGCGCCGTGCAACAAGCCCGGATCAGGGAAAGGGTTCGGTATTTTGTCGAAGCGTCGGGCCAGATCGTGGTGGGCACGCGCAACGACTGGCTGGTGTTCACCTACTCGCCGGCCAACTGCACACAAGCCAATTGCACGCTGGTTGAAGCCAGCCTGAACAACCTGCAAGCGCAGTTGCTGATTCCGGTGTCCGCCATCACCCTGCCGCTGCCGGCCTATCGCAGCGCCCAAGTTCGGGAGGCCATGAGCAACGTCATTGCCGGTGAAGTCAACAGCGACTGCGGTTGAACACCATGCAGATCGTTTTGTACTCAAGTCAAGCGGGGGCTATGCCATTGGCCACTGTTGAGGCGCAGCATCAGGTCACCCGCTTGCAAGGCTCGCTGGCCGACCTGCGGATAAGCATGCTCGCGAGCAAACCCGATCTGGTGGTGTTGGGCGGATTCGAGCCTAACGATGACTTGCTCGAAAAAATTGAAACCCTTTGTACGGCACTGCCGCGTGCAGCTGTTTTACTGGTTTGCTCAAATCCCGAATCAGGTTTTTTACTGCGGGCCATGCGGGCCGGCGTGAGAGAAGTGATTTCATCAGACTCTTCTGACGCCATCACGGCAGCGGTGGCGCGCGCTGAGGCCCGGTTTCTCAGCGCCCCGAAGGCCGGCGGGGAAATCAGCCGGTGCATCGGCGTCATGCCCGCCAAGGGCGGTGACGGCGCCAGCTGCCTAGTCGCCAATCTGGCCACCGAATTAAGCCAAACCGCGAACTTGCGGGTGTTGCTGATCGACCTGTCTTTGCCGTTTGGCGATGTCGAGTTGTACCTGACGCGCGAGACCGGGCTGCACAATTTGGCTGATTTTGCAGACGAGATAGAACGACTCGATGGTGCCCTGCTGAAGGGCATGACGAGCCACATCAGCAGCAACTTCCATTTGATCCAGTCACCCCAAACGATCGACCAGTTGATGCACATCTCGCCCGCTTATGTCGATCGACTGATCCGCATCGCAGTGCAGCATTACGACTATGTGCTGCTGGACCTGCAGCTGGACACGATCAGTCTGAGCGTGCTGGAACTGCTAGACCAACTGGTGGTGGTGACGACGATGAACGTGCCTTCCGTACGACACGCCAGCCAGCTCATTCGCATGTGGGAAAGCCTTGGTTATGCCACGGCCAAGCTGTCCGTCGTCGTCAATGCATTCCACAGCAAATCCATCGTGCGCATTGCTGATTTCGAAAAGACAGTGGGCCTGCGGGTCAGCCGTGTTGTGCCGCGGGAAACAGACGGCGTTGAAGTGTCGCTGTTGAAAGGGACTGCAGCGCTTGGCCTCCAACCAAAATCAGACTTTTCCAGAGCCATCAAGGCGTGGGCGGCGGAACTGACAGGGCATAGGCCCCTTGAGAAATCCATATGGCAACACTTCGGGATCAAATAGCCGCCTGGACCCAAGGCGAGGCGTTCAAGCCAGAGCGCCAACACGCGCCGGCACAAGGTGTGCCGCCGGTGACAACGCCAGCAGCGGCTCAGTTGCCGGCGCCAGTTGCCGCGCACCCAGCACCACCAACGCCAGCAGCCCCCATGCAAGCGCAGCCTGTCGCTGCGCGAGCGTCGGCTAAAGAGCTGTCCCCCGGTTATTTCGCGACCAAGATTGAACTGCACAAAGCCCTGCTCAAACGGATGGATCTGGCGGCGGCTGAGAGCCTGCCAGAAGAACAAATTCGCAGCCAATTAGCCCACATGGTGGACCTGCTGATTGCCGAGGGACAACTGCCGGTCAATGAACACGAGCATCGTCAACTCATCATCGATCTGCAAGACGAAGTGCTCGGGCTGGGCCCCTTGGAACCCCTGCTGGCAGACCACAGCATCAGCGAGATCATGGTGAACGGTTTTGACCAAGTATTTGTCGAGCGCAAGGGGCGGCTAGAGTTGATTGGTACCCGCTTCAACGACAACGATCACTTGATGAAAGTCATCGACAAAATTGTCTCCCGCGTGGGGCGCCGTGTCGATGAGTCCAGCCCGATGGCCGATGCACGGCTGGCCGACGGCTCCCGCGTGAACGCCATTGTTCCGCCAGTGGCGATTGACGGTCCGGCACTGTCGATTCGCCGCTTCGAAGTCGTCCCCCTGAAGATGGCTGATCTGATTGCAAAACACGCCTTGACGACGGGCATGGCCGAGTTGCTGGCCGGCTTCGTCAAGGCCAAGGTCAACATTTTGATTTCCGGCGGCACAGGCTCCGGTAAGACCACGCTGCTGAACATTTTGTCGGGCTACATCCCCGAAGGTGAACGCATCATCACCATCGAAGACACCGCCGAACTCCAGCTGCAACAAAGTCATGTGGTGCGGCTCGAAACCCGCACCCCTAACCTGGAAGGCACTGGCGAGGTGACCATGCGCGCACTCGTCAAAAACAGCCTGCGAATGCGACCGGACCGCATCGTCTTGGGAGAGGTGCGGGGCAGCGAAGTGATCGACATGTTGCAGGCCATGAACACCGGTCACGACGGCTCGCTCACCACCGTGCATGCCAACTCCCCGAGAGATGCGCTGTCGCGACTAGAAAACTTGGTCGGGCTGGGTGGCGTCAACTTGCCGGTGCGGGCGCTCAGGCAGCAGATCAGCTCGGGCATCAACGTCATTGTGCAGGCCAGCCGCTTGAATGACGGCAGCCGGAAAATCACCAGCATCCATGAAATCACGGGCATGGAAGGCGACATCATCACGACACAAGAAATCTTCTTTTTTGACCGTCAAGGCATGAACCCGGATGGTTCGGTGAAAGGCTTTTTCAGGGCCACCGGGGTCAGGCCGCAACTGGCCGAAAAACTCATTACCTACGGCATTGCGCTCAACGAAAGTCTGTTCGATCCAACGCACCCGCTGGACGAGCAAGGACTGGCGGCTCAACCATGACAGAGAACCTGCTGTATGCCGCCTTGGCCTTGATTTTTTTAGGGGTCGCCGGTGGCGCGATGGCCTTGTCTTCATTTTGGTCCAGACATTTCAGCGCCAATTCACGGGCCTTGGCCAGTCGCCTGAAAGAGATTGCACAGCAGCGACGGCAAGATGCACAAAGCCAGCTGCTCAAATCTGGCGTCGGACTGCAGGCTATTTGGCAGCAATGGATCTTGGCGAATGCGCCTGGGGTTCGGGCGCTGGGTTTGTTGCTGACGCGCTCCGGCAGCACGCGCACAACGACCGAGGTCATGGCGCTGAGTGCCGGCCTGGGTGTGCTCGCCTGGTCAGTGCCTACCCTGCTGCTGAATGCGCCGTGGCTGATGAGCATCTCCGGTGGTTTGGCTGCTTTTTCGCTGCCCTGGCTTTACCTGCTGCACCGAGAAAAAAAACGTCGCCTGCGTTTCGAAGATCAGCTGCCAGAGGCGCTTGACTTCATGACCCGGGCGCTGCGCGCCGGACACGGCTTGACAGTCGCCATCGGCATGGTCGGCGATGAATTGCCAGACCCGGTGGGTGCCGAGTTCAAGACCGTCTTTGAGCACCTCAAACTCGGTATGACCTTTGACGATGCCATGGCTCAGCTGGCAGACCGGATCAACAGCAGTGATCTGAATTTTTTAGTCATCGCGCTGATGATTCAGCGCAAAACCGGCGGCAACCTGACCGAGCTGCTGACGACGCTTTCGCAAACCGTGCGCGAGCGCATCAAGCTCAAAGGCAAGATTCGAATCCTCGCCTCCGAGGGCAAGCTGTCCGGCATCATGATCGGCAGCTTGCCTTTCGCACTGGGCGGCATTCTGTCGGTGCTCAACCCCATTTACATGTCCACCCTCTGGACCACCCCGTCCGGGCAAACGCTGATGTTGGTCAACGTCTTGATGATTTGTCTCGGTGCTTTATGGATGTGGAAGATCGTCCAGATCAAGGTCTAAGGAGGCACCCAATGACTGACGTTTTATTCTTCGCAGCCATGGCTGTGGCATTTTTGGCCTATGCCTTGTTGGTGTTGGGTCTGGTCAAACTGTTCGCGCAGCGGCAGATCAACCGACGGCTGCAACAGACGCACAGTACGCTGGCCGTGGACATGGCTCGCGAACCGTCGCAGGTCTCAACCGAAGGTAGCTGGCATGCGCTCCTCGTGTCGATGTCAAAGCTGTCCGTGCCGCAAGGAGACTGGCAAAACTCGCAACTCAGGCTGAAGTTCATTCGCGCCGGCTTCAGAGGTCCGACTGCGGCGCAAACCTATTTCACCTTCAAGACCACGTTGACGCTGATCCTGCCGCTGCTGGCGGCCTTGGTGATCTTTGCGTGGTCACCGGCAACGACCTATTCGCGCCTGGCCTTGTATGCGGTGTCCTTGGCTGGCATCGGCTACTACCTTCCAGACATTTATTTGCGCTGGATGACGAGCCGTCGGTCTGACGAAATGCGCGACACGCTGCCCGACTTGATTGATCTCTTGGTGATCTGCACCGAGGCCGGCCTGGGCATGGACGGCGCTATCAACCGCGTGTCACTGGAAATTGCCCGCAGCAGCAAGATCCTCGCAGAGGAATTCAATTTGGCTGCGCTTGAAATACGGGCCGGTTCGGGCCGCTCAACAGCCTTGAAAAATCTGGCCTTGCGCGTTAACTTGGAAGACCTTGATGGGCTGGTCTCGATGCTCGTTCAAGCGGACAGGTTTGGCACCAGCGTGGCGGAATCGCTGCGCATTCAGTCTGAGGTGATGCGCATGAAGCGCATGCAACGGGCTGAAGAAATTGCGGCCAAAGTACCCGTGAAAATGCTGATACCGCTGATTTTTCTCATCTTCCCGGCGCTGTTGTCAGTGCTCATCGGACCGGCGGTGATTCAGATCTCAGCGATGTTCGCCAAATGACAGACTCACGCCGTTTGGCGTCCCGTGCTTGCGGCTGCACACGCGCTTGACCGCTCTTTTGAGAATGGCCGGTACGTCCATCATGAGTTGACCGAGGGAATACAAATCAAACGCTTTGGCCCGTAACAAGCGACCTCTTTCAGTGCGGTCAGAAATGAGTTGCCACCAAGATGAGGGCCTCAAAATCGGATGCCGGGTGTAGGACCTGCCGGATGTCAGCCGAAGCGGGACAAGGCAAGGTTCAGTCGGCTTGAGGCATTCAGCTGCGAAGTTCAATCCACAGTCAACCGTGGATGCCAAGGTCGCCCAAAAGCGCGGATTGGATTCGATCAAGAAAACATCACCCGTGTTTTTATCTAGGCGCACATCCGCATTCATCACGCCGTTGTAATGGCTGAATCGGCATATTTTTTCAGCGATTTCTTCCAGCTTGGGATGAGGTACGAAGTCAATGAATGACTGACCCGGTCTGTGGACAGACACCGCCTGAAGCTGACCCGCGACTCCGAACAAGTTGATGTCCATGTCAATGCCCTCAATGTATGTTTGGGCGATCAAGGGCTTGAATTGGTAACACGCGTTGTTGAGTATTTTTTGCTCGAGTTCGGCGCGGCTGTGCACCACCTGAACGCCGTGCGAGCCGGACTCATTGGTTGGCTTGACGATGAAGGGCAAGCCCAAGTCAGCTTGGAGGGCATTGAAAACAAGATTCGACTTCGGGCCCACAAAGCGTGTCTTGGGCACCGGCAAATCATGAGCCACGCAGAACTGATAAAAGGCCCATTTGTCATCGAACAAATTCAGCGTTGACAGGTCTGGCACGGGCATCGACTTGAGTTCTAAACGGCCCTGCACGCGGTTGACGAGGCGAATGGCTTCGCAGTCAAATGGAAGCAATATCGCCTGTGGATTGTGCTGCGCCATGCGGTTGATGACCTGCACCACCGCATCGTCTTGGCGCAAGTCTATTCGCAGGTATTGATGGCATAACTGAGACCAACGCAGTCCCCAAGTATCTGCACCACCGAGCACCGCACAGCGCGTATATCCCGCGCAGTGAAGCGCTTGCAACACCGGCAGCGCGATCCGGGCACTGTTCCCAAGGAGTATGACTTCGGCCATCGATTCACCTTTCTGCGACGAAGCCGGGATGGACTTCGTGACGGTTGAAACGATAGCGCCGAACAGGTCGAGCGCGTTAACTCGACCGGAGAAATTTTGCAGGCTGTCGTGTCAAGTTTTGCCTGCAAACCGCTTGTAATGCGTACTTAAAACTCGACCGTCTGCCCTTCTGTCATCGGCACAATTTTGGTTTTAGAGCCTTTCATGGCGGCTTGAAACTCAGCCAAGGTGCCCTTGGCCAGTGGGTTGGAGTTGTAGTGAATCGGGATCACGGCTTTGGCTTTGATCCACGTTTTCATGGCGTAGGCCGCGTCGTCCGGATCCATGGTGAAGTTGCCGCCAATGGGGATCAGCACCAGGTCTGGTTTGTAACGATCGCTGATGAACTTCATGTCGCCAAACAAACCCGTGTCGCCCATGTGCCAAATTTTGAAGCCATTTTCAAGCTCAATGATGTAGCCCATGGCTTCGCCGGCAGGGTGCGACTCATTCTTGCCGGTCACCGGATTGTTGAACACAATCAAAGAAGAATGCTCAGCCTGCACCGCCGTGACCTTGATGCCCGGAAATGGTTTGACGTTGCCTGTTTTGTTGAACCGGTGACCCAGATTCGAAGGCAACAGGCCCAGCGTTTGCAAAGGCGTGATCATGTCGGCCGGGCCGTACAAAACCGTGTTGTTCAATTTGGCCAATGCCGGTGCGTCACCCAAATGGTCAACGTGTGCATGGGTGACCAACAACAGATCGATCTTGCCTAAGGCGGCTAAATCAGTTTTGAAAGCCGCTGGCGCTTTGGGTCCACCCGTGATCCAGGGGTCAATCACGATGATTTTTCCACCCGGTGTGGTGATGCGAAAACCAGCTTGTCCCAGCCATAGCAGCTCGGTTTTACCGCTCACTGCAGCCGCTTTTTCTGTCTGCGCGAGCACTGAAGTGGTCGTCATGCTGAAGGCCGCCATTGAAATGGCCAGGATGGTTTTGATCAGAAGCGAGGAAGGCATGCGACGACTCCGTGAATTGGTTTTTAAATTTGATCAGTAGTGTCCCAACGTTTTCACATCAGGACGTCGTAAGTTAATGATTCACCTTGGTTTTTTAGCATTTCAGTCTGGTCTCGATTTGAAAGTCGATTCCATGACTTATGGTCTTTTGCGTCTTCACGCAAAGGACCGCCATGAACCA
>CANFXC010000069.1 GCA_947450765.1 Comamonadaceae bacterium | reverse complement strand
TGATGTCTTCGCTGCCCATGTAGACCACGCATTCGAGGCCGTAGCGGGCGCAAATGGTGGCGGTGGCCACGCCGTGTTGGCCGGCGCCGGTTTCAGCAATGATGCGGGGCTTGCCCATGCGGCGCGCCAACATGGCTTGGCCGATGGTGTTGTTGATCTTGTGTGCGCCGGTGTGGTTCAGGTCCTCGCGCTTGAGGTAAATCTGCGCGCCACCTTGCTCTCGGCTCATGCGGGCCGCATGGTAAATCGGCGACGGCCGGCCGACAAAATGCTTCAGCTCGTAGTGGAACTCGGCCAAAAAAGCCGGGTCGTGCTGGTAGCGTGCGTAAGCCGCTTTCAGCTCATTGATGGCGTGGGTCAGTGTCTCTGAGACAAAACTGCCGCCGTAAACGCCGAAATGTCCGCTGGCATCGGGTTGTTGATAGGGGTACATAGAGTCTTCATTAGTTGGGGACAGAGCAACGCATTCGCTGTGCTCATGTCGTTTGGTCTGTCCCACAAGGGACTAGGTTTGTTCGTCGGCAGCACGCACAGCCGAAACGAATTGCTTTATTTTGTCGGCGCTTTTGATTCCCTTTGAAATCTCAACGCCGGAGCTCACATCAACGGCCAGCGTTTTGCAGCGCGGCCTGACTTGCAAAATGCCATCGGTCACATTTGCAGGCGTCAATCCACCAGACAAAACGAGGTGAGCGTTGACGTTTGGAGGAAGCAGTGACCAATTGAATGTTTTTCCGCCACCACCAAAACCGTCGACATGGGCGTCGAGCAATATGGCTTGGGCTGCGTTGAAATCGGAAGCGTATTTTACGAGATTAAAGCCGGCGTCTGGGTCGGCCGGGGTATCCAGCGGAATGCGGGCGGCGCGCACAAAGGGTCGGCCGTGGCTCAGGCAGTCGGCCGGGCTTTCGTCGCCGTGGAACTGTAGCAGGGCGGTGGGCAACAATGCGCAGGCTGCAGCCACTTGGGCAGCTGTTGCATTGACGAACAACAGCACGGGTGTGACATAGGCTGGCAGCCGTGCGGCCAGCTCGGCTGCGCGTGCGGCACTGACGTAGCGGGGGCTGGGTTCGTACAACACAAAGCCCACAGCATCGGCACCGGCGGCCACGGCTGCATCGACGTCTTCTTCGCGGGTCAGGCCGCAAATCTTGATACGGGTTCGCTGGTTCATGGCAGCCAATCATAGGCGGGGGCGCTGCTCGGCAAGCCAAAATGGTCTTCATACACCGGGCCTAAGAAGTACAGGCCGTCGGGCGAAAAAGTCGGGGCTGCGGCATCGCGGCTTCGCGCCGCCAGCACTTCCAATATCCATTCTGGGCTGTGGCCGCCCTGACCGACGCTGACCAAACAACCCATGATGTTGCGGATCATGTGGTGCAAAAAGGCATTGGCCTCAAACTCAAAGCGCCAATAAGGGCCGCGCTGCGACACTTGGATACTCGTGATGGTTTTGACCGGGCTTTTGGCCTGGCATTGGGCCGCCCGGAAAGAAGAAAAGTCATGCTCGCCCAGCAAATAGCTTGCGGCACGCTCGACCGCAGCGCTGTTCATGGGTCGGTAGACCCAGCCGACCCGGCCGGCTTCAACACTCGGCCGCACCGGTGATTCGAGCAGCACGTAGGCGTAGCGTCGGGCGATGGCCGAGGCCCGCGAGTGAAAGCCATCTTGGCCGTCTGGCATCTGCTGCGCCCACTGCACGGCGATGTCGCGTGGCAAAAAGGCGTTGGTGCCGCGCACCCAGGACGCCATGTCGCGTTCCAGCGGAGTGTCGAAATGGGCCACCTGCATCAGGCCGTGAACACCGGCGTCGGTGCGGCCGGCACACATCACCCGCAGCGGTTGCAGGGTGAACTTGGCCAAGGCGCTTTCGAGCTGGTCTTGGATGGTGTTGCCCGAGAGCTGGCTCTGCCAGCCCTGATAAGCGCTGCCGTTGTAGCTGATGCCTAAAGCGACTCTCAAGGCTTCGCCCGGCGCGGTGCCTTGGCAGAAGCGTCGGTGCCGAGCTCTAGATCGAAGTCCAGTTTGTCAAAAGGCGGCGATGCTGCGGGGCTTGATGTGGAGGACTGGTAGAGCGGATTGGTCGGGTCAACGGCTTGGCCTTTTTTGCAAATCCGTTCCCAGTTGGCGCCTTTGCCACCCGTGATAGCCAAGGCTTCTATGGCCAAACGCTCAAAGCTGGCGGCATCATCGCGGTCGATGAACATATCCATCAGCTCAATGTGCAGCGCCAGACGCTGCGGTGTGCGCTTGAGAGCGTTGCGCAGCAGAGCTTCAGCTACAGCCTCGTGGCCGATCGCCAGCTCGGCTTGCGCCAACGTCAAAGGGTCATCTTCAAGCGGCTCAAGACGAGCTGCTGGTGCCGCAAGCGCTGCTGACGCAGTGACCGCTGAGCCCGTTGCCGGCTTGGAGGTCACGGGCGAGTCATTCTCAATCGTGGGTTCGGCGGGTACATTGACCGGACCGTCCGCACTGTCCGCATCTTGCATTGCGGATCGAAAGCCAGCATGTCGGTCCGCTGAATGTCGGCGAGAACGGAAAAACGCCCAAGCCAGTAACAAGCCTAAAAATCCTGCAGTGGCAGGCAGAACGACAGGATTTTTTGACAAGTGGTCGATCAAACCATTTGTCTCTGCAATGGCAGGTATGGCCGGTGCCGTCAGAGCAGGATCTGCCGGACTGACTGCGGCCACCTCGCTTGCTGCCGGCGCAGCGCCTAGTGTGTTCATGTCGCTGATGTTTTTCGACAACTCTGCTAAGCGGTCTGTTGCATCTTTGGCTTGCCGCTCTTGTGCGAGTTTTTCTTCTGTATTGGCCGTGCCCGCAGACGTTGCTTTGAGCGCGCCCTTGGACAGGGTGAGCTTGTCGGCGGCTGCATCGACGGCTTTTTTTTCTTGCACAGTGCTTTGTACTTTGCCAGTGGCTTCGCGGCCTGATGCGGCGACTTGGGCCGGGCGGGCATGGGTGGCCAGTTGCTGTCTAAAGGCACTGAAGTCACTGCTTTGGGCGATGATGGTTTGGCGTGCCTCAGCACGTGGAACGGTGGTGGCATCGCCAGCTGTCGGCATGGTCAGCACGGCACCAGCCCTGAGCCGATTCACGTTGCCAGCCACAAAGGCATCCGGGTTACTGCGCAGCATAGCCAGCAGCATTTGGTCGAGCGAGACGTTGACAGGCAGGCTTTGCATGGCCAGTTGGCTGGCCGTGTCACCGCGGACCACGGCGACACGTTGGGTCGGACTGCTCGGGGTTTCAGGTGGAGGGGCTGCCCCAGTAGCGGCGCCAGTGGCGGCCGTCATCGGTAGGACCGGTGCAACAGGCAGTGCTGCGACAGCCGATTTGGCTGGCGTCAACAACAGGGTGAAGTCGCGTGTGATTTTCCCGGAGGCCCAGCTGACTTCCAGCACGATGTCGACAAACGCTGCCGTGACGGGGCGGCTGTTGTTGAGTTGCAGAACGGTGCGGCCGTCTGGCGTTTGCTGCAGGTTGAACTGGATGCTGCTCAGGTCGGGGTTGTAGTCAAGACCCATGGCTTTGTAGGCTTCTGCAGAAGCCAGCGACGGCCGCAGGCTGCTGGCCTCAGCCGGAGGTAAGTCCGTGATGTCGACCTCAGCCCGCAGGGGTTCACCGATAGAGGACAACACGTTGAGTCGGCCCAAGGCCAGCGCATGCGCATCAAGGCTGACCAAGCTGCCTAAAACCAGCAGCCCCAAGATAGTTGCACTGAGCTTTTGGCTGAATGCCAGTCGCACAGCGGCCACTGAGAGAAGGCCTTGGATGACTGTCTGGACAGAGTCTGTTTTTTTCAAACTTGATCGCACGGCATTCCTAGCAATAGATGATCAACGGCAAACGTTAACACCAAGACCTTGACTGCTCAAGCTTCCAGTAGGATGCGCAGCATGCGGCGCAGCGGCTCGGCTGCACCCCACAAGAGCTGGTCGCCCACAGTGAAGGCGCCGACATAGTCATCGCCCATGGCCAACTTGCGGACGCGTCCAACCGGAATCCGCATGGTGCCGGTGACGGCCACAGGGGTCAGGTCGCGGATGCTGGCTTCGCGGGTGTTGGGCACCAATTGAACCCACTCGTTGTCGGCGGCGATCATGGCTTCGATATCAGCCACAGGCACATTTTTCTTCAGCTTGAAGGTCAGTGCTTGGCTGTGGCAACGCATGGCGCCGATGCGAACACAAAAGCCATCGACCGGCACGGCAGGGCTGCCGAAGCCTTCGCCTTGGGCGAGGATCTTGTTGGTCTCGGCCATGCCCTTCCATTCTTCTTTGGACATGCCGTTGCCCAAATCTTTGTCGATCCAAGGAATCAGCGAGCCGCCCAGCGGGACGCCGAAGTTGGCGGTCTCAGCGGCCGTCAAGCTGCGCTGTTTGGCGATGACCTTGCGGTCGATTTCCAGGATCGCGCTTTTCGGGTCGTCCAGCAGGTCTTTGACTTCTGCGTTCAGCGTGCCGTATTGCGTCAGCAACTCGCGCATGTGCTGGGCGCCACCGCCAGACGCTGCCTGGTAGGTTTGGGTGCTCATCCACTCGACGAGACCGGCCTTGTACAGTGCGCCCACGCCCATCAGCATGCAGCTGACCGTGCAGTTGCCACCAACCCAGTTTTTGCCGCCGCGCTGCAGGGCATTTTTGATCACAGGCAGGTTGACCGGGTCGAGCACGATGACCGCGTCATCGTTCATGCGCAGCGTTGATGCGGCGTCAATCCAGTGACCTGTCCAGCCAGCCGCGCGCAGTTTCGGGAAAACGTCAGCGGTGTAGTCGCCACCTTGTGCCGTCAAAATGATGTCGCATTTTTTCAGCGCATCCATGTCAAAAGCGTCCTTGAGCGTGGTCTCGTTTTTCGCCTGCGCCGGTGCTTTGCCACCAGCATTCGAGGTAGAGAAAAACACCGGCTCAATCAGGGCGAAGTCACCCTCGGCCTGCATGCGGTCAATCAATACTGAGCCGACCATGCCGCGCCAGCCGACCAAACCTACTAACTTGCTCATTTCAACGCCCTTTTAATTCAAAAAAACAGTGTCAGACCAGACTGTTTGCCCAGCTCGTCTGGCCGGGGAGGGCGCACGACGAAGTGGGCTGGATCAGCCCTTGGTGGTCGTGGTTTTTGGGATGGTTGCACGCACATTCGCTCCCGCAGTGTTGTCAGGAGCGAGGTTCAGGATGAGCTGATCAGCGTGAAACATGGCTTTTATTGTAGCGATATCAAGCCGCGAGCAGTCTGATGCCCATCGGCCGAGCAAGGCTTGCAGGGCGTTGTCGGGTCAAAAATGTAAGCAAAGCCCTGGTTTCACTGGGGTGAGGTAACCTTCTCCCCTGCCAGAGGCATCAGCGCATATGTCAGATGTCGGTAATTCAACAGGATGGGAATGGTAAAAATTCAAGGCGCAGTCATCAAAGAGCGAGGCGTGAAGTTTGCGATTGTTATCGTCAAACCACACTTGCTTCTGTCTCAGGCAGAGTCCCAAACCACTGCACAAGCATTTGAGCCCTATTTTCCCGGCATGCCCATCGTTTTAATGGCCCAAGATCATCACGGTAAGCCTGCTTATTGGGGTCGAAAAGACATCATCAGCTTTTTGTCGAAGGTGCCGTTTGAGGCCATTCATTGGGTGGAGTACACCTTCGACATGTGAGTCAGTGCTTGCCGTTTAGCCCAGCGCTTTGACCACGGCATCACCCATCTCGACGGTGCCGACGCGGGTCGTGCCTTCGCTGTAGATGTCCGGCGTGCGCAGGCCTTGGCTCAAGACGGCATCCACGGCTTTTTCAATGCGTGCGGCAGCTTCGGGCTGGTTCAAGCTGAAGCGCAGCATCATGGCGGCGCTCAAAATCGTGGCCAGCGGATTCGCCACGCCTTTGCCAGCGATGTCGGGTGCGCTGCCGTGGCTCGGCTCGTACAAGCCTTGGTTCTGGGCATTCAGACTGGCCGATGGCAACATGCCGATGCTGCCGGTGAGCATGGCCGCAGCGTCGCTCAAGATGTCGCCGAACATGTTGCCGGTGACCACCACGTCAAATTTTTTCGGTGCTTTCACCAGTTGCATGGCGGCGTTGTCGACATACATGTGGTCCAGCGCGACGTCGGGGTATTGAAGGCCGACCTCGGTCACCACGTCTTTCCAGAGCTGGAAGGTTTCGAGCACGTTGGCTTTGTCGACGCTGGTGACGCGTTTGCTGCGCTTGCGTGCGGCCTGAAAAGCCACGTGCGCAATGCGTTCGATTTCCGGACGCGAATAGCGCATGGTGTCGAAAGCTTCTTCGCTGCCAGGGAAGTGTCCGTCAGTGGCTACTCGGCGACCGCGGGGCTGGCCAAAGTAAATGTCACCGGTCAGCTCGCGAATGATGAGGATGTCGAGGCCCGAGACCAGCTCGCGCTTCAGGCTGGAGGCGTCCACCAGTTGCGGGTAGCAGATGGCTGGGCGAAAGTTGGCAAACAGGGCGAGGTTTTTGCGCAGACCCAAAATGGCTTGTTCCGGCCGCAATGGACGGTCTAGGGTGTCGTATTTCCAGTCGCCGACAGCGCCAAACAAAATCGCATCTGAGGCCTTGGCCAGTGCCAGCGTGGCCTCTGGCAACGGGTGTCCGTGGGCGTCGAAAGCGGCACCGCCGACCAAAGCGGTTTCCAGCGTCATGTCCAAGTCCAGAACCTTCAGGACCTTGACGGCCTCGGCCACGATTTCGGTACCGATACCATCGCCCGGGAGTACTGCAATTTTCATCATCTAGCCAGTCATGCGTTGCGGGATAAGCCGCGAATTAAAAGAATCACGCGAAATCGCGAAGGTCAGCCAACCGTGTTGAAGGGTCAGGCTTGAAGCGTATGGGCCAGCCAAGGTTTGGTCGCCAGTCGTGCAGCTTCAAAAGCCTTGATTTTGTCGGCTTTTTGCAGGGTCAGACCGATGTCGTCAAGGCCGCCCAGCAGGCAAAACTTGCGGAAAGGCTGAACCTCAAACGGCAGCTCTTCACCCTGCGGCTTGATCACCACTTGGCGTTCGAGATCGACGGTCAATTGGTAGCCGGGGAAAGCCAGCGCGTCAGCAAACAGCTGGCTCACTTGGGCCTCTGGCAAGACGATCGGCAGCAAGCCGTTCTTGAAGCTGTTGTTGAAAAAGATGTCGGCATAGCTGGGCGCGATGATGGCCCGAAAACCATATTGGTCGAGGGCCCAAGGCGCGTGTTCACGCGAGGAGCCGCAGCCAAAGTTTTTACGAGCCAGCAAGACAGACGCGCCTTTGTAGCGAGACTGGTTCAGCACAAAGTCCGGGTTCGGCTTGCGTGAGGTTGGGTCTTGTCCGGGAAAGCCGGCGTCGAGGTAGCGCCAGGCGTCAAACAAGTTAGGGCCGAAACCAGTTTTCCGGATCGATTTGAGAAATTGCTTCGGAATGATGGCGTCCGTGTCCACGTTTTCGCGGTCCATGGGGGCCACCAGGCCTTGGTGTACGGTGAATTTTTGCATGGCAGTGTGGTTTATTTCTTGGCCGCGTTCTCAACGATGGCGCCAGCTTTTTGCACGTCTTGCCCGAGGCCGCGAAAGGTGTTG
This sequence comes from Comamonadaceae bacterium, assembly GCA_947450765.1. Classification (GTDB taxonomy): domain Bacteria; phylum Pseudomonadota; class Gammaproteobacteria; order Burkholderiales; family Burkholderiaceae_C; genus Polaromonas. The sequence continues at coordinate 4,986 of CANFXC010000069.1, read as the reverse complement.
CAGCCGGTCAGAAGAACAGACAGTGTGATGCAGACGAGAGCGATTGTTTTACGGATCATGGTGGGCCTTGGGCTTAAGCGAATTTACGGATGTCGACGAAATGGCCGTGCACGGCGGCAGCAGCTGCCATCGCTGGGCTGACCAGATGGGTCCGTCCACCGGCGCCTTGTCGGCCTTCGAAGTTGCGGTTGCTGGTCGAGGCGCAGCGCTCGCCTGGCTCGAGCCGGTCGGCGTTCATGGCCAGACACATCGAGCAACCTGGCTCGCGCCATTCGAAACCGGCGGCGACAAAAATCTTGTCGAGGCCTTCGCGTTCGGCTTGTTCTTTGACCAAGCCGGAGCCGGGTACAACCAGTGCCAGTTTGACGTTTTTTGCGACTTTCTGGCCGATCTTTTTGACGATGGCTGCGGCTTCGCGGATGTCTTCAATGCGGCTGTTGGTGCAAGAGCCGATGAAGACTTTGTCGATCATGATGTCGTTGATGGCCTTGCCGGGTACCAGACCCATGTAGGTCAAGGCGCGCTCGATGGCATCGCGTTTGTTGGCGTCTTTTTCTTTGTCCGGATCGGGCAGGATGTCTTCGATCGACAGCACCATCTCAGGCGAGGTGCCCCAGGTGACTTGTGGCCGGATACTGCCCGCGTCGAGTTCAACCACAGCGTCAAACTTGGCGCCAGCGTCAGAGCGCAGGGTGTTCCAGTACTGCACTGCCATGTCCCACTCGGGGCCACCGACAAATTGGCCGGTTTTGGGGTCGGTGCCGGGGGCGAGCAAACGGCCCTTGACGTAGTCGATGGTTTTTTGGTCGACGGCCACCAGACCGGCGCGGGCGCCGGCTTCGATCGCCATGTTGCAGACCGTCATGCGGCCTTCCATGCTCAACGCACGGATCGCCGCGCCGCCAAACTCGATGGTGTAGCCGGTGCCGCCCGCCGTGCCAATCTTGCCGATGATGGCCAGCACAATGTCTTTGCCGGTCAGGCCGGGCGCCAGCGTGCCTTCGACTTTGATCAGCAAGTTTTTAGCCTTCTTGGCCAGCAGCGTTTGCGTTGCCATGACGTGCTCGACTTCGCTGGTGCCAATACCGTGTGCCAGTGCGCCAAAAGCACCGTGCGTGGAGGTGTGCGAATCGCCGCAGACGACGGTCATGCCGGGCAGCGTGGCGCCACTTTCAGGCCCCATCACGTGGACGATGCCTTGTCGCTTGGATAGAAACGGGAAGTAGGCGGCGGCGCCGAACTCCGCGATGTTGCTGTCCAGTGTGACGATTTGTTCTTTGCTGACCGCGTCGGTCAGACCGTCGTAACCCAACTCCCAGCCGGTGGTGGGCGTGTTGTGGTCGGCCGTGGCGACGATGGAGCTGATGCGCCAGACCTTGCGGCCGGCTTCGCGCAGGCCTTCAAAGGCTTGTGGGCTGGTCACTTCATGGACTAAATGACGGTCGATGTAGATGATGGCCGTGCCATCTTCTTCGGTGTGGACGACGTGTTCGTCCCAGATCTTGTCGTAGAGGGTGCGCATTTGTTTCCTTCGGGTTTTTTATTTTAAAGCTATGAGAGACGCTATGGAAGAGCTGGCGTCGGCCATTGCAACTGCCGGCCGCTGCTGAGGCGTAATTTGTCGATGTCTTCGGCCGTATCCACGTCCTGAACAAAATGCAGGTTGTCGCAGTCGAAGGCGTGCGCTTGCTTTGTATGTTGCTGCCGCCATTGTTTGCAGCCGACTTCGGGCGGGCAGGTCAGCATATCGCTGCGCACGGCTGAGGTGAAGATCACCGGGTTACCCGGTTGCCCTTGCACTCGTGGAAACAACAGGTCTGTACCTTCTGGCCGTTGTTGGAATGCGTCAATCAGCTGCTTCACATCTTGCGAGTCAATCAAGGGCTGATCGGCCAGTGCCATCAGCACGGCATTGGTCTGGCCACTCAGGCTTTGCAGACCCAGCCGCTGCGACGATATGGGGCTTGCCTCCGGGTTGGGGTTGTTCACCAGCGTGACTGCAAAGTCTTTCAAGAGCGGTGCTATCTCGTTCGCATGGTGGCCCAACACGACTACCAGTTCTTTCACGCCAGCGCCCTGCAAGGCCTTGATCTGACGGCGTATCAGCGGTACGCCATCGAGCTCCAGCAATGACTTGGGCTTAAAGCCCATGCGCGCTCCTGCGCCAGCGGCCAGCAGCACTGCCGCCACGTTGAGTGGCTGCTGGATTGAGCTGGTGGCGGGGGCTGTCGTCACGAAGGTCTTAGTCGATGATGTTGTTCGCATCGAGTAGCCGCACACGCGGATCGACGTTGTAGCCACCAAATTCTGTGTAGCGCAACAAGTGCCGCTCACAGCGCTTGCAGTGCCAGACATCGCACTGGTTGTAGGGAAAAAAAGCGGGCGCGATGGGTGCGTTTGGTGAGTCGTAGCGCGTGCCTTGGGGGTGGCATTCTTCGAGGGTGGGTTCTTCCGTCGCGGGGTCGCGCAGGGTTCCGATCGCCGTCATTTGCGCCGTTTCCCAGCGGTATTCAGCAAGGCTCTCCCAAGCGGTGCAATCACCGAGGGCACAGCGGCAAGCCTGCGGCGCTGCGGCGTCGGCCAATGCCAGTCGGAGCGCAACAGAGTTGGCGATGTGTTTCACGATGAAGTGGCCAATCGGGCTTTTTGAGTGTTGAAGATTCAGGAGCCTAGATGCAAAAAGCCCGCCGACACGAGGCAGGCAGGCTTTTTAGTACCAGCTTCTCAGGAAGCCAACAGCTTATCAGCGTTGGCCGATAGGCTTGACGTCACGCGGTGTTGAACCGGAGAACAACTGGCGTGGACGGCCAATCTTGTACTCTGGGTCGCCGATCATTTCGTTCAGTTGCGCGATCCAGCCGACCGTGCGCGCCAAGGCGAAGACGGCGGTGAACAGCGGCACTGGAATACCGATGGCGCGCTGGACAATGCCTGAGTAGAAGTCGACGTTCGGATAGAGCTTGCGGGAGACAAAATAATCGTCTTCGAGTGCAATCTTTTCGAGTGTCATGGCCAGCTTGAACAGCGGGTCGTTTTCGAGACCCATCTCTTGCAGCACTTCTTTGCAAGTTTCTTGCATCAGCTTGGCACGTGGGTCGTAGTTTTTGTAAACACGGTGACCAAAACCCATCAGCTTGACGCCGGAGTTCTTGTCTTTCACTTGCTTGATGAATTCACCGATGTTTTCGACGCCGCCATTTTGCTGGATATCTGTCAACATATTCAGTGCTGCTTCGTTGGCGCCGCCGTGGGCAGGGCCCCAGAGGCAGGCCACGCCGGCAGCAATGGCTGCAAACGGATTGGTGCCTGACGAGCCGCACAGACGAACAGTCGAAGTCGACGCATTTTGCTCGTGGTCGGCATGCAAGATGAAGATGCGGTCGAGTGCGCGCTCAAGCACCGGATTGACTTTGTACTCTTCGCACGGTGTGGAAAACATCGTGTGCAGGAAGTTGCCCGAATAGCTCAGGTCGTTGCGTGGGTACACGTAAGGCTGACCGACGGTGTATTTATAAGCCATGGACACCAAAGTTGGCATCTTGGCAATCAGGCGGATCGCTGCAATTTCGCGGTGTTCTGGATTGTTGATGTCGGTGCTGTCATGGTAGAACGCCGAGAGCGCGCCGACCAAGCCGGTCATGATGGCCATCGGGTGTGCGTCACGGCGGAAACCGCGCATGAAGTACTGCATCTGCTCGTGCACCATCGTGTGGTTGGTCACGCGGCTGACGAAGTCTTTTTTCTGGTTGCCGTCAGGCAGCTCGCCATACAGCAACAAATGACAGGTTTCTAGGTAGTCACAGTTGGTAGCGAGTTGCTCAATGGGGTAACCGCGGTACAGCAGTTCGCCCTTGTCGCCGTCGATGTAGGTGATGGCTGACTGCGTTGCCGCTGTCGACAAAAAGCCTGGGTCGTAAGTGAACATGCCAGTCTGTGCATAGAGCTTGCGGATGTCAACCACATCGGGGCCTATCGACCCTTGGTAAACGGGCATCTCAATACTGGGTGTGCCATTGCTGAATGAGAGGGTGGCTTTGTTATCGGCTAGTTTCATTTCACTTTCCTTTTTATGGGGGAGATGGGCGATGTCTTGAAGGCACCGGTCCCGAAAGTTATGGGCTTAGGCTGGTGCCGAAACAGATGCCGCCGGAACGATCAACAGGGCCAGCACTTCGCGGGCTTCGTCGGTCGAGGCGCTGACGGCTTCGAGTTCACCAGGCTGTTTTCGCTGTAAAAACAAGTCCAGCAGGTCATTGTCCGACAAGTCCATTAAATCATCCAAGCCTTTGGCTTGCCTGACGGTCAGTGTGGATTCATGTCTGGCAAAAAACCGTTCGATGAACAGGTCGTTTTCAAGCAGGCCACGACGGCAACCCCAACGCAGCCGACTGAGCGAGCGCTCGTCAAGCAGCGGCGAAGCGGTCATCGCTGAAGTCTCAGGTAGGGCAGATGTCACGGCGCTTGTCTCAGACTGCGCGCAGAACCATCATTTCTTTGATCTTGCCAATGGCCTTGGTGGGGTTCAGACCCTTGGGGCAAACATCGACGCAGTTCATGATGGTGTGGCAGCGGAACAAGCGGTACGGGTCTTCGAGGTTGTCGAGGCGTGCAGCGGTGTCTTCGTCACGGCTGTCGGCGATGAAGCGGTAAGCCTGCAACAGACCGGCCGGGCCGACGAACTTGTCCGGATTCCACCAGAAGCTCGGGCAGCTGGTCGAGCAGCTGGCGCACAAGATGCATTCGTACAAGCCGTTCAGCTCGTCGCGCTCTTCGGGGCTTTGCAGGCGCTCTTTTTCAGGCGGCACGTTGTCATTGACCAAGTACGGCTTGATCGAGTTGTACTGCTTGAAGAACTGCGTCATGTCGACGATCAGGTCGCGCACGACGGGCAGACCTGGCAGCGGTTTCAGGACGATGGTGCCCTTCAGCGTGAGCATATTGGTCAGGCAGGCGAGCCCATTTTTGCCGTTGATGTTCATGGCGTCC
>CANFXC010000068.1 GCA_947450765.1 Comamonadaceae bacterium | reverse complement strand
TACCAAGAGGTCATCAACTTCTGCAAGACCAACGGCAACTTCAACCCGACCACCATGGGCACCGTGCCCAACGTCGGCTTGATGGCCCAGCAGGCTGAAGAGTACGGCTCGCACGACAAAACTTTTGAAGTGCCTGAAGCCGGCGAGGCCCGTATTGTGGACATCGCCACGGGCGACGTGCTGCTGGTGCAGACCGTGGAAGAGGGCGACATCTGGCGCATGTGCCAGGTCAAGGACGCACCGATCCGCGACTGGGTCAAGCTGGCCGTCACCCGCGCTCGCAACTCCGGCATGCCCGCGATTTTCTGGCTGGACCCGTACCGTCCACACGAAGCCGAACTCATCAAGAAGGTGGAAACCTACTTGAAGGACTACGACACCAAGGGTCTGGACATCCAGATCATGTCGCAGGTTCGTGCCATGCGTTTCACACTCGAACGCGTTGTGCGCGGGCTGGACACGATCTCTGTCACCGGCAATATCTTGCGCGACTACCTGACCGACTTGTTCCCGATCATGGAACTCGGCACCAGCGCCAAGATGCTGTCGATCGTGCCTTTGATGGCCGGTGGCGGCATGTACGAAACCGGTGCTGGCGGCTCGGCCCCCAAGCACGTCAAGCAACTGGTGGAAGAAAACCACTTGCGTTGGGACTCACTCGGTGAATTCTTGGCGCTGGCTGCTAGCTTGGAAGACTTGGGCATCAAGACCGGCAACGAGAAAGCCAAGGTTCTGGCCAAGGCGCTGGACGCTGCAACCGGCAAGTTGCTGGACAACAGCAAAAATCCGTCGCCGAAAACCGGCCAGTTGGACAACCGCGGCAGCCAGTTCTACTTGGCTCTGTATTGGGCCCAAGAGTTGGCCGCTCAAACGGCTGACAAAGAGTTGCAAGCGCAGTTCGCACCGTTGGCCAAGGCTTTGACCGACAGCGAAGAAAAGATCGTTGCTGAGTTGAATGCAGTGCAGGGCAAGCCAGTTGATATTGGCGGCTACTACATGCCTGACGTCAAGAAGTTGACGGCAGTGATGCGCCCAAGCGCAACCTTCAACGCTGCCTTGGACGCTGTCAAGGCGTAAGCTTCTCGGGCCTGCACAGGCCTTTCAAGCCGCTCAAATCGCTAATGGGTCCACATCCATGGCCCAGCGAATGAGCGGCTTGAATTCGGCTTGCTGGCGCGTGGCCGCCATGACCGGTTGCCACGCTGCTAGAAAGCGCTGCAGCGCCACGCGGGAGCTGCTTTCGACCAGCATTTGCGCACGCTCCACATTGGCCACACGCTGAATCGTCATCGGAACGGCCGGGTAGGGTGTGACCATGTCGTGCCCTGGCAGGGCTTGTGCCTGGGCGGCCGCCGCGGCAGCATTCAAAAACCCTTGCGCCAAGTCTTGTGAGCGGGCTTCGGCGCGCACCAGCGCTGAAAAGCCAAACGGCGACATGCCGGCGGCTTCGCGGTCGGCGAGTTCTTGCGCGGCAAATGCCGGGTAGTCGTGTTGTTTGAGGGCGCCAAACAGCGGGTGTTCGGGGTGAAATGTCTGCACCCACATTTCGCTTTGCGCGCCTTTTTCTGCATTCCGGCCGGCCCGGCCAGTCGCCTGCATCAGCAAACCAAAGAGCCGCTCTGGCGCGCGGAAGTCGCTTGAAAACAGCGCGCCGTCGGGGTTGACCGCCGCCACCAACGTGATGTGCCTAAAGTCATGCCCTTTGGCGATCATTTGGGTGCCGACCAGCACATCGACTTCCCCGGCGTGGACGCTGGCGAGCTGGGATTCAAGCGCGCCTTTGAGCCGCGTGGTGTCGGCGTCAATGCGCGCAATCACCAGCGGACTGCCATCGGGCCGGGTGATGCCTTGCAGCAACTCGGCTAGGTGTTCTTCCAGCCGTTCAGTACCGCGCCCGACGGGTGCAATGTCGACGTTGCCGCAGCTGGGGCAGGCGCGCGGCACGCGCTCCGTGAAGCCGCAGTGGTGGCAGCGCAGCGTGCGGTCAATTTTGTGAAAGACGCGGTAAGCGCTGCAGTGCGGGCATTCGCTTTTCCAACCGCAGTCGTGGCAGGCCAGCACCGGCGCGTAGCCACGGCGGTTCAAAAAGATCAGGGACTGTTCACCGCGCGCAATGCGTTGGGCGATGGCCGCGAGCAGGGGCGGCGCCAGTGTGCAGTGCTTGGGCTGGTGGTTCATGTCGACCAAGCGCACGGTCGGCAAGCTGCCAGCGGCTTGGTCGGCCGAGCCAATGCGTTCGTGCATGGTCAGGCGCTGGTAGCGGCCTACCAAGGTGGCTTGCCAGCTTTCCAGCGAGGGCGTAGCCGAGCCGAGGATGACGCTGCAGCTGTTGGGGCTGGCGTCTTGAGACGTTTGCGTCTGCGGTTTTCCGGATTCAGCCGCGTCCAAACCCTCTAGGCGGGCGCGGTAGACCGCCAAGTCGCGCGCCGAGTAGCGGGCACCTTCTTGTTGTTTGTAGCTTGGGTCGTGCTCTTCGTCGACCACGATCAGCCGCAGCTTAGGCATCGACGCCAGCACCGCCATGCGCGTGCCCAATACCAAGCGCGCGACACCCGCGTGGGCGGCGAGCCAGCTTTTGAGGCGTTGTGCGGGTGTCAGGCCGCTGTGCAGGGCGACCACGCGCTCACGACCCAAATGCTTGAAGCGTTCTTCAAAACGCGCCTGCAATTGGGGCGTGAGGTTGATTTCGGGCACCATCACCAGCACTTGGGCCTCGGGGTCTTCGGCCAACACCCGCGCTGCGGCACGCAAATACACCTCGGTCTTGCCGCTGCCGGTGCTGCCAAAGAGCAGGGCGGGGCGGGGATCGACCGCTAACTGTGCCAAGGCGGCCGTTTGCTCGGGGCTCAGCGCAACCAGTTCACGCACACTTTCTTCAGTGGAGGTGTCGGCGCTGGGGCGTCTCAAGCGACGCGCCAGCTGCACTGTGCTTAATTCCCGCAATTGGGGCGGTAGCGCGGCCAGCGCGACCTCTCCCAGCGAGCGCTGGTAATAGCCCGCGGTGAAGGCCACCAATTTGCGCCAAGTTGGGTTGAGTGGTGCCAGACCTTCGAGCGTGCCCAGCACGGCCTTGGCCTGCGCTGGCGTCAGGCCACCGCTGTCCGGCAGCAGTTCCCAGACGACGCCCAGCACTTCGCGGCGGCCGAGAGGTACGCGTACCAATTGGCCTGGCGCGAGTGGTAACTCACTTCGGTAAGTCAGCGGCCCACCGACGCCGCTGTGGGCTGGCGTGGCGACCACAACGCTGATCCAAAACACCATGTTTGTCGAGATCTGTTCGGGCTTCACATTCGTATCTGCTTGTAAGTGCTTGATTTACAAACTTCTTTTTAGATCTTCAGGTTTTCTGTGGATAACTTTGTTGATATGTCACCTCTGCAAGGCGGCAAGCCTTTGAAATCAAGGGCTGAGTCAGAATGCCCTTAAAAAAAGCACATCAAAAGAACTTATATAAATCAACAACTTACGATCGCTATTCCTTTTATAGCGGGACGCTTGAAGGGACTGTGTCAATGTCGCACCGCAGCATGATTTTTGTGCATAAGTCTCTAGCGGAGGCACTTTTTTCGTGCTAAGGCTGACTTCCAATTGCCCCAAAATGGATATTTTGTACAGACCCTTGCGCTGTTTCAGCTGTGATGAGTGCGGAAGGACTATTCAACGTGTTTGTTTAGCCCGGCAGGCGCATACGCCGTGAGTGCGCGTGCACAGCGCTGACCAGCGCCGCCACGCGGTCCGGCTGTGTGAACTGGCTGATGCCGTGGCCAAGGTTGAAGATATGCGTTGGCCCAGTTTGACTCAGGTCGGTGTGTGGCTGGCCAAAGCTGTCCAGCACACGCGCCACTTCGGTGGCGATTTGGCCGGGCTCGGCAAACAACACGTTCGGGTCGATATTCCCTTGCAGGACCTTGCCGGGGCCGCCGACTTGACCACCGACCAGCGCACGCGCTTGGCCGAGGTTGACGGTCCAGTCGACGCCCAGCACTTCGCAGTCGAGTTTCGCCATTTCTTTCAGCCACAAGCCGCCGCCCTTGGTGAAGACGATGCGCGGAATCTTCACGCCATCGTGTTCGCGTTTGAGCTGAGACAGCACGCGCTCTGTGTAGGCCAAGCTGAAGGTCTGGAAAGCGCCGTCAGCCAGCACGCCGCCCCAGCTGTCGAAGATCATCACGGCTTGCGCGCCGGCTTCAATCTGCTGGTTCAAATAGGCCGCCACCGAGTCGGCATTGATGGCCAGCATGCGGTGCATCAGGTCCGGCCGTTGGTACAACATGGTCTTGACCAAGCGGTAGTCGTCAGAGCCTGCGCCTTCGACCATGTAGCAGGCCAGCGTCCACGGGCTGCCTGAAAAACCGATCAAAGGCACGCGGCCATTCAGGGCTTTGCGGATCGAGGTCACGGCGTCAAAGACATAGCGCAGCTTGTTCATGTCGGGGACTTCGAGCTGGTTGACAGCGGCTTCGTCGCGCACCGGGGTGGCGAACTTCGGGCCTTCGCCCAAGGCGAAAGACAAGCCCAGACCCATGGCGTCAGGCACGGTCAAGATGTCGGAAAACAAAATCGCGGCGTCCAGCGGAAAGCGCTCAAGTGGCTGCAGCGTGACTTCGGTGGCGTAGTCGGTGTTGGTCGCCAGCCCCATGAAGCTGCCGGCTTGGGCCCGCGTGGCGCGGTATTCCGGTAGGTAGCGGCCGGCTTGGCGCATCAGCCAGACGGGGGTGTAATCAGTGGCTTGACGCCAGCAGGCGCGTAAAAAGGTGTCGTTTTGGAGTGGTGCAAACATGACCTGATTGTCTCAGGTGTTGCCCCGCACTCTGCGGCTGGCTCAAAGACGCGCCAGCTCGCGCCGCACATCGCCTACCGACAGAATCTCAGACATCACCACGGGCGCGCGGCCGGCCTTGTAAATCACATACACCGGCACGCCGGAGCGGCCGAGTTCTTTTAGCGCTGCGGTCACCGCCGGGTCGCGGCGGGTCCAGTCAGCGCGCAGCAGCGCCACATTTTTGGCGTCCATGTCGGCCAGCACGTCGCTGTGGCTCAGCGTGGTTTTTTTGTTGTACTGGCAAGTCACGCACCAAGCGGCGGTGAAGTCGACAAACACACTGCGGCCTTCGCCTGTGAGTTGTTCGACGCGACCCGGCGCCCACGGTTGCCAGCGCTCTGTGGCCGAGACAGCAGACGTGCCTGTGGGCCCAAACTCCATGAGTTTGACAACGCTGGGCCCGGCAGTTGACAACGCGAGTGCAGCCGCCAAGAGCGACAAACTGACCGCCACCACGCGAACCTTGCCGGTCAGCGTGAAGGTCCAGATCACCAGTGCCATCAGCACCAGCAGGCCGAGCAAGGTGCCGGCGCCGTCGATGCCGCTTTGCTGCCCGAGAATCCACACCAACCAAGCCACGGTGGCAAACATCGGGAAGGCCATGAAGGTCTTGAAGGTGAGCATCCACTGGCCCGGTCTAGGCATGGCCCGCGCCACCGCCGGCACCAGACTGGCGACCAAATAAGGCAGCGCCATGCCCACGCCAATCGCGCCAAAGATGGCCAAGGCTTGCACCGCCGGCAGACCCACAGCCAAGCCCAGCGAGGCACCCATGAACGGTGCCGTGCAGGGCGACGCGACAGCCGTGGCCAACACGCCCGACAAGAATGAATTGACGCTGGTGTTTTTAGATTGCAGGCTGGCCAAGCGGCTGGGCAGCAATTGACCAAACTCAAACAGGCCGGCCAGGTTCAGGCCAAGCAAGGTGAACAAGGCCGCCAAGCCGGCAACCACCGCCGGGCTTTGCAACTGAAAGCCCCAACCGAGTTGTTCGCCCGCAGCGCGCAGGCCCAGCAGCAGACCGCCCAGCGCCAAAAACGACAGCACCACACCGGCCGTGTAAGCCACGCCGCTGGCCGTGCGACTGGCTTGGTCTTTGACCTGCATGAAGCCGACCATCTTGATGGCCAGCACAGGAAACACGCAGGGCATGAGGTTGAGGATCAAGCCGCCGATCAAGGCACCCAAAATGGCAGCCAGCCAAGTCAGGGTCGGTGCTGATGTGGGCGCGGCCGGGGCCGCCAGTGCCGCCGCTGCATTGGCTTTGAGGGCTGCTTCAAGTGCAGCGGGCACGGCGATGGGGGCGGCGAGACTGGGCCAGTCACCTTTGACTGGCAATTCAATGCGCCAAGTTGGATTGGCTGTTCCTGTACCTATTGCTTTGGTGTCGGCCAAGGCCAGCACCACTGGCATGCGTTGCGGGCTTTCGCTGCGATGCGCTGACAGCGGCACTTGCGCCGTCCACAAGCCGTCTTTCCATGTTTGCGCAATCGTTCCGGCAGGCTCAGTGACGCCGCCGGTCTCTGGGTAGAAATCAAGCGGCTTACCTTGCCATGCAGCCGGCAAGCCAGCCACAGAAACGCGGATGGCTTTGGCTTCTCCAGCCACCTCAATTTGACCCGTACCCGCCGCCAAGGCGCGGGGGCTGGCGGCCCAAGCAGCCTCAAAGAGACGGCCATTAGCGGCGCTGGAACTGCGCGCCGGCAAAGTCAGCGTGAACTCACCTTCTTGGGGAATGCACTCGCGCTTGCAGACCAGCCATGACGCGCTGAGTTGGAGTGTCAACTGACTGGCGCTGAAACCCGGCGCCACCGTCAGGGGCACGGGCAGCAAGACGGTGTTCTCGTAACCGTAGTTGGCCAAGTTGCCGATGGGAATTTTCTTCGGCGTTGGCCAGGCGATCTCGCCTGCCGTGATGCCGGCTGGCAGCGTCCACCGCAGCTCGGTCGGCAAGCCCGAGTCGCCGGAGTTTTTCCAATAGGTGTGCCATTCGGGCTGGTGGGCGATGTTCAGGCCGACCCAGAGCGGCTGGCCCGGTGCCACGCCTTGTGGGGCATGCACCATCAATTCGGCCCGAACTTCGCCCGTGGTGACGACCGCAGAGGTTTTACCGCTAGTGCCGCCGGTGCTGAACAGCGCAGACGTGGCTTGGGAGGATTGCGCGGCGACAGGTGCGGCGATAAAACTGGCGCTGGCTGCCAAGGCAGTCGCCCACAGCACAGGTTTGATGAGGGCGTTCAGGGGTGTGAAAAAGCGCATGACTTGTTGGGAGCGGATGTGGCGGGTAAAAGTTCCGCCGCAGTTACGGTGGAGGGAGCGCGGCCAAAATAGCTGCCGCATTACGTGGGTCATGATACGAGGGTACGTTCGGGCATCACCCCATTGCTTCGATAATCACCCCATGACCAGTTCCGCCGCGCCTTTGCCTGCCACCTCATTTGCGCCGCCGCGCGTCGTGCTGGCCACGCTCAACGCCAAGTACATCCACGCGTCTCTTGGCCTGCGTTGCTTGCTGGCGAACATGGACCGCCACGGTGGCGACGGCCTGCGCGCCGTGACGCAGCTGCGGGAGTTCGTGATTCAGCAACGGCCGACCCAAATTGTGGAAGAACTGCTGGCACTGAACCCGCAGGTGATCGGGCTGGGCATCTACATCTGGAACGTGGTCGAGACCACGCAAGTGCTGCGGCTGCTCAAAGCGTTGCGGCCCGACATCAAGGTGGTGTTGGGTGGCCCCGAGGTCAGCCATGAAATCGAAGCGCAGGAAATTTGCCGGCTGGCAGATCATGTCATCACCGGCTGGGGCGACGTGAGTTTCCCGAAGGTTTGCCGTGCGCTGCTGGACGGCCCGCAGCCGCTGATGAAGGTCATCGTCGGCGAGCAACCACCGCTGGATGAACTGGCTTTTCCGTATGACGAATACACCGACGCCGACATTGCCAAGCGACTGCTGTATGTGGAGGCGTCACGCGGTTGCCCGTTCAAGTGTGAGTTTTGCCTGAGTGCGCTCGATAAGACGGCTTGGGCATTTGAGCTCGATGCTTTCATGGCCGAGATGGACGCTTTGTACCAGCGCGGCGCACGTAACTTTAAATTTGTAGACCGCACCTTTAATTTGAAGGTCGAGCATTCGGTGCGCATCTTGCAGTTCTTTTTGGACCGCTTGCAGATGGCCAATGAGGCGGCTGGTGAAGCGCCCAATTTGTTCGTGCACTTCGAAGTGGTGCCCGACAGTTTGCCGGATCGGCTGAAAGAATTGATCGTTCAATTCCCCGCCGGGTCACTGCAGTTTGAAGTGGGTATTCAGAGCTTCAACCCTGAAGTGCAGCAGCGCATTTCGCGCAAGCAAGACAACCTCAAGACGGCCGACAACCTGCGCTGGCTGGTCAGCCAAAGCCAAGCGCATGTGCACGCTGACTTGATTTTTGGTCTGCCCGGTGAAACGCTGGAAAGCTTTGCAGCCGGCTTTGACCGACTCTATGCCTTGGCCCCGCACGAGATTCAGTTCGGTATTTTGAAGCGCTTGCGCGGCACGCCGATTGCCCGCCACACGCAAGACTTTGCGATGGTCTACGACCCGCAGACGCCCTACACGATTTTGCAGAACTCGACGATTGACTTTGCCACGCTGCAACGGATTCAGCGCTTCGCGCGCTACTGGGACATGATCGCGAATTCGGGCCGGTTTTTGCGCGCTCGTTCGCTGTTGTTGGACAGGCTTGAAGGCGTTGATGCATCGCCCGTGTCGGCGTTCTCAGCGTTTTTGAACTTCAGCGACTGGCTCTGGAAAAGTACCGGCAAGACCCACGAATTTGCGTTGGAAAAATTGGTAGATTTGTTGTTTGAACATTTGACCGGTCCACGCGGCATGGCGCAAGACACGGTGCGGCAAGCGCTGTTGGCCGACTACCAAGCCAGCGGTGCGCGCGCCAAACCTAAATGCTTGGCGGAGTTGTTGCAAGCGGCCAGCCCGTTGCTCACACCGGCGGGTCAGGCACGGGCTCAGCGGCAAAGCCGACACGTCAGCCAACATGTGGCACACAGCGTGGCAGGCCAGTTGCGCAGCGAGATTCAGCAAGCAGCTGCTGCGGCTTGAACGGCTTCACAATTGAGGTACAAACTTTGCCCTTCGCTTTATTGAACTGGCTTCACGCATGAACACCCCCATCCCCCGTTTTTGGGCTGAGCTCAAAAGCCCTGACTTTGCGCGTTTGGACATGCGCCGCAGCATCGCTGTGCTGCCGTTGGCGGCGATTGAACAGCATGGCCCGCACCTGCCGCTGAGCGTTGACACCGACCTTGTCAACGGCGTTGTCGCGCACGTACTGCCGTATTTGGCGGCAAACCTCAGCGTGCTTTTTTTGCCAACGCAAACTGTCGGCCGCAGCATCGAGCACGTAGCCTTTTCGGGCACGCTCACCATCAGCGCTGCCGCGTTGATTCAAGCCTGGGTTGACCTCGGAGAATGCGTGGCGCGCACGGGCGTTAAAAAGCTGGTGCTGCTGAATTCGCACGGTGGCAATGTATCGACCATGGACATCGTCGGGCGTGAGTTGCGGGCGCGTTTCGGTATGACGGTGGCGCTGGTCAACACCTTTGCCTTGCCCATGCCGGCTGCGGTGCAGAGCTTGTTTGGTGCCGATGAGCCGCGCTTTGGTGTGCACGGTGGCGACGTGGAGACCTCGATGATGTTGGCTCTGCACCCTGAGCGCGTGGACATGCGGCAAGCGATAAATTTTGCCTCCAGCAGCCAAGAGCGTGCGCAAAATTTCCCGATCATCGGCAACGGCAGCAGTGTCAAACTGGCTTGGGCCGCGCAAGACTTGAACCCCTCGGGTGCCGCTGGCAACGCTGCTGCAGCCACGGCAGACAAAGGCCGCGCTGTGCTCAATGCGAGTGGTCAGGCGCTGGCTGCTTTGCTGGCTGAGTTCGACACGCTGACAGCTTTCTAAGTCACAGGTTCACAAGGTCACGTTGCCATCGATGCAGCTGACCGACTGCCCGCCGACCCAAACTTGTCCGTTGGCATCGCGGTGAATGTGGACCTGACCGGCGCGTCCGACGCAGACGCCTTGGCAAGCCAAGTAGCGCTCTGGTAAGTGTCCTTCGCCGATCAGCCACTGCGCCAAACTGGCGTTCAGGCTGCCGGTGACCGGGTCTTCGTTGATGCCCGTGGCGGCGCAAAAGCCGCGCACTTCAAGCAGTGGTGTTTCGTCTGCAATTTGGGCCGGCGCTCCTGATTTTGCAAACGCAGCCGCCTCGCGGTTGATGCGTCCAATCAGCCGCGGTGCATTCGCGCTGTCGTCTGCATAAATACCGGCAACGCCGACTTTGATGTTGAGTTTGACCAGCGCCGCGTGGTCGGGCTCTAGTTGCAGCACGGTCTCAGGCGAGTCGAGCAAGAGGCCGAGAAAAACCGGCCCGTTGTCGAGCAGTTGCGCAGCCAAAATCTGCTGCGTTTGAAGTCCCAAAGCCACGGCCACGGCGGCGAGCAACGCGGGCTCAGGTTGGCTGCGGCGCAGCGGTGGCGCGGCAAAAGCCAAACGCTCCGCGCGCTTGGGGTCAAGTTGAAGTTCGCGTTGAATCGTCACCAAGCCGACCGCACATTGCTGCACCACTTGACCCGCCGTGCGCGCTTGACCGCCTGCTTCAAGCCAAGCGTGGCAGCTGCCCAATGTTGGGTGGCCGGCAAACGGCAGCTCACCACCGGGCGTGAAAATCCGTACCCGGTAGTCGGCGGCCGCGTCGGTGGGCGGCAACAGAAAAGTAGTCTCTGACAGGTTCGTCCAGTGCGCAAAACGCTGCATGGCCGCATCACTGAGGCCGTCGCCGTCCAACACCACGGCCAGGGCATTGCCGAGGTAAGCCGTGTCGGTGAAGACGTCGACTTGCTTGAAGCGGCGGGAGCACACAGCGTGCAGTGGCCGGGCGCTCAACTCAGCGCCATGTCGAGCACGCCCGTGCTGGCTTGCCGCCCGCTGATCACTTGAAACCAGCGTTCAATATGGGGTCGGCTTTGGTGCTGCTGAGGCAGACCGAACCAGCGGTGCACATCGCAACCCAGCGGAATGTCGGCCATGGTGAAATGATCCCCGGCTACGAAGGCATGGCGGCTTAGATGGGCGTCCAGCACCGCCATCAGGGACTCAACTGCGGCGTTTGACGCTGCAATCGCTTCGGCATTGCGTAGCTCAGGCGCGGTACGAATCAGCTGCCAAAAGCCCGGGCGACTGGCCGGGTTCAAGTTGGTTTGCTGCCAGTCCATCCATTGCTCGGCCGCAAAGCGTTCACGTAAATTAGTCGGGTACAGATGGCCGGGCGAATGCTTGGCGCACAGATAGCGCACGATCACATTCGATTCCCAGAGTACAAAGTCTTCGTCCTCAATCACCGGCACGGTCGAGTTCGGATTCAGGCGGATGTACTCGGGCGTTTTCACCACACCAAACTGGCCACCGGCCTCGGTGCGCTGAAAGTCCAGCCCGAGTTCTTGTGCTGTCCAGACCACTTTTTTGACATTGATGGAGCTCATGCGGCCCCAGATATTGAGGGTATTAGCCGCGCTCACGGATGGTTCTTGCATTTATTGTTCCAGCTTCAGGTTGGCGTCTTTCACCAGCTTCTCAAACTTCACGCTTTCGGCGCGCACGTAGCTGGCGAATTCAGCGGAGGAGTTTTTGGGAACGGCCAGGTTGTCGGCATCGAAGCGCGCCCGGATGTCGGGGCTGGCCAGGATGGTGTTGACTTCGCGGTTCAGGCTATCGATGACCGATGCGGGCGTGCCCGCCGGCGCAAACAAGCCGCCCCACAGCGTGTAGCTGAAGCCTGGCAAGCCAGACTCAGCAATAGTCGGCACCTGCGGCAAAGAGCTCATACGTTGCGGCGTGGTCACGGCGAGGGCTTTGAGTTTGCCGCCTTTGACCTGCGGCAGCGCAGCCGATGCGCTGCTGAAAAATACTTGCAGTCGACCGGCGATCAAGTCAGACAACAGTGGCCCGACGCCTTTGTAGGGGACGTGCACCATGTTGAGTTTCAAGCCAAGACCCAAGGCCACGGCCGACAGGTGTCCGGGGGTGCCGGCGCCCACCGAGCCGTAACTGAATTCGCCTGGTTTGGCGCGCGCCATTTGGATGAACTCGGCGATCGTGTTGTAAGGCGCATCCGCCGGTGCCAGCATCACCAACGGGGCATTGCCGATCAGTACCACCGGCGTCAGCTCTTTCATCGGGTCGTAACCCATGTCCTTCATCAAGACCCGGTTGACGCTGATCTCACCGGTTTGACCCAAGAACAAGGTGTAGCCATCGTTTTTGGCTTTGGCGGCAAAGCGAGTGCCGATGGTGCCCGACACGCCGGGCTTGTTGTCGACCAATACCGGCTGCTTGTAAACCGTGCCAAGGCGCTCTCCGACGATGCGCGCAAAGGTGTCGCCCTGGCCGCCTGGCGCATAAGCGACGACGATGGAAATCGGTTTGCTCGGGTAGGCGTCAGCGGCGATGGCTGGTGCGCCCAGCAGTGCCAATGGCAGCAAGCACAGGGTGCCAAGAGGTTTCAGTGCTTGCTGCAGTGTTGATGTGAAATTTTTCATGCGCGTCTCCGAAAATTATTGTATGACCTGAGCTAGTGTCAGTGCCGCAGCAACATCCAGCCAGCGGTCAGCACCAATATAGCCGCCATCGTGCGGTTGAACCAATGCAGGCGTTGGCGTGTGTTGTCCGGTCCGGCCAACCATTCGCGCAGCAGCGAGCCGACCAGCGCATAGGCCAGATTGCTGCCAAAGGCGAAGCCCAGCATCACCGGCAAGACGATGGCAAAGCGCCAGCCCGCGTTGTCATAGCCCGCGACCCAGCCGCTGACAAGCGCCAGCGCCAGCATCCAGGCCTTGATGTTCACCAGTTGCAGCGCCGCGCCTTGCCAAAAGCCGATTTGCAGCCCTTGTGCATCGGCTTGGCTGAGTTCTTGTGTCATGGCCAAGCGCCGCGCCAACCACACCAGATAAGC
>CANFXC010000067.1 GCA_947450765.1 Comamonadaceae bacterium | reverse complement strand
CAGCAGCACGCGGATGTGCATTTTGTAAGCCTTGCTTTCAAGGTATTCAAAAAAGCGCTTGATGCCGAACCAGTGTTGGTTCCACTGACCGTTCCAGCTGGGCGAGCCGTTGATGACCCACTCTTTTTGTTCTGGCGTGAGTTTGTACCAAGGCGTGTCGCGCGGAATGCCGGCCGCTTCGGCGTGGCGCAGCAAGTCGTCTTGGGCTTCCTTCCAGGCCGGCGTCTGCATCACCTTGATGGCGCCGGAGCGCAGGGTGAGTTTGTCGTTTGGAATCACCAGACCGTAATCGACGCCGATGACCCGCCCGAAACCCCGGCAGGTGTCGCAAGCGCCCATGGCCGAGTTGAAGGAGAACAGCGATGGCGTTGGGTCGGCGTAGCGCAGATCGCTGGCCGGGCAATGCAGACCACTCGAAAACCTGAACATGACCTCCAAGGACATAGCCCCCACGCTCTTCGCTTCGCGTACTTCGCTGCCCCCCGAGGGGGCTGGCTCTGCTTGGGGCGGCCCTGCGCTGTCGCCGTCCATCACATACACATTCAAACGTCCGCCGCGTTTGAGCGCCATTTCAATGGCTTCGATGACGCGGACTTTTTCAGTGCTGTGCAGCCGGAAGCGGTCAGCCACCACGTCCAGAATTTTACGAACGCCCGAAATCGTGGCCATTTCACGCTCCGCATGGACGCGGGTGAAGCCGCTGGCAGACAGCCATTGCGCGACTTCTTCTGCGCTGGTATTCGCGGGTAACTCGACCGGGAAGGTCATCACCACGCGCGGGTCGGCGTCTTTGGTACGGGCCATCAGTTCGGCATAAATCGACTCCGGCGTGTCGTGCCGCACCGGCTGAGCGGTTTGTTTGTCAAAGAGTTGCGTGGCGCGGGCGTAGAGCAGCTTCAGGTGATCATTCAGCTCGGTCATGGTCCCGACTGTCGAGCGCGAGCTGCGGACCGGATTGGTCTGGTCAATCGCGATGGCCGGCGGCACGCCTTCCACCTTGTCAACCGCCGGCTTGTCCATGCGGTCTAAAAACTGCCGCGCATAGGCTGAAAAGGTTTCGACGTAGCGGCGCTGGCCTTCGGCAAAGAGCGTGTCAAACACCAAGGACGACTTGCCCGAACCGCTGGGCCCGGTGACCACCGTCAACTCGCCAGTCCGAATGTCCAGGTCAATATTTTTGAGGTTGTGCTGGCGTGCGCCGCGAATCCGGATGATGCCTTGGGCCATGAAGTAGCGATCTTTGCTGGTGAGGCAAACATTCTAGGCACGCTCAGAACAGCGGGTCGCCGAATGGTCATTCGCACGAAGCAAAAAACCCCCGCCACCTCAAGTGACGGGGGTTTGGCTAACGCGCTTCAGTCGTCAGTGCGCAGGGCTTGCGCCAGACGTTGAACCGTCGAGGCTTGGGTAACGCACATGCTCCACCAGTTCCTGGATATCCCGGCCCGGTGCCTTGGTCAGCAGCGAGACGATGATGATCACCGCAAAGCCGAGAGGCACGCCAAACAGACCGGCCGAGATGGGTGCGATGTCCCACCACGTGTTGGCCTTGATGATCGCAGGCGTGATGGCTGAGCCATGCGTCAGCTGGTAGAGCCAAGGCTGGGTGGTGATCATGTAATAGAACGTGATACCCAGACCCGCGACCATGCCCAGTGAGGCACCCCACTTGTTGGCCCGCTTCCAGAAGATGCCCAAGGTCAGGGCCGGGAAGAACGCCGCCGCGGCGAACGAGAACGCTGCCGACACCAGGAACAAGATGTCCGCCGGTTTCTGCGCCGCCACATACGCCGCACACAAGGCGACCACCAGCAACAAGGACTTGGACACCATGACGCGACGCGCGGTCGAGGCATTCGGGTCAATCACCTTGTAGTACACGTCATGCGACAAGGCGTTGGCAATCGTCAGCAGCAAGCCGTCGGCAGTTGACAGCGCCGCAGCCAAACCACCCGCAGCCACCATGCCGGAGACCACATACGGCAAGCCACCAATTTCAGGCGTGGCCAGCACAATGATGTCGCCGCCAATTGACATTTCAGCCAGCTGCAAAATGCCATCCTTGTTGATGTCGACCACCGACAGCAGACTTGCATCGACCGCGTTCCAGCGGGCGATCCATTCCGGCAGACTGTCAAACGGCGTGTTCACCAAGACGGTGTAAACCTCATACTTGGCCAATACCGCCAGCGCCGGTGCTGTGAAGTAAAGCAAGAAGATGAAGAACAAGGACCACGTCACCGATTCCCGCGCCGCCCGCACCGATGGCACGGTGTAGTAGCGCATCAAGATGTGCGGCAAGGCGGCCGTACCAATCATCAAACAGAAGACCAACGCCATGAAGTTTTTGCGCGCGATATTCTGCGTCGCCTCGTCCTTGCCTGGGAAGGGTTCCGCGTGCCTGATCGGTGGGTTGGAACGAGCCGCATTGGTGGTTCGCGCTGCGATGTAGGCAGCCGTGGCGGCCGTTTCAGTTTGCGGCAATCGGGCCAAAGCCGCTTCTGCTGCGTTGATGTCGGCCACAGCACCGTTCGACGCCTTCAGCTCGTCGAGCTTGGTCTGCGCTGCGGTTTTGTCGGCAGCCATGGCGGTCGGCACGTCCTTGAGCTTGGCAGCCGCTGCCTCGGAGCGCGCTTTGAAAATGCCGCGCACTTCGAGCTCTTTCGGATCCTGCAGCAATTCGGCTTCTCTGGCCGTGACTTTTTCAAGCGTGTAACCGTAGACGGCTTGCGGTACCGGCACACCGGTGTGCTTGACCGACAACCAGACCACTGGCAGCAGATACGCAATGATCAAGATCACGTATTGGGCCACTTGGGTCCAAGTGACAGCTCGCATACCGCCCAGGAACGAGCACACCAAAATGCCCGCCAAACCCGCAAAAATACCGACTTCGAAAGCCAGCCCGGTCAGCCTTGCGGTGATCAAGCCGACGCCGTAAATTTGTGCCACGACGTACGTGAAGGAGCACAAAACGGCCGCGAACACGCCAATCAGACGCGGCATATTGCCCTCGTAGCGGGCGCCCAAAAAGTCAGGAATGGTGAACTGCCCGAACTTGCGTAAGTAAGGCGCTAAGAAAAGCGCCACCAGGCAGTAACCGCCGGTCCAACCCAGAATGAAGGCCAGACCGCCGTAGCCCGTGAGGTAAAGCGTTCCGGCCATGCCGATGAAGGACGCCGCAGACATCCAGTCAGCGCCGGTCGCCATGCCGTTGTACATGGCCGGTACGCGCCGGCCCGCCACATAGTATTCGGCTGCGTCATTGGTTCGGCTCATGATGCCGATGCCGGCATACAACAGCACCGTTGCAGCCAAGAACAAGTAGCCAATCCAGTTTCTTGGCAGACCCATTTGTTCGAGGATAGCCAGCACAACAACGAAGCTGAGGAAGCCGCCGGTGTACCAGGTGTAGACCTTGTTCAGGCCTTTTTTGAACTCGCTTTGAGTTTGATTTGCGTTGCCAAACATGCTCATGACTCTTCTCCTTCGGCAACGCCGTAGTCCCTGTCAAGCCGGTTCATGTAGCGGGCGTAGTACCAGATGATCACGCAATACACCACCAGTGCGCCTTGAGCCGCAACCCAGAAAGAGAAAGGCCAGCCAAAAAATGTGAAGTCGAGGTCTCTCGCAAAGAAGACCAGCACGAACGTTACAAAAAACCAAATGCCCAATAAAAAGGCAGTGATTCGCAGATTTTTGCGCCAATATTCATGGTGCCTTGCCGTCAGTTGCATCGCTTGTCTCCTTGTTTAAATTTTTAAAACCTCAGCTCAAATTCCCGACCTTTATTCCAGTCTCACGCTCGAGTTGGCCCGCGACCTTGGGTTCAAACCCCTTCAGGTGGCGGATCACGACCAGCGCCTGGTCGGCTTGCTTCAGGTCCACATGCACCCGAGCCAGCTGATACCAGCCAAAGGGGCTCATGGGTTGAAGTTGGGTGTTGCGCTTGAGTGCGACGACGGCTTCTTCAAGCCGCCCTTGCCGGACCAGCACCAGACCAAGGCCGTACCAGGCACGGTCCATCTTTTCCTCGATCGCGATGGCGGCCCGAAAACCACGTTCAGCAGCGTCAAGTCGGCCAAGTTCTTCACACACAAAAGCTTGATTGAAATGCGCGTTCGAAGACTCGGGGGAGAGTTCTGCGGCTTGGTCGAAATAAGTCAACGCCAACACCAAGTTGCCGTCATGCATGGCACTGAACCCTAGGCTCCTCAACGTCAGCAAGTCTTTGGGCACACGCAGCAAAACGTCTTGAAAGACCTGCGTGGCAGCGGCCCTCATGCCGAGAAACAAGAAAAATTTCGCGCGCCAATGCATCACCAACAGCGTCCATCGACCCATACTGGGCATCGCTGGCGGGGCGGCATTGAAGTTCATTGGCATGCAGCGACACCAAGCTGAAGACAGATGTCAATTTTGGCCATGACGACCAACACCCACGCGATCAGCAGCCAACTGCCGGCCGCCAACGGAATGTGCTGGTCAAGGATCAGCTTGGGGCTGACGCGGCGCGTCAACCAAATTGAGGGCTTAGACGCGATATCGAGCAGTTGCCAAAATAGATTGGTCTGCCGCTTGGCACCGGCCAGCAAACCCAATAGAAATCGGCCAACGAGAAACATCAGCGACAGCTCGATCAAGCTCTTCAAAATAACGATAAAAAGTAGCATCTTGAAATTACTTTTATTTTATGGATGAGTGAATGTGATTAGTTTGCCTGACAGTTTCCTGACACGACGGCCAGTGATTACCCGCCGCACACGCGTTAACCCTTGCAGGATTTATCGCGATCTGAGATGAGGCAGACATCTGAAGCGCAGACAAGGGTAAGCCCTAGACTGATGCGCCTCGTCGCGCTTGTGCCAAGGCGACGAATCAGCGAGAAAAACACGGGTGGAATGCGCCTTGTCCAAACCCTTGATGGGGTTCGGATCATGTGGCCGCGTGCTGCGGCTCAGCGCTGTGGGTGACGGGGACTCAGGCCGAGTCAGGCCTGCGGGTCCAAACCCGAAGCCCGATCAACCCAAGCTCTTGGTTGACCGCTTTTTTACTTGGCAGGCGCTTCAGCAGGCACCGATGCGGCAGCCGGTGCGGGCTCTGAATGGATGGCGTCAGCGCCGTGCTTTTCGCCGCCCATCTCGATGTCGCCACCCTTGCTCAAAATGAAGATCGCTAAGCCGGCAAAAACGATAAAAGCCAAGGCAATTTTCCACATGATTTTCTTTACTTTCTAAATTAAAAAAGCCCCCGTCCACAGACGAGGGCCTCCAGATGAATAGACCTAGGCTCAGTCGTCAGCGTAGATGTCAACGTCTTTGGTTTCCTTGATGAACAAGGTGCCAATCACAACGGTCGCACCGGCGATGATGATCGGGTACCACAAGCCGTTGTACATATTGCCGGTTTGCGCCACGATGGCGAAGGCGGTGGTGGGCAGCAAGCCGCCAAACCAGCCGTTGCCGATGTGATACGGCAAGCTCATCGAGGTATAACGAATACGCGTCGGGAACATCTCCACCAGCATGGCGGCGATAGGACCGTACACCATGGTGACCAGCAGCACGAGGTAGCTCAAGATCAAAATGACCATGAGCTTGTCGATCTTGGCTGGGTCAGCCTTGCTCGGGTAGCCGGCAGCTTTGAGTGCGTCAGCCACGGCCTTTTTGAACTCGCCGTCCTTCAGCTTGGCTTCGTCAGCCGGCAGGCCTTTGGCGGAGTAGCCCGTGATCACCGTCTCACCAATTTTGATGCTGGCGGGCGTGCCTGCCGCAACTTCCACGTTGTCGTAGCTCACCGATGCACCAGCCAACACCTGCTTGGCGATGTCACACGAGCTGGTGAACTTGACAGTCCCCGTTGGGTTGAACTGGAACGAGCACTCAGCCGGGTTGGCCGAGACGACCACTTTGTTGGCCATTTGTGCCGCTGCCAGATCAGGGTTGGCGGCCTTGGTCAGCGCCGTGAACACCGGGAAGTAGGTGACAGCAGCCAGAAAGCAACCGGCCATGATGATGGGCTTGCGGCCAATCTTGTCAGACAGCGCACCGAAGACGATGAAGAACGGCGTGCCGATCAAGAGCGCGACAGCGACAAAGATATTGGCGGTAGCACCGTCCACCTTGAGCGATTGCGTCAGGAAGAACAAGGCATAAAACTGCCCGGTGTACCAGACCACGGCTTGGCCGGCGGTCAAGCCGATCAGCGCCAGGATCACAATTTTCAGATTCTTCCACTGGCCGAAAGACTCGGACAAGGGTGCCTTGGAGGTTTTGCCTTCGGCCTTCATTTTGGCAAAAGCTGGCGACTCTTCCATGGACAAGCGGATGTACACCGACACGCCCAGCAACAGAATCGACACGATGAACGGAACGCGCCAGCCCCAGTCGGCAAAGGCGGCTTCGCCAATCAATGTGCGGGTACCGAGAATCACCATCAACGACAGAAACAGACCCAAGGTGGCGGTCGTCTGAATCCATGAGGTGTACGCGCCGCGCTTACCGTGTGGCGCATGCTCAGCCACGTAGACAGCGGCACCGCCGTACTCACCACCGAGTGCCAAGCCTTGCAGCATGCGCAGACCGATCAGAATGACCGGAGCAGCCACACCGATGCTGGCATAGCTGGGCAGCAAACCAACGATGAAGGTTGACAGGCCCATGATCAAAATGGTGATCAGGAAGGTGTATTTACGCCCGATCATGTCGCCTAAACGGCCAAACACCAGCGCGCCAAATGGCCGCACGATGAAGCCGGCGGCAAATGCCAGCAAGGCAAAGATGAAAGCCGAGCCTGAATCCAAGCCGCTGAAAAATTGCTTGGCAATGATCGCTGCGAGCGAGCCGTACAGATAAAAGTCGTACCACTCAAACACGGTGCCCAGAGACGAGGCAAAAATCACCTTTTTCTCTGTGCTTGACATAGGCCGGTCAGGCGCTGTTGTAGACATATGAAAGTCTCCTAATAGTTGTTAATCGCTTCAATCGCTAAAGCTTGCAACATTTTGTGATGAGCATCTGACCGGACTCTGACGCGAAACTGAACCTAAACTGACATGAAAAAATCGCCTTAAAAAAGGCGATTTCAGAGGAGAAAACAACAAATTTAGCCGGCATGAATCAAGGTTTTTACCGACAGGGAAAACCCTTGATTTGGCGGCTTGACGCGCTCACTCACGGACGGCTACGGACCTCGCCATACCGATCTTGACCGCAGCGGCATCGTTCCAGGCCGAGCCGGCAAACCAGGCCCCGCCCAACAGGTAGTCGCGCAGCATGGGCAGCGAATCCAAGCCCCAAAAAACCTTGCCATCCACGACAAAGGCGGGCACACCAAAAACACCCAGCGCAATGGCTTCTGCGGCATGCGCTTTCAGCTGCTCTTTCACGCGTTCGCTGGCCGCGTCTTGCACCGGTGCGAGTTGGGCGCTGAGCGCCGCCAGACGCGCCGTGTCGGAGGCTTCTTGGCCGCCCGTCCAGACGTGCCTGAAAATGGTCTCGCACGTGTAACGATTGGGCGTTCCGGCTGCGTCGCAGGCCACGGCAAGTCGCAGCAAACCGAGCGGATTGAAGGGATGGCTGAGCGGCATCTCCAACGGCGTTTTTTGCTGCTGGGCGGTCCACATCACCTGTCGGTAAGTCCAGTCGCGCTTGGCGGGAATTTCGGCCGGCCCGAGCTGGCCGTGGTGCTTGAGCAAGCTGGCAAACAGCACCGGCTTGTAGCGCACGCTGTAGCTGACACCCCGCAGCGCCTCGGGCAAGCGCTCAAAGGCCAGATAGGCATACGGGGAAATAAAGTCGAGGTAACAAACAATCGATGTCATGTGGGCAATTGTTGCACCGCGCGTTGTGCAATGACGCGCCAGATCTGGCGCTTGTCAGCGTCATCGGCGCGGCTCCAGGCGGTGATCTCAGAGATGGTTCGAAAGCAGCCTTCGCACAAACCAGTGTCAGCCTGAATACGGCAGATCGAAATACACGGCGATGCGATGCTGGCGCCCGCCGGACTCCGATCCACGGCCAGTGCACCTGCGGCCATCTTTTCAATCGCACGCGCCATGTCCCCGCTCGCCAGAGTCGGCTCAACTGCGGCGTCGACGAGGGGCGCACCGCTGAGGCCGACGAGTTCGTCAGCCGTCAAGCGGAACACCGCGTTCGGGTGGCCGGCTGCCGCCCAGACCTCGGTAAAACGCAGCAGACTCTGGTCGATCAACAGCACCACCGGCGTGGCGTGCGCGACAGGCGAAACGCCGCCAATTGAAAAGCCGGTTTTGGCTTTGACGAATTCCGCATCGGCGCGGCCCAAGCGCTTGCCGTCAGGACAGACCAGCGCTTCGACCTTGCGCTCATCGACGCGTTGGTCGCCAGAGGTCACGACCATCACCGCCACATCGTCCACCTTGCGGCGAAACACAATGCTCTTGGCAATTTGTCCGAGCTCAACACCCAGCGCATCGGCCGCCTGCTGCGCGGTGCGCGCCGCGCCGTCCAGCATGACCGGCAGATGGGCATGGCCGCGCTCTTGCAAAAATGCGGCGACGCGCTGTACACCGTCAGGCAGTGCATGCAACTCAGAGCCGCACATCAAACGAGCCGCTTGTTCAAAATAGCCGTGGCAGCACGCGAGCTGGGTGGGCGACCCAGAAAGTCACTGATGAACTTGCCCGCGTCAACCAGCTTGTCCAGGTCAATGCCGGTGTCTATGCCCATGCCGTGCAGCATGTAGACCACGTCCTCAGTCGCCACATTGCCCGTCGCACCTTTGGCATAAGGACAGCCGCCCAGACCGGCCACGGAGGTGTCGAACTGCCACACGCCCAACTCCAGCGCCGCCAGCGTATTGGCCAGCGCCTGACCGTAGGTGTCGTGAAAATGCCCCGACACATCGGCGATGTCGTAATGCAGCAAAGTCGCTTCAATGGCGCGCTGGATCTTGTGCGGCGTGCCGACGCCGATGGTGTCGGCGACACCCACGTGTTGCACGCCGATGTCTTTCATCAAGCTGGCCAGATAAGACACGCGCTCGGGGGCAATCTCACCTTCGTACGGACAACCCACTGTGCAGCTCATGGCACCGCGCACATGAATGCCGGCGGCACGCGCAGCCGCCACCACGGGCGCAAAACGCGTCATGCTGTCGGCAATCGAGCAGTTGATATTGCGCTGGCTGAAGGCTTCGCTGGCGGCGGCAAACACCACAATCTCGTCGGGCCAAAGATGCTGGGGTGCAGCGAGGGCGGCATCAAGCCCCTGCATGTTGGGCGTCAGCACCGAGTAGCGCACGCCGGGTTGACGCTGAATGCCAGCCATGACCTCGGCGTTGTCAGCCATCTGCGGCACCCATTTGGGCGAAACATAACTGGTGACTTCAATGTCCCGCAAGCCGGCGTCTTGCAGGCGCTGCACCAGCTCGATTTTGATGGCCGCCGGGACGGGCGATTTTTCGTTTTGCAGACCGTCGCGTGGACCGACATCGACAAGCTTGACGTGGTTTGGTAATTTCATGGTTCAGTGTCTCCTCATGTCCAGTATCGCAAACAAAAAAGGACTGCCGGTGTGACCCCGCAGTCCTTTCAACGCATCAACCCAGCGAACCGAAGTTCACTGAGAAATAGCAGCTCAGTGCCCGGATGAACCCGAAGCGCCAATCCCTGTTTCAGAACGCACTTGCTGCGCCAAGAAACCAGCGCGGTCGATGGCTGCCCGCTTGCTGTTGTCGAGAATCGAGAACAGCCAGATACCGACAAAGCCAATGGTCATTGAGAACAGCGCTGGCGAGGTGTATGGGAACAAGGCCGAGCCTTTCGGATTGCCGAGCGTGACTTCCCAGACCGACGGTGAAACCACCGTGAGTGCCACAGAAGAGATCAGACCCAGGAAGCCACCGATCACGGCGCCACGGGTGGTGCAATCTTTCCAGAGGACCGACATGAACAGCACCGGGAAGTTGGCAGACGCCGCAATGGCGAAAGCCAGCGACACCATGAACGCAATGTTCTGCTTCTCAAAGACGATGCCCAAGGCCACCGCCAGCACACCGAGACCGATGGTGGTGATCTTGGAAATACGCAGTTCAGACGCGCTGTCGGCTTTGCCTTTCTTGATGACCGTGGCATACAGGTCATGCGACACCGCAGAAGCGCCCGACAGCGTCAGCCCAGCGACAACCGCCAGAATAGTGGCAAAAGCCACGGCAGAAATAAAGCCAAGAAACACATTGCCGCCGACCGCATTGGCCAGATGAATAGCCGCCATGTTGCCGCCACCGATCAAGCCGCCCTTGGGGTCTAAAAAGTCGGGGTTGGTCAGCACAAACGTGATGGCGCCAAAACCAATGATGAAGGTCAGCAGGTAAAAGTAACCGATCCAGCCGGTCGCCCACATCACCGATTTACGTGCTTCCTTGGCACTCGGCACCGTGAAAAAGCGCATCAAAATATGCGGCAAACCGGCAGTACCAAACATCAAGGCCATGCCAAAGCTGATGGCAGAAATTGGGTCTTTGACGAAGTTGCCTGGCCCCATGATGGACGAGCCCACCTGCGCCGCCACTTCCGCTATTTTCCCGTCCTTCAAGGCCAAGTCGGTCTTGATCAGCACCGCTTGGGCAAACATGGCTTCCGGGCTGAAACCGAAGTGCAACATGACTGAGAAGGCCATGAAGGACGCGCCGCCCAGCAACAAACAAGCCTTGATGATCTGCACCCACGTGGTGGCCGTCATACCGCCAAACAGCACATACACCATCATCAGCGCGCCGACGATGACAACAGCCATCCAGTAATCCAGGCCGAACAGCAGCTTGATCAATTGCCCCGCACCGACCATTTGCGCGATCAGGTAAAAGGCCACCACCACCAAGGTGCCCGACGCCGCAAAGATGCGGATAGGTGCTTGCTTGAACCGGAATGCGGCGACGTCGGCAAAAGTGAACTTGCCAAGATTGCGCAAGCGCTCTGCCATCAAAAAGGTAATGACAGGCCAGCCCACCAAAAAGCCGATGGAATAGATCAACCCGTCAAAACCGCTGGCCATGACTGCCGCTGAAATGCCTAAAAAGGAGGCTGCCGACATGTAGTCGCCGGCAATCGCCAAGCCATTCTGAAAGCCGGTGATACCGCCACCTGCGGTGTAAAAGTCAGAGGCTGACTTGGTTTTAGCGGCCGCCCATTTGGTGATGAACAAGGTGCCGACCACGAACGCCGCAAACATGCCGATGGCCGTCCAGTTGGTCGCTTGTTTTTGCGCCTGACCAAGGTCTGCACCCGCAGCCCAAGCGATCGCCGAAACGCCGAACAGCGCCAGCAAGCTCAATAAGCGGCGGAGATTGTCATTCTTGAAATTCATTTGAGCACCGCCTTCTTCACCGCTTCAGTCAATTCATCAAATTCGTTGTTGGCGCGCCGGACATAAATAGCCGTGATCACAATCGTGAAAACGATCACACCAAAACCCACAGGTATGCCGACGGTCATGACGCCGGCACCGAGTTTTTGTGACAGGAATTCTTTGTTGAAGGCCACCAGCACAATGAAACCGTAGTAAACAATCATCATGGCCAAGGTGAGCCACCAGCCGAAGCGAGAGCGCTTGGCTTTCAGCTCCTGGTATTTCGGGTGGTTCGCAATTCGCTGAACCAAATCGTCATTCATCTCGCTGTCTCCAAATAATTAATATGGGACGAAGCGTAATTCGCAGTACTTACCAAGTGCTGACCAGTCGCAGCAGCCGCTTTATTCTTAGGTATTCAAGCCGCCATGGTCAGCAACTCAGCGCCCTCAAGCACCTGATCGCCGGGCGCGTACAAAATTTCTGCGACAACGCCATCGGCAGGTGCGGCAATGGTGTGCTCCATCTTCATGGCCTCCATCACCGCCAGCGCCTGACCCCGGCTGACCGTGTCGCCCGCCTTGACCTGAAAAGACACGACCTTGCCCGGCATCGGTGCGGTCAAGCGGCCCGCCTCATGTTGGGCCACGCCGGCGTGCGCCAGCAGGTCGATTTCGGTGATCTGCGTCGCACCCATCGCGCCAAACACATGCACCACCTCGCCGCGCCGGTAGATCTGGAGCAGCCAGCGTTGACCGTCAAGTTCAAGCTGCAAGCCCTTGGCCGTGGCGGTGTAGTGCAAAGGCAGGCGCGCATCACCCAGCGCCAACTGCAGCGTGCCGTCGTGCGCACGCGCAAGCTGAGCAGCCTGTGACTCGCCATGAAACTCGAACGCAAAGCGGCGCTGACTCGGACCGTGCAAGCGCCAGCCATCGGTGCGGCTGAAGGGATCGGCTGTTTCGCGCGATTTTTCTTCTTCCAGCGTGAGCGTCACCGCAGCGGCCACAGCCACCGACAAGCCGAGTTTTTCCTGATGGAAAAGCACCTCCGCCTCACGCGGAATCAGCGCGGTGTCGAGCTCAGCCGCTGCGAAGGACTGACTCTGCACCACGTGCCGCAAAAACTGCACATTGGTTTGCAAGCCGACGATGTGGAACTCGCTCAGGGCTTGGTCCATGCGCGCCAGCGCTTGTTCGCGGGTGTCGCCATGCACGATCAACTTCGCCACCATCGAGTCGTAATACGGCGAGATCGCATCGCCCTCACGCACGCCGTCGTCAATCCGCACATGGACTGGGCCGTCCGCACGCTCAAAGCGCGTACAGACCGGCTGACGGTAGACCTGCAGCGTGCCGGTCGCAGGCAAAAACTGGTTGTCGGGGCTTTCGGCGCAAATACGCGCCTCTATCGCATGGCCCTGCCGACGCAACTGCGCTTGCTTGAGCGGCAAGGGCTGGC
Source organism: Comamonadaceae bacterium (assembly GCA_947450765.1). GTDB lineage: Bacteria > Pseudomonadota > Gammaproteobacteria > Burkholderiales > Burkholderiaceae_C > Polaromonas. Next base: position 203 of record CANFXC010000067.1, on the reverse strand, counting down.
CTGCGGCAACCCGCAGCTGCCATTCAACCAAGTCAAGCCCGGTAATGGCTTCAGTCACCGGATGCTCTACCTGAAGCCGCGTGTTCATCTCCATAAAATAGAAAGTCATGCCGCCAGCGCGCTGCTCAACAATGAACTCCACCGTGCCGGCGCCCACGTAATGCACCGCGCGCGCAGCCGCCACCGCTGCTTCGCCCATCTGT
>CANFXC010000066.1 GCA_947450765.1 Comamonadaceae bacterium | reverse complement strand
GCATTTTGTGCCCGCTCATCCATCAACTGCTGAAGGAAAAGGCATGAACACCAACACCCCCATGCCGATCAAACATTACCTGCAGTTCAGTGACCTGAACGCCAGCGACTACGCCTACTTGTTTGAGCGTGCCGCCCTCATCAAGAAAAAGTTCAAGGCTTACGATAAGCACCAGCCCTTGATTGACCGCACGCTGGTCATGATTTTTGAAAAAGCCTCGACCCGCACCCGTGTGAGTTTTGAAGCCGGCATGTACCAACTCGGTGGCACGGTCGTCAACCTCACCACCGAAGGCAGCCAACTGGGGCGCGCCGAGCCGATTGAAGACAGCGCCAAAGTCATCAGCCGCATGGTTGACTTGGTGATGATCCGGACCTTCGAGCAGACCAAGATTGAACGCTTTGCCGAGCACTCACGCGTGCCCGTCATCAACGGCCTGACGAACGAATTTCATCCCTGCCAAATTCTGGCCGATATCTTCACCTACATCGAACACCGCGGTTCGATCAAAGGCAAGACGGTGGCCTGGGTCGGCGACGGCAACAACATGGCCAACACATGGTTGCAGGCCAGCGAGATCCTAGGATTCAAAGTGCACCTGAGCACACCGGGCGGTTACGAAGTCGACCAATCAATTGCCGGCATCCGTTCAGCCGACAGTTACACCGTCTTCAAAGACCCGATGCAAGCCTGCGCTGGCGCCGATTTGGTAACCACCGATGTCTGGACCAGCATGGGCTACGAAGCCGAAAACGAAGCCCGTAAAAAAGCCTTTGCCGACTGGTGCGTCGACAGCGACATGATGGCTGCGGCCAAACCCGATGCACTGTTCATGCACTGCCTGCCCGCGCACCGCGGTGAAGAAGTCGAAGCCGACGTCATAGACGGACCGCAGTCAGTGGTTTGGGACGAAGCCGAAAACCGCATGCATGTGCAAAAAGCCCTGATGGAATTTTTGCTGCTGGGTCGGCTTAGCTAAAGCTTCAGCGGCTTGTCAACCACGCCCGACGAACGGCATTTTGGTGGCCATCACGGTCATGAACTGCACGTTCGCTTCAGGCGGCAAACTGGCCATGTGAACCACGGCGTTGGCCACGTGTTCAACGTCCATCATGGCTTCAATGGCGATCTCGCCGTTGGCCTGCATCACACCCGTGGACATGCGTTGTGACAACTCCGTCAGCGCATTGCCAATGTCGATCTGACCGCAAGCGATGTTGTACTTACGACCGTCCAGAGAGATCGATTTTGTCAGGCCCGTGATAGCGTGTTTGGTGGCCGTGTATGGCGCTGAATTTGGCCTAGGCGCATGGGCTGAGATCGAGCCGTTGTTGATGATCCGGCCGCCTTGCGGACTTTGTGCTTTCATCACCCTGAACGCGGCCTGGGCGCACAAAAAAGAACCCGTCAGATTGATGTTGACCGTGTTTTGCCACTGCTCAAAAGTCAGCTCATCAAAACCCACTGAAGGCAAGCCAACGCCGGCATTGTTGAACAACACATCGACTCGGCCAAAGGTATGGCGCGTGCGCTCAAACAGCGCTGTCACGGAATCGGGTTTGGAGACATCGGTCGGCACGGCCAGAACGTGATCAAAACCCAGTGCCTTGGCCTCAGCCGCGACAGCTTCAAGCGGCTCGGCGCGACGACCGGCCAACGCGACGCTGTAACCCGCCTTGATCAAGGCCAGTGACACGGCCCGGCCGATACCGGTACCAGCGCCTGTGACCACCGCGACTTTGTTGTTTGAACTCATGTTGTCTCCTTGATTTTTATAGATTAATTTTTCAGCGAACCTGCGCCATCTTACCGGCCCTCAACGCAGTTGCCGGGTCGCTCTGGGTGCATGGATCGGGCTGCCCGACGCCGGTTCTCTGTACAACCACGGCACGTCCAACAAGCGCTGGCCGAGCAGCCGCAGCGACAGATCGCGCCCCAGACGCATGGGGCCCGTTGCGTGAAAAATCTTGCCGTTGCGCAAGGCTCTGGCTTGAACGCGGGCGTTGCGCTGCCAGCGCTGCAAGGCATAGTGGCGCAGTGCCAGCGGCAAGTCGGCCAGCGGCCTGACAACGCCCGACAGGCAACGGCCTAGCTCTGCAGCGTCTTCGATGGCCATGCCGGCACCCTGCGCCAGATACGGCCGCATCGGATGCGCAGCATCACCTAGCAAAGCCACCCGGCCACTGGCCATTTGGTCGGCACTGTACAAGGGCGGCCGTTCGCACAGCGCCCACAAACGCCAGCTTGGCACGGCTTCAATCAAGGCCAACAACGCCGGACATTGCCCTGCCAGACCGGCCTGCACATCAGCCGCCAAACCGGCGTGATCCCAGTCTTCCATGTCGGCCGGTGGCTCGCCGTGCAAGATGACCACCACATTCAGCATCTCGCCCGCACGCACCGGGTAGCTCACCACGTGTAGACGCGGTCCGAGCCAGACAGTGACTTGCTGGCTGCGCAAAGACAAGGGTAAATCAGTTTGGCGCACCAGCGCGCGATAAGCCAGATGGCCGGTCGGCTGCGGCCCGCCATCGGCTAAGAGCTGCTTGCGCACAGCGCTCCACAAACCATCAGCACCAATCAGCACATCGCCTTCAACGCGGTGGCCATCAGCCCAAGCGACTTGCACGCCTTCGGGGGTGTTGGTGAAACCGGCCACGGGCGCCTTCAAATTCAGGTGAACCTCACCGCGCCCTGCCACGCTGGCCAGCAACAAAGCGTGCAGGTCACCGCGGTGCAGCGTCGCGTAGGGCGCACCGTAGCGTTCGACACAGCGGCTGCCCAAGGCCAAGCTGCCGAGCTCATGGCCCTTGGACGCACTGCGCACGCTGAGTTGTTCCGGGAATGCCGCGACTTGACTGAGCGCCCGGCCCAAACCCCAGCCGTGCAGCAGGCGAGTCGCATTGGGCCCGAGCTGAATGCCGGCGCCGACTTCAGAAAAAGCCTCGGCCTGCTCATACAGACGAACTTCCCAACCCGCCCGAGCAGCCGCCAACGCGGCCGCCATCGCGCCGATGCCACCACCCGCTATCAAGGCTTGTCGGGTCATGCCTGAGCGCGCCGTTTCATGCTGCGAGCAGCTGCCGGAGGACGAAGGGAAGAATACCGCCGTGGCGGTAATAGTCCACTTCAATAGGGGTGTCGATGCGCAAGATCAGCTCCAAGTTTTGTTGCGAGCCATCGGCTCGCGTGATCACCAGTTTGGCACGACTCTGGGGCTTCAAATCAGGGTCCGGCAGCACATCAATCACTTCGTTGCCGGTCAGCCCCAAAGTCTGCCAAGAGTCGCCTGGGCAGAACTGTAACGGCAAAACGCCCATGCCGACCAAATTACTGCGGTGAATACGCTCAAAACTACCGGCGATGACAGCGCCCACACCCAACAATTGGGTGCCTTTGGCAGCCCAGTCACGGGACGAACCTGTGCCGTATTCTTCACCCGCAAAAATCACGGTGGTTGCGCCAGCGGCGACGTACTTCATGGCCGCGTCATAGATGGCCATTTTGTGGCCCAACTCAGATCCGGGCTGTTGAAACAGCGTGACACCACCCTCTTCCCGTGAACCGTCTGCACCCTGCGGGATCATCAAATTTTTGATGCGCACGTTGGCAAAGGTGCCGCGCATCATGACTTCGTGGTTGCCGCGGCGCGAACCGTAGCTGTTGAAGTCGGCCTTGCGAACGCCGTTGTCAAGCAACCACTGACCGGCGGGTGAATTCTCTTGAATAGAGCCCGCTGGCGAAATGTGGTCGGTGGTGATCGAGTCGCCAAACAGCGCCATGATGCGTGCGCCCTTGACCGACACCGAGGCTTCGGTCTTGGCGTTCTTGGCATCAGCACGACCGGCAGCTGGGTCCATGACAAAGTCATCGAAGAACGGCGGCTCGGCAATGTAGGTGCTGTCCGGCCAGCTGTAGGCTTTGCCGGTGACGCCCTTAACCTGTTCCCAGAGCTCGCCCGGATCGGCTTTGATCTTGGCGTAATTGCTGCGATAGGCCTCGCCGTTCATGGCGAACTTCATGAGGGCGTGTATCTCTTCACTGGTCGGCCAGATGTCGCGCAGGTACACATTTTTTCCGCCTGTGCCCTGCCCCACCGGCTCGGTCACAAGGTCGCGTAGCACGGTGCCGGCAATGGCGTAAGCCACCACCAAGGGTGGGCTGGCTAAAAAGTTGGCTTTGATGTTCGGGTGAATACGGGCTTCAAAATTTCGGTTGCCCGACAACACGGCAGCGCAGATCAAATCACTCTCGCCAATGGCCTTGTTGATCTCCGGTGTCAAATCACCCGAGTTGCCGATGCAGGTCGTGCAACCGTAGCCCGCCAGCGCAAAGCCGAGCTGCTCAAGGTAGGGCATGAGGCCGGTTTGCGTCAGGTAATCCGTGACGATGCGGGAGCCCGGCGCCAGCGAGGTCTTGATGTGCGGCTGCACGGTCAACCCGGCTTCCACGGCTTTTTTAGCCAACAGCCCGGCCGCTAACAACACGCTGGGGTTCGAGGTGTTGGTGCAACTGGTGATGGCGGCAATCAAGACGTCGCCGTCGCCAATGGTGACGTCATTGAGCGGCGGTGTCGGCGTTGGCGCCAGCGACTTGGCCGCCTCCAGAGTTGGACGATTGGCCTCCATTTCTGCGACAAAACGTGGCCCACCGGCAGCCATCGGTGGACTCACGGGCGTAGCGTCCAAGAGCACAGCATCGCTGCGCGGCAGCAGGACGCGGGTCTCCAGCAGCGCCGCATCTTGGTTGAAGCCATTGGCTGCCACCGGCTGGCTGAACAGCGCCGAAAACTGCTGTTTGACGTTGCCCAGTTCGATCCGGTCTTGCGGCCGTTTCGGGCCGGCCAAGCTCGGCGTCACGTCGTCCAGATTGAGCGTGACAACTTGCGAGTAATCGATCTCTCCAGCCAAGGGCACACCGAACAACTCTTGCGCCCGAAAGTAAGCCTCAAAGGTCTCGATTTCGGCAGCCGTGCGGCCGGTGCCACGAAAATAATCGATCGTTTTTTCATCGACCGGGAAGAAGCCCATGGTGGCACCGTACTCGGGCGCCATATTGGCCAAAGTGGCGCGGTCAGGCGCACTCAGCGTGCGCGTGCCTTCACCAAAAAATTCGACGAACTTGCCCACCACTTTTTCGCGGCGCAAAGCTTCTGTCACGCGGAGCACCAAGTCGGTGGTCGTCACGCCTTCGCGCAAACGACCGGTGATCTCAAAGCCCACCACATCAGGCGTCAGCATGTAGACCGGCTGACCCAGCATGGCCGCTTCGGCCTCAATGCCGCCCACGCCCCAACCAACAACGCCAAGGCCGTTGATCATGGTGGTGTGGCTGTCCGTACCGACCAGTGAGTCAGGGTAATAAACAGCATCTGCGTCGGCACCGCTGCGATGCACGCCGCGCGCCAAATATTCAAGGTTGATTTGATGGACGATGCCAAAGCCCGGCGGCACCACGCCGAAAGTGTCAAACGCCTGCATGCCCCACTTGAGGAACTCGTAGCGCTCGCGGTTGCGCTGAAATTCGAGCTTCATGTTCAGGTCGAGCGAGTTCTTGGCACCGTAGTGATCAACCATCACCGAGTGGTCAACCACGAGGTCCACCGGCACCATCGGCTCAATCCGCTTCGGGTCTTTGCCAAGCCTGACAGCGGTGCTGCGCATGGCGGCCAAGTCGGCCAGCAAAGGCACGCCCGTGAAGTCCTGCAACAACACACGGGCAACGACAAAAGGAATTTCCTCGGTCCGCTCGGCCTGGGGCTTCCAGTTAGACAACTGGGCCACGTGTGCAGGCGTGATTTTTTGATTGTCACAGTGGCGCAGCACCGACTCCAGCACGATGCGGATCGACATCGGCAAACGCTTGATGTTCGGAAACTCACGCGCCAGCGCCGGCAAAGAATAGAAGCGCCCGGTGGTGCCAGAACTTGTTTTGAAAGTCTGCAGCGTGGAAGCGAAGTCAGGGGATGATGCGCGCAATTGAGACATGACGAAGTCCTTTTGAGATTCGATGAAAGGGTCCAAAAGACCATGCTTCATTTTGGCAGGCGAAGGCTGTACACATGCAGCTCTAGCGCATAGCCTCTGCCCGCAACGGGCATTGCAACGGCGCTGTCGGCAAAGGATGACAAGCTATCGCGACCACCGCTGACAGCGCAGCTCAGCCCGGTCTCAAAGCGATGTTAAAGCGGCTGAAGTTCCGGCAGAACGCCGTCTGGCAAGGGGTATTGATCGACGTTCAGACACATGCTGACCAGCGTGTAGTAACTCATGGCGGCCATCAGATCCACCACGCCTTGTTCACCGACTTGCGCTGACAGCGCCGCATAGGTGGCATCGCTGACTCGCCGCGTCTGGATCAGCTCATGACAAAACGCGTGCACGGCAGCGAGCGGTTCTGGCAAAGGCCCAGGCGCATGACCCTGCGCAATGGCGTTGATGAGGCTTTCATCGAGGCCTGCATCTAGCGCCATTTTGCGGTGCGCCCACCAGACAAACTGGCTGCTCCAAAAGCGCGCGATCATCAAAATCGCCAGTTCGTTGAGCATCAAGGGCAACGACGATTCGAAGCGCGTGTGCACGCCAAACTGCTGTGCCAATTGCCCCAACGCTGGACTGCGCAGCAAAACGTTGTAAGGCCCCTGCATGGAGCCGCGTTTGCCGCCGAGCACGCTCTGCGTCATCTGCTGCTGGGCAGGCGTCATCTCTGGCCAAGTGAGCGGCGCAAAGCGATAGCCGCGCAGTTGAAATTCGGGAATGGTGTTGTCAGTCGTCATCAAACGGGCCTGTCGCCTTGCAGCGTGATGCGGTGCATCACGCGCCGAAAGCCATGGTAATCATTCACCGGGTTGTGCTGAGCGCAGCGGTTGTCCCAAAAGGCGATGACGTTCGGCTCCCAGGCAAAGCGACAAGTGAACTCCGGCTTGATTTGGTGCTGAAACAAAAACTGCAACAAAGGCGCACTTTCTTCATCCGTCATGCCCTTGATGCCAGCGGTGTGCGCGACGTTGACGAACAAGGCTTTTTGCCCGGTTTCAGGGTGCGTACGCACCACAGGATGCTCGGCCAAGTACGACTTGGGAGCGGCCTCTTTGCCGTCTGACTTGATCCGGTCTTCGCGTGTTTTAGACACATCAGCTTTGGCTGAACTGCTGATGCCGACAAGGCCATCCAGTAGATTTTTCATGGTGGCCGACAAAGACTCGTAGGCCAAACATTGGTTGGCAAACATCGTGTCGCCGCCATAAGGCGGGACTTCCAATGACAACAACATAGAGCCCATCGGCGGCGCTTCCAAATAAGTGGTGTCCGAATGCCAGATGCCGCCAAAGTTGACTTTTTCGTGCTCGAGTTTTTTGACTTCGATGATGTGCGGAAACCCCTCCAGCCCCTTGACGAACGGGTACTCGATCGGCTCACCCATGGCTTTTGCAAAGTCCAGAAACTGCTGCGGGGTTAACTTTTGCTGACGCAAGAAAATAACCTTGTGCTGCAAAAAAACTTGGCGGATGTCGGCCGCCAGCGAGGTCGATATACCCTGCGATAAATCAACGCCAGAGATCACAGCACCGAGGGCGCCGGCAATTGGATGGATGTTCATGCGTGCGACTTTCAATCTGCCGTCGCGCCAGACGACTTGACGACAGCCGCCCAGCGCTGAATGTCGGCATGCAAGACGGCGCCAAAGGCCTGCGGCGTGCTCTCGTAGGGTTCGGCCCCCAAGGCGGCAAACTTGTCGTGCGTGTCTTTTTCTTGCAAGATTTTGTTGACGTCGGCATTGATTTGACGGGTTACCGAGAGCGGCATGCCTTTCGGACCGAACAAACCAAACCATGGGTTGATGACGAAATTCGGGTAACCAGATTCAGAAATCGTCGGCATGTCCTTGAAGGCTTGCGCGCGTTTTGAACCGGTCACGCCCAGGCCTTTGACGGTCCCCGCGCGGATATGCTGAGCCACCGACGGCAAGCTGGTGAAGACCAGTTGAATCTGCCCTGACAACAAATCTGTCAAGGCCGGCGCGGCACCTTTGTAGGGCACATGCTGCATCTTGGTCTGTGTCGCGACGCTGAACATTTCACCGAGAAGATGGTTCACAGAGCCATTGCCCGCAGAGCCAAATGAAATGGGATTTTTCGCTGCGTAGGCCGCTAATTCACGGATATTGTTGACGGGCAATGAACCCGTCACCGCAGCCACAAACGGCACGTTGGCCAAGGTCGCAACCGGCGTGAAGTCCGCTTCTGGGTCAAAGGGCAATTTTTTGTAAATGCTGACATTGATGGCATGCGAGCCGACGTACGACATCAGCAAGGTGTAGCCGTCGCCGGGCGCTTTGGCCACCACATCCATACCGATGTTGCCCCCTGCACCGGCGCGGTTTTCAATCACCACCGGCTGACCCCACTTCTCAGACAACTTCTGGCCGACGATGCGGGCCAAAGCATCTGACGCACCGCCCGGTGTTTGCGGCACCACGATGCGCACTGGTTTGGTCGGAAAATTCTGCGCTTGTGCCAGCACAGCAGTGAACGCCAACAAGGTGGCGCAGGTGATATTTTTTATGGTCATGCTTGTCTCCAAAATACGGATCGCTATTATGAGCGGGAACAAAAAAGCCCTCGTTTTTCAACGAGGGCTTAGCGCTGACTGGGCGCGAACCCAGCCTTGAAAGTCAATCGATTCAGTTGACTGATTCAGCGACGTCCGTGTAGTCCTTGACCTGATCGAAGTTCAGGTATTTGTAAACCGTGCTGCCAGCATCCGTCAACACGCCCATGTCAGCCATGTACTCGGCTTTGGTCGGGATGCGACCGAGCTTGGAGGTGATGGCCGCGAGTTCGGCAGAGCCCAAATACACAAAGGTGTTTTTGCCCAGACGGTTCGGGAAGTTACGCGTCGAAGTTGACAAAACAGTAGCGCCTTCTTTGACCTGCGCCTGATTGCCCATGCACAAGCTGCAACCCGGCATTTCCATGCGGGCGCCAGCAGCGCCAAGCACGCCGTAATGGCCTTCTTCGCTGAGTTGCTTGGCGTCCATTTTGGTAGGGGGCGCCATCCACAGCTTGACCGGGATATCGCGCTTGTTTTCGAGCAGCTTGGAGGCTGCGCGGAAATGGCCGATGTTGGTCATGCAGCTGCCGATGAAGACTTCGTCGATCTTGGTGCCAGCGACTTCAGACAGCGTTTTCACGTCATCGGGATCGTTCGGGCAGGCCAAGATAGGCTCATGGATTTCGGCCAGATCGATCTCGATCACAGCAGCGTACTCAGCATCCGGGTCAGCCTTCAAGAGCTGTGGATCGGCCAGCCAAGCTTCCATGGCGGCGATACGTCGCTTGATGGTGCGGACATCTGAATAACCCGTTGCGATCATCCACTTCAACATGGTGATGTTGCTGGTGATGTACTCGATGATGGGTTCTTTGTTCAAGTGCACGGTGCAACCGCCCGCACTGCGCTCAGCCGAAGAGTCGCTCAGCTCAAAAGCCTGCTCCACTTTCAAATCAGGCAAGCCTTCGATCTCAAGAATGCGACCGGAGAACACATTGACCTTACCCTGCTTGGCCACGGTCAACAGGCCGGCCTTGATGGCGTACAGCGGAATCGCGCTGACCAGATCGCGCAGCGTGACGCCAGGTTGCATCTTGCCTTTGAAGCGCACCAGCACGCTCTCAGGCATGTCCAGCGGCATGACACCGGTGGCAGCACCAAAAGCAACCAGACCGGAGCCCGCAGGGAAGCTGATACCGATAGGAAAGCGCGTGTGGCTGTCGCCGCCCGTGCCGACCGTGTCGGGCAGCAGCATGCGGTTCAACCAGCTGTGGATGATGCCGTCACCCGGACGCAGCGAGATACCGCCGCGGGTGGTGATGAACTCTGGCAGTTCGTGGTGCATCTTCACGTCCACCGGCTTGGGATAAGCCGCCGTGTGGCAGAACGATTGCATGACAAGGTCAGAGCTGAAGCCCAAGCACGCCAAGTCTTTGAGTTCGTCGCGGGTCATCGGACCGGTGGTGTCTTGCGTGCCGACCGAGGTCATTTTGGGCTCGCAATAGGTGCCGGGGCGAACGCCCTTGCCTTCTGGCAAACCGACTGAGCGACCGACCATTTTTTGCGCCAGCGTGTAGCCGCGACCGCTGTCGACAGGGCTCTGTGGCAGACGGAACACGGTTGAAGCGGGCAGACCCAGCGCAGCGCGGGCTTTGGACGTCAGGCCACGGCCGACGATCAGTGGAATGCGGCCACCGGCGCGCACTTCATCAAACAGCACATCGCTTTTGAAAGTGAACTCGCCAATCACCTGGCCATCTTTGAGGACCTTGCCGTCGTAAGGGCGCAGTTCAATCACATCGCCCATGGCCATTTGGCTGACGTCAACTTCGATTGGCAAGGCGCCCGAGTCTTCCATCGTGTTGTAGAAAATCGGGGCAATTTTGCTGCCCAAACAGACACCACCAAAACGCTTGTTTGGTACAAACGGAATGTCTTGACCGGTCCACCAGAGGACCGAGTTGGTGGCAGATTTTCGGGAAGAACCGGTACCGACAACGTCACCGACGTAGGCCACCAGATGGCCTTTGGCCTTGAGTTCTTCAATGAACTTGACCGGGCCGCGTTTGCCGTCTTCTTCAGGCGTGATGCCGGGGCGTGCGTTTTTGTGCATGGCCAAGGCGTGCAATGGAATGTCGGGGCGGCTCCAGGCATCAGGGGCGGGTGACAGGTCGTCGGTGTTGATCTCGCCAGCGCATTTGAAAACCGTCAGCTGGATCGACTTTGGCACTTCAGGACGGCTGGTGAACCACTCGGCATCGGCCCAGCTTTGCAGCACGGCCTTGGCGAAAGCGTTGCCCTTTTCAGCTTTTTCCTGGACATCATGGAACTGGTCAAACATCAACAGCGTTGACTTCAAGCCGGTCGCTGCTTGTTCTGCGACAGCCGCATCAGCGTCATCCAGCAAGTCGATCATGGGGCTGATGTTGTAGCCACCGAGCATCGTGCCCAACAACTGGGTCGCATGCACGCGTGAAATCAAAGCGCATTTTTCAGTGCCATAGGCCACAGCGGCCAGATAGCTCGCCTTGACTTTGGCAGCGTCATCAACGCCGGCCGGGACACGGTAAGTGATGAGGTCTACCAGCGTTTTTTCTTCGCCTTTTGGCGGATTTTTCAGCAGCTCGATGAGCTCACCGGTTTGCTTAGCCGACAAGGGCAAAGGGGGAATGCCCAGAGCAGAACGCTCGGCAACGTGGGCGCGGTAGGTGGTCAAAAACTCGGACACTATTTTTCTCCTGTCGTACAAAAATAAAGGTGAACTCAAATGGTGGAAACTAAAAACTCAACTCACGGCCTGTGCTTAATCCAGCAACCCAGGCGCCGGCCTGTCGCGCATACCCTGGGCGACAGTCAATTGCGCCGGACTCATGCATTCGTCGGCCATTCGCTGGCCGGCCTTCTGGTTCATCAGCATCGACTTGTTGGACAACTGCAACCAGACAGCGCCCGCTTTGCGGTCTTCCAGCCGGATCGCACCGGTGGACGTGGCAACAGGAAACATGCGGTAGCGAAAATTCTTGCCTAAAACATTGAAATAACCGGGCGACTGCGGATCACCGGTTAGGGTCACTGACGCTCCCAACTCGCAGCGCAACACGCCTGTATGGACTTGCTGGGCAATGGCTAATTCAAAAGGCTCCAGCGCTGCTTCTGCGGCGGTGATGCCAGCAGCCAATTGCTTGGCGGTGCTTCTGATTTCTGTTCGACTGGTGCTGGGCAGCGCCGTCTGTGCCCCAACAAGCGGGGCCAGCAGACAAACACAAGTTGCCAAGAAAGAGGGCAAGATCAGATTTTTCATGTGCAACAGCCTATACCTACTGGGACAAGACAGGTTTCAAGAAATACCCCTGCGTCTCAAGGGGTAGGGCGACACCCGTCTGGTGGCCACGCTCCAACACCTGCCAGTAATAGCGGTAACTGGCGCGGTCGTGCAGTTTTCCGTGAAAACTAATTGGCGCCCATTGCGCCTTGTCAGCGGCAGAAATCAATTCAGCGGCAAACTCAATTTCAGCCTGTTGCGGCGCGAAAGCCGCCAAAATCGGCCGAATCTGATTCGGGTGAATGCTCCACATGCGGGTGTAGCCCAACTCGCGGCTGGCCCGCATCGCAGCGTTTTGCATCGCGGCCAAGTCACTGAATTCGGTGACGACGCAATGCGACGGCACTTTGCCGTAGGCGTGGCAAGCTGACGCGATCTCCAACTTGGCACGCAACACCAGCGGATGGCTGAACTGGCCGCTGCTGCCCATGGCATCAGCCGGAATAGCGCCGTTGTGGCTAGATACAAAATCCATCAAGCCAAAGCTGATGGACTGAACCCGCGGATGCGCCGCCAATTCAAAGGCGTTGTGCACCGCTCGTGGCGACTCGACCAGCACATGCAGTGGCAACGCCAGCGCAGCACCACCTAGCGCCGCCAAGGCTTTTTCAACCTTGCGTAAGTCGGCAGCAGACTCGACTTTCGGAATCATCACATGACTCAACCGATGGCCCGCTTGACCCACGATGCTGGCAATGTCGGCTTCAAAAGCGGGATGGTCCAGCGCATGCACGCGAACCGCGACGCGGGCCTCGGGTGCAGCCGCTAACAACAAGGACACCACCAAGGCAGCGTGATCAGCCTCACCGCCCACAGGCGCGCCGTCTTCACAGTCCAGCGTCACGTCAAAGACGCAAGCGCCAAACTCCTCGTGCATCTCAGCTTGCAGTTGCAGGCTTTTACGCATGCGCGGCTCAACGCCGCTGTAGTGATCGCACACCGGCAACGTGCCGGCGGCAGCCTGAGCGCCTAAAAGAACGTCGCGCGGATGTTGCATGGTGAGACGCCCAGCAGACTCACAGCAGGTGAGCAACGCCAGCTTGTTCGTCTTGCAACTCTTTGAGTGTTTTGTTGATGCACGCTTGGCTGAAAGCGTCAATCTCCAGACCATCGACCAGCGTGTACTCGCCGCCAGCGGTGGTGACCGGAAAGCCAAACATGGTGTCTTTCGGGATGCCGTACTGGCCATCCGATGGGATACCCATGGTCACCCATTTGCCATTGCTGCCCAGCGCCCAATCGTGCATGTGGTCAATCGCTGCGTTGGCGGCCGAAGCCGCAGACGACAGGCCCCGCGCTTCAATGATGGCTGCGCCGCGCTTGCCCACGGTCGGCAAGAAGACTTCAGCGTTCCAGACTTGGTCGTTGATCAGGTCTTTGACCGCTTTGCCGTTCACCGTAGCGAAACGGTAGTCAGCGTACATGGTCGGCGAGTGGTTGCCCCAGACGGTGAGCTTTTCGATGTCAGCCACTTGGGTGCCGGTCTTGGCAGCGATCTGGCTGAGCGCACGGTTGTGGTCCAGGCGCAGCATGGCGGTGAAGTTTTTGCGTGGCAGGTCTGGCGCGCT
>CANFXC010000065.1 GCA_947450765.1 Comamonadaceae bacterium | reverse complement strand
CTGGTCAACAAGCCGAACCTCACAACCGCTGAGACTGCCTACTACCTGAACCGCCGCCCGCAGACTTTGCGGGGCTGGGCGTGCCTTGAGAATGGGCCGCTGCGCCCAACTCGCATCGGTGGTCTTTTAGCCTGGAGCACTGCGACCGTTAAGGCGCTGGCTGGAGTGGCAATATGAGCACCGCAAAAGGCAACGGGCTGGGCGCTACGAACGTCCAACCCGCCAAGACTCACACAAAACACACTTTTAAGTCTACCGCCTTTACGGGAACTAGCAACCCGCGACACCTGCGCGTAATTGCAGCCCTAATCAGCCGCCCACAACTGCGCGAATCAATCGACAACGTAGCCGGTTGTTCAAATGGTCCTGAGTTAATCGCCGAACTTCGCCGTCGCGGCTTGAGGATTCCATGCCCACGCCTTAATTTTCTCGACCGTGACGGGTACAACTGTCGCCCTGGTGTTTACCACCTGACCAATGCAGACCGCCGAAAAATAAATCAGTGGAAAGCCAAACGTTTAGAAGGTACAGCCAAATGAACGCCGTCACCATCGCAAAAAAGTGTCGTGATGGCATTTGGTCGTTGCACGTTCCTTGCTGTCCACTCTGCGGATGCGAGCACCACCATGGCGGGGGTGACGGCGCTAAGCCGTTGTTTGGTGAGCGCTTGAGTCACTGCATGATTCGCGGAGAAGTTCGAGGCTACACATTGATTGAAACACCCCCAGTGGGAGGCGCGAAATGACTGCGCTGACCTGGACCGAATTACCCGACAAGTCGGGCACGTCCATGACCACTCACACAGGCGATTGGCCGGCGATGGTTTACCGGCTAACTAACGTTGGGACGTACCCGTCAAAGACGTCGTGCCCGTGGATTAAAGGTGCATCGTTTGGCACCAAGCGAAGCGCTCAAGGCTCGCTACGAACCAACGCCAACGTGGTTGAAGTCTTTAGCATTGAAGCCGACTACGACGGTGAGGTTATGCCCATCGATGAAGCCCAAAATTGGTTGGAACTTTTCGGGGTGAAAGGAGCGCTTTACCCATCGCCGAGCAGCACTACCGACAAACCCCGCTGGCGCGTTATCTGCCCTTTGTCAAAGCCGCACCAGCCCGCTGCCCGTGTTGCCCTTGTGGCTCAGCTAAACGGAATCTTTGGAGGTGTGCTCGCAGGTGAATCCTTCACCTTGTCGCAAGGCTTCTATTTTGGTGCAACGCCGACTAATGACTACCGCGTGGCGACTACGTTTGACGACCCAAATGCCGGTGAATACATCGACCTTGTGAAAGACCTTGAGCGTGGCGCCATTGGAAAGAAGACTGCAACTAAGGACGCACCGCACAAAGCTGACTGCGCTGCGTTCGACGTACTGGTTGACACCGACACCTTGCACGACTTGCGGAACGCATTGACTGCATTACACGCTGACGAGCGGGTCCTATGGGTTGATATCGGGCACGCCTTAAAAACGCTGGGTGAACAGGGTCGGACGCTTTGGCTTGAATGGTCACAAACTTCAGACAAGTACGACCCGCATGACGCCGCCGAGAAGTGGGAGTCTTTCACGCCAACTCAGACCGGCTATCAATCGGTATTTTCCAAGGCCCAAGCAGCCGGCTGGTTGAACCCGAAAAGCCATACGGCCGACACGATGAGCGCAGAAGTTTTTGACGACCTGGTGCAAGCCGCCAGAGACGCAACAGCACCGCGCTACAAGCTGCTTGGCAGCGATGACATCAATGCACTGCCGCCACTTAAGTGGTGTGTGCGTGGCGTACTGCCGGCTACGGGGCTGGCTGCCGGCTATGGCCCGAGTGGGAGTGGTAAGTCCTTCTTGTTTTTCGACATGGCCGCAGCGATTGCCGAGGGTACGCGCTGGTTTGGCTGCCGGGTTGAAAAAGCTTCTGTGGTTTATCTTGTTCTGGAAGGTGAAGGCGGGCTGAATCTTCGCGTTCGAGCATGGGAAAACCACAAAGGCCACAAGCTGCCGAACGGCATGGCCTGTGTGGTGCAACCGTTCAATCTGACCACGCCGCAAGACCTTGCCGATATGGCCGCGGTAATCCCGGCGGGCGCTGTTGTATTTATCGACACGCTGAACCGCGCTGCGCCAACTGCTGACGAAAACTCAAGCAAAGATATGGGCGAGATTCTGCAAGCTGCCAAAGCATTGCAGGCGTCAACAGGTGGGTTGGTGGTGCTGATTCATCACACTGGCAAAAACACCGCTGCAGGACTGCGTGGGCATTCATCACTGGTTGCAGCGCTTGATGCCGCAGTGGAGGTTAGCCGCGATGGTAACGCCCACAAATGGAGCGTAGCCAAGTCCAAAGACGGACAGGATGGACACGCCCACCCGTTCGCACTTGAAACCGTGACCTTAAACACCGACGAGCATGGTGATGTGGAAACGTCTTGTGTCGTACTGGCGCAAGCCTTTGAAGGTGGTGCAAAAACTCACAAGCTTGCACCGCAGGCCAAGATAGCGATTGAAGCATTGCGAAGGTCAATCGAGCGCGATGGTGTGGCGCCACCAAAAAGTGTCAAAGACCGCTTTACAGATGCCGATGACTTTATGGTGATTAGTCCATCCAAGGTTGTTAGTGAGGATGCGTGGCGACAGGAGAGCTACCTTGCAGGCATTGCCGAGTCGGATGCTGCTGCGGACTCAAAGCGCCGAGGATTTAACCGAGCACGAGCTGCACTGATTGATGCCGATTTAGTCGGCACACACGATGCTTTTGTGTGGCTCAAATAAATCAACGCAACTAAGCGCCAAACAATGAAAACCCATAGGAGCAACCCGGACAAAGACGCGGTGAAATCAATCGCAGATTGTCGTCGGTTATTGCGTCAACCGGACAAGGCCGGACAAGCAACGACGTATGGTTTTCATTGGGTCCGGACAAGCCGGACAGACCCGGACAAAGCCGGACAAGACCACCACAAGTCCCGGACGGACACGGACACGACTCTAAGGAGTGTCCACTTGTCCGGCCTGTCCATATTCATTTAAGAATTAAGAGAAAACATCATGAAAATCTATTCAATGCTCGAACTGCTGGCACTGCCCGACAGCGACGAACTGCCCGAACTTTTACGCACGGCCGCCTCTGCGCTTGATGGAGGGAACCCCAAAGCAGCCGCATGGCGTTTGGCAGACGCTTGCCTGCTATTGCGACGCCGTCTGAAGCATTCGCAAGGCGTAGCCGGTTATGACGAGCCTACGGGTCGTGGTGCTTTGCTTGGGGTTGGCCAGTAGACCTATGTTCGAGGCACCAGACTGCCTAACTAAGAACTCAAGTCTGAACGGCGTTGGTCGTTGGAAAGCAGAGTTTCAGCAACGGAGCCGAAATCTCTCGCGGAGAGATTTTTATTTCCGACGGCGATACACTCGATTGCTCAAGGGTTCCACCTTCTGAGGACACGCTCCCGGCTTTGTTAGCCGGTGTAGCCCGGTCCGATGAGGGTTGGAGCCCTTGTCCTTTTACCGGGTTGTGGTTTTCCCTGGAGCACCCGGCATTACTCATTCACAGCGCTGGATATTGGTCTGAGTGCGGACGTGGTACTCCCCTGCGGGGCATGAGTGTCTTGTAACGCGCCTGCGGGCTGAACGTCCCCAGCTTTGGCTTTTGTCCGACGCGCAGCACTTCCAGTTTTTCCTGCTGGCGTGGGTAGTGGGGTGCCGAAGAGTTCGTTTTCATTAGGGTTCTGCTCCGACTTTACGCCGCCTTCGCTGTAGCTGCCTGCTCGTCGGCCAGTTTGAAAACCAGTAGCTTGCGAAACTCCGGTAGCCGACTGAACGACTCCACTGACTCTGACATCACCGTTGCCGGTTTTCAATAATTCTGTCTGGCGAACTCAAAAGCTTCTGCCGTTGAAACTCAGGGTCGTCGGCGCGTAAGCAGCGAAAGTTCAACTCCATGTGGGCCATGCCGTCTGTCCAAGTAGGTGAGGACGTCTTTTCACTCAGGGTAAAAACGTCTAGACCTCGCTTGCCGCACTCCGCAGTTGCTTCCTGATAAGCAATTCTTTTTGCTGCGGGTCTGCCACCCTTCCCTGGAGATGCATCCACATCAACAGTAAAGGTGTCAGGCCCGATTTTGATAGCCCCCGACGTATTCGAGCACGCGGCAAGGACGAGCGCTGCCGCCACAGATAGAAATAATTTCACTGAACTCCTAACAATAGTTGTATTGTTTTAATTCTGCGACTGTACATCCAGAGCCTTGGTTTCACTAGCCCAGCTAAGATTGTTCATGCTGAAAGCAACCAGCCTCGACGGATTTACTCAGAAAATTGCGTGGTCGCTTCATCAAGTACATAGCTAAACGCGGCCGGTATAGACATCCCTTGCTACCGGCGGGCGTATTTTTTCGATTGCAGGGGCTGGAGAAATGCCATGTCACTGCTCAAGCCCGGCACCCGCTGCGTCATCATCGCGGGCTGCCCTGAAAACATTGGTCTGGTTATCGAAGTCATCGAACGCCTTGGCGCCTATGACGGTCGAGCCGATGCGTACTACATCAGAACCACCAGCGGCCGGAAGTTTCATCAGCTTTGGCATGGCAACGATTTGCACAGAGGTGCATCCGATAAGTGCATCACCGACCGGCACAAGTTGCGACCACTGGTTGAGCCGAAGGTCGATGTCGAAATTCGTGAATTTGAGGATGCGCCAGCACTCACAGCAAGGACGCTGGTAGCGGCACATTAATTTAAATTAACTATTTGGAATTAACTGGGTGCGGCTTTGATATAAAGTGCGAGCATGACGCACTTGAACGTAAAAAAGCTATCGCTACTACTCTTGGTTGCCCTAGTAGGCGGTTGTGGAACTGTGCAAATTTCACAAAATGCGGCTGAACTTACGGTCCACACCCAGGTCAGCACGCTGCTTGCTGACTGCACGAGGCTCGGCCCTTTGTACACAGACACAAAAGGCAATCCCCTGAACTTTGATGAAGTCGCTGAAGCTGCCTTTCGGATGCAGGCTATACAAAAATACGGGGATAGGGTCGATAACCTAGCGTTGATTAACCGCAGAGCGTTGCCTGCCGGGCGAATAATTCTTCAAGGCATGGCGTACGGCTGCTACAAATAAGTTCTTCACAGTTGGCTTCAATGTGCTTTGAGACATGAGCAGGTTAGCTGCAAAAAACTGCTTGCCATTGTGATGCAACAACCCTTTCGGCGACGCCGGCAAGTGGGTCATCCCAAAGTAACGGCTCCACCCTTGTGGTTGGTGGATTCGAGCTGCACACAAGCTCACAGAACAGTACGCGCACGCACACGCGTGATGAGTTCAAGGTTGATTTACTTTGATTAAAATTAATCAATCAATTTCTTGAGCGTTGCAAGACTTAGCGCAAGCACAGTACAAAAATGACGTACTAGTGGCTACACAGCGGCTACACGGGGCAGAAAGAACCCGCCAACGAAAAAGCCCGCTATCTTTTGAATAGCGGGCTTTCTTTTACCCTTGCGGGTTGTAATGGTGGCCTGGGGCGGAATCGAACCACCGACACAAGGATTTTCAATCCTCTGCTCTACCGACTGAGCTACCGGGCCAAGCCTAAGATTATATATCAGGCTGAAAGCGCTTTGAAGATTTCAAGCTTGGCGTTTACCGCGAGTGAGGTCAACGCCAAGTTGTTTCAGCTTCCGATAAAGATGTGTTCGCTCGAGTCCGGTCTTTTCGGCGACACGGGTCATGGAGCCGCCTTCACGGTAAAGATGAAATTCAAAGTAGGCTTTTTCGAATTCGTCACGCGCTTCGCGCAGCGGTTTTTCGAGTATGAAACTTTGCGTTGGTTTTGGGCTATTGTCTTGTACCGCCTCAGCGATAACAATGCCGCTACCCACCTGCGGCAACTCCCCCGCAGGCATACTGACATACGGGCTAGTGGGCTTGCGCACAGCAAGACGTGTCAGCCCATGTTCGACGGCTTGCAAGAGTTTTTGAAGGGTGATCGGTTTTTCAAGAAAGGCCATCGCACCAATCTTGGTGGCTTCGACTGCTGTATCGATGGTGGCGTGGCCACTCATCATGATGACGGGCATGGTGAGCAGGCCACCGGAGGACCATTCTTTGAGCAAGGTGACGCCGTCGGTGTCGGGCATCCAAATGTCTAGCAATACCAAATCCGGCCGAGCGCGACCACGCGCGAGTCGCGCTTGAGCGGCGTTTTCAGCCAGTTCAACCTGATGTCCTTCGTCGTTGAGGATTTCGGAGAGCAGGTCACGAATACCCAACTCGTCGTCAACCACCAAAATATTTGCCATTGAATCTCGCCCTTAGCAGTTTGCTTTGTATGTGGCGCCGAAATATCCGAGTGTTGTTACGCCACAACTTGGAATGATAACGACACTTGGGCACCCTGCACCACCCCTGCGGCAACACGGTTGGAAATATCGATGCGTGCACCATGCTCGTCGGCAATTTTTTTAACGACAGCCAATCCCAAACCCGTCCCCTTGGCCTTGGTCGTGACGTAGGGCTCGTAAGCGCGCTTCAGGATATTGTCAGGAAAGCCGGCGCCGTTGTCGCGAACGATCAAGCGCACACGCTGGGACGTTACCGAGTACTCAGTTTTCAGCGTCACTTGCGCCTGCTGCGGGGGCTGCAGACTTTCTTGCGCATCCTGTGCGTTCTGCAGCAGGTTGTGCATCACCTGACGAAGCTGCTGGGCGTCGCCGCGAATCAACGGCGCAGTGGCGTCGAGTTCAACCCGAATCGGAATGTCGGCGTCACTGGCGTAAAGTTGCATCACGTCAGTCACCAGAGCATTCAGGTCGATCGGTTTGAGCTCAGCCGCTGGCAGTCGGGCGTAATCGCGAAAGTCGTTGACCAGTCGCTTCATGGCGTCGACTTGGTCGACGATGGTCTTGACTGACTTGGTCAGCAAGGCCTGTTCGGTGGGTTCAAGTTTGTTGGCGAGCTTCATCTCAAGCCGCTCGGCGGACAGCTGGATCGGCGTCAGCGGATTTTTGATTTCGTGGGCAAGTCGGCGAGCCACTTCGCCCCAAGCCTCAGCCCGCTGCGCAGAAACCATGGCAGAGACATCGTCAAACACCAACAGACATTCTTCGGTGCCGGGCATCTTGGCACCACGCGCAATCAGGGAAACAGCACCATCGTCCGATCCGGAAAATCCGCCATGAAGCTCAAAATTCTGCTGCCAATGCTCCAGCCCATGCGCCGCATTTTCAGCCAGATAGGCTTTGAATTGCGCCTGCACGGCCTTGCCAAATACGTCCAAGCCAGGCACTTCGCTCAATAGTTTGCCCAGGTAATTGGCGACAGGCGCCTGCAAAATTCGGGCCGCACCAGGATTGCTGGAGCGGATATGTCCATGGATGTCCAGCACCAGAACGCCGGCCGATAGATTGTCCAGAATGGTCTGCAAATTAGCCCGGGCCGCATCGACCTGAGACATGCTTTGCTGCACCGCCGAACGGGCGTCGGCCAACTGCTGAGTCATGACGGCAAATGAGCGGGTGAGGCCACCGAGCTCGTCATCACTATGAAGAACGGCTTTAGGTCGCAGGTCGCCCTGCGCGACTTGCCTGACGCCTTCAGCCAACAACAACAGCGGCCGCGCCAGCTGGCTACCCAACAACACAGCCAGTAAAACAGCACCGAACACAGCGAGAAAAAGACTCAAGGTCAGCGTGCCGATGTACATCTTGCGCAAGCCATCCCGAGCAAGCGCAAGTTCCTGGTATTCACGATTAGCCGCCTGTACAACCATCGCATTGACCACCAGTTCAGTCGGCAGATCTTCCGATATTTGAAGAAAGCGTTCGACGCTGTTCAATTCAAAATTCGAGTCGTTAACGAGCGCAATCGCCTTGATACGCGCCCTGCGGGGCGGCGAAGCTGATGCGCTCACAACGTCATGGGCATCACCGATCACCGCGTCATCCAGTCCCTCGATTTGAGTCACCACACGATTGCTACGCGCCGCGCGCAACTGCCGCTGCGACGGTCGGTCAGGTTGCAAGATAAATCTAGACTCCCCGGTGCTGGCAATCAGCTGTCCAGAGGCGCTCCACAGCACCAAGTCCTTCACCGCGAGTTGATCGCGCAGACGTTCAAGCACCAGGCTGGGAGATACGTCTGTCGACTGAGACAGCTGGGTCGCCGCCTGACGCGTTCGGTTACCAAGATCGGCGGCTAATGTGTCCAGCGTGACGCGGCCCAGATTCAGTCCAGCAGCGAGCGCGCCTTCGACCTTGACGTCGAACCAACTTTCAATCGAGCGGGAGACGAACTGGTACGAGACGAAGTAAATCGTGACGCCAGGGAAAAGTCCGACCAGCGCAAAAATAGCCGCGAGCTTGACTAACAAGCGACTGCCGAATTTACGTTGCCGCAAGCGCAACACGAGCCGCAAGGTGATCCAACCAATCACCAGCAGCAGCAACACCGCCACACCGATGTTCAGACCAAACAGAATCGGGTAGTTGCGCTCGTAAAGTTCCCGGTTACCCGTCGCCTGAGTCAGCAAAAAGATCAGCACCAAACCAAGCGCCACAATCACCCCGGCACCAACCCCCAGCAGCCAGCGAAACGCACGACTGTTGCGAAGTGAGACCATCGTTTCCAGAGTCATTTGGCGCTTTCTGTCGCGCTTTCTTTTTCAGGCTCAGCTGAGCGCGAATTGGAGAGCAAGAGCGGCTGGGTGCTTTCGATGACGATCCTCCAGTCACGCTGACCAGCGACACCGATCTGAAATGGCCGGGGTAGCTGCGACAGATCGAGCTTGAAACTAAAAGTGAGATTGTGGTCCGTACCCGACCGAATATCGCCTTGCTCAGCGACCTTCCAACGGGCCACACGCTGAACCGCCGACATCGCCTCCGGCAAGGTATCGTAGTTTTGGTTAAAGGTGGCGCGCAGCCCCGACGATGCACCGATCAAGCCTGAACCGATGTTGACCCGCCAGCGCCGCGTCAATGGCTGGTAGGCTAACCGGATGGTGCGTGCGGCGCCGCCCACACGCTGGTCAGTCCAATACCAGCGGTCGCGGTAGATATCGACTTCAACCACAAAAAACAGTGCAATGCCTTTTAGCAATGCATCCTCAACAACGTGCGGGAGTTCAAATGCAACTGAGGCACTGAGATAAATGCCGTCGTCAGTCCGTTCGGTCCTGAGTTGAGTCAACTGGGCCGTGGCGCTGTTTGCGGCAAAAGCGACACTGGCTGCTCTTGCCGAAGGCATGAAACTCATCAAAAGCATCACACCCATCACTAAAACCACAAAATGACGCGCCCAACCGCGCCCCGCGCCAGCTTCAGGCTGCGCGTTTTTCCAGAACTGCGTAATAAAAACCATCGTAGTCACGAAGTAAATTGTCCGGGAATACCGACCCCGCGGCCCTGCTTTGGGGTAGCAAATGACCGGGCGATGGCTTTAATAACGCGTCAGTGTGGTGCATAAGAAACGTTTGGATCTGTTGCTCGCCCTCAGCCCTGAAAACCGAACAGGTGCAGTAGAGCAAACGCCCGCCCACTCGCAACAGCGGCCACAGTGCTTCCAGCAGACGTGTCTGCTGCGCTGCGAGTTGCGCAATGTCAGTCGGGCGCCTGAGCCAGCGCACATCAGGATGACGCCGCACAATGCCCGAAGCGGTGCACGGTGCGTCGAGCAAGATGCCGTCAAACGCCTGACCATCCCACCAGCGGTCGGGCAGGCCGGCATCGGCCACCGTGATCTGTGCCTGCAGTTGCAAACGGTCTAGGTTCTTCTGCACGCGGGTGCAGCGCTCGGCGTCAATGTCTAGCGCGATGACGTCAGCATCGGCCAGCTCTAACAAATGGGCCGTCTTGCCACCGGGTGCGGCGCAGGCGTCGAGCAGACGCAAGCGCGGCTGGCCTTCAGCCGCTTCAATGCCATTAAGCAGCAAAGGCGCGGCGAGTTGCGCACCCGCGTCTTGCACTGAAAAAAGACCTTCAGCGTAGCCTGGCAAACGCGTCACCGCACGCGGGCTGTCCAAAATAACGCCGTACTCACCGACGGGTGCGGCGTCAATGCCGTTGTCCAGTAGCGTTTGCAAGTAGTCAGCTTGCGTGTTCAGGCGCGTGTTGACGCGCAGCGTCAGTGGGGCCCGGCTGTTGTTGGCCAACAAAATGGATTGCCAATCGTCCGGGTGGTCTTTGCGAACCCGGTCAACCCACCACTGCGGATGGTTCCAGACGGCTTGCGGCTTGCGCTCACAAATGGCCAGCATGGCGTCGCGTTCGCGTAAAAACCGGCGCAAGCAACCATTGATGAAGCTGGCCTGATGGCGGGTGTCTTCGCTGTTTTTAGCGGCTTCCACCGCCTGGTCAACCAGCGTGTATTCGGTGTAGAGCGAGTCGTCGACCTCAGAGGCCAGTGCCAGCGCAACGCACAGCAGCGCGTCGGCTTCGGGTGGTGGTGGCCGGCTGGCCAGTTGTTGGCGCAGGGCTTCAGCCCGGCCGAGCCAGCGCAGCGCATGAAAGCCCAGCGCCTGCACGCCGGGACGAAGGTGTGGTGGAACGCGTTCGAGTTCAGCCGTCATGGAACGGCCGTCGCGCACGGCGAGCAGCAGTGCTGCGGCCCCTTGCAACTGTTGCCACAGGGGTGTTTGGTCTTGGGTTTCTTGCATAGGGGCTCAGGCAGGCAGCACGGCCAAGCCGTGGCCACAGGAATAAAAAAGCGGGCTTGCGCCCCGCCGTTCAGAGCAGTGTATCTGCCCAGATGTTGCTGGCCCAGTTGAGCGCGTAGACGCCTTCGAGTTCGTTCGGCGCCGGGCTCAAACCGCCTGAACCGACGACCGACTTGAAAGTTTTTTCAGCCGCCACGTATTCATGCACGCTGGCCACATGGACGACATTTTTGTTGTCGACGAAGCTGTAGCAGGTGTTGGTGAGCATGGGGGCGGGGTTGATCTCCCAGCCAGCCAGTTCCGCCACGATGGCGGCAGCCGCCACCTTGCCGTGGCTGTTAGCCATGTGGCCGCTTTTAGGCATGACTGGGGCGATCTGAATAGAGTCACCCAGCACGTGAACGTCTTTGGCGACAAGCGATTCAAAGTTGAGGAAGTTAACGCCGCACCAACGGTTGTTGCCCTGGTTGTTCAGCCCGGCCTGCACGGCGATGCTACCGGCGCGCATGGGCGGCAAAACGTTCAGCACTTGGGCCTTGACGTCGTCTTGGATCTCGAACTTGATGACGCCGGCCTTGCCGTCAACGGCCACCGTTTTGTGTTGGCTACGGTACTCGACCATGCCCTTGTACTGCTCAGCCCAGACTTTTTTGAACAGCGCACCTTTGGAAGTGACGTCAGGGTTGGCGTCAAGGATCAGCACCTTGCTGCGCGGCTTGTGAGCCTTGAGGTAACCCGCCACGACAGACGCCCGCTCGTAAGGGCCGGGTGGGCAACGGTAAGGCGCCTCAGGTATGGCTATGGCAAAGACGCCGCCGTCGGGCATGGCCTCCAGTTGACGACGCAAAGCCACCGTCTCGGCGCCGGCTTTCCAAGCCTGTAATATTTGTCCGGAGGCCTGCGCAGCGCGCAAGCCTTCGATGCTGTCCAGCATCAGCTCAACGCCGGGCGACACGACCAATTTGTCATAGCCGATGGTGGCGCCACCAGCCAAGGTAACGGTCTTGCGCTGGGTGTCAATGGCGCTGGCCGTGTCTTTGACCACGGTGATGCCGTGGCGGCGGCTGAGCTCGGTGTAGGGCACGGTGAGGTCGGCAAGCTGCTTGCCGCCGCTCAGCACGAGGTTTGAAATCGGGCAAGAGATGAAGGCGTCTTGCGGCTCAATCAACACCACGTCGATCTTGTAGTCCGAGAACATGCGCACGTACTTGGCGGCGGTAGCGCCGCCGTAGCCGCCACCAATCACGACCACTTTGGCGCGCGCGGGAATCGAGCTGGTGGCGCAACCGGCTAAGCCAAGCAACCCGAGTGCGGCAGTGGCCTTCAGGATATTACGGCGCGGCAGGTGTGCAAGGCCTAAGCGAGATGAAGCTGAGGTCATGGTCATCCTTTACTTTTTCTGCATGGCGAAATAGGAAGCCATGATCTCGATTTGGGCGTCGCTATAGCCCTTGCTGATTTGGTGCATGACGGTGGCCGGGCGTGTGCCAGACTTGAAGTCTCTCATCTGCGCGACGAGATAGTTTTTATCGAGGCCCGCCAGCGAGGCCACTTGCGAGCCTTCGACCGCTTTGCCGTCCGTCCCATGGCAACTAGCGCAGCTCGCCGCCAAGCTTTTAACGTACAACATTTGCTGAGTCGTTGGAGATTGCGCTTGCGCCATTCCCGCCACCATCAACAAGCTTGTGCCCCAGCACAGTGTGTTTATTTTCATCAGTCAGATCTTTCAAGTGTTGATGCAACTCAGCTGATTCTTTTCCCTAGCTCTGCAGCGTCAGACACCCAAGCACAAACAACTCACACCAACCGTCCGCTGCACCTTCAATGTCAATACTACCCATTAAATTCAAAAATAAAACATTTCTAAGATGTACTTAAGCCAATATTCAACGCCGCCGCTGGAGAAAATCCGAACAATCGCGCAATGACAACCGTCGGAAATTGACGCTGTGCCTCATTGAAAAGTAGCACGCTGTCGTTGAAAGCCTGACACCCAAAGGCTAACTTACTCTGTGTGGTGATGAGCTGCTGGGCCAGTTCACGAATCTTTGGGTCTGCCAAGATTGCAAGGTTCGTCGTCCCAGCTGCCCACAGCTTGTCCAGTTTGTCATTCAATTTTTGCTCTGCGGCCATCAGAGTCTGGACGGTATGGCCATGAGTTGGACGTGAGAGGACGGCATCATGCGCGCCACTCGAGTCACTTCGTGCTTGCATCAATTCATTGAGGGTGACCGGATCATGCTGCAGATATTCACTCGCAGCTTCGACGAGTTTCAACAGCAGGTCATGGCGATCCTTGAATTGGAAATCGACAGGACTGAAAGCATTGCTGACCGCATTTTTCAGCCGCATCAGTCGGTTGTATCCACCGACTGTCCAAAAAACTGACAGCGCGAGCAGTACCAACAGCACGATGGACTTTGTACTCATGATTTGATTATTTTGTGCATGGATGAATTCGCCACTTTATCCGACAAATGCCTCGCCCATCTGCATAAAAAAGCCTCACACCCTGTGAACGGTGTGAGGCTCTGCCCCCTTTCGGGGGATTCAGCTCAGGGCTGGATCAAGACTGGCTGTCGGCACCTTCGCTGCTGTGCTCGGCTGGCGACAAAGCCTCGAGTTCAGCGGCTTCAGTTTCCGCAATAGCACGGCGCTCGGCGTCGTCCATTTGCTCCTTGGCACGACGTGCCTTGTGGTACGCCATACCGGTACCGGCAGGGATCAAACGGCCGACGATCACGTTCTCTTTCAAGCCACGCAGTTCGTCGCGCTTGCCCATGATGGCCGCTTCGGTCAATACGCGCGTGGTTTCCTGGAAGGAAGCCGCGGAGATGAACGAATCGGTCGACAAGGAAGCCTTGGTGATACCCAGCAACAAGTTGCTGAAGGTCGCTGGAACTTTGCCAGCGGCGCGCAAGGCGTCGTTGACATCCAGAATGACCGAACGCTCAACTTGCTCACCCGCGATGTAGCTGGATTCGCCAACATCACCCACCACCACACGGCGCAGCATCTGACGAACAATCACTTCAATGTGCTTGTCGTTGATCTTCACGCCCTGCAGACGGTAAACGTCTTGCACTTCGTCGACGATGTAGCGAGCCAGCTCTTCCATGCCCAGCAAACGCAAGATGTCTTGTGGGTCAGCAGGGCCGTCCACAATGCTCTCGCCCTTGTTCACGACTTGGCCTTCGTGCACGAGAATGTTCTTCTCTTTCGGCACGAGGTCTTCCCAGACCGTGCCTTCAGGGGCCGTGATCTGCAGGCGAATCTTG
>CANFXC010000064.1 GCA_947450765.1 Comamonadaceae bacterium | reverse complement strand
GCACTTCCTAGATTTGTTGTGCTTTCGGGACCCCATCGCTTTTGTTTTATGTATTTTTGAGGAGTCCCCATGGGCAATAAACTTTACGTCGGCAACCTGCCGTACACAGTGCGTGACGAAGATCTGCAACAATCTTTCGGCGCTTTTGGTTCTATCACCAGCGCAAAAGTCATGATGGAGCGCGACACCGGCCGCTCTAAAGGCTTTGGCTTTGTGGAAATGGGCAGCGATGCCGAAGCACAAGCTGCAATCGCCGGCATGAACGGCCAGTCACTTGGCGGCCGTAGCATCACCGTGAACGAAGCCCGTCCGATGGAGGCACGTCCTCCACGTACCGGCGGCTTCGGCGGCGGTGGTGGCGGTTACGGCGGTGGCGATCGTTCCGGCGGTGGCGGCTACGGCGGTGGCGGCGATCGCTCCGGCGGTGGCGGCTACGGCGGCGGCGGCGGTCGCGGCGGCTACTAAGCCCTGCAAACCCAGCCAACGGCAGAGATGCCGTAGCAAACCAGCTTTCTCAGACTCGCGCTGAGACAAGCCCAAAAGGCTTCAGAACTTCGGTTCTGAAGCCTTTTTTCATTCCGGAGACGGGGATTCTCTGGAGCGAGTTCATGACTTTGTGAGGGTCAACCGCATTCAGACCCTCTGGAACTTCGGTTTATTCTGAATTAGAGTCATCATTTTGCTGGTTTTTATATAGTCGATTCATCCCTAAGATCTTGGCTCTTTCATGAATCACGGAAACACAGCAATGCCCCAATGGACGTCTTCGCCTCTTCGCGTTGTGCCCCCTCGTCAATCGATACGCTTCCGTACTGACTACCGCAAAATCTTGTTTTATGGGTTCCTGGCCGTTGGCGCCAGTTATCTCAACAACGCTAGCGCGACAAGCAGTCTGGCCAGTATGGCGGCCTCCAGCCCCGGGGTTGTGAAGCCTGCCACCACGCCCATCAACCTCAGCATTGACCAACTCGTTCCGCTCATCATGGCGAACAACCCGAATCTACGGGTGTCGTTGATGGCGCAGACCGCCGCGCGTGCCGGTATCACCAGTGCCCAAGCTTTTTACAACCCACGCATCGAGATGACCCGGGGTACGAACACAGCTCGTCTTGCCGGCACCAATACAGGCCCGGTACAGGCTTGGGCGGTGTCGCAATTCATTGAAAATCCAGCCGTTCGCAACGCCCGCATAGATGCGGCAAGAGCCTTTGAAAAAGAGAGCGGACATCAAGCCCGTATCACCCGCAATGAACTGGTGGCCCAGGTCCGGTTGTGGGCTTACCAAGGTCTTTTACATCAGGCACAGTCGGTGGCGGCAGCGGAAGCGGTGCAACTGCTGGAACAAGTCAGAGAGCGTGTGCGCGTTCGCGTGGAAAGCGGAGAGGCTGCCCGCTACGAAATCATCAAAGCTGACGCGGAGATCATCAACGCCCGCGAGCGCTTGCTGACAAGCAGCCTGATGGCCGAACAAATCTTGATTGAGCTGAATCGACTGGCTGCAGGCCACCTACCAGCAGGCTGGGCACTGACGGGCGACCTCGGTGAGGATCTGGAAGTGTCGAGCCTGATGCAAATCCAACAACAAGTGCGCGAGCACAATCCCGAACTGGCCGCCTTGCAAGCCCAAGTCCTGCAATCTCAGGCACTGCTGCGTTCAGCACAGGGCAGCCGCTGGCCCGGGTTGGAGCTGCGCTACAGCCAGATGCGCGATCCTGAAGTGCGCCAAGGTCAACTGAGCGTGGGCGTCCAGATTCCTTTCATGGATACACGCAGCGGCCCGATTGCGCAAGCTAGCGCAGAGCTGCAACGCGCTGAAGCGCGTCTGGAAGGTCGCCAAGCCGAACTGCAACAGCAAATACTGGTCCTCAGTAAATCGCTGGAAATTGCCCGGCTGCGAATCGAGGCCCTGAGCCAAGGCTCCGTGAGAGAGGCTGAAGCTGCCTTGCGTGTGGCCCAAGCGGCCTACCGATTTGGAGAGCGCGGGATTCTGGATGTACTGGATGCTCAGCGGGTACTGCGCAGCGTACGGGCAGACCTGATTGATGCCAGATACCAACTCCAAGTGGCACGTATCGCCTTGGAGCAACTCATGGGCCAACACGCCAACAACACGCCCTCTTGAATCGAAAAAGAACACACATGAAAACCTACACACACTCTCTGCGACAGGTGATGCTGACCCTCCTGATGGGCTCATCGGCGGTATGGCTGGTCGCTTGCGGCGAAAAACCCACAACGGCACCCACCGAGGCCAATACGGCGACCAACCCCATGGATGTGACCGTGTCAGCTGAAATGGCCAATCAATTCAAAATCGAGAAGCTGGAAATTCAAGAGGTGACACCTTGGATTGAAATATCAGGTCGGATCGAAGCCAACGAGAGGTTGGTGACCCGCATCGGTGCATCGGTGACGGGACGGGTCACGGAGGTCTTGGCCGAAGTGGGCGATCGTGTGCGTCCCGGTCAGGCTTTGGCGCGGGTCGCCAGCAGTGAATTGACAACCGCCCAAATGGGCTACTTGCGTGCCCACTCCACGGCATCTCAATCAGAGCGTGCGGTCGAACGGGCCCGCCAATTGATTCTGGCCGATGTGATTGGCGCCGCAGAACTGCAACGCCGCGAATCAGAACTGACCATTGCCCGTGCCGAATTGCGCGCGGCTGGCGACCAATTAAAGCTCATGGGCTTGCACAACGAGGCGATTGAAAAACTGCGTGACCTCGGCACCTTACAAGCCCACGCAGCCGTCAGCGCAACGCTGTCGGGCGTCGTCATCGAACGCAAAGTCAGTCAAGGCCAGGTGGCGCAACCTGGCGACCCCTTGTTCACGGTGGCAGATTTGGGCAATGTCTGGGTGGTGGGCGCACTGCCCGAACAAACAGCAGGCTCCGTACAAGCCGGCCAGACGGTCGACATCGAAGTCCCCGCCTTGGGAAACCGCCAGCTGTCGGGCAAGATCGTTTTTGTGGGCGACACCGTTTCGCCAGAAACACGCTCAGTCACCATCCGCACCCAAGTAGACAACGGGCAGCGTGACCTCAAACCCCAGATGCTGGCCACCATGCGCATCCGTGGTCATGCGCAGCAAACGTTGGCACTGCCCGCACAAGCGATCGTCCGTGAGAACGACAAAGACCATGTGTTCATCAAGCTGCCCGATAACCGCTACCGCCTGACCCCGGTTGAACTGGGCACAGCCAGCGGCGCATGGCGCCCAGTTCTGACAGGTTTACCGCGAGGCACAGACATTGTCACTGACGGCGCCTTTCACATGAACAACGAGCGCAAACGCGCTGAACTGGAATAAGCCATGATCACCTCTATGATCCGCGCTGCCCTCAGTCAGCGCCTCGTTGTCGTGGTGCTGGCGTTGGTGCTATGTGCTTTTGGCTTGCGCGAAGCCACCCGACTGTCGGTCGATGCGTTCCCGGACGTGACCAATGTGCAAGTGCAAGTGGCCACCGAAGCGCCCGGCCGTTCTCCCGAGGAAATCGAGCGATTTGTGACGGTACCGCTGGAAATCGCCATGACCGGTTTGCCGAGCTTGGTAGAAATGCGTTCCCTCAACAAGAGCGGGCTGTCCATCATCACGCTGGTGTTCACGGACGAGACCGATGTGTACTTTGCCAGGCAACTGGTCACCGAACGCCTGATTGAAGTCACACCGCGCATGCCGTCAGGCATCGTGCCGGTGCTGGGCCCGGTATCGACCGGCTTGGGCGAGGTGTATCAGTACACGCTTGAAAAAGATGACGATGGTCAACGCGCGCTGACCCCCACAGAATTGTCCGAACGCCGCACAGTGCAGGACTGGGTAGCCCGGCCGCTGCTGCGCTCCATCCCGGGCGTGGCAGAAATCAACTCGCAGGGGGGTTACGTCAAACAGTACCAAGTGCAGGTCGATCCCGGTCGCTTGCGCCACTACAACCTGTCGGTCCAGCAATTGGTTCAAGCCATTGGGGCCAATAACTCGAATGCCAGCGGCGGCATCTTGCCTCAAGTGACAGAGCAATACCTGATTCGCGGTGTGGGTCTGATTCGCTCTTTGGAGGACATTGGCAACATCGTCGTCAAAGAACAAGGCGGCATCCCGGTTTTTGTACGTGATGTCGCGAACGTCGAGATTGGCAGTGAAGTCCGGCAAGGCGCGATCATCAAAGGTGGCTACACAGAAGGCGTTTCGGGTATTGTGCTGATGACCCGCGGCGGCAATGCCAAAGAAGTCGTGACCCGCGTGAAGGAACGTGTCGAGGAGATCAACGCCAACGGCATGCTGCCCGATGGCTTAAAGATCGTGCCTTATTACGATCGCACCGAACTGGTGGACTCCGCTCTTTGGTCGGTTGGCAAAGTTTTGATCGAGGGCATCTTTCTGGTGGTGGTCGTGCTGTTCATCTTTCTGGGTGATGTGCGCTCCAGCTTGATCGTCGTGGCGACACTGATCATCACGCCTTTAACCACCTTCATCTTGATGAACCGCTATGGCATCTCCGCCAACCTGATGTCTTTGGGGGGCTTGGCCATCGCCATCGGACTGATGGTGGACGCGACCGTGGTGGTGGTGGAAAACGTCTACCACCGCCTCGGCAAGGCGGGCCCGAGCGTGGGCGAACGCGTGCGCACCGTGCTGTCGGCCACTGCCGAGGTGGCCACGCCCACTATCTTTGGCATTGCCATTATCATTTTGGTGTTCTTGCCGCTGATGACCTTGCAAGGCATTGAAGGCAAGATGTTCGCCCCGCTGGCGCTGACGATCGTCATGGCGTTGGGCGTTTCATTGGTGGTGGCTCTGGTGCTGTCGCCCGTGCTGTGCTCGTACTTCCTCAAAGGCGGTGCTGACCATGACACTCGCTTGATCGCGTTCCTGAAAAAGAACTACCTGCGTCTGCTGGACGGTGCGACAGCCAAAACCCGCCTGACCTTATCGATCTCCGTGGGCTTGTTGCTGGGGTCACTGGCACTCTTTCCGCTGCTGGGCAAGTCGTTCATGCCGACCATGCAAGAAGGCGCACTGACGCCGCAAATCAACCGGGTTCCCAGCATTTCACTGGACGAATCCATCCGCATGGAAATGGCGGCGATGAAAAGCATTGCCGACGTGCCCGGTGTGCGCATGGTGGTGTCCAAACTCGGGCGCGGTGAGTCACCGGCAGACCCTGCAGGCCCGAATGAATCCGATCCGATCGTCCTGCTCGACCCGAAATCTGAACGCACTCAGGACCAAATCGACGCAGACATTCGCCAACGTTTGTCTTCCATCCCAGGCGTGCAAATCGTGCTCTCTCAGCCTATCGCTGAACGGGTCGATGAGATGGTGACAGGCGTTCGCTCCCAGCTCGCTATCAAGGTGTTTGGTGATGAACTCGACACGCTCAAAAACGTGTCCGAGCAAGTGGCGCGCATCTTGAAAAGCGTTCCAGGCAGCAGTGACATCCGGATTGAACGCCTGTCCGGCCAACAAGCCTTGACCATCGACATCGACCGCAAAGCGATCGCAAGACACGGCTTGAACGTAGCGGATGTTCAAAACATCATCGAGACAGCTATCGGCGGCAAAGATGTGACAACCTTGTATGAAGGCGAACGCCGTTACAGCGTCGCGGTGCGTTTTCCGGCCCAAGCGCGCCAATCGGTTGAAGCCATCGGCAACACCTTGTTGCGGACACCCGGCGGCGCGCAAGTACCCCTGAGCAGCGTCGCCAACATCACGTTGGTGGATGGCCCGGCACAGATCAGCCGTGAAAGCGGAAAACGCCGCGTGGTGGTGGGCGCCAATGTGGAGGGCCGTGACCTGGCCGGTTTTGTGACCGAAGTACAGCAACGCATCGACAGCGACATTCAGCTGCCCGCAGGCTACTACTTCAAATACGGCGGGCAATTTGAAAACATGGAGCGCGCCATGGCCACACTGGCGGTCATCGTGCCGCTGACGATTGTGGCCATCTTCTTCTTGCTGTTCCTGTTGTTCAACTCCGTCAAACTGGCCGGACTGATCATTCTGGTTTTACCCTTCGCCTCCATCGGCGGGCTGATCGGTTTGTTCGTCACAGGGGAATACGTCAGTGTGCCCGCCTCGGTCGGTTTCATTGCGCTGTGGGGAATTGCCGTGCTCAATGGCGTGGTGCTGGTCAGTTACATCCGCCGTTTGCGCGAGGACGGTATGGACGTAGCCGCCGCCGTGCGCGAAGGCTGTGCACAGCGTTTTCGTCCGGTGATGCTGACCGCCACAGTCGCCCTGCTCGGCCTGGTTCCATTCTTGTTCGCCAGTGGTCCAGGCTCAGAAGTCCAACGACCCTTGGCGATTGTGGTGATCGGCGGCCTTATCTCCTCGACACTTTTGACGCTGGTCGTGCTGCCAACCTTGTACCGCTGGTTTGACGAAAAACCTCGCGAAGCCTGATCTCACAAAGGAAAATTGCATGATGAAAGAAATCCGCGCCATCGTCCGCCCCAGCCGTTTGCTGAGTTTGCGTGATGCTTTACGCGCCATCCCCAACTTTCCGGGCGTCACGTTGTTCAAGGCGGAGGGCTTCACCGCTCCCGCAGCCATAGAAAAACGCACCGTTAAAGAAGAGCTGACCGACTTCACCGACAAAGTGATGGTCTGCGTCTTGGCGGAGGCCGAGATGGTGGAGACCATCAAAAACGCCATCATCGACGCGACGCACACCGGCCAGATCGGCGATGGGCTGGTGTGGGTGGTCGACATTGAAAGCATGCACCGCATTCGAGACCGGCAAGCACTGAGCTGAGCCAGTTCCATCTTGGCACTTCCGCGAGCTGGCCAAGATGGACTTATTCGTTTGAGGTGCGGGTGAATTCATGGATTGCAGTTGTCGTATTTGGACGGATCTGCAAACGCATGGTTTGAGCGAACCCAACTTGGGCACCCAATTTTCTGCGGCACCGTTGATGGGGAGCAGGTCATCAACCCAAAACAGCCTTGGCCAAATACATGTAGAGGGGTATTCCAAACAGAATGTTCAACGGAAACGTCACCCCCAAAGACAGCCCAAAGTACAGCGAGGGATTGGCCTCCGGAATGGCGTAACGCAGTACGGCGGGCACCACAATGTATGAGGCGCTGGCTGACAGCACCATGAGCATGGTGGCATCGGCAACCGGCATCTTGAGCAGCATGGCGATCGTCAGTGCGATAGCCGCATGAACCAGCGGGCCGATAGACGCGTAGACGATAAGAACGGGTGACGTTTTCTTAGCCTCAGAGAAGTTCCTGGCGACCATCAGCCCCATGTCCAGTAGAAAGAACGCCAACAGCCCTTTGAATAAATCGCCGGCGAAGGGTTGCATCATGGTCTTACC
Source organism: Comamonadaceae bacterium (assembly GCA_947450765.1). Lineage (GTDB taxonomy): Bacteria > Pseudomonadota > Gammaproteobacteria > Burkholderiales > Burkholderiaceae_C > Polaromonas. The sequence continues at coordinate 6,818 of CANFXC010000064.1, read as the reverse complement.
CGCCTCGCCGCTGATGAAGCCTATCGCCATTGAGCCGAGCAACAGCAGATGGGCGCCATCGGTAAAGGACTCATGCAGAATTTTCCCCAGCGAAATGCTGGGTGACGCACTGCCGATGGTGGCCCGTTGCTGATGCCGGATCGAATTGGACAGCCATACCGCCATGATGATGGCGGGTGATTCCATGATGACCATGGCAACCGTCATATGCCCGCCAAACGTCAACCCACTGGCTTCCAGAAATTGCGTCGCGGTCACAAACGTGACGGCGCTGACAGAGCCATAAGAAGCGGCAACCGCTGCAGCATCAAATTTGGCAATTCTGGTCTTCAGAAAAGCGTATCCAAGTGCCGGCACGATGAAGGCCATGGCCAGCGCGGCGACAAGGCTGAGGGCGATGGAAGCGTCCATGCCTGACTTTGCCAAAGCAAAGCCACCTTTGAGGCCCAGGGCCATCAGCAGGTACAAAGACAAAAACTTGGCGATCGCCGGCGGTATTTCCAGGTTGGACTTGAGGGCACCCGCGGTGACGCCAAAGATAAAGAACAGAATGGCTGGGTCGAGAAGATTTTGCATAAGTAGATTGAATTTCACCCATGTTATGCAACTGTTGCCATCTCGTAAAATTGATTTTTAAACAATTTAATATAGACAAAAATCTATGCATGTGACCTTCCGCCAACTTCGACTGATACTGGCGCTCTCTGAAACAGGGAGTGTCAGCGCGGCGGCGAGGGTGATGCATGTCACGCAGCCCACAGCGTCGATGCAACTGAAGGAAGTGACTGGCGCTGTCGGTCTGCCGCTGTATGAAGTCGTGGCCCGCAAGGTCTATATGACTGAGGTTGGTCTAGAACTGGCTCGCACGGCACGCACCATTGCAGCCGAATGGGATGGATTCGAGCAGATGGTTGATTCTCGCAAGGGCCTTGTGCGCGGAACCTTGCGGGTTGCGGTGGTGAGTACCGCCAAGTATTTCGTTCCGCGGTTGCTCGGCAGCTTTTGCAAACGTTACCCCGAGATCGATATTTCCTTTGAAGTCTTGAACCGCGATGGCGTTGTGAGCCGGCTGCGAAACAACCTTGACGACATCTATGTGATGTCGACGCCGCCCGCCGATATCGATCTGGTGGACGAAACCTTGATGGCCAATCCGCTGGTCATGATTGCCTCGACCCGCAGCCCGTTGGCAAAGCGCCCGCAGCTTGTTTTGCCTGATCTCGCAGGGGAGCGGTTTATCTTGCGTGAAAAAGGCTCCGGCACACGCATGGCGATCGACCACTTTTTCAAAGCGGTCAAGTTCCGGCCCAATCTGCGCCTTGAGCTGGGGAGCAATGAGGCCATCAAGGAATCGGTGGCTGGGGGTCTGGGTATTTCTGTGATCTCCAGCCACGCCTTGCATGGGCAGGCGAGGGAGCACGGGGTCTGTGTGTTGAACGTCGAAGGTTTTCCGATTGAATCCAACTGGCATGTCGTTCACCCCAAGGGCAAAAAGCTCTCACCCATCGCTTCGGTTTTTAAGTCCCACCTGTTGGCAGGTGCGTGAGCGGTATTTGTTGAATGCCAGATCTCGTCTAAGTCGCCGGCTGCAGCAAAAGTTGCACCAGCGGATGCTGGACTTTTCTTTCGGTGCCGATGGCAAAAAAGTGTTCGGTCACGCCGTCGCAAGGTCCTAAGCGTTGCACGGAATAATGGGCCAGCAGGTCGTCATGCTCCCACTCGGCCGCAGGAAAAACACCCATGCCACTGGCGCCAAAGGTCTTCAGCAAGGCACTGTCTTCAAACTCGCCCACGATGCGCGGCTTGATGGCGCGTTGATCAAACCACAGGTCTAAGCGGTCTCGAACTGCGGTATGCGCAGTCGGCAGCAACAGCGGTACTTTGTCGAGGCTTTGAGGAAAACCATCTTGCGCCGCGGCGACCAGGTCAGACGTGCCATACCAAGCCATCTTGGTGGCACCCAGTGCATGACTGTAGAGCTTGATATTGGGATTGACAGGCGCAGGGCGGTCAGACAAGACGACGTCAAGTCGATGCAAGGCAAGGTCTCCTAACAAGTCCTCCAACTCGCCCTCATGGCAGAGTAGGCGCAGGTTAGGCGTCTTGATCACCGGGAACAGCAGGCGATGGGCCAACATTTTCGGCAGACTGTCACAAATGCCAACGGCCAATCTCACGGTCGGGGCGCTGACCGCGTCACGCACGCGCGATGGCAGTGCTTCTCCAAGCTGAAAAATCTGGTCCGCCTGCTGCATTGCCGCGATGCCTGCGTCGGTCAACATCAGCCCGCGCCCTGCAGGTTTGAGCAGGGCGTAGCCGAGAGAACGCTCCAATTCTCGAACTTGGGCACTCACGGTTTGCACAGCCATACCCAGCTTTTCAGCGGCCCGCGAGATGCCTCCTTCTTTAGCGACGACCCAAAAATAGTAAAGGTGCTTGTAATTAAATTGGGTGCTCATGGTCAGGTTTTCTCAAGGGTCTGGATAAGAAATTATCTGCTTTTTTAGAAACAACTTGACCCCGTTCGTTACGACTTCCACAACCCCTCAGGACACATGCACATCATTTTTGAGACCCGCGATGCAAAATCCTCTGAAGCTAATATTTGGTCAGCCTGACATCTAGGGCAGTATTGCAGCTTGCAGACTCAAGATTTGCACGCTAATATAACAAATGTTATAACTTTCAGGGCCTACCTGGAGGCACTCATGCACACACTCAAGCTCACTCAAATTGGCAACTCGGTTGGCGTCATCCTTCCCAAAGAAGCGCTGGCGAAGTTGCGGCTCGAAAAAGGCCAGTCCGTTTTCATGACAGAAACGCCCGGGGGCTTGGTGCTCACGCCATATGACCCTGCGCTGGATGAACAGATTCAGGCGGGACGTGCTTTCATGCGCGAGTTTCGCGACACTTTTCACCAACTCGCCAAATGACTTGGCGCTGGGTCAGCAAAGAAGCCTTGCTGCTGTTGCACGACGAGAGCTTGGCAGAGCACGGTGGCCGGTCCGGTCTGCGTGAACCGGGACTGCTGGACTCAGCCTTGAATCGCCCATTGAACCTGCTGGCCTACGGCGAGCCAGATGCTTCAGACCTGGCCTCAAGTTATGCCACCGGGATTGTTAAAAATCACCCCTTCATTGACGGTAACAAGCGGGCGGCATTTCTAGCCGTGGGACTGTTTTTGTACCTCAACAGCTACCGGCTCCAAGCCACACAAACTGACGCGACTCTGGCCATCTGGCGCCTAGCAGAAGGTGACATGGCTGAAGCTGAGTTTGCGACTTGGCTGCGAACCTACTCCGTGCTCCGCGATTCGCGCACTAGCTGACGTGCAACGATATCCTGTTAGACATGCAGCGCGTTGACCAACCTAAATCCAATCGAACAACGGGAAGCTCAATGAAAAATTTAGTGTTTAAACGACCTACCGCTTGCACGCCGGCCCTTCAACCTAGCCGAGCTATTTCACCGTGAGCCTGTACACCCAACTGCAATCTGCCAAAAGCGAAGAAGACGTCAAAGACGCCTATATCAAAGCCTTGGGCCTCAAAGGCGTTACCAAAGGCCTGATCGACATTCAAACCGCCGAGATCTGGTTTGAAGCCAAAGACACTGGTAAAAACTCCAGCTACGCCATGTTCACGCAGTTGCTGCATTACGTGCAAGTAGCGTTGAACAAGGGTGAAACTGTGCCGCCGTTCCTGGCGGTGATCGACACCGAAAAAGCCGCGCTGATGAAAAGCACTGATGTGCTTCCGTTTTTAGCCAAGAAAACCATCAAGTGGGGCAAGTCCGCAAGCCAGTACACGCAAGAGGCTTTGGACGAAATATCGGCCCATATCGGTACTCACTTTGTGTCGTTCAAAATTTCGACACACGAAGACGAATTCATCAGCACCGTCAAAATCGCCATCCGGTCGGGCGACATCATCCGCACGCAAATCACGCCGGACAACCTGAAGCAGGTGTTCGACAAATGGGTGGCCATGGTGGGCCGAGAAATTCGGGGCATCAAAGAAGAAGACTACGCCCTGCTGTTTTTCGCCGACATCATGCACGACGGCACCGTGTCCACCCACGCCAACCTGCCCGCCGAGTTGATGCATAAAAATGGCGCGCCGGTGTTCAGCCTAGGTGGTAAAAACTTTGAACTCGGCAACAAAGAAGGCTATCGCCAGTTTTGGGCTATCTACCACAAGCCGCCTAAATCCGAATACCGCGACTACCTGCTGGAGCGCCGCGACAGCCTGATTCCACTCGACGAGCGCAGCTTCAAAGGGGCCTACTACACGCCGCTGCATGTGGTCGACAAAGCCTATGACAAGCTGACTGAAACGCTGGGCAAGAACTGGCAAAAAGACTACGTCGTGTGGGATATGTGCTGCGGCGTGGGCAACCTGGAAGTCAAGCACAGCAACCCGCGCAACATCTACATGTCCACGCTGGACCAGTCCGACATCGACGTCATGAAAGCCACCAAAACTTGCGTGGCCGCGCAGCGTTTTCAGTACGACTATTTGAACGACGACATCAGCGATGACGGCAAGATTGATTACAGCCTGACGAACAAAGTGCCAGCGGGCTTGCGGCAGGCTATTGCTGAGGGGAAAAAAATTTTGGTGCTGATCAATCCGCCATATGCGGAGGCCGCAAATCGAAGTAATTTAGCAATTGATGCGAAGGATGCTAAGAACAAGGTGGGGGTTGCAAAGACAAGAATTGCACGCTCGTCGATGGAGGGCTATGGAAAATCTAGTAACGAGCTTTTTACCCAATTTGTGGCGCGTGTTGCACTTGAAATTCCTACAGCAATGTTGGCTATGTTCAGCACATTGAAATATGTAAACTCGCCAAATTTTGAGAAATTCCGTGAGGCTTGGAATGCCGAATTTTTGGGCGGGTTCGTCGTACACAACAAAGCGTTTGATGGGATGAGTGGCAAATTTCCAATCGGATTCCTAATATGGAAAACCGATCAAAATATCAAAAGCAAGATCACAACCGTACAAGTCGAAGTCTTTGACAAGGACGTTCAACCCATCGGTGAAAAAGCGTTTTACAACTTACCAAATAGTGCTTTTTTGAATGTCTGGATAAAGCGTCCACGGGCAAATAAAACAACCGTCATTCCGTTAAAAAATGGAATCTCTCCTTACACGAAAGTAAAGTGTCTCAGCGCCTGGTCTGACGATGCACTCGCTTATCTTTGGTGTCAAAACAACGACTTCCAGCACGCGGAACAACAAACTGTCATGTTTTCATCTGTTTGGGGGGATGGGCATGGCGTTTACATCACTGAGAGCAACTTATGGCAAGTTGCAATAGTTTTTTCAGTTCGCCGCTTATTTGCGCCCACTTGGCTCAATGACCGCGACCAGTTTTTGCAACCCACTGCGCCAATCACCGACGAGTTCAAAACCGACTGCTTGCTTTGGATGCTCTTTAACCGCTGCAACCGAACTGCCGGCGCCAACGACCTCGAATGGAATGGCAAAAAATGGTCGCTGGTCAACCACTTCATCCCCTTCACCGAAGCGGAAGTGGGTGCGCCGGAGCGGTTTGAATCTGACTTTATGGTTCAGTACCTAGCCGATAAAACGCTCTCAATTGATGCTCAGGCCGTGTTGGATGCCGGACGAGGTTTGTGGCAAGCCTACTTTGCCCATACCGACGTGCGCACCGTGCGGGACGAATACAAACTCAATCGCTCAGACGTGGGTTGGTATCAAGTTCGCAATGCCCTGAAAGCGCGCAACGCCAGCGGCGACACTGCGCCCGTCAACCACGGCCCGTTCGAGCTGGCTTACCAAGCCTTGACTGAAAAACTGCAACCCCAAGTTTTCAGCCTAGGCTTTTTACGTTGACCCGGCCTACACACATACCGCCCTCAGTCCCGCTACGGTCGAATTAGCTAAATCAATTGCGCTTACCGAGCTGGCAACATCCATAAGTGACCCAACATGAAATATCTTGTACTGACAGCGATAGCCGCAGCGACTCTGCTCGGCTGCGCCACGCCTGCTGATATGACCTTGTCCCTCGAATCCATGAAAGAACCCCTGCCGGTCTTCGCCGCTGGCAGCTTGCGTGAAGCGATGACGGACATTGCGCGAGACTACGAAACCCGCACGGGTCAAAAGATCGCGCTGACCTTTGGCGCTTCAGGCTTGCTGCGTGAACGCATTGAGAAAGGCGACGCGGCGCTGGTCTTCGCATCTGCCGACATCCAGCATCCGCAGCGCTTGGCCAATGCGGGTGCTTGGGGTGCGCCCTCGGTGTTCGTGCGCAACAGCTTGTGCGCGCTGACCCAAGCCAATCTAAAGACGGTGCCGGCCACCTTGCTCGATACCCTGCTCGACCCGACGGTGCGCTTGGGCACGTCCATGCCCAAAGCCGACCCAGCCGGTGACTACGCTTGGGAGCTGTTCCGCAAAGCCGACAGCGTCAAGGCGGGCGCGTACGCCACGCTGGACGCCAAGGCCTTGAAGCTCACTGGCGGTGCAGACTCGCCCAAGGCGCCGGCCGGCCGCGGTACTTACACTTGGGTGATGGACAACAATCAGGCCGATATTTTCCTGACCTACTGCACCAACGCCGTGGCCGCACAAAAAGAAGTGCCGCGCTTGGCCGTGGTGGCCTTGCCGGCCAATTTACAGGTGGGTGCGGCTTATGGCGTGACCGTTAAAAACGGTGCGCACCCGGCAGCGGCGGCGTTTGCCAAAGCCCTGCTGGCCGCGCCCGCACAAACCACCTTTGCGCAATACGGCTTTGGGGCGCCCTGAATAGCCCACCGGCTGCATGGTTTAAAGTGCACCTTG
>CANFXC010000063.1 GCA_947450765.1 Comamonadaceae bacterium | reverse complement strand
TTTTTACTTTGGAGATCAATATGTCAGAACCCACCAGCAGCATGGCCGGAGCGGTCGCTGCCTTTAAAGCCTTGGGCGGAACGGCGGCTGCTGTCGCCAGTGGCGCCACTTTGGCGGCCGTCGTCGTCATGATCATGACCCCACCGCGCGACAAGCGCGAGTGGACCGTGGGGCTGATCAGCACCGTGGTCTCCAGCATTGGCGGTGGCGCCGTGACGGTGGAGCATTTTAAGCTGCACCACTGGGCGTTTTCCACCCTGGGCTTGTGCGCTTTGGGTGGCCTACCTGCAGCGCCAGTCCCTGTGGTTTGACATTCGTATCTTATGGCTGACCTTTGTCAAGGTGTTGAGGTGGGATGGGGTGTCGCATTGAAGGCCGTCAAAAGTTCGGTTGAGGATTATGATATCGTGATATCGTTTAAATTCAACTCAGGGGTATTTTCATGGCACAAATGATCGTACGCAATATTGATGATGACGTGAAGAGTGGCCTCAAGGCGCGCGCCAGTCTGCATGGTTGGAGCATGGAGGAAGAGGTGCGCCAAATTCTCCGGCAGGCGGTCAATGAACCGGCTCAAGCGCGGGCCAAGCTCGGCTCCCGCATCGCTGCGCGCTTTATGGGTTCTGGCCTGCTTGAGCCCTTGGCAGAGTTGCGCGGTCAAGCCATTGAACCCATGGCGCTGGGCGAATGATCATCTTGGACACCAACGTTTTGTCTGCCTTGATGCAGCAGCAGCCCGACCCGCAAGTCGTGGCTTGGTTGGACGACCAGCCCGCTGAGTCCATATGGCTGAACAGCATCACCGTGTTTGAAGCCCGCTACGGATTGGCACTGCTGCCCGCAGGGCGGCGCAAAGACTTGTTGGAACAACGCTTTGAAGAACTGGTGCAAGACGACTTGCAAAACCGCGTGCTACTTTTTGATATCAATGCCGCCGCGCACGCCGCACAGTTGGCCGCAGATCGCAAAATACGTGGTCGCCCTGTGGACATGCGCGACACGTTTATTGCCGGCATCGCCTTAGCGCGACGTGCCACACTGGCAACGCGAAATGTGCGGCATTTTGATGATTTATCGGTCCCCGTGGTCAATCCCTGGGCCGATCATTGAAATAAATCCATGAACCAAGCCAGCAAATCTTCGTCGCAGGCCACTGTCTGTTCTAAGTTCGCTTGCAATCATGAGTGGCTCGCACCTCTAAAAGTTATAATATTGTTATTATTTTTTAGGAGCCCGCCATGTTGACATCTATCCGTCAAATTGGGAATTCCCGGGGAGTGTTGATCCCGGCTGCCTTTCTGGTGTCTTGTCAGATCGAAGACCAGGTCGATATGGAGTTGCAAGATGGCCAGATTGTGATCAAGCCAGTGCGCCGCAAACTGCGCGACGGTTGGTTTGATGACGCAGCTGCGCCATCAAACGCCGTCTTGGCCCAAGAGACGGTGGAGGCGCAGGACTGGAGCGGCGTCCCCGTTGCGGATGACAGTGAGTGGGTATGGTGAGCCGGGCACTTATAGCCCGCGGAGATGTTTATTGGGTCAACCTTGACCCAACTATCGGCAGTGAAATCCAAAAAACTCGCCCTGCGCTGGTGCTCTCACCGGACGACATGAACACCTTGTTGCCTCGCGTCATCATTGCGCCCATCACCAGCGCGGGGCTGCCTATGGGTTGCCGCCCCGAAGTGGTTTTTCAAGGCAAGAATGCACGTATTTTGTTAGATCAGTTGCGATGCGTGGACAGGGTCAGGCTGGGTAAAAAAATGGGCAAGATTGATGAAAAGGTTTGGCATGGTGTTTTGTTGGAGATGCTGGCCTAGCTCGAACAAGGCACGGACATTGAGCCGCCTGAATGTAACGATACTGGCCGTGAGGCACCAGAAAGAAGTGGGCGACTGAAGCCTGCCTAGGAGCGGCGCTGAAACCCCGCTCGGTCCCAAGGCCAGATCTCGATGCCATAGCGATTGAGGATTTTGCGGACCAATTTTTTCGAGAGCGCGTCGGTGAGTGTGCCCAAAAACAGGCTGCTTTTGTGGGCATACAGCTGTCTTTCTTCAGGGACCCGCGCATACGTCAAACCTTCGTGCAATGAAGCGACTTTGGCGCGCTCTTTGAGAACGTTGGCGGTGTTAAACACCCAGTCTATAAAGTCGACTTCTTCAGGTGTCCAGCAGCCAATGCTGTTGCTTTGAGGCGCATTCAAGTAGTCCGCCGCCCACTCTGGGCCGTAGATGCTGCTGGCGTGCCAGTAAAGGTGCTCAGTCAATACCGTTCTGCCTGTGAGCCCCTCCGCAATGTAGGGGTTGGCCGCGATGCCGCGCCGCAGATAGGTGCAGGCAGACACAAAATCCCCATCCCTGAACGCAATTTGCCCGGCCTGGTACCAGTGCTCGGGTGACGAGTCGGCTTCTTTCAAAAAACTCTTGAGGGCAGCTTTGGTATCACCTTGCAACAGGCTGATGTCGCCCAGCAGCATGCGAACGCCGGTGTTGTCGTTGGGGTTCCAGGCCAGCATTTTCTTGGCCAGTAGCTGGGCCGCTTTGCCGTCTAGCTGGTGCATGAGCCCGAGCAAATGGCCGTGGCACAAGCGCAAAAAAGACCGGTTGTCGGTATCCATCCAGGGGATCAGACCTTTGAATCCTTTGGGGATCAGTCTGCAGGCCTGCTTAACGCCCTTGGCCCAAACCTCAGCGGCCTCGTCGCGCATTTCCAGATCCCACATGCGGTTGGCCAGGTAGTTCTGCAGTTCGAGATTGTCAGGTGTCTTTGCCAGCAGTTTTTGGGCATGCAGCAACGCCTGTTTGGCGCTGATGGCGCCTGAGTCCGCACGGTCCATCAATTCATCCAGCGCTTCTTCATCGGCCCAATCCCGAGAAAACGCGCCGTACTGGATGGGCGAATCACTGTCGCCATCAAAGCCTTCGCTGATGGTGAAAGTCAAAGGGGTGCTCATTGGATGGTTTCCTTGGAAGATGCGGTGGCAACAAATACCCGGCCTGTTTAAAAACATGATTAAACCGGAATGACGCTCGCCGCTCGCAATAGCTGCCCATTTTCGTTTCGTTCGAACCTGTCAACGCTTTTTGGATTGGCCAGCATCTCAAAATTAAATGGCCAGCCGCTCAACTTTTATGCTGGCGCCACCGATATGAGCGCTCAAGCTGTCAATACAAGGCGCAAACCGCGCTGAAAATTGGTCATCACCCCTGAGTCGTGTCAGGTACGCGGTGGCTAGGCTGAGCGCGCGCCGCCAGACCAGGGGGCCAACAGCCGCATGCAAGGTTGCCGGGTTGAGCGTGTCCGTCAATGCGCCGCCCGAGCGCGGTTGAAACCCCATGGGCAGCATGTCATAGGCTGGTGCCAGGGCATCAGGGGGGTCACCAGGACGTTCATGCGCGCTGATAAACGACAGGTTGCCGTGGTGCATATCTGTATTGCCAATCAGCGTTCCAAAGGCGTACAACAGCGCAGCGCTCTCGTGGGCTTTCGTGTTGATGTGTCCCGCTGCGGCCAGAGTCGCAGTCACCACTGGCCACGGCGATCGAGCCATGCCGGTAAATTCGGCATCCACGGCGGCGAGAGAAAACATACCGCAACGGCCCCGCACGCCCACTCGGTCAAAGCGCTCAATTTCCAAGAACCGCTGGCCGCCGTAGTCGATGACCTTCGAGCGTGCAGCTACCACGCCAGCATCGGAAAGTGTCTGCAAGGCGTGGTGCTCGGCCAGCAGCAAGTCCCGCCAGCGCTCGGTGATGGCGTTGTCTTCGGGCAGTGTGAACTTGACAATCTGATGGCTGCAACCAGTTCCGTTTTCAGTTTGAGTTTCTGAGTAGGCGGCAAACTTGGGTTGTTCACCAGCGGCTGAGGACCAGCTTTCTCCAGTACTCGCCGCCTCATTGGCTAGTCGGGCGTAGGCTTCGCCTTTTTGATGCAGCGGGATGGCTGTTGGGTTTTCTGCGTTAACGAAGCGGTCACGTGCAAGGTCCCCCAAGAGAATGTTTCCTACCGCGTCATGGCCATGTGCCAGCAGTGCACGCAGGGCCTGTGCGTCAGACCACTCGGCAATGCTCGCCGGTAGTCCCAAGGCTTGCGCATGCCTGGTAGCATAGGCGCGGCCCATGAATCCCTGAGGCCGCATGTCCAGTAGCCACCATGGGATGCCCGGGCTGTGCAGGGTCGTCCCATTCTCTTGCTGCATCACAAATCCGTCATCGCGCACAGGGATCAGCAGCCCCAAGCATTTGATTTTGCCGTCGGTGCCGACACGGTAAACGGGGATATTGTGCAAGCCCCTTACGGTGTCTCGCAGGGCGTAGTGAATAGTTCTTGCGTTGCGAATACGAACGACATCAGCCCCCATCGCGGCCATCGTACGCGACAGTGTTGGCTGGCTGATGGCGACTTTTTCTAGCAGCTGCTTGGCCGCCATGGGTCCCCTGGCTAGCAGTATTTGGATTCGTTCAGCATGGTCAGTCATGAGTGTGAATAGTAGCTTGAATTCTATTGTGAATTAAAGTTCGTCGTTCAAGGTGAATGACCTGCATGGTGGTTTTCTCCGTTCGGGTTAAAAACCAATGAACGCGTGCTTCTGGCCGTAAGTTGTTGGGGCAATATTCAATTGCTATATACGCTCTTCATAAGGAGATAAGCATGTCCATCGGTACTGTTTTCGTCAACAACCGCACTCAGGCCGTCCGCCTTCCGTTGGACGTACGCCTGCCCGAGGGTGTCCACAAGGTAGACATACGCGCCAGGGGCAACGAGCGCATCATCGCTCCCGTCGGTCAAACTTGGGACAGCTTCTTCCTAGGCGGCCCTAATCTAGCCGGCCCTCATGTTAGCGACGACTTCCTGCCCGAGCGCGCAAGCCAGCATCAAATGGAGCGGGAAGCGCTCTGATGCTGCGCTACCTGCTGGATACCAACATCGTCATTTACGTGTTGAAGCGGCGCCCTGTCGAGTTGCTGTCTACCTTCAACGCCAACGCCAGCCGCATGGCAATTTCGTCTATTACCTTAGCCGAACTCTTGCACGGAGCGGAGAAAAGCAGTCGCGTGAGTGAGAACCTGTCCGCCATCGAGGACTTTTGCAGCCGCCTAGAGGTCCTTTCCTACGGCGCAAAGGCCGCCCAGCACTACGGCGCCATTCGTGCCGCCTTGGAAAAACTCGGTCAGCCTATCGGTGTGAATGACCTGCAGATCGCTGGTCACGCACGCAGCGAAGGCTTGGTCCTCGTGACGAACAACATGTCGGAATTCGTGCGTGTGCCTGCGCTCGAATTGGAGAACTGGGTTCACCCGGGCCAGTAAGCCACGGCTTGGCAGTTCGCCGCACTGGCGGATGCTTGGTTGACAGAGCCTGACAAGGGCACGGACATTCAGCCTTTCGTCGAATAAACGTCAACTACTGCGCCATTTGGCCGGCAAGATGCGCAGGGCATTCTCGCGGTTGATAGAGCGCAGTTCGGAGGCGTTGAAGATGGGGGCCAGACCTGTCACATGCTCGATGCCTGTCCGGTACGGGTAGTCGGTGCCGAACACAATTTGCGAAATATGGACCATCTTGGTGAGTGATGCCATGGCGATGGGATTTGCTGCCTGAGCCGTGTCGTAATAAAAACGCCGGATCTCGTTCATCACGTTCTCTCCGGTGAAGCCGCGCTGTTTGATATGCGGAAAAGACACCGCCTGAACTGCGAAGCGCTCGGTCAAGGCAGTGAGCGAGCCGCCGCCATGCGAAAAGATGAAATTGATGTCTTTGCAACGCATCGAGGTGCCGGAAAAAATCAAACTGGCGATAGTCCGGGTGGTGTCGGTGCCGTACTCGATGATCACCGAGGGCACGCCGGTGCTCAGGTTGCGGCAGCAGGCGGGCTCGTTCGGATGGGTGTAGGCGACGGCTTTGCGTCTATGCAGTTCGTCCATCACGGCAGCAAAGGCTTTGTCGCCTAAGAACTTGTCGTCATAGCTGGTCATGAAGGCCACGCCATCGGCCTTGAGTACATCAAAAGCGTAGGCGATTTCTTTCAGGGTCTCGTCCACATGTGGCATGGGTAGCAGCGCAAAGACACCAAAGCGGCCCGGGTATTGATCTGCCAACTTGCGCGCGTATTCGTTCGAGGCGCGCGCCACAGCAGCTGCCTCGGCTGGCGGCAAAAAACCAACCGCTGGCAGTGTCGGTGAAGTCATGGAGGTGGCAATGCCAGCCTTGTCCATGTCGTCCAAGGAGCGTTGAGGTGTCCAGTCGGTGACGGGTGGTGTGTCGAGCTTGGATTTTTTGAGGGCGGTCACCCATGAGGGCGGGGAAATATGGTGGTGCACATCAATGCGATGTGGCTTGGCTGGCTCACCAATGCTGGCGCAGCCGCTGCTGGCCAGTGCGCCCACAGTCCCAATAGCGCCCATGGCACCTAAAAAACTGCGGCGCGAGGCCAACAGCTTGAGCCCTGAGTGGCAGCCGCAGCGGCTGCTGAAAGCGTGATGTTCGTCCATGGTGTGTCCCAAAAGTGAAGAAAACAGCAAAGTCAGCGGTCAGATTCAAACTGACTTCACGTTAGCATTCATTGCAAAGATTCACTGTCTTTTTGAATGATTTTTGACTCTGGTTTTCCCTAGTTTTGAGACGCGCCAGCCTCAGGCGGTTTGCATGTCAGAGACGTCTGACAAGTGCTCTTGGGCTGGCCTTGGCGCGACCCGCATCGAGCCGGTTTCTCTGTAGCGCACGTGCCACGACAGTGCTTCATCAAGCACGTGCGGCGTGTGACCGCCGCCTTGGCCGGCACGTTCCACGTAGTCGGTCAGCATGTGTCGGTAAGGCTCAGCGGCGCAGCATTCAATGATCAAGCGGGCTCTTTCGCGAGGAGCCAATCCGCGTAAGTCGGCCAGTCCGATTTCGGTGACGATGATGTCGACGTCATGTTCCGTGTGGTCGACGTGGGAAACCATGGGAACAATGCTCGATATCTTGCCGCCTTTGGCTGTCGATTTGGTCGCAAAAATAGACAGGTAAGCATTTCGGGCAAAGTCGCCCGAGCCACCGATGCCGTTCATCATGTGCGTGCCCATGACATGCGTTGAATTCACGTTGCCGTAAATATCGGCCTCCAAGGCTGTGTTGATGGCAATGATGCCTAAGCGACGAATGATCTCCGGATGGTTGCTGACCTCTTGTGGGCGTAGCACCAATCGGTCTTTGTAGGTTTCAATTTTGCTGAACACGTCGTGGCTTTTTTTGGCTGACAAGGTGATGGAAGAGCCCGACGCAAAATCAAGTTTGCCTGCGTCCAACAAGTTAAACGTAGAGTCTTGCAAGACTTCAGAGTACATCGTCAGGTGCTTGAAGGGGCTGTCAATGAAGCCTTCCATGATGGCGTTGGCAATGGTGCCAATGCCGGCCTGCATCGGCAGCAGGCTGTTGGTGAGTCGGCCTTTCTCAATCTCTTGGCCGAAAAATTGGATCAGGTGCGCCGCAATGGCGGCCGTGTCTTCGTCGGCCGGCAGAATGGTCGATGGGCTGTCGAGTTTTTCGGTGATCACGATGGCCACAATTTTCTCGGGCGGAATGTCAATGGTTGTCGTGCCGATGCGGTCACGCACTGACACCAAGGGCATGGGTTCGCGCTGCGGACGGTGCTTGGGAATAAAGATGTCGTGCAGTCCTTCCAAGCTCTGTGACTGCGTCAAATTGATTTCAACAATCACCTTGTCTGCGAGGATGGCAAAGCTGGCGCTGTTGCCGACCGATGTGGTGGGAACGATGCCGCCAGTCTCGGTAATGGCCACCGCTTCAATGATGGCAATGTCGATGGGCGCAATCTGCCGTGTGCGCAACATCTCGACGGTTTCGGACAGGTGTTGATCGACATACATCACCTCGCCGCGGTTGATGGCCGCGCGAAGTACCGGGTCGGCTTGAAAGGGCAGGCGGCGTGCCAGAACGCCCGCCTCGGTGAGCGTTTTGTCCACATCACCGCCCAATGAAGCGCCGGTCATCAGGGTGATCTTCATCTTCTCGTGACGCGCCCGTTCAGCCAACGCCAAGGGCACCGCTTTGGCGTCACCGGCCCGGGTGAAGCCACTCATGCCAATCGTCATGCCGTCCTGAATCCACGCAGCTGCAGCTTCTGCTGTGGTGACCAGCGACCTGAGCGAAGGAAGGCGAATTCGGTCGTTGAGTTGGTCGTTCATGGGCTTGTTCCTTGGAGTTGAAGGGGTGGCCATCAGATGAGGCAATAGTCGATGGGCGCCAGCGGTTTGGGGATGTCTGTATCGCCCAGGGATTCGCGCACATTGATGTCAATGGCGCGGCAGATGGCGGTCAAGGGAAGGTCGTTGGCGCTCGTGCCAAAGGGTTCCTCAATTTCATCGCCCAGTGCATCCAGGCCAAAAAATGTGTAAGCCACGATGGCAACGACAAAGGGTGTCATGAAGCCGAGCGTGTCCACCAATCCAAACGGCAGTAAGAAGCAGTAGAGATACGCTGTGCGGTGCAGCAGCAATGTGTATGAAAAGGGAATCGGTGTGCTTTTGATGCGTTCGCAACTGGCTGACGCTGCCGTCATGGCGCACAGCGTTGCGTCGATAGAGACGCTGACACACGCGTCAATGCGGCCTTCTTTCAGACAATTTCCTAAATCCTCACCCATCCGCATCATCAAAAAATCAGGCTTGTTGGATGAGTTTTGCATCTGCGCCCACTCCGCCGGTAGCAGCAGACTTTGCAGCTCGGGCATGTCTTTCTCGTCGCGCAGCAGGTGGCGCAAAGCGTGCGCGAAGGCAATCGAACGCATCAGCATTCGCACGCGCACGTCTTGCAATCCCAAAATGGCCTTGGCGGGCTCTGTCGCTGCAATGAAGTTTTGACATTGGCGCGACAAATTGCGTGTGCGCAGCAGCAATTCGCCCCATAGTTTTCGGCCTTCCCAAAACCGGTCATAAGCCGCCGTGTTTCGGAAACCCAAGAAAATGGCAATCGGCAAGCCGATCAGGGAGAAGGGGATGGTGGTCAGGGTGATCTTGACGGAGAAAAGATCACCGTGTGTGAACGTCACCACAATCGCAATCAGCGTCGTGGCGACCAAGGACGGCAGGATCCTCGGCAAGATCGAGCCACGCAGCAACAGAAACATTTTCAGCCCGGATGGGCGGTCTCTGACGATCATGCCGAGTGCCTTGGGAAGGGCTGAAAGCACTGTGATTTTACTAACATCGCAGCATTTTACTCACTAATATGTTAGTGAATAAAATGCCTTGGCCTAAGTTAAGGAGCTTCAATTGAAACCACGGGTCAGTTATCGGAATCTGCCGCAGCGGCTTTTAAAAGCCCGCGAAAGCCTCATGTCGCATTTCCGGCCGATCCTTAATCGATTTGGCCTGACAGAGCAGCAGTGGAGAATCTTGCGTCTGCTCGACGAAAACGACCAACTCGAACCCCGTGAACTGTGCGATTTTTGCCAGATTCACAGTGCCAGCATGGCCGGGATGTTGGCGCGCATGGAAGACTCGGCGCTGATTCAGCGCAGTCGGGTCGATGGCGATCTTCGGCGTGTGTCGGTTCGGCTGGCACCCAAGGGTGACCAGCTTGTCAGCGACATGGCGCCCTTGATTGACCGCCAATACGTGCTGATTGAAGAGGCTTTGGGTCGCGACCTGCTGGAGAACCTGTTCAATTCTCTGGAGTCGTTCATCAAGGCGCAAGACGGTGTCGTTCAACACATCGAGCTGCCTGCAATGACCGCCCACGCGATCGAAAACTAGCAGCCTGATAGCCCATCATTCACGCGGATTTCCAACTCATGGCCGCTGTAGTGGGTCAAGTCGCTGGCAATGGAGGCAAGCACCCATTTTTCAGCTTCATGGCTCAGATGAGTCCTCAGCTCACCCAGCATAGGACTGGTCGCGATCAGCACGAGTGCATGGCAGCGGTCCTCGGCCACGCCTTCGTTCACATAATTCGCCAGTTCACGGGCAAAGTTGGCACGCTCTTTGGCGTGCACTTCTGTCTGCGGTTCAAACTGCGTTCCAGCGTGACCGGTGCGACCGTGCCCCTTACCTGCTTCGCTCTGTGGGCTGGCATGTGGGTGGACAAAAGCGGCTAACTCTTTGAGTGTGTGCTCAGTGGCGTGACGCTCAAAGCATCGTGCGCGTTCGGCATCCGTGATCAAAACCCAAGTTTTATTCATGACATTCAATTCATTGTGTGTAATTTATCTAATGACTTTGCAGCGTTTTTTGATGAAACGCAAGCTGAGCCGCCAAGCTTACAAATAAGAATCATTCCCGTTTACAATGAATTTTTACCGTGGACGCAGAGCTTCTCAAATAGGCATTCAATTTTTTGATGTGACGTCGATCAGTCATATCCACCCCAACATGAAACTTGCAGAAGCCCCTTTAAACACGACATGGCGGGTACTTCGAATTAGCCCCACTGAAGATGCCCCCGAACGAGCCAATCACCTAGAGGAAATTGGTTTTCTTCCTGGTGAATTGGTCAGTGTCTTGGCGCATGGGTTTCCCGGCCAAGACCCGCTGGTTGTGCGCGTGGGTTTGTCCACCTTTGCATTGCGGCGAGACGAAGCGCTGAGTGTTCTGCTCGAAACGAAAGATGCGGATGCGTGAAGTCAAAGTCCACATTCACCCCACTGGCCCTTTGGTGGCCTTGGTGGGCAACCCGAACTGCGGCAAAACCACGCTGTTCAACCTGCTCACGGGCAGCCACCAAAAAGTGGCTAACTATGCGGGCGTGACGGTTGAGCGCAAAGAGGGAAAAGTTCACTTAGCGAACGGTAAATTCCTTCGCTTGTTGGACTTGCCCGGCACGTACAGCCTTTACCCGCGCTCGCAAGACGAGCGCGTGACCTGCAACGTGCTCAGCGGCCGAGCCGCTGGAGAAAAACGGCCTGATCTGGTGGCCTGCGTGGTGGATGCCACCAACTTACGGCGCAATTTACGGTTGGTGTTGGCTGTCAAACGACTGGGCATTCCTGCTGTGGTGGTGCTCAATATGTCAGACGTGGCGGCGCGTCGTGGCTTGACGATTGACGCTGCCGCGCTGTCCGCAGAACTGGGCTTGCCCGTCGTCACCAGCGTGGGCGTGAAAACGGGTGGCGCCGAAGCGTTGCTGGCGTGGCTGGCGCAAGACAGCTGGCGCGAACAGACGCCCAGTTTTGAGCCAACAGCAGGCGTGGACAACGAGTCTCAGCAAACCGGCGCAGATCACCAAGTGGTCCAAGGTATTTTGAAGCGGCTCAACTTGGATAAGCTGGTCCCCGATGTTTTCAGTGACCGGCTGGACCGCGTGTTGTTGCATCCAGTGGTCGGGCCTGTGATTTTGACTGTGGTCTTGTTTCTGATTTTTCAGGCGCTGTTCAGCTGGGCCACAGCCCCCATGGAGCTCATCAAGGGCGTCACAGAATGGTGCGCGAACCTAGCGCTGGCGTGGTTGCCTGACACGTGGTGGCGAAGCCTGTTGATTGACGGCGTGATTGCCGGTCTGGGCGGCATCGTGGTGTTTTTGCCGCAAATTTTGATTCTCTTTTTCTTCATTCTGATCTTGGAGGAAACCGGTTATTTGCCGCGAGCCGCTTTCTTGCTGGACCGGATCATGGGCTCGGTGGGTTTGTCAGGGCGCTCGTTCATTCCGCTGCTGTCGAGCTTTGCCTGTGCCATTCCCGGCATCATGGCCGCCCGCACGATTCCGAATTCACGCGACAGGATGGTCACCATCTTGATTGCGCCTTTGATGACTTGCTCCGCACGGCTGCCGGTCTACACGCTGCTGATCTCAGCGTTCATTCCCAATATACGCGTTTGGGGTGGCTTGGCGCTACAGGGCTTGGTGATGTTTGCGCTGTATGTGGCCGGTATTGTGGGCGCCATGGCCGTGGCATGGTTGCTCAAAATCATGACGAGCAGTGGTCGTCTGGTTCGCCCCTTGATGATGGAGCTGCCCACGTACCATCTGCCGACTGTTCGCAACATTGCCATTGGCTTGTGGCAACGCGTCAAGATCTTCATGCGACGCGTTGGCGGCATCATTTTGGTTTTAACCATCGCCTTGTGGTTCTTGGCCAGTTTTCCGGCGCCGCCGGAGGGCGCCACCCGACAAGCCATTGAGTACAGCATGGCGGGATGGCTGGGCCATTGGCTGGCTATGGTGTTCGAGCCGATTGGCTTTAATTGGCAAATCAGCCTGGCCTTGGTGCCCGGCATGGCTGCACGCGAAGTGGTGGTCAGCGCGCTAGGCACCGTCTACGCCTTGTCGTCAGCGGGAGAACACACGGCCGAAATGATCACCCCCATCATTGCGCAACAGTGGAGCACGGCAACCGCACTGTCTTTGCTCACCTGGTTTGTCTTTGCGCCGCAATGTCTCTCGACACTGGCCGCCATCAAACGAGAAACCGGTGGATGGCGCATGCCGCTGATCACGGCTGGCTATTTGTTTGCCTTGGCCTACGGCGCTTCATTTGTCGTTTACCGATGCGCGGTTTGGGCCGGCTTGGGTTGAGCGAGTCAAGGCTGAACAGGCACTGATGGCGCTAAGACGGCACCTTCAATCTGGTGCTTTTTCAAAGCGTTGGCGACGAAGCCTGAAGCCTTCATCTCTTCCACAAAACGCTGCAGATAAAGACGCGCCTCGGCATCGCGTGTTTTGGGCAAGCCCATGGCTTGTTCAATCACCATGAAGCGGCCTGGCAACAGCCGCAGATGGGGCAGCCGCTTGGCGTCCATTTCCAGCTGTTGCTTGACACCTGCCGCCACGTCTAATTTTTGTTCGAGGAAAAAATCCACGGTCGTGGGTGATGTCGGTGCGCGCATGATCTGTGCACTTTTGATCTCGCGGCTTAAAAACAAATCGTAAGCACTGCCTTTGCCCACCGCGATGCGCGTGCCCGCACGGTCAACCTCTTCGTTGCGTGTCAACGCAGAATCTTGGCGAACCAAGTAACTGCCTTCGATCAAGACATAAGGCGCCGTGAACGCAATGTCTTTGCCGCGCACCGGGTCGACTGCAAAAAATCCAATGTCGGCTTGGTTCTGGCTCAAGGCCTCGACGGACTTTCCCGCTGAATCAAACACCACCAGTTCAAGGGGCAAGCCCAAGCGCTTGGCCAGTTCAGTCGCCAGGTCAACCGACACGCCGACGGCTTGGCCGCTTGCATTTTTGTTGGCCAGAATCGGATTGCCTAAATTGATCGAGGCGCGCAATGTGCCTGAAGGCGCCAGCAAGGGCCCAACTTGCGCCAAGGCGGGCGCAGCCAGCAAGGCCGTGCACAAGCTTGAACCGACGACTACGGAGTTCAAAAAATCACGCATCTGTGGTCGCATGACAGTCCTTCATGACAAAAGAATGAGTTTCTCAGGAAAAGGCTGGGGGACGCCAGGTGCAGCGCGTCCCCGCTAAGATAAATACTCAGGACCAGTGCTTTCGGCGCGAACCTAAAAAGACGGCATTTTTGGCAACATGTGTGCGCAGGTGCGCACAGCAGACTCACAGGAAAAACCCATGCAGGCAAGTCACCCACTGCGCGCACCCGACGCCGTCATTGGACGGGGAGAAGGTTCCGGCTTTTTTGGCCACCAATGGCATGAGACGCCTGGTACAGGGGCTGTGCTCCTGTGCGACAGCTATGTGATGACGGCGCCCACCTTTCCCCTGCATCCTCATCGGCACATCAGTGCCGTCGCCATTCTTTTTGAGGACACGTTGGGCCATATGGTCTCGTCTGACAGTGTTGGCACCAACCATCAATTTGGCGCTGGCGACGTGCACTGGACACTTGCCGGCAGTGGGGTTCAACACACCCAGACGCCGGCGAGTGGCTCGCGGATTCACGCTGTGCAGATGTTCATTGATCTACCGGAAGAGCTGCGCCATGCGCCGGCGCAAACTTTTCATCTCTCGGCCAAGGACGTGCCGATCCATGAGACGGAAAGTTGCCGGGTCCGGTTGCTGGTCGGCAATGCGTTTGGCTTGACCAGCCCTCTCAAGCTTCCCCAAGACATGCTGATCATCGAAGGCCGGAGTGATGCGGATCTGGCGATTCCCGTGCCCGAGGGCTGGAAGGCCTGGATGTATGACCGTGACAACGAGCGCGCCGGGTACATCACGGAACCCGTGGTCAACGGGCGCTTTCTGGTGGTGGCATCCCCTCTGTGAGGCCAGTGCTTCAAAGTCTCTGCGCCGTACTATGAGAAACCCTAGTGCATATCGTTGTTAACGCTTTTATCATTGATATCAAATTTAAAAACCAATTCACGGAGTCGTCGCATGCCTTCCTCGCTTCTGATCAAAACCATCCTGGCCATTTCAATGGCGGCCTTCAGCATGACGACCACTTCAGTGCTCGCGCAGACAGAAAAAGC